>JBDGWG010000018.1:0-95175 GCA_039585235.1 Gemmatimonadota bacterium | reverse complement strand
GAGGCTCAGGTTCGGCAGAAACTGCCCCCACGCCGACAGCTCCTGGTAGCCCGCGATCTCCACCGACGAGGCCGACTGCTCCAGCCCCGGGTTGTTTCGCTCCGCCAGCCCCAGTGCTTCCGCCAGCGTGACCTGCCTCACCGCCTCCTGCGCCTCAACCTCAGGTGCCGCCAGAAAGACCAGGAGCACCGCCATAACCCCGAGAGTTACGACAAATGGACGAACACGCATGATCAGGATCCTGTCTATCAGGTTCTTCTTTCAACCTTGGATCTGACGAGCTTCAGCCAGTCGAGGTTTCAGGTCACGAGTCGCCGGGCTTCGGTACCAGTCGCCTGAACAGGTATGTGTGGAGGGCATGCAGGCTGTGGTACATGGCTCGTCTTCGCGCTGCACCTTCCGTGGGACTCAGCTTGGCGGTGGCCAGGCTCGCCAGGGCCTTCTCGTACCGAACAAGCTCTCCCATCAGCTCGGCGACCGGATCGAAGTCTGCCGGCTGAACCCCCTCGTCAGACAGGAGATCGGCGATCAGCCGTGCTGCCCTGGCGTCCGCCTCGTCGAAGATCCTGGTGCCCCCGGCGCCGGCCCGCCCGAGCAGGAGACCTGCTCCATGTAGCGCACGAGCCGTCGATAGACTCAAGCCCGCTTCGTGCGCCACCTCGGAGAGCGATTGCTCGGCGCTGCGCGTGCTGCCGGAGGCCGACTTCCCGAGCGCCCCCGGCACGGAATAGAGCGCCGCCGCCACTTCCACTTCGATGCCGCGCTCCACCATCTCCAGCACCTGTCGCACTCCGTCCATCGACATGGGACCCAGCTCGTCACCACGCAGTGCCCGGATGACCTTCAGCCGCCGGACGTGCTCCGAACCGTACAGAGCGGCGTTCGGCGCTGTCTTGTTGGCGGGTGGTAGCAGGCCTTCACGTTGATAGTGGTGGATGGCGGTCCGCGGTATCCCGGTCTCTTGCACCAGCTCCTTCATGCGCATCGATGACCTCCACGCCTTTTGTGCAATGTGCTTGGCAGCACTCTACACTCTGCGCATCGCCTGGAGCAACCCCGAAGATTATGAAGTGGTTTGTCTGCGGGGCTGGAAGTGGAGTCCGGGAATTCGAAAGGGGTGTGGGAAGAAGATCCGGCAGACGTGCGGAGTGAGACTCTGCATTCGGTGAGAGTGGGGTTCTCCGGCGGGCTTCTTTCAGCGCGTGTCGCGGCCCGGGTGCATCGGCCCCGTTTCTCTAACCTGGGCGACGATACCCTCGGACAGGACGTCGGACACTTCCGAAAGCGCCTCGTTCAGGATGCCTGCCGCGTCGCTCCGCGCGGCCGCTTCGTGTGCCCGGTCCACGAACCGATCCGTGACGTGGTCCATCCGCGAGCGTACATCCGCCCGGATCGCTTCGAGGATGGCCCGTCTCGTTTCCCGGTCGGTCACGCGATTCCCGGACCCGCCAGGGCTAGATGAACCACGCGTCCCCGTCTTCCAGGGTCACGTCAGCAGCCCGCCAGATCTCGGGCCTGGCGCCTGTCACCGCCAGTATTGCCAGCCCCATCGTAAGGGCTAGAAACAGCACGGAATTGCCCAGCTTCATGGGTTCGCCTCCTGCTCCCGGTAGCGAAGCCTCTCCGTCACCCTATGGGCAAGAACGGTGCTAGGCACGTACGATGGCCGCACTCGATTGTTGTATAAGAAGTTACGCGGCACGGCAGGGCGTCATCGGCAGGTTGTGGTGTGGCCATTCGGCCACAACTACTGGGGAAACGCCGCTCGCTTCTTCTCAGCGTCCATTAGCAGGCCCACTCGACCCATGAATATGCCCCGAATCGTGCGGGCAGAAAGAACCACCGAGTCGGCAGGCGTCGCGATTCGAACGAGGACGGAATCGGATGCGCTCACGGTGTCCACGATTACCGTCGCCGCCCCGCCCGCGGCTGATACGATCAACGCGTCCCGTGAGCGGTTGATCAGCCACACCGGCGTTACTATTGTTGCTGCGGCATCAGTAGGTGCCGACAATCCGAACACCTCCAGTGGATCTTCGACGCTACCTGCCGGTTCCATGGCTGTATCCTGACTGATTTCATGTTCGGTGGCTGGAGCAGCAAGATCTGTTGCCACCGCATCTATCGACGATTCGGTTTCCGAACACCCGAGGGCGCACGTGCCGACCAGCAGCAGGGAACCAGCTATCCGGCGGACCGCGCGCACGTGCCCCGTCCTCCTCACGGTTCCATCACGAGTTTTCCGAACACACGCCCCTCCTCCAGCATCTCATGAGATTCACGAATCGCCTCCAGCGGCATCACGGCACCGATGACCGGCACCAGGCGTCCGTCCGCCACGTGCTCCATGACGGTCTCGAACTCGGCTTGCGACGCCATCGTCGATCCCGACACCGTAATCTGCTTCCAGAACATGTGACGGATCTCGATGGCTCCGCGCGGGCCGGTCGTCGCGCCGTACGTGACGAGGCGCCCGAGACGGTTGAGGCTGCGCAGACACTGGACCCAGGTCGCTTCGCCCACGCTGTCGAGCACGAGATCGACTCCGTTGCCGCCCGTGTGCTCCCTGACTCCCTCCGCGAAGTCGCCGTCCAGTCGATCGAACACCACATCCGCCCCCAACTCCCGCACCCGCTGTGCATTCTCGGGTCCGCTCGTCACGGCCAGTACGCGGGCTCCGAGCAGGCGAGCGATCTGAATGGCGGCGGTTGACACGCCACCCGAAGCTCCGGTGATGAGCGTCGACTCGCCTTCCTTCAAGCCTCCGCGCGTCTTGAGCGCCCGCCACGCAGTCTGGTATGCCAAAGGCGCGGAGGCGGCCAGTCGAAACTCGAGGTCGGCCGGAATCCGGTATAGATTGCGTTCCGGAACCCTGACAAACTCCGCCGTTCCGCCGGCGACGTGTTCCCCGAGGATTTTGAAGTCCACGCACAGAGGGTGCTCGCCGCGCGAGCACCATTCGCAATTGCCGCACCAGAGCGACGGGTTGACCGCCACCCGATCGCCTACTTCCCAGCCTTCGACACCCGGCCCGATCCCGTCTATCACGCCAGCGACATCGGATCCGCCTATATGCGGCAGATCCAGGGTCAACCCGGGCAGACCTCGCCTGACCCACAGGTCGAGGTGGTTGAGGGCCGCCGCTCGCACCGAAACGACCACCGTCCCCGCCGCCGCGACCGGCTCCGGCGCCTCACCCGTCTCCATGACCTCCGGTCCGCCATGGCGGCGGAAGAAAGCTGCTAGCATCGAGTCGCTCCCCGGGTCTGGTGGACCGCAGCCGTTTTCACTCCAGGTATCCGCCGCGAAACTAAGGCGGATCTCTGTTTCGGAACACCTCGAGCCGAATCCAGGGAACCGCCCGGCCCGTAACAGGTAGATATCACTTGAAACTCGTTCTCAACTAGTGTATTTTGCGGTGCGACCAAGAGCGGTTTTCGATCGTGGAAACGGGCCGGACGGGTGACGGACGCGACCCCTTCGGCCCGTCCGATTCTGGAGCGACGATAAGGCACTGGAGCGGTAATGGCTGAGTACCTGCTTGAAATCAGGGACCTCCACACGAGCGTTGAAGGCGAGGGCACCGATATCCTCCGCGGCGTCAACCTGGCGATCCGCCATGGTGAGATGCACGCGCTCATGGGACCTAACGGTTCCGGGAAGAGCACCCTCGCCAAGGCGATCGCCGGACATCCGGGATACGAGGTTACCCGGGGCGACGTACTGCTGGAGGGCGAAAGCGTCCTGGAGATGGAGCCCGACGAGCGGAGCCGGGCCGGCCTGTTCCTGGCCTTTCAATATCCGGCTGAGATCCCCGGCGTCTCGATCTCGAACTTCCTGCGCACGGCCATGGTCGCCCGGCTCGAGGAGGGCGAGGACATGGACATTTTCGCGTTCCAGGGGCGCCTCCTGGAGAAGCTGGAGATGCTGAAAGTCGATCCGGCGTTTGCCGCCCGGTACGTGAACGACGGATTCTCGGGCGGCGAGAAGAAGCGAAACGAGATCCTTCAGCTCGCCATGCTCGAGCCCCGGATGGCGGTGATGGACGAGACCGACAGCGGTCTCGACATCGACGCACTACGAATCGTGTCCGAAGGCGTGAACACGATTCGCGGCGCCGACGACGGAATGGGGGTGCTGTTGATCACGCACTACAAGCGGATCCTGAACTACCTGCACCCCGACTTCGTGCACGTGATGCTGAACGGCCAGATCGCCCATTCGGGAGGCCCCGAGCTCGCGGACCGCCTCGAGGAAATGGGTTACGACTGGCTGCACGAGGAGCCCGAGGCGGCCACGGTCGGCTGAGCAGGACGATTGGCGCGAGGGGCTGCGGCGGATCGTCCGTCGCCGCCCTGTGAACGAGAGGCAAGTCAGGATCAGAACATGCCGCGAAATGAAGCCATCACGGGTCTCGGGCTCGACGAGTACAAGTACCACTTCGTCACCGATGAGAAGCCCGTATTCAAGGCGCAGAAGGGTCTGAGCGAGGAGGTCGTGCGGCAGATCTCCGCGCACAAGGAAGAGCCGGAGTGGATGCTGGATTTCCGGCTCAAAGCCCTCGAGATCTTCTATTCTAAGCCGCTTCCGGACTGGGGTGGGGACGTCGCGAGCCTGGACCTGGACGAGATCTACTACTATCTGAAGCCGCAGGACCACATGGAGCGGTCCTGGGATGACGTCCCCGACGAGATCAAGACCACGTTCGAACGACTCGGCATTCCCGAGGCAGAGCGCAAGATCCTCGCGGGCGTGGGCGCCCAGTTCGAGTCGGAGATGGTCTACCACTCCCTCAAGGAGGAGTGGACGGAGCTTGGCATCATTTTCGAGTCGATCGAGGACGGACTGAAGCTCTACCCGGAGATCTTCCGGGAGTATTTCGCCACCATAGTGCCGCCGCAGGACAATAAGTTCGCGGCCCTCAACTCGGCGGTGTGGTCGGGCGGATCGTTCGTGTACATCCCGAAGGGCGTGGCCGTGGACATCCCGCTGCAGGCCTACTTCCGGGTCAACTCCGAGCAGATGGGACAGTTCGAGCGCACCCTGATCATCGTCGAGGACGACGCCCAGGCGCACTACATAGAGGGCTGTACGGCGCCCAGCTATACCACAGACTCGTTTCACTCAGGCGTGATCGAGATCGTCGTGAAGCCGGGGGCACGCTTTCGGTACACCACGATCCAGAACTGGTCGCACAACATGTACAACCTCGTCACCCAGCGGGCGATGGTGCACGAGAAAGCGAACATGGAGTGGGTGGACGGGAACCTCGGCTCCAAGCTCACCATGAAGTACCCGTCGTGCTACCTGGTGGGCGAGGGCGCCCACGGAGAGATCCTCTCGATCGCCTACGCCGGCGATGGACAGCACCAGGACACGGGCGGCAAGGTGGTGCACGCGGCTCCGCGCACGACCTCGCAGATCGTCTCGAAGTCGATATCGAAGGGCACCGGTCGCTCCTCCTATCGTGGACTGTGCAAGGTGTATGAGGGTGCGGTGGGCGCCAGGTCCAACGTGGAGTGCGACGCCCTCCTCCTGGACGAGACCTCGCGAACCGATACGTATCCGTACATCGAGATCGACGAGAACCTATCGTCGATCGGGCACGAGGCGTCGGTCTCAAAGGTCGGTGAGGAGCAGTTGTTCTACCTGATGAGTCGTGGGCTGTCCGTGGAGGAAGCCATGACCATGGTCGTGCGCGGCTTCATCGAGCCGATCGCCAAGGAACTGCCGCTGGAATACGCGATCGAGCTCAATCGCCTGATCGAGCTCGAGATGGAGGGCAGCGTCGGCTGAACCGGCGCGGTCGATCCGAATAGATCCCGGGGCCGGCCCGTCACGCGCTCGGCTTCCGAAGCAAGGAGAACCCACGTTGGCCGAAGGAACGATGACCAGCGACACGAGGCCGGACACGGGCAAGGAAGCTGCGGCGGGATCGCTCGCTCGCGGGCTCGCCACCTACGTTCGGAGCGTTCACGAGCCCTCCCATCTCAGCCGGTTGCGCCACGAGGGCTGGAAGACGTACGTCGAGACCCCGATGCCCACGCGCAAGAGCGAAGAGTGGCGGTACACGGATCTCGCTGACCTCGATCCAGAGTCCTTCACGCCCGTGTCATGCGAGGGTGAGCGGGTGCCTGTCGAGCGACTGCCTGCATCGGTACGCGCCGCGATGGAGAGCGACCGGGACCGTGCCGGCGTGATGGTCAGGCACAACGGGTGTCTCGAGCACCTCCGGATCGATCCGGCCCTGGAGGCGCGAGGAGTGATCTACGCGCCCTTGGAGGACGTCGCGGACGAGCGGCCGGAACTCCTGGAACGTTTTCTTTTCCAGAGCGATGTGGCACCGCTGGAGCAGAAGCTGTGGGCCCTTCACTCGGCTCTTCTCTCCGGCGGATACTTCCTGTACGTCCCGGAGGAAGTGGACGTCGAGCACCCGGTGCACGCCTTCCAGTATCTGGATGAGGAAGGCGGAGTCGTGTCGACCCACTCGCTCATCGTCGCCCAGGCAGGGGCCCGCGTTACGTGTATCGACGAATACGTCTCGCCTGACCTGGAGAAGGAGTCGCTCAGCCTCAACGGGGTCGAGATCTTCGGGGCGGAGGGCGCGACGGTCAGCTACCTGGCGGTGCAGCAGTATGGTCGCGGAGTGAAGCACTTCAGCATGCAGCACTCGAACACGGGCAAGGATTCCACGCTGAACGGCTTCAACGTCACACTCGGAGCCGACCTGGCCCGGGCCGACGTCACCAGCCACCTCGAGGGCGAGGGCGCGCGCAGTGAGATGCTGGCTCTGTGGTTCGGCGACCGGGACCAGCACTTCGACCACCATACACTGCAGCACCACGAGGCGCCGAGTGCGCACAGCGATCTTCTCTACAAGGGGGCCCTCACGGCGCGCTCGAACAGCGTGTTCCGGGGCCTGATTAAGGTCGCCCCGGGCGCGCAGCTCACGGACGCTTACCAGACCAACCGGAACCTTCTCCTCAGCGAGAACGCGAGCGCCGTCGCACTCCCGAACCTGGAGATCGGAGCGGACGACGTGAGATGCTCGCACGGCGCTACGGTCGGCCAGGTGGACGACACGATGCTGTTCTACCTGATGAGCCGGGGGCTGGACCGGGAACAGGCCGAGCGCCTGCTCGTATTCGGGTTCTTCGATGAGGTCCTCGAGCGTGTTCCCGCCGAGGGCGTGCGTTCGCGCATCCGCGAATCCATCGAAGCGAAGATCCACGGCGGATGAGCGAGTTCCGCACGGTGGCCCGGGTGGAGGACGTTCCCGCCGGCACCATGCTGCAGGTCGAGTTGGACGGCGAGAAGATCGTTCTCGCTCACGTCGGCGACCGGGTGTTCGCCTTGCACGATGAGTGCTCACACGAAGAGTTTCCTCTCTCGTCGGGCGAGCTGGTGGGAGGGCAGGTTACGTGCGTCCTCCACGGCGCTCGCTTCGACCTGGAGACCGGAGCACCGCGGGCCCTTCCAGCGGTCAGACCGGTGAGAACCTATGAGGCCCGCGTGGAGGGTGAGGTAGTCCAGGTCAGGGTCGGCTGACGATCCGGCCGGCCCTCCACGGAGCCAGGCCAGGAAAGGCGCCAGGGGCGCACCCATGGAAACACCTGATCCCAGCTCCGACTCCACGCCGGCTCCCGTCTACGACATCGAGCGGATCCGGGCCGACTTCCCGATCCTCGGCCGCCTTGTACACGGACACCCATTGGTCTACCTGGACAACGCTGCCAGCTCGCAGAAGCCCTACTCGGTGATCCAGGCGGTGGACGCCTACTACCGTGAGATCCACGCCAACGTGCATCGGGGGGCCCACGAGCTGAGCATCCGAGCCACGGAAGCGTACGAGGGAGCGCGTGCGGTCGTGGCCGATCACATCGGGGCGGCGTCCGCCAGCGAAGTGGTCTTCGCGCGAGGGACCACCGAGGCGATCAACCTGGTGGCGTGGACGTGGGGCGCCGCGCACCTCGGCGAAGGGGACGAGATCCTTCTCACGAAGATGGAGCACCACTCCAACATGGTTCCGTGGCAGATCCTGGCGCACCGAGCGGGCGCCACCGTGCGCTACGTCGATGTGACGCCGGACGGTTGCCTCGTGCTCGAGGATTACGATCGTCTGCTCTCGGAGCGCACGTGTCTCGTGGGAGTGACGCACGTCTCCAACACGCTGGGCGTGGTGAATCCCGTAGCGGAGATCGCACGGAAGGCGCACGAGGCCGGAGCCGTATGCCTCGTAGACGGAGCACAGGCGGCGCCTCATATGCGGATCGACGTGCAGACCCTCGGCTGCGACTTCTACGCGTTCAGCGGGCACAAGATGCTGTCGCCCACCGGGATCGGGGCGTTGTGGGGTCGGAAGGAGATCCTGGACTCGATGCCGCCGTGGCAGGGCGGAGGCGAGATGATCTCCGAGGTCCGGCTCGACGGATTCACCGCTGGGCCCGTACCGCACAGGTTCGAGGCGGGAACGCCCAATGTCTCAGGCGCTGTGGGATTCGCCGAAGCGATTCGCTACATGCAGCGGATCGGTCTGGAGGAGATTCATGCGTGGGAAGCGGACCTGACGGCCTACGCCCTGGACCGCCTCGACGCGGTGGACGGAATCGAGATTTACGGACCCCGGGAAGACCGTATAGGTGTGATCTCGTTCCGATACGCGGACATCCACCCGCACGACCTGGCCACGATCCTCGACCAGAAGGGCGTTGCGATCCGGGCCGGCCATCAC
The DNA here is from genome assembly GCA_039585235.1 of Gemmatimonadota bacterium. Lineage (GTDB taxonomy): Bacteria > Gemmatimonadota > Gemmatimonadetes > Palauibacterales > Palauibacteraceae > Benthicola. The sequence continues at coordinate 86,444 of JBDGWG010000018.1, read as the reverse complement.
TGCAACCAGCCGTTGATGGAGCACCTGGGGGTGGATGCGACAGCTCGCGCCAGCGTCTACCTTTACAACAGGCAATCGGAGGTCGATGCCCTGATCGAGGCACTGGGGCTCGCGGCACAACTGTTCGGAGTCGCATGAGCGTATGGGAATGACGGATCGCGGCGGCGAAGGAACCGAGCTCAGCTCTCTGCAGGATCTCTACCAGCAGGTCATTCTCGAGCACTACCGTCGCCCTCGGAACAAGGGTCCGCTGGATGGCGCCACCCACACGCTTACACTGAACAACCCGTTGTGCGGCGACGTGATCGACCTGATGCTGAGAGTCGAAGAGGATCGGATCGCCGAAGTCCACTTCGAAGGCAAGGGCTGCTCGATCAGCCAGGCCTCGGCATCCATGATGAGTGGCGTGCTGAAGGGCCGCACCGTCCAGGAAGCCCTCCAGGTCATGGACACGTTCACCCGCATGGTGCGCGGCGACGCGGTCGCGGCCGCCGACACGGACCTCGGCGATCTGCGTGCCCTGGCCGGCGTGTCGAAGTTTCCCGTGCGAGTGAAGTGCGCCTTGCTCGCGTGGAATTGCCTCGACGAGCTGGTCGGTCCGGACGCTCCCGACTCGTGACCCTGCTCCGTGCCTGATTCTATCACCGGCCGCGTTCTCCAGTTCACGGCCGGGGTGTATCGAATCCATACTGGACGGGGCACGTTCGACTGCTCACTGCGCGGGCGGGCGAAGCGCGACGCCGGCGAGCGCGTGGCGGTCGGCGACCTCGTGACCCTCGAGCAGCTCGAGGATGGAAGCTGCCGCATCACAGAGGTTCTGCCCCGTCACAGCCGCCTGTCCCGTCACTCGATGGCCAAACGGCGGGAGCAGGTCTTGGCCGCCAACGTGGACCAGGTGGCCGCCGTGTTTTCGCTGGCCCGCCCCGATCCGGACGTCCGGCTCCTCGATCGTCTGCTGGCCGTGGCCGAGTTGCACGACCTGCCCGCCATCATCGTCATGAACAAGGCGGACCTGACGGTCGACGTCGGTGTGCCACCAGAAATCGCCGCCTACTCTGAAATCGGCTACCCGGTGCTCCCCACGTGTGCGAAGACCGGCGCCGGAATCGACGATCTGCAGGAAAAGCTGGCTGGCCGAATCACCGTGTTCACCGGCCCCTCGGGGGTCGGAAAGAGCAGTATTCTCAACGCGATCCTGCCGGACCTGGACCTGCGCGTCGGCAGTGTGGGCGAGCGATCGGGCAAGGGAAAGCACACGACGTCGGCGGGTCTGCTGATACCACTCCCCGGCGGCGGCTACCTCGCTGACACACCTGGCATCCAGTATTTCGAGCCGGCCGGCGTGGATCCGGTCGACCTTGCTCACGCGTTCCGCGAGTTTCGACCACTCGTCGACCATTGCCGGTTCTCCAATTGTCGGCACCGGTCTGAGCCGGGGTGCGCTGTGCACGACGCCGTGGGTGAGGGCGCGGTGCGTAGGCACCGACACGAGAGCTATCTCTCGCTCCTTGAAGCGGCGGAAGGCACTCGGGATCCGGGCGGATGAGTATCGAGTGGGTGGAACGTCTTCGGTTGGCCCTCGCGGACGACTCGGGGGATCGCATTCCCGAGGCGGAGTGCGAGATCCGGGCTGCAGTGACTTTGATCCTCCGCCCTCCCGCGCCCGATGGAAGCGCCCCTGACGCACTGTTCGTTCGGCGAGCCGAGATTCCGGGCGATCCCTGGTCCGGTCATGTCGCGCTGCCCGGCGGCCGCTGCGAGCCGGACGATGCGGACCTTCTCGAAACGGCGCGCCGCGAGACAATGGAGGAAACCGGCCTTCGGCTCGAGCGGGAGGATCATCTCGGGCGTCTCGGGGAGATCCACCCGCGAAGCCGTCACCTGCCCTCCATCTGCATCACTCCATTCGTGGCCTGGATGGCGGAGGATCAGGAAGTGCGCGTCAATCATGAGCTGACCGACCACGTGTGGATCCCGGTCGCGGCACTATCCGATCCGGGGTACCGTTCCACTCTGCTGCGCGAGGATCCCTCCGTCCGCGAGTTTCCCGCGATCGATTTCGAGGGCCACGTGATCTGGGGATTGACGTTCGCCATCCTGGAGGACTTCCTGGGAGTGTTGGCGAACGCGCTCGGGAGCGACCGCTGATGCAGGGCTTTCGGACCAACCTGGCCCAGGCCACCTTCCCCGCATGAACCGAGAGACAGAATCGGCCACGTTGCCCGAGCCGCGTCCCCTGGTGCCGACTCGCACTCTGGTCGTCCTCCTCGCGGCCGTCGTAGCGGTAGTGGTCCTGCTGGTCACCGTTCGATCTCAGGCGGCCGTAGGGGCGGGCACCTACTACGACGACGGGGCTTACCTGGCGCTCGCACGCTCCATGGCGCGCGGGGACGGCTACGTCTACTCCAATCTCCCGGGCGCCGTCCCTGGCGTGAAGTACCCGCCTGCATACCCGGCCGTGCTCGCCGCCACGTGGAAGGCGTTCAGTCTGTACCCCGATAACCTGGGGACGCTCAAAGCCCTCAACGCCCTGTTCTGGGGCCTGACTGCGGGGGGCATGTTCCTGTTGTTCGCGCACGGCAGCCAGCGGCGAATAGTGGCCGTCGGACTGATTACGCTTTATGCGTTTCTCACGATTCCCTCGATGTCCGTCGCCACGGTTCTGCTGTCGGAGCCCCTGTTCCTGCTCGCCTGTGTCGGGGCACTGCTGCTTGCGGCGAAGGCTCCGGGAGGTGCGACAGAGGTCGACGGGGCCTACGAAGCGGTCTGGTGTTGGCCGGGCGGCGAGATCGGCTGGGCCGTGGCGGTCGGTCTCGTGGCCGGAGCCGCGTTCCTGACACGCTCCATCGGCCTTACGCTGATCGTGGCCCTTCTGCTCCCTGTCCTCTTCCGGCGGCGCTGGCTGAACGCTGGTGTCCTGGCCGCCGTAGTCTGCCTACCGGCGATCGCGTGGCTCGCGTGGGTGCGCCGACACGCGTCCGACGTGCCGGACCCTATTGCGGGTCAATACGGATCCTACGGTGCCTGGGTTGGCGAGAGTTTCCAGGGAGGCGCCATCGCACGCCTGCGCGAGGTCATCGCGGCCAACTGGGAACCGTTCGTCGAGACTCTGCAGTTCGTGTGGGTGCCGAGGGCGCCAGGCCTCGCGCTCGCCGTCATCCTGCTCGCGCTGGGTGCGGCCACCGTGTATGGCGGCGCGCGCGCCTGGACGCGAAACCCGGCGCTTCCGCTGTTCCCGGTCATCTACCTCGGGCTCGTGTTCACCTGGCCTTATGAGCCCTACCGCTTCTACTACGTGATCACGCCGCTGCTCACACTTCTGGCGTTCGAGGGGGTATGGGAGGCCGTGCCGAAGATTCGCGGAGACCTGCCGCGTTGGGGGATCCCCGTACTGGCCGTGGTCGCAGCGATATTCGTGGTCAACGCCCTGACGTATCAGGGACGCGGTCACGCCGTCCGGGCGTGGACTACGCCGCAGACGATCCCCGCCGGGGCCTATGCTCCGCTGAATGAATGGATTCGCTCGAACACCGCACCAGGCTCAGTGATCGCCTCCGCGCTGGATCCCTATATACACTGGGAGACGGGCCGGCCGGCCGTTCCGTCCTGGCGCTTCCTGGCCGACGACTACGGCCGCTATGACCGAACGCCCGAGGTGCTCGCCGCCGGTTTGGATTCCGCGATCGTCCTTTACGGCGCCCGCCACGTCGCGCTGATCCTGGGCGAGAACAAGGCGGCACGGACGCTCGAAGCCTTCGTGGAGCTTCATCCGGAACGAGCGCTCAGGGTGCTGCAGACCGATGGACCCGCCGTTGGGGTGATCTACGCTCTGGCACCGCCTGGTGAGGCGTTGTGGGACCCGGAGGCGATGGACGAGTCGGTCGTCCCGAGCCAGGACGCCGGGGCCGAGCCCGGCCCCTAGCCGGACATTCCTCATCCGGACCTCCGCTGCGTGGACACGAACACCGTGATCCGGGTCTCACCTGGAAAGTCGTAGCGCTTCGCCTTCCCCTCCAGGCGATGCTGCCTCTGGTGCTCGACGCCCAGGATCGTGGCGAACGGCACCTGTTGCCAACGGCTCACCACCCTGTCGAGCTTCTTCGACCCGTAGGGAGGATCCGCGAACGCAATGTCGTAGGCTCCCTCGGGAAGAGTCTCGACGAACGGGATCGCGTCACGCTTGAAGATCCGAGCGCTCTTCCGGGCGCCGAGCGCCGCGACGTTCGCTTTCAGTGAGTGAAGGCTCGCACTTCCGTTCTCGACGAAGTCCACTCGGGCGGCTCCACGCGACAGGGCCTCGAGCCCGAGCGCGCCAGAACCCGCGAACAGGTCGAGCACGCTCGCGCCCTCGAGTGATTCCGCCAGGAGGCCGAGCCACCGATCGCGGACGTCCTCGGCGGTGGGACGAATCCTCGCGCCGGGAGAGACAAGGTCCCGTCCGGCCCACGCGCCTTTCACGATCCGCATCCAGGTACCTCCTGGCTGACGTCCGGCGCGCGTGAGTTCTCGGTATCACTCAGCTCGCCGGCGCCCCTCAGCCTGATTCCTCAGAGTCTCTTGCCCTGCAATCCGTACGAGCGGGAACCGAACTTGGTTTACAATAGTAGTAATCGAATCTAACACTCGGACCGGAGACTCCATTGTCCATACGACCCGTCAAGAGAATCGTGCAATCGAAACCTGTGCTGGAAGGCGCGGGGGTGCATCTTCGACGCGCCTTCGGTTTCGGCGCGACCGAAGAGTTCGACCCATTTCTCTTGTTCGACGACTTTCGAAACGAAGATCCGGCCGCCTATGAGGCCGGCTTTCCATGGCATCCCCACCGGGGAATCGAGACGATCACCTACGTGCTCGCTGGCACCGTGGATCACGGCGACAGCCTCGGAAACACGGGCAAACTGGGAGCCGGAGACGTGCAGTGGATGACCGCGGGGAGCGGCATCCTGCACCAGGAGATGCCGAAGGGCGACCCGAGCGGGCGGATGCATGGGTTTCAGCTGTGGGCAAACCTGCCGGCGCTGCAAAAGATGACCGAGCCGAGGTACCAGGATGTGACCTCGACCGATATCCCGGAGGTGACGGAGGACGACGGGACGGCGGTCCGGGTAATCTGCGGAAGTTTCTGGGGAAAGCGCGGCCCGGTGGACGGCATCGCCGCGGACCCGCGATACCTGGACGTGTGGGTCCCGCCGGGCACGCGCCGCACCCTGCAGGTGGAGACCGGTCGCCACGGGTTCGCCTACGTGTTCGAGGGATCAGGCACGTTCCGTGACGCCTCGCAGCCTCGCTCTGTGCGGGACGAGGACGGCAACTTCGTCACCCTGCCCCTGGAACAGACCGGCAATCGCTCGCTCGTCGTGTTCGACCGCGGGGACGAGGTCACGGTGCAGGCCGGAGACGAAGGAATTCGCTTCCTGCTCGTATCAGGCAAACCGATCGAGGAGCCGGTGGCATGGGCCGGGCCGATCGTGATGAACACGCAAGACGAGCTGCGGCAGGCTTACTCGGAGCTTCGGGACGGGACGTTCATTCAGACGGGGTGACCGCGGGTAGCCGCCCCCCGCCTCTATTCAACTTGCGCGTTCAGCACGGCCCTGATCTTCTCGAGGTCCGGCTCCATGACCCATACGTCGAAGGCCCCGGAGCGCGTGCTCGTGAATGCGATCTTCGTCCCGTCCGGCGACCAGCGGGGGGTGTCATCGTACGCCGTGTCGAACGTTAGTTGGATTGGCTTTCCGCCATCGACAGCCCCGATCCATAGGTCGCACTCACGCTGCTTGCACGCGGTGAAGGCGAGCAGCGTACCGTCGGGCGACAGGTCCATGTACCGATAAAGGAGATCAGTTTCGAAAGAGACCTGGCGTGCCTCGGCCCCGCTCGCGGACACCCGCCATATCTCGGACTCGGCTGAATCGCTGCTACGAAGCGTTACGAAGACCTCCGCCCCATCCCGCGACCAGCATCCCGGAATCGGATACATGCCCTCGCGAGTCAGGGCGATTCCCGCCTGCCCGGTCACGATGTCAATTAGCCACAGATTGGAGCCTTCCCTGAACGCGATCCGCCTCCCGTCCGGCGCCCAGTTCGGGTTGCCGCCCCGAAAGACCGGAATTTCGGTAGAAACCACCCGGATCGGGAAGCCGCCGCGCGAGGAAATCAACTTGATGCTGCTTCCCGAGTCGGCGTCGAAGGCGATGTAATGACCGTCCGGAGACCAATCCGGATGCTCTCCGATGACCTCCGTGACCTGCCACGGCTCGCCGCCGTTGGCGGATATCTTCCACAGCCCGGTCTCCTCCGGACTGTCCTGGCTCACAGACGAAAACACGATCGTCTGGCCGTCGGGAGACCAGGATGGGAAACCCTGCTGGGCAGGATCGTTCGTGAGATGCCTGACCGGGTGCTCCTCCTGCGCATGGAGCGCCGTCCCGAGGAGGAATGCGATCGCCGCAGATACGCAGACAATAGCTCGTTTCATGATCATGCCTCCCTAATTCGTCATTCCCATGTACATCCCGCCGAAGTAGGGAATGAGCCAGATCAGCCACACGATGACGCTGTACCGGTGGAAGCTCGCCCTCGCCCGCTCGGTCCCGGATCGAACGACCCCGGTGGCCCAGATGGCGTGGATCAACATCAGCCACAGGGCGATCTGCCCGGTCAGTGTGTGCGGTTCGAGGATGTCGAACGGGCCGGTCGCGAGGCGGTGCATGGCCCACGTCCCAGAAACGTCGAAGGCGAAGCCGGTCCAGAAGGCCGCTACATGCCAGGGTTTGAGGTACCGGACGATCCGCTCGGCCCAAACACCTAGAGAGTAGAAGACCAGCGCCAGGGTGATCAGCAAGGCAGACACCGTCACGTCACGGTCTCCGAAACCAGGCCCTGCGCATCAAGGCAGCCGGAAGTGCGGGGTGGACAAGCCGGCCAGCGAGCGCATCGGCCGGCGACTGATCAGCACCAGTGGAACCTCTGTCCGCTGGGCGATGGCGAGGGCCAGGACTCCGAGCGGGCGGTGACCTCGCTCCCGTCGCTGCATGCCCATGATGACCAGGTCCGCTTCGGCTGCCCGCGGGATGATGGCCTGCGTCGCATCGTCCGTGGTCTCGACCTCCACCTCATACGGCCCGGCCGCCTCGTCGCGAGCCAAGCCCCGGACCTCCCGCTCTACGCGCCGCCGTTCATCGGCTGGAGTCGCCGTAGGGATGGCGTGCAGGAAGTTAATTGACCGCTCGCCGGACCTCGAAAGGCTGGCCAGCAGGCGGGCCCTGAGATGACTGTGCTCTCTGCGCCCACCGATCGGGACCAGCACGCGCTGGGCGTCGTTCATCCGCCAGCCACGAGGCGCCCGGACGATAACTACATCGGCGTTGAGGCTGGCGAGCAGGCCCTCGAGGTTCTCCTCCATGCCGGGCTCGGTCAGGTGGGGCAGTCCGACCAGCACCGTTTCGCATGCCTGCACTTGTGCGACCCGCGCGATCTCTCGCCATACGTTCGAGGCGATCGTGAAAAGGGTCTCCGGCACGAGTGAGCTCTCGAGGCTTCTCTGCAGCGATTCTCCGAGCACTGCCTCCGCGTCCCGCATAGACGGCTGATCTCTCCCGGAACCGTCTCTTTCTGGACGCACTACCGACAGAAGCAGGACCCGCCCCGTCCCGGGGGTGCGAAGCGTGGCCGCAACGTCGACCAGACTCGCAGCTCGCGCCGGATTGGCGATCGGCACGAGCACGAGAGGACTCCGCCCGCGAAGACGGGCCAGGTCCGGATCGCGTGCCTCTGCCGAAGCGTCGGCCTGCCGGGCACCGGAAGCGAACAGGGCCAGGTAGAGGATCATTCCAAGGGTGAGCCACAACACGACCACGGTTCCCGCTTCGGGGACGATGAACGCCTGGAAGGTCGCGAGCCCAAGGCACAGTACGGCGCCAAGCACCGGAACGAACGCCGGCCGTGCCTGACCCGAGCGGCTTCCGGCCAGTACCGCGGCCCAGTGCACCATCGCGAAGGAGACGAGGAAGATGAGGCTCGAGGCCGCGCCGGCAGCGGCCACTCCGCCGACAGCCAACGCGATCGCCCCGACCATGAGGCTCGACAGGGCTACGGCCACCGCGGGTGTACCGCTCGGTCCGCGCACGTACCCGAGGCGTCGTGGAAGCGTGCGGTCCCTGGCCATCGCAAAAGCGATCGCCGAGGCACCCACCAGGTTCGCGCTCAGGGCGGAGAGCATCGACAACACGCCGGCCCCGATCACGAGCCAATAGCCGCTGACTCCCATGTATCGCTCTACGGCCACAGCAACCAGGCCTTCGGGATTGACGGCCGCCGCGGCCTGGATTCCTTCTGGAGGTGACCCTACCGTCGCCATCAAGAACAAGAGCGGGATGTAGATCGCGAGCGAGATGCCGAGCGACAGATACATGGCGAGCGGAACGTTCCGCTGGGGGTCTCGGACCTCCCCGCTAACCGTCGCTATCAGCCCGAAACCCTGCATAGCAATGAACGTGTAACCCATGGCCTCGACGACTCCGAGCGGCCCCGCGGGAATGAACGGATCGAGTCGACCCAATAGCTCCCCGGGAGACCGGCCGAGCCAGGCTGCCACCCCGGCCCCGATCAGTACGGCGAACACGACGATCTTCCCGATCGTAGCTGCGTATCCTCCGCCGGCCGGCCGACGCACCAGGGCCACGGTGTACGGCACGATCGCCGCGAGAACCAGCCCGGATCGCAGCAGAGGATTCAGAGCCCACTCCGCAGGCACGTCCACCAGGGGAAGCGCGCGGCCCAGTCCCTCCACGAAGAAGGCAGCGAATCCCAGTGCATACAGAGCGGCAGCCACGATGGAAGCGAACCACACCACCCAACCCACGATGAAAGCGACCTCGATCGAGAGAACTTTCTTCGCGTAGATGTAGATGCCGCCGGACTCCGGAAAACGACGAGCCAGGTAGGCGAAGCTCGCGGCGGTGAGGAACGCGATCGCACCGTTGAGGGCGAACGCGACGATCGCCCCAGGACCGGCCGCGGCAAAGGCCACGCCGGCAAGGGCGAGGATACCTCCCCCCACGATCGCTCCGACGCCAAGCGAAGTGGCGCCGAAAAGTCCCAGTTTTCGTTGGCTATCCAGGAGTCACCCCAGATCGATCGAATAGACTGGCCCGCTCGACACGCGCCACCCGGACGGCATATTCGTCATACCACGCCTCCCGGCCCAGGCGCTGCGCCTCCCGGTGTTCCATGTGCTTTCGCCAGCCGTCGATCGCATCCAGCGAATCCCAGTACGAGACCGTGATTCCGATCGCAGCTTCGCGCACCGATTCGACGCCCAGGAAGCCGGGCTGCTCACCGGCCAGCTGCACCATCCTGTCGGCCATCTCGCCGTAACCCTCGTGCACGGAGGCGCGGCGCGACGTGAAGATCACGGCGTAGTACGGTGGCTCAGGGGTGCGGGACAGTTCGCTCATTGTCTCGCGGTCCCTTCTTCCTGGGGCGGATCGAAGGCTGCGCGAGCCACTCTCATTGATCGTCCGCCGCCATGATCGAGTCCTCACGCGCGCGCCTCGCGTTGGCGGAGTCGGCCACCGAGAGCGCGCTTCTGACTCCGGCGGCTCCGGGAACGGCCGACTCGGCGATGGAGCTGTCCCTGGCTCCCTCGCTCCGCGTCGGCTGGGGCTCCTCCGGGCCGCACCCCACCGTCAGCAAGAGGACGAGTCCCACGATCGCGAAGCGCATGCGAATCTCAGTGGTCAGAGTATGGCGCTGTCTCACCTCAGCGCCGCGATCGCCTCGATCTCCACGAGACACCCGAAGTGCAGGTCACGCGAAGGGACGACGGCCCGTGCCGGTCGGTGCTCCCCGAATACTTCTGCGTATGCCTGGTTTACTCCACTCCATAACTCGACATCCGAGAGGTACGCGATTGTCTTGATCACGTGGTCCAGGTCGCTCCCGGCGGACAACAGGATCTGCTCGATGTTCCGCAGGGCCAGGAGTGTCTGCTCCTCGATCGAGCCCACTCCCTTCTCTCCTGTGACCGGGTCCACGGCCAGCTGGCCGGAAACGTAGACGGTGTCCCCGTAGACGACCGCCTGCGAATAGTGTCCCGCGGGAGGTGGAGCATCCGGTGTCGATATCATCCTCATCGTCGGGCTCCTCTTCCGTTCCACATCACTCGCCGATGTCCTCGTTCCACAGGTCTGGACGCGCGGAAATGAAGGCCTCCATCAGCTGCAGACACTCCGGATCATCCAGGACCAGGATGTCCACACCTCGGGACCGCAAGTAGTCCTCCGGGCCGCAGAACGTCCGGCTCTCTCCGACGACGACCGTCGGTATGCCGTACAGGAGAATGGCTCCGCTGCACATGTCACAGGGAGACAGGGTGGTGTACAGGGTAGCTCGCCGGTAATCCGAAGCGGCCAGGCGACCCGCGTTCTCAAGGCAGTCCATTTCCGCGTGCAGAACTGGGCTTCCCCTCTGCACCCGCTGGTTATGCCCGCGCGCCACGATCGCCCCGTCGATGGCCAGGACCGAGCCGATCGGAATGCCGCCGGTGGCGAGGCCTTTACGCGCCTCCTCGATCGCGGCGACTACGAATGCATCGTGATTCACGATCCGCTCTTCATCCGGGCCGCATGTGCCAGAAACGCTCCCCGTATGCTCAGAAGATCGATCGACCGGCCGTAGGGCCTCGCGCCCGCGATCTTCATCTCGTCTCTTCCTCCACCTTCTTCAACGCCACGGCATTGATGCAATACCTGAGACCGCTGGGCCTCGGCCCGTCCGGAAAGACGTGCCCGAGGTGCGCATCGCACGTGTTGCAGGTGGTCTCCACTCGTTGCATGCCGAGCGAATTGTCAAGGTGGTAGGCTACGGCGTTCGACTCGACGGGCTGCGTGAAGGAAGGCCAGCCAGTCCCGGACTCGAACTTCTCCTTTGAGTCGAACAGAATGGTGTCGCAGCAAAGGCAGGCGTAAGTGCCCGGCTCGAACAGGCTGCACATTTCCGAACTGAACGGGCGCTCGGTGCCCCTCCCGCGCGTCACGCGGTACTGCTCGGGCGTCAGGCGCGTCCGCCATTCAGCGTCCGTCCGTTCAACCCTACGGCTCGGAGTCGGGTTTCCGTTCGCCGCGACCTCCAGAATATTCGCCCACGTCAGCAAGTCGTGTCATCCTCGTCTGTTGGACGGACCACTCTCACCTGGCTCATCGGGCATCCTCCGTTGATCGCGATCGTGCTCCCCGGACAGACGGCCGCCACCGCCGCACGTGCCGCCGATAGGCCTCGTACTCGATTCCGAATGTACGATCCAGCGTCGGCTCTTCGTACAGCACGACAAACAGGTGCGTGACCAGGATGAACGAGATCGTATACACCAGCAGGGGCAACGACCGGTAGAATAGGGCGATGCCCGCGAGGGCCATTCCCGCGCCAATGTACATCGGGTTGCGGACCCGGCGGTATGGTCCTCGCACGACGAGCTGACGTGGTGGATCGAAAGGAGCGGGAGTGCCCCGGCCGACGAAAGCGAAGGTCAGCACGCACCAGAGGGCCAGCGAGGCGCCTCCGACGACTACTACCGCGCCGGTGATCTCGAGGACTCCGATCGAGTCGGGCCGGACGATACCCGACCACGAAATCAAACGGGCGGGCACAAAGACAAGAAACAGACCGATGAAGATCGACGCGTAGGAGACCGCTCGCGCAGTTACGAAGACCGACTTCATTCAACGCTGTACCCGTAGGAAGGGTGGGACCTCGTCTCGTCCTCAACAATGCGAGGAGAAGCTTACGAACGCCAGAAGACCCCCTCAGAGCTCCCGTTCCTTATGTCGACACCGGCGCTCGGCTCGCTTATCCTTCCGTCTGACTCACCACCGATGAGGATCGAGCCGGTGGCACACAACAAGGTCCATCACTCAGTTGAGTATCCGTCACACGTCCGGATCCCGGTGCTGGCTCAGTGAAGCGCGCGCTATGGGGTCAGCTCCTGGCGCTGACAGCTTACGCCTGCTCGGGCTCGTCCGGGACGGAAGAAGAAGCTATCGAATTCGATACGCCGGAGCGCATCATCGCGATCGGCGACCTCCACGGTGATCTCACCGCCACGAGGGCGGCACTCCGACTCGCCGGCGCAATCGACTCGCTGGACCGGTGGACGGGTGGCAAGCTGGTCCTGGTCCAGACCGGCGACATCCTCGACCGCGGGGACGAAGAAGAGGCCATCTTCCGGCTGCTCGAGGAGCTTCGCGTTGAAGCCGAAGCAGAGGGCGGCGCGGTTCACGTGCTTAACGGCAATCACGAGCTGATGAACGCGTACCTGGACTACAGGTACGTTACTGAGGGAGGGTGGGTCGACTTCGAGGACGTAACGGTGGTCGAGACCGTCGATTCGGTGCTCGCCTCGGTCGAGCTACACGAGCAGGCTCGTGTACAGGCGCTCCGACCCGGCGGTGATTTCGCCCGACTGCTGGCGGAGCACGACACGTTTCTGATCCTAGGAAACACGCTCTTTACACATGGAAGCGTGCTGCCAGAGCACGTCGACATGGGCCTCGAGCGGATGAACAGCGAGATCCGGGCGTGGCTGCGCGATGAGGCTCCCCAGCCCGAGTGGATTCGCGGTGAACGCAGCCCGGTGTGGAACCGGCTGTACTCGGACGAGCCGAATCTGGCCGCCTGCGATACGCTTGCCTCGGTGCTGGAGAGCCTGGACGTGCGGCGAATGGTGGTCGGCCACACCGTCCAGGACGCCGGCATCACGTCTTACTGCGGGGGCCGTGTGTGGTGCATCGACGTGGGTATGGCGGCGCACTATGGCGGGCAGCCTGAGGTTCTGGAGATTCGCGGAAACGAAGTCCGCGGGTTGCGTTAGCGGTGTAGCCCAGACATGGCTCAACGCTTGGAGAGAAGGACCTCCGCCGCCGTGCCTTCGTACATCTCGGCGTCCCGCTCCGAGAAGCAGCAGAAGACGACGCGCTCCGGCAGGGGGAACGCTTCCAGGTGGGAAGCGACGGTGCGGATGGCTATTCGCGTCGCCTGCTCGAGGGGGTACCGGTACACGCCCGTCGAGATCGCCGGGAACGCGATGCTGGCCGCGTCCACTCCCCGGGCCAGCTCGAGCGCTCGCCCGTAGCAGGACGCCAGCAGTTTCGGCTCACCGCTCTTTCCTCCGTGCCATACGGGACCGACCGCGTGAACGACGTACCGCGCGGGAAGGCGAAAGCCCGCCGTCAGCTTGACTTCCCCAGTCCGCGCACCGCCGAGCGTGCGGCACTCGTCCAGAAGTTCCGGCCCCGCCGCGTGGTGGATGGCACCATCCACGCCTCCACCACCGAGCAGAGACGTGTTCGCCGCGTTCACGATCACGTCTACGTCCAGCGTCGTGATGTCTGCCGTTACGATCTCGATCCGGCCGCCATACCAAAAACTCACCACAGATCCATCAATTCGGGTCCCCGGTTTCCTGGTCGCAATCGCACGGCGGGCACCCCTTGTCGAACACGACTCTCCATCGGCCATCCGGCTCGAGGCGCCAGATGGAGTTGAAGGTGCCGATGCGGTTTCCATCCGGATCGCGCACTGGACCGCTGCTGAGTGCGAGGGTGCCCGAATCGAGCACCGCCACGCGCTCCGGCTCCCAGGAGAACGGAGCCGAGGCTCCTTCGAAGAAGGGGCTCCAGCCGGTCTCCACGGCTCTGATTCCTCGCAGCACCTGGCCACTGAAGAAGATAGCCTCATCCGCGACGTACGAGAGGAATGCTTCGAGATCGCGGTCAGCCATGGTCTTCGCGAACGCGATTTCGGCCGAGCGTACTTCCGCGGATATCTCCTCGAGCGCCTGGCCGAAGGCGGGTTCGGGCGCGAGACAGGCCACGCAGACCAGTAGAGATAGTCCGGTCTCTTTCATAGCCGCGGTCGCATTCCAGTTCATGATTCTCTCTCCTCGATCTGCATCAGCTCGACGGGTGCTCCGTCGGCCAGCATCTTGTCGGCCGTCCGACTGGTGATTCGGGGCACCATAAGCGCCTCGAGCTCCGGGGGGATGTCGGTCTGGGCGCCGACCGGAGTCGACAGCAGTGCCATCCCCAGAGTGCACAGGATGATCTCTCGCATGATCTTCCTCCCGGGTGCGCAGCGCCGCTCTAGATTCAGGGAGCCCGTCTCAGGTCTTTCGGCACTGAATCTTCATTGTAAATGTCTCGGATTGGACGATCTCCCCGTCATCATCGATATGAGCGGGTTGAGCCCATCGGACGACGCACAGCACTGAGTCCTTCTCGATGCCGAAGATGCCGGACCCCGGTCCATCTGCCCCGATTTCCCGGCTGCTTCTCCAACCGAGGCGACTCATCTCCGAACCTTCGATTGCGTCGAAGCTGGGCACGGACAGTCCTGCTGTCAGGGAATCGTTCGTTTCGAAGTTGACTTCACAACCTCGATACTCCTCCCGGTCCCATTCAGACACGAATCCGCCGGAGTTGACTGAAAGCGCGACGTGCGGCACGGGCTCCAACACGCTCTGGAAGTACTCGCATGGCAACGCACCGTCGGACTCGCCAGGTGCAGCTTCCTGGGCGCAGGCGGCCGAAGGCAGGTGCACCAGGTCATGGCCTCGCGCTGGGCCGCAGTCAGCGCTGCCGGATCGGGGCGCCCTTGCCCTGCAACAACCGGTGGCGCCCCGGCTGCCAACAGAGACAGTCCAACCACCGCGGCTACGAATTTCGGCATACTTGTTCCCCTTGAATCAGAAATCGGTCAGTCCGTCATATCGCATTTGACCCCGTGGGATCCGGTCTGAAGAACGCCCAGGTCTCGACATCGGCCGAGACGCGCGCGTGACCGGTTACCTCATACCCTTCCGCACAGCACGTCCGTCACGGACGGCACGGACGGCACGGCGGTCCCGGGCAACACCATGACACTCATTGGCTTCCACCCCCATGTACCGTGTCCGCTGCAGGAGCCAGCGCACACTGAAACCCTTGTTGCAGGCGAGGTGGCTACACCTGCAACTCGGCTGGTGTCATCAAGTAGAACATATCGCGCAGCAAGTACCGAGACCGCTAAGTTTACCTGCCGGACACGGATCCGGCACGAGAAACGGGAGTCCATGCGATGACCACTTCAAGGCGTGAGTTTCTGGAGACCGGACTGGCGGCGGGCGCGGCAATGGCCTTTTTCGGTCGGCCCGGCACGCTCCTGGCTTCGAACGGGAAGCCCCTACGTGCCGTACATCCCGAGCCGGAGCCTCATCCTCTGAATATCCTGATCCTGGGCGGAACCAGCATGTTGGGACCGCACATCGTCGCCTACGCGATGGGACGCGGCCATACGGTCACCACGTTCACCAGGGGACGAACGAAGCCCACCGTCCACCAGGATCTGTTTCACCACGTGGAGCAGTTGATCGGAGACCGGGAAAGCGACCTGGAGGCGCTCAAAGGGCGATCCTGGGACGCTGTGATCGACAACTCCGGCTACAGGGTGAAATGGGCCCGCGATTCGGCCGAACTTCTGCGGGACTCGGCAGATCTCTATCTCTACACGTCCTCGATCGGCGTGTACTATCCGTACCGCAGGGACATCCTCCGGGAAGACGACGAGCTGAACAAGGAAGTCCCGGCAGGGGAGCTCAGCGAAGTTCAACAGCTCGAATACGGATACGCGGTCATGAAGACGCTGTCCGAGATCGAAGTCGTGCAGATCTTCGGAGAGGATCGCACGATCCTCTCCCGTCCGACCTACATGGTAGGCCCGGGCGATCGAACGGATCGATTCACATACTGGCCGGTGAGACTTCCCCGCGGAGGTGAGATCCTCGTCCCCGGTAGGGCTGACGATCCGGTCCAGTTCATCGACGCACGCGACGTAGCAGGCTTCATGGTTCGGCTGATCGAAGGCTCAAACGTGGGAGCCTTCAACGTCGCCGGGCCGGCTTCACCCACGGGCATGCACGCCTTCGTGTACGGGGCGCATGCCGCATTCAGTACGCCGGCTTCCTTCGTGTCCATTCCCGACTACGACTTCCTCCTGGAGCACGAGATCACGGAGGTGGTCCCGTGGATCCTGCCTACCGGCGACAACTACGGTTCGGCCCGCGCGAACATCGACCGGGCTCTGGCGAACGGCCTGACCTTCACGCCGCTTGCTGGGACCGTGCGAGACACCCACGAGTGGTGGCACTCGGGGGTCATATCGGATGAGCGGAAAGCTCGAATGATCTCTGGGGAAGGCTCCCTCATGGCCCGGGAGGCCGGGATCATCTCAGCGTGGAAAGCTCGCGGATAGCGTTCGAGCCAAGCGACGCGCTGGCGATCCGGGTGTTGGTCAGGTCCGTCGGGACCCGGACGAAGCTTCCGGTGTCTCGTCCGATCCGTCGGGCTCCGCCGTTTCATCCTCGCTTGCCGACTGCTCGGTCAGCATGCGCATAACCGGAGCTGCCGCCTCCCTGCTCACGATCTCGTCGATCCCGTCGATCGTGATCGCGTACTGTCCGCTCTGGAGGATCTCGACCCAGCCCCGCTTCTTCAGATACCAGAAGGGGAACTGCAGGTGCTCGCGAGGAACCCCCAGCTTTCGCTCCAGGTCGACCGGGCCTACGCCACCACGCTCCGGGTCCTGCCGCCGCGCGACGTAGAGTATTGCAAGAATGCCGCTGAAGACTCGCTGGTCCTCATCATGGGCCCCGGGAGCTGCCTCCTGGTCGAAGACCTGCCACTGCCTGTTCTTGTTCTTGTCGTACTGCACGTCGTACGCCGCGCGATGCGCCGGTTCCGTCAAGAGCTCGTAGGCCTCGTGAACCTCCCGGAACCTTTCCTCGTTGCCCGACTCAGGGTTGTCCGGGTGGTAGCGCTTGGCGAGCAGTCGGAAGACCCGCTCGAGGGTTTCCGTGTCCGCACTCTGGCTGAGCTGCAGGGTTTCGTAATGGTCCACAAACGGGCGTTCGTTCAACGGAAGACCCCCTCAGTGTGTACGGTATCGTTTCGGACAGCCGCCTCGGCCGCGCAGGCAGCGGACGTGCCACTATGAGTCAGAGGCCGAGAGCCGTGCAAGGGCGCTTACCTCGAATGGCTATCGCTAGAGGAACAGGCGTGCCCCGGCTACGAGGTCGTCGGGATACCAGAGTCGCTGCGTCTTCTCAGTTCACTCACCGCTGCGCGTCGCCAATGATCCCATCCTCGAGGGCTGCCTGGCGCCACCGGCCTCCTTGTTCTCTGCCCCGCACCCCCGCGCTGTCTCCCGTGGCGTATATCACCTCATAAAGCTGGTACTGATCTCTGGCTCCCGTTTCCTGTTCACTCGACCCCGGATCGTGTGCCTCGGCCCGGTCTCGTATGCCCAGCAACTGGCGGCGCGCCATGATGGAGTCCACTACCCGAAACACCCACAAAGCGATGGACCGCATGGGCCCAGTGGCGTCCGCTGACATCCGGCTGACGAGGCGTGTGCCCGAACCGGCAGGATAGAGCCCGTAGCTGGTCACGAGGCGGGCACGGGACCGGACGAATGGCACGCCATCCACCCACCACGCGAGGGTCCGCCGCGCTTCTACGTGACGCAGGTATCCGATTGCCGTCGCATCGCCGGGCCTTGGCTCCGGAATCCAGGAGACGATGTGCCGAGCGGACACCCTTCGCCCGTTGTCCAGCCAGTCGACGCTGTACCATCCCGCTCCACGCCCCAGCTGAGCGATCCACGGCCACACACGCTCCGGCGGAGCCTCGATTGAGATGGCGCGAGTCATTGCCACACGGGCGGGTGGACCGCTCTCCAGGTAGTCGTCGCCAGGCATGGCGCGGGCTCGCTCTTCGGGCGTGGACCCCCAGCGCGCCCCCCAGCGCAGAAGCGCGGATCCACCAGCGAAGGTCAAGATCAACGATAGTGCGACCCAGAACACGTGTCCGCCCTTGTCACGCTCGTTGGCAATTGGCGGGCGGGACACCCTCGACCTGAACAGGCGTGCCCACAGACTACTCGACCGCCGGAACCTCCACGGAGGGCTGATTCCACATCCAGCGCCAGATCTGCCAACCGCCATCCAGTCCGCGCTGGTAGATCACGGACCACTTGCCGTTCCCGGGCAGAACATCGGCTCCGGCCTCGGGGGTGGGCTCGAGATTCCAGGTGCCGCGGCCGTAGGCGTAGTCACCGATCACGATGACCTCATCCACCGTAGCGGACTGCTGGATAAGAGCGATGTCGTATCCCGCGGCGATCACCGCGAGTATCGCGTCGCTCCCCTCGAGCACCGGCCCGTCCGGCTGCATGAGGACGGCGTCCTCCGCGACCATAGGGCCGAGAGCTGCGTCGTCCGCCGTGTTCCACGCGGACACGAACTGATCCACGTGCGCGCGTACTGCGTCAGCGTCTGCTGCGCTCGTGTCCGTGTCAGTCACGTCCGGTGTCTGCTGCTGCGAGCAGGCCGCGAAGGCGGTGACCAGTGCGAGGCTGAGTATCCGGCCAAGAAATCTCATTCTTGCTTCCTCCGTTTCAGGGGAGCGTATCCGATCGGAGGGCTTCACGCATGCCTCCGGTGAAACAGGTGTTTCGAAATATAGTCAATATCGAAGCGGCTCGTACGTCAGGTGGCTGCCAGGGAGATCGAACAATATATCATCATCCTGCTCGGACGTGTGCCTGGCCGCTGCGCCTTCGGCTGCCTGGACGGAATCCCGCGTTACGCCGACGGCTTGGTGGCTGTTCTTCGCTGCGCTGCCGTCCGCCATCCTGGGACCGTCCATTGTTCCTCGAAGTTCGGCTGATCCGAGGCTTTCGACTGCTCCGCGGCCCTCCATCGTTGCGCGCCTGGCCGGTAGTGCGGAGGTGCCTCGGCTGCTCGTCAGCTTCGTGACCAAAACCCTCCACCTGTCGGCGCGGGATGCGCGCCCCGATCATGCTCTCGGTGGACTTCACCCACGCGCGATCGCTGCTCGTGACGAACGTGCAAGCCACGCCCTCGAGCTCCGCACGACCGGTCCGTCCGATGCGATGCGTGTATGCCTCCGGCGTATTAGGAACGTCGAAATTGATGACGTGGGACACGCCGCTAACGTCGATACCTCGTGCGGCGATGTCCGTGGCCACCAGGATGTCATAGGACCGCAGGCGAAAGCCCCGCATGGCCCGATCCCTCTGGCTCTGGGACATATTGCCCTGGAGTCCCACAGCGCGGTGTCCAGCCTTGCTGAGTTGCTCGGCCAATCGGCTCGCCCGGCGCTTCGTGCGAGTGAATACGATCGCCGAATCGCAGTCGTCGCCGGACAGCATGTGCTCGAGCAGGGCCCGCTTCCGCTGCTCCGCGACCATGTACAACGCGTGATCGATCGTGCCGGCAGGCGCGGCGTCGGCCAGCTCGACCACGTGGGGGTCGGTCAGCAGCTCGTCAGCCAGCCGGCGAATGTCTTTCGGCATGGTGGCCGAGAACAGAAGGTTCTGTCGTTGCTTCGGCAGCGCCGCCATGATCTTTCGAATGTCGGGCAGGAAGCCCATGTCGAACATGTGGTCCGCCTCGTCGAGGACGAGAGTCTCGACCTGATCGAGATGGAGCAATCTCCGCTGGAGCAAATCGAGTACGCGGCCCGGGCAGCCTACCACGATCTCCGGGCGGCGGCGCAGCGCGTCGACCTGACCCTGGATCGAGACTCCGCCGTAGATCGTGACCGACTTCACGCCCGTGAACTTCGAGAGCGTACGAAACTCGGCCGCGATCTGCGTGGCAAGCTCTCGCGTAGGCGCGATCACCAGGGCCCGGGGGGCCTTGCGACGCACGTCGAGGAACCGGTCGAGCAGTGGCAGCGCGTAGGCCGCCGTCTTTCCGGTGCCGGTCTGAGCCAGGCCGAGCACGTCCCGGCCGGCCAGGCCGGCGGGAATGGTCTCGATCTGGATCTCCCGAGGGTCTTCGAAGCCCGCGTGACGGATTCCACGCATGAGGGCTTCCTTGAGCCCGAACCGGTCGAATCCGGTCAAGCCGTTGGATACTGATACTGTCATTCAGATGTTTCTTCCTGGACGTACGTGCAGGCTGGGCCTGTACGGAACGACCGTACTTTCAGACCCACACAACAGTGAAGGGCAAAAAATGGTGTTTGGAGGCGCGACCTCGGAGGGATAAACCAGGAGGACCTGTTGTTCGCCGCTGTCGGACCGAGTCCGACTTACTACTAACTTGGTAAAATAGTGTATTCTTGTGACTTGCGCCAGCCCCCTCAGGAATGCTTGCGACGGATGTCCTGAATCGCCTCGTCGAGCGCCTGAAGGAAACGCGATCGATCTCGCTTCGTCAGCGGTGCTGGTCCGCCCGTTATTTCACCCGCGTCGCGAAGGACGGACAACAGATCGCGGGTCGCGACGGCATCGCCGATATTGTCCTCCGTGAACGGCCGTCCTGTCGGGCCGATCGCGCGTGATCCCTTCTGCATGCAGCGACTTGCGAGCGGGATGTCGGCCGTTATTACCAGGTCTTCTGGTTCCACGTGATCGACGATCCAATCGTCGGCCGCGTCGAATCCGTCCTTCACGACCTCGAGCGCAATCCACGGTTCGTCCGGGGTGCGCATCCAGGAGTTGGCTACCAGGGTGACGTCTAGCTGATAGCGCCTTGCCACGCGGTATACTTCCTGCTTGACGGGGCATGCGTCGGCATCGACGTAGATATGGAGCAATGAGGGTTCCTCACTCAGTCTCAGGTACGGAAGTCTCGTCGCGGCCAGCCGCCTGCCGGCGGAGGCGGCGCCACCCGGACTCCCACAGTCGCCAGTGCATCGGCGTGCGGAAGTAGTCGTAAACGTCCTCGACCGAAACGCCGAACTCTTCGTTGAACTCTACCCGCATCACCCCACACCCTTCAGCATCGCCAGTCCCATGGAACCCAACAACAACACGGTGGTCACCACGGTGACGAGCCACAGCGACCGATTCATGCTGTACATGGGCAATCCCATCAGAAGGATCGAACCGAAGAACAGCATGAGGTATGGAACGACGATGTCGTACCGCATCGGGGAACCGCAGGGCCGATCCAGTGGAACCAGCCAGCCTCCGTTCGCACGAACGCGACCGCGGCTGCGATCGCCGGGAGCGCGAGCGCGATCATCAGGTAACCCAGAGTGTGATTGGCATCCATGTTGCCGGTACGTACCCGCGAGAGGAAGCCCGCCGCCTGCGAAACGTTGGCGACGTTCACGATCCCCTACACGGTCAGTGCCGCCCACCAGGGATTGACGCCCACCTGCGATTGCATTCTGCCCCTCCTCTGCTGCCGCTACAGGGCCATGCTGAACCGCAGCGCGACCAGCGAATCGCCAGAGTAGACGTGGGACGCCGATGCGTTCAGGCCGGGATCGGGGTCCCAGTAGGTCTCCACCCGTTCGTCGCCCAACACCGTGATCTCGGGGGCCGTCCAATCGAGCTCCAGTCCGATACGTTCAGCGTAGGCCTGGAGCACCTGCCGAGCCCGCACCTCGTCAGCGAAGCCTGAAGGAGCGCTGAGCCTGGCCACGCTCGTCTCAGGCGGCATGGTCTCGACCTGGAACGTGGCGCCCTCGGAGAAAGTCAGGCGCAGGGAGCCGAACTCCATGCCGTCGAACTCAGTGCTGACAGCTCCTTCACAGGTCAGCGGAGCCCCATATGCTTCCACGGCGAAGCCGACCAGTTCGTCGTAGCTCAGGACGCGATCCCGAAGGCTCGTCACCCAGGGGTCCGCGTCGCGCGCGAACTTCCCGTTCGCGAGGAAATGCGCGACCTGCTCGGCCACATCACTCCGATTCATGATGAACGTGTGCGTCGCGTGCACGACGATGAAGTCGGCTGCCCCTTCGAGTCGCGCCCTCGCCACACTCACCTTCCCGTCGTCGGGTCCGGGAATGAGCCACGACGCGATCGGATTGATCCTTCGGTCGCCCGTGATGATGCCGAGACTGAAATCGACAGGTCCGAGTTCGTTTGCGATGCCGGCGGAGTCCGTGCCGAGCCGCACGCCCGAGGTCCCAGCAGCGACCGGAGGAGAGGAGAGTCGGCGTAGGCATCTACGATCTCACTCCCTTGGCTCGGGGGACTGAGCATCACCACCCGCCCCTCGAACGGCTCCGGGCGCTCCGCCAGGTAGCTTCGGACCAGCACTCCGCCCATCGAATGGGTGACGAAATGGACCTTTCGATCGGCGTTCAGACAGCACTCGTGAACGGCGCGCCTCAAGCTATCGGTCAGCGCCTCGAGCACCAGCATCGATGCCGGGGTGCGGCCCAAACCGTGCACCAGGATGACGGTGTCGGCATTGGGCGGCGGTTCGGACGTGCACGCGCCGGGTACGGTGGCAAGAACCAGCAGAAGAGACCTAATTCGTCGAAGAACATCCGATCCTGCCACTAGCGCTCCTTATCGTGCTCTCGGAGGGCTCTCTCGAGCTGCCGGACCTTCTTGCGAAGGCCGTGAAGATCCCTGGACACAGCGGTATTCCTCAGGTATGCGGCGTACGGCTGTGCCACCCCGCCCGCATAGACTCCCGGTTGCTCGATGTCCTCGGTGACGCCGGCCCGCCGAACCAGGAAAACGTCGCTGCAAATCTCCAGGTGGTCCAGCACGCCGGTCTGGCCGCTTGCCACGACCCGGTCGCCGAGCTTGGCGGACCCCCCCGTGACGAACATGGCCGTGAGCAGGCAATCCCGGCCGATCTCGACGTTGTGGGCGATGTGACAGAGGTTGTCCAGCTTGGTGCCGGCCCCGATCCGCGTTTCGCCGTAGGTCGCCCGATCGATGCACGTACCTGCGCCGACCGAGACCCGGTCCTCGACCACGACGCGGCCGAGCTGGGGAATCCGGTGGCTGCGTCCCTTCTCGTCCTGAGCGAACCCGTATCCTTCCGCGCCAATGACCGCGTTGGACTGGATGATCACGTCGTCACCGATCCGGCAGTCGTAGCCGATGACCGCGTTCGGGTAAACGACCGATCGGTCACCGATCACCGCCCCATGCTCCACTACTGACCCCGCCATGATGGCCGTCTTTTCCCCCACACGGGCTCCCCGACCGAGCACGACCTGGGGGCCGATCCGACTTCCGGCTCCCACCTCGCAGTCGGGACCGATCACCGCCGACGGGTGAATGTCCGGCCACTCCGAATCGAGCACGTTACGATCCGCGTAGCACTGCCGGATCAGAGCGTGAGCCAACTTGAGATTGGGGGCGACCAGCACGGTCAGGCCCGGAATTGTCGACAGCATCTCCTTCAATGCCGGACTTGTGACCACGGCCGAGGGCTGTCGGCCCCGGATCGTCTCGACGGCGTCCTCGTCGGCGACGAATACGAGACTTCCCGGTCCGCACCGCTCCACGGAAGCGATTCCGGATAGCGAGACGTCGTCGCCTTCCATCGACGTCAGGAGGCCGGTCGAACTGAACTCTTTGAGGATCAGCGATGCGTGTGTATCCATGTTCTTTCCTTGAACGGATGGCTGCAACCGGGACGGAGAGCCCCTAGGGCGCCGATCGCCACTGGCGCCCTGGTTTCCTACCGGATCCCGGTGTCGAAGCTGACCACGACCTCGGAATAGGCGCCGTCCGTGACCTCGACTTCTTGCTCACTCGCGATCGGAAACGGGTCTCCGGATTCGGGATCAAGCACGTATCGACCCGGACGCAAGCCGATGCGGAATCGTCCATCCTCTCCGGAACGGATGCGAGTCACGGACTCGCCGTCGCGTGTGCGCACGCCGATCCAGGCCTCGTATGGGAGGTCAGGACAAGGGTCTTCCAGCGTCTGTACCGGACACTGCGGACCCAAGAGGACGATGCCGTCGATGCCTTGGGCACCGCCCGGTTCGAGCAGATCATCCTTGCTGCACGCGGCCAGCGTGCAGAGGACTATGACCCAGGGCCACAATCCGAAGCGGCTGCGGTAACGCATGCGGAATTTCCTGCGGTCTGTGGCAGTTGAATCGGCCCTCGTAAACAGCCCTTTCAGCACCATCATGGAGAAGAAGGCTGTTTCGAAGGAACAAGTTGGAGTTCATCCAGCAACGCTTGCGCCTCTCGCGCCGGCCGGTAGTCGGCGTCCGCGGTGGACCAGTAGCCCAGCGCGATCTCGAGCTCGGCGATCGCGTCTGCCGTCCTTCCCCTGGCGGAGTAGTGCCTCGCCGCGATGAGCCGAACCATGGCGGAGCCGGGGATGCGCTCGAGCAGCCAGGCCGCCTCCGCTTCCGCTTCCTCCCACCGCTCGAGAGACGTCAGGCAGATGGCCAGCCAGGCTCTATACACGGGCGACTGCGGCAGCAGCTCGCCCGCGGCCTCGTAGCTCTGCAGTGCGCGCCGGCAGTCGCCGTCCTCCAGCTCGGCGATCCGTCCCTCGACCCAGGCGATGCGTGCGAACATCCTGGCTTCGCCGAACGACTCGCTCAGCGCGCGAAGGCCTGCCAGGGATTCCGCTGCCGATTCGATGTCGCCCCGGTCCAGGTGGACCTGCACTGCCGCGACGTCCGGCGCCAGGCTCCACGGTTCCTCGACGCCGGCCCGAAGACTGTCGATCTCCGCCAGGGCATCAGCTTCTCGGCCCCAGTCGCCAGCGAAAGTGAGTGCTTCCGAATCGTTGATCGTCAACACGGCGGATATTGGGGGCAGGAACTCTCCGATCGCCGCGAGTCGGCGCCCATGCGCTTCCAGCAGGGCTCCGTATTGGCCGAGGTTGTAGAAGTAGGTTTCTTCGAAGCCCGCGACCAGGGCTCGCTGCTGGGGTGTACGGGCGAGGGTGGACATCTGCTCGAGGCGACGTGCCGCATCGTCGTGACGCCCCTGTCGCAAGTCGAGCCCGGCGAGCCGGCTGAGGACTTCCGGATCGTCCGGGGCGGCGATCCGCGCGCGCTCCAGCTCGTCGCGCGCCTCGTCGAACTCGAGGAGGCTGATCCGCGTCGCCGCGATGTCGACGCGCGTCTGCACGTCGGCCGGCTGCATCTCGGCGAGGCGGGCGTAGTACACGAGCGCACTGTCGTAGTCCTGTTTTCCCTGGAACACGTCAGCGATCGCCCGGAGCGACTCGACATCGGTGGAGTCCATGGCGATGAGCGCCCGATACTGGCCGATCTGGCCGTCCACGTCGCCCTGTATTCCGTAGGCTACCGCCAGAAGCTCGCGGGCCAGTGGGTCCTGAGGATAGAGCTCGGTCCAATATCCGCCGGTCTGAAGGGCGCCGGCCGGGTCCATCCGGAAGAGCATCCGGTCCAGCATCTGAAGGAAAAGCCTGGAGCGCTCCGGGAGCCGGTAGGCGTGGCGCAGCGCCTCCGCGATCCCGTCCCGGGCAGCCGCCTGGTCTCCAAGCAGGAGCGCCGCGCCCGCGGACGCGACGTGTGCCGAGGCGAAGGCCGGATCGATCTCGATTGCGGCATCGGCCGCCGCCCGAGCTTCGGCCAGCTGGTTCCGGTACATGGAGACCCGGTTTCCGCTCAGCGCGCGAAAGGCCTCCGGCGAGTCGGTGAGCATCTCGGCGGCCGGGAGGTCCACAGATTCCTCGATCTGCCACTCCGGGATTCCGAGGTCCCGGCGCACGTCCACCGACATCCGGTCCACCATCTCGAGCGGATCGGTGCCGCGGTACGTGCGGGCCGCCACCTCGCGGGCGTTCCGCGTCTCATACAGTCGCGTGCGGACGACGAGTGTGTCTCCAACCCGGTCCAGCACTTCTCCTTCGAGGAAGTGACCCACCCCCCGCGCTTCGGCGATTTCCCGCTTGAGGGCCAGGGGGATGCCGTACGGGAGCTCGAATCCGGCCTGGTCCAGGCGCCCGCGCACTCGGGGGTCGGTGGCCTCCACCGGGGTCACGAACAGGTCCTGGCTCAGGTCCTGCCAGACGCCCATCCACAAACCGCTCCGCAGCCAGTCGAGGTCGGGATCGCCCGACTCGTTGTCGAAGTCCCATACCAGCACGTCACGCCTGAACGCGGCCTTCGGAATCACGCGCTCGACGGTGTTTCCGTCGTCGTCCTCTAGGAGGCGCACTGTGGTCGCCGCTCCGAGTTCCTGGCCGCTGAACGCCATTGCCAGAATTCCTGCTGCGGCGACCAGGTTGAGGCCGATCACCGCCCCGTCCGTCTTCGTCCAGCTATCCTGACCGGGGGCGCCGTGCCTCCATGCGAGCACGACGACCATCGGAAGGAGGAGCAACAGCGTCGTGACGACGAAGTTCGTGAGCGCAGGCGACAGGGCCCACTGGTCCACCGCCCAATCGGTGAACTCGAGGAATACCCAGCTGGCGGCCAGGTAGGCCCCGGCGATCTGCGGGACACGGCGGTCGAGCAGTTTGCGCATCACGTAACTGCCGGCTCCTCTCGGAAGAACGGTTGCCGGCTCGCCAGCGAGGTCAGTCCTCGTATCCGGCACCGGGCGACCCTCAGTGTGCGCCCCCATTTCGTGCGGCGCCAGTAGCGAATGCTCGTCAGGCCTCCGCTCGTGAGGCGGCCCCATTGAAGCATACATCTCAGGAGCTAACTTAACATAGGGTTTCGAGGACGTGCATCTTCATCTTCCGCTCACCCGGCATGAAGGGGTTCTTGATGATAGCCCGAATTCTGGCATCCGCCCGCCCTACACGAAGAGTGTTCGCTGTCGCTGTCCTGGCCTTCTCCGTGACGGTCGCCGAGGTCGCGGCTCAAGAGACGGAAGACGTGCGAGCCGTGCTCGTAACAGGAACCAGTTCTGGAATCGGACTGAGAATGACCGAAGTCCTCTCAGAGAACGGGTTCTTTGTCTATGCCGGCGCTCGCAAGGCCGAGGACCTCGAACGTCTGGACGCCATGAAGAACGTGAAGTCCGTGCGTCTGGATGTGACGATCCAGAGCGAAATCGATGCGGCGGTGGCGCTCGTTCGAGCGGAGGGAAGAGGACTCCACGGGTTGATCAACAACGCCGGCGTCGCCGTCATGGGGCCGCTCATCGAGCTATCGGAAGAGGACATGGCTTTCCAGCTCGATGTGAACCTTCTTGGGCCGTACCGTGTGACCAGAGCGTTTGCGGATCTTTTGATCGAGAGTGAGGGTCGAGTCCTTACGACGGGCTCCATCGCCGGGATCCTGTCGGGACCGTTCATCGGTGCCTATAGCATGAGCAAACACGGCGTCGAGGCCTATACCGATGCCCTGGCGGCAGAACTGGAACGCTTCGGTGTGGCGGTCGCGGTTGTGGAGCCGGGCAACTTCAAGTCCCAGATCCTGGCCTCCATGGTGAAGCGCATGGAAGCATCAGGCTACTCGGCTGAAGGCTCCAGATACGGTTCGATGCTCGACATGATCAGCGGCCCACTCGATCGATCCCAGTACGAGGAACCCGACGCTGTCGCTCTGGCGGCCCTCGACTTCCTGACCAGTGAATCGCCAATGCGGCGCTACATGGTGGTTCCGAATCGGGCCGAGGCCGACATGACGATCCGACAGGCCATGCGAGAATTGGCTCAGCTCAACGAAGGTCACGCGTTCTCATACAGCCGGGACGAACTGGTCCAGATGCTCGACGAAGCGCTGAGTGAAGCACCGCCCTCGTCATCGCAGCTAACCGAAACCGCATCACCCGTGGGCCTTCACCAGGCAATCATCGAGGGGGATCTCGGAGCTGTCCGGGAGCTCATCGAAGCCGGATCAGACCCGAATGCCAAGGCGCCCTCGGGCGGATCGAGCCCACTGATCACTGCGGCGACGTTTGGCCGAACGGAGGCTGCCAGGGCGTTGATCGATGCGGGGGCCGACGTGGACCAGCGGAACAACGACGGCTCGACCGCGCTCATCACCGCTGCCTTCATGTGCCGCACCGAGATCGTCGAAGCTCTGCTCGCTGCAGGCGCCGACAAGAGCATAAGCAACAACGCCGGGTCTACGGCGCTGGACGTCGTTACGGTTCCTTTCGAGGCCATCCAGGGCATCTACGATTATCTGGGAGCCGTCCTTGGACCGTATGGATTGAAGCTGGACTACGAGCGGATCAAGATGACTCGCCCCGTGATTGCGGAGATGCTGCAATAGCGGCGGAGATCGAGCAGCACAGCGGGACTGCGGGTGAACCTTGTGACGCCTTACGTCAGAACAACAGGAAATACCGAGGAACCCGCTCCATATAGTCCCTGTATGACTCGCCATACATCTGAAGGCAAGCCTCCTCCTCTGCCAGTACCTTGTTGTGCGCCGCGACAATCCCAATCCCAATCAGTATCAATGCGATCCACGATCCAATGGCGATGCTGATGCCCAAGAATGATACCGAGATCATGAACTGCTGTGGGTGTCGAGAGGTGCGATATAGACCAGCTGTAACCGGTTGGTCTGCTGGGGAATTCGCATAGTTGAAGAGAGCCACCATGAACCCCATCAACCCACAGGCGTAGAATGCGAGGCCTACAGGCAACACCAGAGCACCGTTTCTCAGAGGGGTTAGTATCACCAGGAGAAGCCACGCCAGGAACAGAAGCAGACCAAGAACACGCCTAACCACCCCGCTGTCCCTCCGACCCGATCGATCATAGAGTCTGGCGACCACTCGTTTGGGAAGAAGGACCAAGAGAACACCGAAGATCAGATAGAAGATCGCTGCCAAGAGCCATCCGTTGAAGAGACCCAATTCCAGATCCGGGAAGATCTCCATTGACAACTCCTTGCAGGAGCCTGGGCAGGATGCGGCCTAACGGTCGGCGCCTGAGCTGCGCGCCTTCCAAGTACGTGTGGCCATAATGTCCGCCGCGTCTGGCTCAGGCGCGTGTTAGGTGGCACCAGCACTGCTCGTGGGGGCAGAGAACCAGGGATGTGGTCCGAAGTGATCTCGAGGCACGGCTTCACCGCGGGTCAGGTACCACTCAAAGCCTCCGACAACCGATGACAAGTACTTCGTGAGCATGGGACGGATACGCAAGCGGTAGGGGAACCACCGAATCGCCACAGGCAACTGCTGTAATACGTATGGGTACACGGTGATTCGGAGGGTGGACTCGCCTCCGCTCGTTGGGAGGATCCTCCACGAGACAAACGATGTCATGCCTCCACGTCTGCCTATCTCGAGGTCATAGCCGATACCGTCGATCCACCTACAAAACCTGCGTTCGAAGACCCACCCACTGAGGTAGTGAATCTCATCCCGCGAGGCGTCACCGGGCCAGACATGGACAGGGTTCTTCATACAGAAAGGATGACACAGCTCCAGATTCCCAGGCAACGAAATGGTTTCCCACACGTTCTCAGCTGGTGCGGCGATTGATGCGGCGACCGCAACCGGCCACCGAAATCCTGGTTTCGGGTCATCCAATTGAGGCACTGAACGGTCTGACACCGTGTCCACTTGACGGTCGGCGCCTGAGCTGCGCGCCGGCCAGGTTTGATTGTCCCACACGTTCAACGCGTCTGGCTCAGGCGCGTGTGCGGGGTCAGCCCTGGCTTGGGCAAACGGAAAGATATCGTCTGAGTAGACGGCTTCGCCGGTGTTCTTCTAACGACTCCTCCGCAGGAAGAGGGCTAGCTCCTCGATGGACTGTCGAGATTCCGGGACGTATCGCGCAGCGTTTTGGAATACATGCCACATTCCTGGCCAGATCTTGAAGTGGACCTCCACTCCGGCTTTGGTCGCCCGGTCAGCCAGCCGCTCTGCATCGCTGAGGAGGACTTCGTGGTCGCCGACTTGAATCCACAAAGGTGAAAGCCCTGCCAGATCCATTTCCGCGGGGCGAAGAAGTGGACTGTCGTCGGCGTGACTCCCGACGTACAAAGGCGAAGTATGCCGGCATTGAGCCGGGCTAACAAGCGGATCCAAACTGGCCCGTGTCGCAAAGGACTCTCCGCCAGGCTCGACCCAATCCGTCACGGGGGACATGAAGAACCCGGCACCCGGCAACGGGACACCTTCATCCGGGTCGAAGAAGTCGGGTCCACCGAAGATCGTCGGTCACTTTGCGGATGCGGTGGCTGGCGTCGATGACCATGAAATCGAACGAGTCCCCCGCCCGGGCCGCCGCCTTGAAGACGTCCCCGCTGTCCCCAACCCTGAATTCCACCTGGTCCGGATCGACTCCATGTCGTTCGAGATTCGCCCGCACCACTCTCATCTGGTCGGGGAAGTACCGCATGTTATCGACGACGACGAAGGCGGGATCGTGCGGGGTCGGGAGAGCCCGGATCATCTGCGCGAGGGTCATTCCGGAGGCCGTACCTACCTCCAGGTGCGGTCCCGGAAGGTCCTCCGAGGCGATCAGGCCGGTGAGGTATTCGACCTGCGGATCGGTCATCTCGGCCCCGGGAGGCGACGAAACCGTCATGCGTGTCTCGATTCTCCCGGGACCTGCCCGTCAGTCCACCCAGTCGGCGATGAACAGGTTCGTCTCGCGTGGCAGCTCGTTTCCTCGGTTCGAAGCGAAGATGAGCTGCGTGCCGTCGGAGTTGAACATCGGGAATCCGTCGAAGTCTCCCGCGTAGGTCAACCGCTCGAGGCCCGTCCCGTCCACGTTGATCGCATATAGGTCGAAGTCGGGGACACGTGGGCTCTCCGCATCCATGTTGGACGAGAAGATGATCCGCTGGCCGTCCGGGAAGAAGTAGGGTCCGAAGTTGGCATGGCCGTTGTCGGTGAGCTGCCGCTTGTTCGAGCCGTCCGCGTCCATCACGAAGATGTCCAGCTGCGAAGGACGGATCAGGCCCTGCGCCAGCAGGCGCTGGTAGTCCACCAGCTCGTCGCCTTCGGGGTGGCTCGCCCGGTACACGATCTTCGTGCCGTCGTACGAGAAGAACGGTCCGCCGTCGTAGCCTGGGGTGCCGGTCAACCGGGTCAGCTCCGATCCGTCGGTGCGCATCTTGTAGATCTCGAGGTCGCCGTCGCGGGCGGATGTGAACACGATCCACTCCCCGTCGCGCGACATGGTGCCCTCGGCGTCGTAACCGGGCGAGTCCGTCAGGCGCTCCAGGTTCGAGCCGTCCGCATCGGCCACGAAGATGTCGAAGTCCTGGTACAGGGCCCACACGTATCCCTGGGACATGTCGGCCTCGGGTGGACACGCCTCACCGCCCAGGTGGGTCGAGCCGTACAGGATCTTCTCGTTGCCCGGGAAGAAGTAGCCGCACGTTGTCCGGCCGGTGCCGGTGCTCACCAGGCTGAGATCCGAGCCGTCGGGGCGCACCGAGTACTGCTGGTCGCAGCTGGCCTCGCGGGGCGTAGCCTGGAACATGATCCACTCGTCGTCCGTGCTCCAGTAGGCCTCGGCGTTCTGCCCTCCGAACGTGATCTGGCGGAGATCGGCGAAGTGCCTTTCGTTCTCGTCGATCAGGTGATCCGCTGGTTCGGAGCTCGTGCGGAAGGGGGCTTCCGCGACTACCGCCTGTCCACCGCACGCCGCGGCGGCGACGAGTCCCGCGATCCACCCATATCGAGTTCGGGTCATGAACCCAGTGCTTCCCCGATGATCCACGTGAGGTCCTCCACGATGTCGTCCCACGCCACCTCGTCCGCCTTGGTGACCGTGATGAAGTTGTCCACGATGAGGAGTGCCCGGACGCCGTCCACTCCGAACAGACGAGCCGCCAATTCGTCGTCGCCTACTTCGTCAGATCCGAAGTACGAACGGCTGTGCGCGCCGAGCGATGCTCCGCTCACCACGAACTTGGCCGCGTTCGGATTCGGCGTTCCCTGCACTGTGATGTCGGCTTGAGACATCGGACCGGCTCCTCTTTCTCCTCAGCCCTCGGAAGACGGGGCAGGAATGTATCGCCCGGCTGTGAGTGCGTCATCTTTCGGACAGAAGACTGCCGACAGTCAGGCTGGCGCGTCGCCGATCACCTGGTCCAGCACTCGAGTCGCCGCCCGCATCAAGTCCCGGCTCAGGGACAGTGGCGGCGAAAGCGAGATCACGTTCCTGGCCGGTCCGCCGGCCAGAACGATCCATCCGCGGCGCAGGGCCTCCTTGATCACGTGCCCGGCGAGGTCCGGGTCCGGCTCACGCGTCGAGCGGTCCCGTACCAGATCGATTCCGATCATCAGGCCACGCCCGCGGACATCGCCGACCGCTTCGTGGCGGCTCAGAGTCTCGCGCAATTCTCCGATCCACCACTCGCCCTCCGCCGCCGATCGCTCGACCAGGCAGTGCCTCCGGATCTCGCCTAGCGACGCGATGGCGGCCGCGCACGCGAGCGGGTTGCCGAGGAACGTCGTGGTGTGAATCGCCTCGCCGTCGGATGCGGGCCATGCATCCATCACGTCCTTCGAGCCGATGCATGCGGCGATCGGCAGCGTGCCGGACAACGCCTTCCCGACGCACACGAGATCGGGAACCACTCCGTCGTGCTCGCACGCGAACCAGTTCCCGGTCCGCCCGAGACCCGTATAGATCTCGTCCGCGATCAGGAGCAGGCCGCGATCACCGCACAGGTCCGCCAGTCCGGGCAGGAAGCCGCTCGGAGGAACGACATCTCCGCCGCGGCCCTGGATGGGCTCCACGATCACGGTGCCGACGGAGCCGCCATCTTCCGTGTCGAGCAGGGTCTCGATGTGAGCCAGCGCCGCCCCGGCGAGGTCGACGGCATCGAATCCGGCCGGCGGCCGGT
This sequence comes from Gemmatimonadota bacterium, assembly GCA_039585235.1. GTDB lineage: Bacteria > Gemmatimonadota > Gemmatimonadetes > Palauibacterales > Palauibacteraceae > Benthicola. Next base: position 53,907 of record JBDGWG010000018.1, on the reverse strand, counting down.
ACGGGTCTGGATACGGTGCCCGCAGCACGTGCCGGTTCAGCTGGTCGGCGAATCGGGCCCGAAACAGGTCGCGGTCGGTGGTCGAGAGAGCGCCGTACGTCAGACCGTGATACGCCCCGCTGAACGCGATCACGCCCGGCTTCCCGGTTGCCAGGCGCGCGGTCTTGAGCGCCACCTCCACGGCTTCGGCCCCCGAACAGGTCAGCACGGTACGTGAGTCCGGGATCGGAGACACGACAGCAAGCGTCTCGAGCAGCTTCACCTTGAGCGCCGGAGGGTGGACGTCGCCCATCCCGTGCGGCAGGCGACCGATCTGACGGCGGATCGCCTGCATCACACGCCGGTTCCGGTGACCGGCGACTGCGACTCCGAACCCGCCCGACAGATCGACGTAGCGGTTTCCGTCTGCGTCCCACACGTTGCTCCCCCGCGACTTTTCCCAGAAGATGGGGAAGTCGTCCGCTAGAAAGGTGACGTTGCGGGACTCGACGTCGGCGAGTCGAGCCGCAAGGCGGCGCGACCGGGGACCCGGCGGCGGGACCTTGATGTAGGGCGGCTGATTCCAGTCGGTGGGCTCGCTCATGACCCGCGAAGGCTAGCCGCGGGCATGGGAGGCGTCAACGAGAGCGGCGTGCGACCTGAAAGAAACAGGGGTGACAGACGATATGAAGCTGCAGGGCAAGGTGGCGATGATCTCGGGCGGCTCGAAGGGACTGGGCGCGGACCTGGCGCGACGCTTCGTCGAAGAGGGCGCGGACGTCTCCCTGTGTGCCCGGAGGCCGGAAGGTGCGGCGGACCTGGTGACCGAGCTGGCGGCGGCGGGCGGTCGGTGCCTGTCCGTCGCGTGTGATGTGACCAGAGAGGCGGACGTCGCGGCGTGGGTCGCCGCCACGGTGGCCGAGTTCGGCCGCGTGGACGTGTTGGTGAACAACGCTTCGATCCTCGGGCCGCGGGTGCCGATCAGCGTATTCCCGGCGGACGAGTGGCGCGACGTCGTCGACGTCAACCTGAACGGCGCTTTCCTTGTGGCCAGGGCCTGCATCGAGCCGCTCTCATCGACCGGCGGATCGATGATCCACATTTCATCCGGCGTCGGAGACCACGGCCGCCCGAATTGGGGGGCCTACTGTGCGTCCAAGAACGGGCTGGAGGCCCTGTCCGAGATGCTGGCCGGCGAGCTGAAGGATGCGGGCGTGCGTTCCAACGCCGTGGATCCGGGCGCCATGCGCACCGCCATGCGGGCAGAAGCCTATCCGGAGGAGGATGCCGCGGGCGTGCCCACTCCGTACGAGATCACGGACATCTTCGTATACCTGGCTTCGGACGAGGCGATTGGCGTTACGGGCCAGCGCTTCAGGGCCCGCGAGTTCGAGTGGCCGGCCGCGGACGTCGCACCGTGAGTGGTCCCCGGCGCCTGTGGGTTCGGTTCCGGAGCGTCGATCCGGAGCGTCGATCCGCGTACCGTGAGGCCGTCATCGCTGCGGGTGTCACCGCCGTTGAGGGCGGCGCTCATTTCTGGGCGTTCGAAGTGGACGGCGGGGAGGACACCTTCATCGAGTTCCTTGAGGGGCCGGGAGACCCGGTTCTCACTTCATTGTGCGAGTCCACGGACGAACTCCTGCGCGCGGCCGGCTGTGAATCAAATTCACCAGATCCAAGAGTTGGAAGCGACCTCAGAGGCACCGAATTCGCGTGAGCCGTGGTCGGATGATGCGAGAATGCGGGAGCACCAATCTCACTTCCTCAGGTAGCGCCACAACGCCACGAGCAATACGACCGCACCGACCGCGTAGTACCAGTGCTCCTGGACGGCATGGCTCGTCCAGCTGAGCATGTCCCTTACGGTCGTCCCCGCGTACTCCACAGCCGCCTGCTCCCCGGCCATTCTCTTGCCAGGCCTCCTTCCTGAGCCCTACCAGTCGTACACAGTCCAGGCTCCGCAATCCTTGTTCGGGCACACGAGGCGAATCCGAAACGGCGAGGAGCCGCCGCGCGGAGCGGGGTACCTTTCCACCCGGCGGGTCATCTTCCTGCCGCACCGGGGGCAGTCGGGCTCGCCGCCCGGAGTCGGCCTGTTTCGATCCTTCGCCTCCAGCCGGTCGCTCGCGTCCGGATCGAGCAGCGCTCCGGCGCTGTCTGGAGTGCTTTCGTCGCTCATCTATGCTTGACTTTCTCGGTTCGAGTGGCTGGATCAGGCACGCGAACAATACCTCGCCGGAAGCCGGCGGCGCCACTTCAGGGTGGTGGTGCGGTCGTCCGGTCGTCGTGATATGCTGTGAACCATGCAGGTCGAGATCCGCAGAATCAGCATCCGGTCGGCTTTCAAGCTGGCTATGGTTTTGTACGGCCTGATCGGCTTCCTGGTGGGGCTCGTGCTGGCCGTGGCAGCCAGTGTGGAGGTGCCGCCCGGTACCGAGCCCAACATCCTGACGCGGCTCGGTTTCTGGTCGATCGCGGTCTTCCCGGTCGTGTACGGCCTGGCCGGCGGATTCACGGCGGCGGTCGCCGTGGCGCTTTATAACGCGGGAGCCTCTCTCGTGGGAGGACTCCGGCTAGACTTCCCCGAGGTCGAGCCGGAATCGGACGGCAGAGTGCGGGTGGCGGGGCGGGCGGCCCGCTACCTCGAGCGCATGCTGGAACGTGAATCGAAGAGCCGTGGTTCGGAGGAGGACCGGCCCGAATCGGTAACCGAACGCACAGCGGGAGAGTCACAGGAATGACGCGGAAGAGCGACATACGGTTCTTCACCGTGGAGGAGGCCAACCGCACGCTCCCGCTGGTGAGCCGCATCATCGCGGACATCATCGCGGAGAACGATCGCCTGCAGGAGCTCCTGCCTACGCTCAAGGAAGTCCGCATGCGGGCACGCAGGAATCCGGCTGCGGCTGAGGCGCTGGAAGGCCTTCGGGCTGACGTCGCGTCGATCTCCGCCCGTCTCGAGGAATACCTCAAGGAGCTCGGCCAGATCGGCTGCGTATTCAAAGGTCCGCAAGGACTGATCGACTTCTATTCGATGCGCGAGGGACGCCCGGTCTTCCTGTGCTGGCATTACGGCGAGGAGCGCATCCGTTACTGGCACGAGCTCGACGGCGGCTTCGCCGGTCGCCTGGAGCTGGAGCCGGAAGCGGTGACGTCGTCCTGAAGCGCTTCCCGGCGGAGGAACGATGACATGGCCGTACCTCGCAAGATCGCGCTCGCTTATTCCGGCGGGCTTGATACTTCTGTAGCCGTTCCGTGGCTGATCGAGAACTATGACGCGGAAGTAGAATGCGTCGCGGTCGATGTCGGCCAGGGTCTGGAGGACCTCGAGGGCATCGAAGCGCGCGCCGCGTCAGCCGGTGCCGCTCGGTGCCATGTGGTCGATGTGCGTGAGGCGTTCGTGGACGAGTTCATCTGGCCCACGCTGCGGGCGAGCGCCGTGTACGGTCGGAAGTACCTGCTCGGCACGGCCATGGCCCGTCCCCTCATCGCCCGCGAGGTGGTGCGCGTGGCCCGCCAGGTCGGAGCAACGGGCCTGTCGCACGGGTGCACGGGAAAGGGCAACGACCAGGTCAGGTTCGAGCTCACCTTCGCGTGGCTCGCCCCCGACCTCGACGTGATCGCTCCGTGGCGCGAGTGGGACATTCGAGGCCGCAAGGACGCTGAGGAGTACGCCCGTCGGGCAGGCGTTCCGCTGCCGCCGGCAAAGACCTCGATGTACTCACGCGACCGAAATGTGTGGCACATCTCGCACGAGGGAGGCCCGCTAGAGGATCCCACCACGATACCCGAGCCGGACATGTTCTTGTTCAGCGACGAACCGCGCACGGCACCCCCCGAAGGCGAGACGGTCGAGATCGGGTTCGAGAACGGAACCCCCGTCACGGTGAACGGCCACCGCATGTCAGGGCTCGCGCTTCTCGAGCAGCTGAATGAGATCGGCGGACGCCACGGCGTCGGACGCGTGGATCTCGTAGAGGATCGCATCGTCGGCCTCAAGTCGCGCGGCGTGTACGAGACGCCGGGAGGTACGCTTTTGTATGCGGCGCACAGCGAACTCGAGCAACTCGTGCTCGACCGCCGTACGCTGGAGCTGAAGGACGAGGTCGCCAAGCGGTACGCCCGCCTGGTGTACGAGGGACGATGGTGGGGAACCGAGAAGGCGGCGCTCGACGCGTTGATCGACGTGACCCAGCGCCACGTGAACGGTTCGATCTCGCTGTTCGTGTGCCGGGGCAGCGTGTCCGTAGCCGGGCGGTCCAGCTCGACCGGTCTGTACCGCGAGGAGTACGCCACCTTCGAAAGCGGCGACCTGTACGACCACGCGGATGCGACGGGTTTCATCCGCCTGTTCGGGCTACCCTATCGGCTCGCCGGACAGGCGCGGCTCGAGGACGCGCGGGAGACTGGGGCCGTGCCAGAGCCTGCCCCCGACCCCGAGGAGATGGCCGGCAGCGACTGGCTCGACTGACGCATCGGAGCGTGACATGACGGCAGACACCTCTGACGGCGAGATGCGACTGTGGGGCGGCCGGTTCGGCGGCGGACCGGCACCTGAATTGGACCGGATCAACCGGTCCCTGCCGCTCGACTGGCGGCTGTGGCCCTACGAGATCGAGGTGGACCGGGCGTGGGTCGCCGAGCTCGCCGAGGCGGGGTGGGTGGACGACGGGACCCGCCATCGGATCCTCGCCGGACTCACCGCGATCGAGGCGCGACTGGCCGCCGGGAACCCCGGAGCGGAGGCCGATGAGGACGTGCACACGCTGGTCGAGCGCTGGCTGGCGGCCGAGATCGGCGACGAGGCCAGCCAGGTCCGCATCGGCCGCTCGCGGAACGATGTCGTCGCGACCGACACTCGTCTGTGGACGCTTGATGCCTGCCGCCGGATCGATTCGGCGGTTCGACAGCTCCAAACAGCGGTTCTTTCCACCGCCGAACTGGGGGTGGACCTGCCGTTTCCCGCCTACACGCACCTGCAGCGCGCCCAGCCGACGACGGCCGCACAGTGGCTGCTTTCGCACTTCTGGCCGCTCGTGCGCGGGCGGGAGCGCATGGGCGATGCCCGTTCGCGCGTCGCCCGGCTTCCTCTAGGGGCCGCGGCGGGGACCGGCTCGACGGTCGACGTGGATCGCGACCGCCTGGCTCGCGTGCTCGGTTTCAACGGTCCGTGTGAGAACTCCCTCGACGCCGTGGGGAGTCGCGACTGGGTCGCGGAAGTACTGTTCGCGTGGACGCAGCTTGCCAACGATCTTTCGCGCCTCGCCGAGGACCTCGTCGTGTACGCGAGCGCCGAGTTCAGTCTCGTCCGCCTGGACGATGCGTACAGCACCGGATCCAGTCTCATGCCGCATAAGCGAAACCCCGATGGAGCTGAGCTCGCCCGTGCCCGAGGCGGCACGTTGCTCGGTCTCCTGGCCGGCTATCTGGCTTCGCTCAAGGGCGTTCCGACCGGTTACAGCAAAGACCTCCAGGAAGACAAGCGGACGCTGTTTGCAGCGGAGGAGGCCCTGGCCGAGACGCTCGCGGTTCTCGCCGGGTCGATCGGTACGCTGAGATTCGATCGGGATAGTGCCGCGAACGCGCTCACCCCCGAGATGCTGACGGGCGACGTCGCCGAGCTGCTGGCCGCCGATGGCATGCCGTTCCGCTCAGCTCATAAGGCCGTCGGGCAGCTCGTGCGCCACGCGGAGGCGGAAGGACGACCGGTGTCGGACTATGTCGGAGAGGCTGCCGCAGCCGTTCACCCGGCCCTTTCCGCGATCCGACCCGAATGGTGGGACGTGGCGGCAGCCCTGGAACGGAGGTCCGTAGCGGGGGGAAGTGCATCTGCGGCGGTTCGCGATCAGCTGCGTGCGGCGCGAGACCGGTTGGACAACTGAAACGGACCGAGCGGAAAGGACCGCCCTGGGCTCAGGTCGTCTCCTCGGCCGTGGCGGTCACGCCGATCGTCGACGGATCCAGCCCCTCCATCCGGAGGATCTTCTCAGCCGTCTCGCCTATCAGGCTGTCGGGGGTGGAAGCGCCTGCCGTGAGGCCGATCTCCGCGAACCCGTCGGGCAGCCATCCCGCTTCGTCTTGGATTTCCTTCGTGCCCGCCTGTTTGAAGCTGATGACTCCGGTCTCGACATCGATACCATGCGCCGATTCGATGTGGAAGGTGCGTGTGGACCTGGCGCACAGGGCCGCCAGGTGATTGGTGTTGCTCGAGTTGAACCCGCCCACGACGATCATCGCGTCGGGCGGGTCTTCCATCATCGCCTTGACCGCGTCCTGCCGATCCTGCGTGGCGGAGCATATGGTATCAAAACTCCGAAACCGCTCCTGCACCGCATCGGCTCCGTAGCGATCCGAGATGGCCTCTCGGAGTCGCACAGCGATCGCCAGCGATTCGGAGGCCAGCATCGTCGTCTGGTTGGCGACGCCGATCCGCTTCAGGTCGTTCTCCGGGTCGAAACCCTCCGACGCCCGGTCTCTGTCCACGAATTTCTCCCGGATGTAGGACGCGTCCACGTCTCCGCGGATGAGCCCGCACACCAGGTCCGTCTCTTCCATGTCGCGTACCACCAGGTACCGCCCCTCGGGATACTTGAGAACCTGTGAGCTCGTGGCGCGCGTCTCTTCGTGGAAGTGCTTCCCGTGGATCACCGCGGTGAACCCGTCGCGTGCGTAGCTTTCCACCCGCTTCCACACGTGCAGCACCGATCCGCAAGTCGTATCCACCAGGAGGCACCCGATGCCCCGGAGTTTCTCCAGGTCCTCGAGCTTGACTCCGAAGGCCGGGATGATCACGACGTCGTCCGCCTTCACGGGCGATAAGTCGAACTGTCCGTCCTCGTCCGGGAACAGGAACCGGACCCCGCGGTCATGAAGCTGCTGGTTTACGTGCGGGTTGTGGATGATTTCACCCACCAGGAAGATCCGCCGATCCCCGAATTTGGCGCACGTCTCGTAGGCATACTCCACGGCCCGGTCCACGCCGTAGCAGAACCCCAGGCTGCGGGCCATCCGAAACGTGAACCGCCCCACGGTCAGCCGGTAGTCGGCTGCCTTGATCGCATTTACGATCTCGCTGCCGTACGTCTCTGCCAGGAGCGGCTTCACCTCGGCCTTGAGACCGAGGCCACGTCGAAAGTAGTTGTCCCCGTTCGCTTTCATAGTGTGCAATGGTAACCCGCGGCGTGTTCAGTGTTCAACTTCCCGCTGCGGCCTCGATCAGGAACGCCGCCCTTCGGTCCGCCAGCTGGACGCAGTCCGCATCGGCGTCGAATCGGTTCGAGCGCGCCCACGCCCCGGGTCGGCGACCAAGCGATCGGGCGAGGAGGCGGGTCTTCTCCATCTTCCCCGTCCACGCGCGCTGCGTCACGCTGTCGTAATCCGCGTCCCGTACCTTGCGACCGATCTCCGCGTATACGAGCGCAGCCGCCCGGATGGCCGGACGACACCTGGTTGGCAGTCCCTCGATTCCCGGCCACGCGGCGCCGTACAGCTCGTCAGCGTCGTCCAGCAACGAGCGCACCGCATCGCGCACGGCCTCGAGCGGTGCCGGGGACGTCAACCACTCTTCCGGGTCGACTCCAGCCTCCAGGAGTCGGTCCTGCGGTAGGTAGAGCCGCCCTGCCCTGGCATCCTCACCCACGTCGCGGGCGATGTTCGTGAGCTGCATCGCCACACCGAGCCGGCAGGAGGCCGCCAGGATCTCCGGCTCCCGGCGATCCATCACGACCGTCATCATCGCTCCCACGGTGCCACCGACTCGCACGCAGTAGTCGATCACATCGGCCGTCGTTTCGTACCGACGACCGCCCACGTCCCACTCGAAACCCTCTAGCATCGCCTCCGGGATGTCGCGCGAGATCCGGTTCCGAAACACCGCGTCGGCAAAGGCCCTTTCCACCGACCCCTCCGGTCGCCCGACGTACACACGTTCCAGGCCCGTCCGAATCGACTCGAGGGCCTCTGCCGGCCGCATTGTCCGGTCCACTGCGTGGTCTGCCACCCGGCACCACGCATACACCGCGCCGGAATCATCTCGAACGCGGGACGGGAGAAGCAGGGACGCGGCGTAGAAGCTCTTCGATCCCTCGCGCAATAGCCGCCGGCAGGCCCGCTGATCCTCCGCCAGAGTCGTCTCAGACATCCGCGGACGCGTCCTCGCTCACGCTCTGTTGGATTGCGGGTCCGGGACCACTGAATCCAGAACCCGGGCTGATGACAACACGCCGGGTACTCCCGCCCCGGGGTGTGTTCCCGCACCTACCAGGTACAGTCCGTCCACGTCTTCGCTCCGATTGTGTGGCCGGAACCACGCGCTTTGGCTGAGGACCGGCTCGAAACTGAACGCGGTGCCCCGGAAGGCCAATAGGTCATGGCGGAACTGTAGAGGCGTCATGACACGCGAGGTGACGATCTCCTCGGGCAGGCCAGGCATAACCGTGTCGGCCAGGTGAGTCTCGATCGCCTGCCTGTACGGTTCCGCTCGTTCGTCCCAGTCTACATCCGCCTCCAGGTTGGGCACCGGCGAGAGCACGTAGAAGGCGTCCATTCCCGCGGGAGCGAGGTTCGGATCGGTGGCCGTAGGGCGGTGCAGGTACAAGCTGAAGTCCTTGGCCAGGCGCGATCCGAAGATGTCGTCCAGCAAGCCCCTGTACCTCGGGCCGAGCAGGATGGAGTGGTGCGCCACATCGGGGTACTGGCTCTTCGTCCCGAAGTACCAGACGAATAGCCCCATCGAGTAGCGGGACTTGTCCAGCTTGCGGTCGGTCCACCTCCGTCGGGCGGAGTCGGGCACCAGGTGGCGGTAGGTCCAGGCCGAGTCCGCGTTCGAGACGACGACGTCGGCTGCGATCATTTCGCCGTCCGTCAGACGGACGCCGCGGGCTTTTCCCCCCTCGACGACGATCTCCGCGACGTCTGCGTTCAGCCGCAACCGTCCACCGTGCCCGTGCATCAAACCGAGCAGCCCCTGCACCAGGGCGCCCGTGCCGCCAATCGGAAAATGGACTCCCCACTCGCGCTCCAGGTACGCGATCAGGGTGTAGATCGAGGTCGTCGCGAACGGGTTGCCCCCGACGAGTAGTGGATGGAAGCTCAGCACCTGCCGCAACTTCGGGTTCCGGATGTACTTCGCCACCAGTTGGAACACGGTCAGGTGGCTCTGGAGCCGCACCATGTCGGGGACGATACGCGCCATGTCCCAGACGGAATCGAAGGGCACGTGTCCCAGTCGGGTGAAGCCGGTGTCGAAGATCCGCTCGCTCCTGGCCAGGAACCGCTCGTACCCAGCCTCGTCCCCTGGCGAGAACCGGCGGATCTCCCGCCTCATCAGCTCGGGGTCGCCCGAGTAGTCGAACACGTCGCCGTCGTCGAACCGGATCCTGTAGAACGGGTGTACCGGCCGCAGGTCTACGTCGTCCGCCAGACGCCGCCCGCTCAGCTCCCACAGCTCCTCGAACAGGAACGGTGCGGTGATCACGGTGGGTCCCGCATCGAACGTGAAGCCGTCCTGCTGGAACACGCGGGCCCGACCGCCTGGCTGGTCGAGGCGCTCAAGGATCGTGACCCGGTAGCCTCTCACGCCGAGGCGCACGGCCGCGGCGAGCCCTCCGAAACCGGATCCGATGACGACCGCGTGCGCCTTGCGGTCTCTATCGCCGCTCAAGCTTCCTCGATTCGCTCGTTCGCATTGAGTAACTGACGGGGGCAATGTACAGCCGGCTTGCGGCGCCCCCAAACGAAGGAGTCTCTCGGCGTTGCCCCGGGGGTTCTGCGCGGCTAGCGTCGCCCGGAACCCATCTGGAGGTCGGCGGGGTTGTCCCAGGGCACCGGTCGACTCGGGTGAAAACCGGAATCGAGATGATGAAACGAGTCCGCGCGACCATCGCTGTAGCGCTGTGTCTCGCCTCGTCGGCGGCTTTCCCGGCCGCGGGCGCGACCCAGGAAACATCCGCCCTCATGACCCCGGGCCTGTACGCCAGCCGACAGTATGTGTCCAACCGCGCCCTGACGCGGCCATCCAACCGATATCTGCGGGTGCGCACCACCAGCGTGCTGCTCCACAATGTACGGGATTCCGGCGACGGTCTCGTCGTCGAGACGCGCTATTGCTCCGTTGAGCAGGCGCCGCTCGGCCGCGTCCGGACTTCCATCGGACCTGCGTTCGTGGCCGCGATGCCGGTGTGGGAGTCTTCGCTCGCCGCGGATCCTGGTGACGAGAGCCCTGGAGCCGTGCGTATCGCAGAGCACGCCATGGCGCTGGGGGTGGACCTCGACGACCCGGCGAACGATGCGCTGCCCACCGACGACGACGATCCCCGTGTGGTCGATGGGGACGGCGACGGACGTCCGGGGGTGACGGTCGAGGTCGATGGCTTCGTGAGCGGACAGGTGTACCTGGTGCAGCGCCTCGTTCGGGGCTTGCGCGGCACGGTCGGCCCGGACGGCAGAATGACCGGAACCGTGATCGGGGCGGGCGACCAGGTCGTGATCGGGGCGTCGAACGGGATCCTGAAGGCGTTCACGCCGAAGTTCGAGCACAATCCGGACCCGGAACGAAACACGTTCGTCTGGGTGCCGGTGCCGGAGGACTCGACCTGCGAGAGCGTTCTGGCGGGGCGCGATCGGCTGTTCGGAGAGGACTGATACGGCATGGACGCGGATATTCTCATCGTCGGCGCCGGATGCGCCGGCCTCAGCCTGGCCGTTCACCTTCTCGAGGCCGGGGCCACGGACCTGGAGATCCTCCTCGTGGATCGGCGCGACGTACACGTACGAGATCGCACCTGGTGCTACTGGTCCGGCCCCGACCACCCCTTCCAGGAGGCCGTCCGCCAGTCCTGGCACCGGTGGCGGGTGCTCACGCGGCAGGGTGATGTCGAGCGGGCGTCACGGACGGTGGGATATCGCTGCATCCCGGCGGATGCGTTCTACTCCCTGGCGCTCGAGCGCATCGAGGAAAGCCCGAACGTGCGGGTGCTGCGCCGCGTCTCGGTCGAGGGCTTCCGTGCTATCGGGGACGGTGTGGCGGCTCTGACGGAAGAGGGCGAGATCAAGGCCTCGCGGGCCTTTGACAGCCGCCCTCCCGTCCGCGGGCCGGTTCCGCCTGGCGAGATCCACTGGCTGCAGCACTTCGTGGGCCTCGAGGTGGAGACAGACGGGGCCGTATTCGACCCGTCCGTCGCCACGTTGATGGACTTCCGGGTGATGGACGGCGACGAGATCCGGTTCATGTACGTGCTCCCCATCGACGAGCGGACGGCGCTCGTGGAGGACACGTTCTTCGGCGGAGAGCCGTTGTCTGAGGAATCCTATGTGGAGTCGATAAGCCGCTACCTGGCCGACAAACTCGGGGTGGTTGGCTGGCGGGAGCTGCACCGGGAAAAGGGTGCCATTCCGATGACCACTCTTCTACCGCCTCGCCCGGCCGCGGAACGCATCACCAACATCGGAGTTCGGGGAGGCCTCGCCCGTCCGGCGACGGGGTACGCGTTTCTCGCCATCCAACGGCATTCGCAGCGGCTGGCCGTGTTCACGGTGCGCGCGGGCGTCGATCGTCCCATGCCTCGCAGTCGTCCGTATCCCAGGGCCACGGAGTTTCTGGACCGGGTCTTCCTGACCTACCTTGAACGGGAGCCCACTGCGGCACCCGAGATGTTCCGACGCATGTTCCAGGGCGTGGCGCCCGAGCGCATGGCCCGCTTCATGTTCGACGGAGGATCGCTGTCGGACCGGATCGCCCTCATGCGCTCCCTTCCGGCCTCGCCGCTCGTGGGCCAGACACTGCGCAGCCTGGGACCGATCATGCGAGACACGATGCGGAGAGTCTGATGTCGAAGCTGAGGACGGTCGGACATCCGGTGTCACCGCTTCCTGGGGAGCTCCCTCCCGAGCTGCGCGGCCCGGACTGGGTGCAGGCGAATCCACACCGCATCGAGAGAGAGCTGCGGGCGGCCCTCGCCCTGCCGTCGGGCGGCTGGTACGTGCTCGACGCCAGCCGCTCGATCGGCGCGAGGCCTCGTTTGTTTTGGGTCGAGGGACGGGAGCTCGTGGCGTGGCGCGCCGGCCGCGAGCTCCGTGTCGCCCCCAACGCCTGTCCGCACATGGGAGCATCGCTTACAGAAGGTCCGGTACGGGACGGACGGATCGTCTGCCCGTGGCACGGTCTCGAGCTCGGCGCCGAACGGCACGGCGCCTGGTGTCCGCTGGTGACGCACGATGACGGCGTCCTGTGCTGGGTGCGGCTAGAGGGCTCCGGAACCGGGGCTTCGGGTGACGGTGACGACCCGCCGACCCCGAGACCGATCGTCTCGCCCCGACCGACCGAGTTCATCGATTCCGTCATGCATCTGGAAGCGGAATGTGAGCCGCGCGACGTGATCGCCAATCGGCTCGACCCGTGGCACGGCGTCTACTACCACCCGCACACGTTCAAGCGACTCAAGGTGATCGGGATCGAGAGTGGACGGCTTCTGCTGCGAGTCGTATACGGGATCACCGACCGGTTGGGGATCGAGGTCGACGCCACGTTTCACTGCCCCGATCCGCGCACCATCACAATGACGATTGTCGGAGGCGAGGGAACCGGCTCGGTGGTTGAGACCCACGCCACTCCGCTGCGGCCCGGCCGCACGGCGATCGTCGAGGCCACGCTCGCCACTTCCGATCGTCCGGGGTTCAGGCGCGCACTGCGGGCGGCCTGGATGATCCGGCCGTTCATGCTCAGGTCTCAGCGGAAGCTGTGGGTGGAGGACGCGGCCTACGCGGAACGGCGGTTCGCCCTGCGTACCGGACGGGTGCCGGCCGCAGGCCGGGCGCTGTCAGCCTCGGCGGGTGAAAGGGCTGACGAGGGGACCCACGAGAGGCACTGACCAGATCGGCTCTGGCTGCACGTCCCACTGGCCGAGCAGGTGATTCGAGGCGAGGAAACCCGACGCGGCCGCCCGCTCCATGAGTGCCGTGGGGAACGGGAGCCGCACGTAGTCGCCGGCCAGCACCACGCCATCATGGGGCGTGACGACGCCCGGTCGCCCGGCGTGCCCTCCGGGGGGGAACGCGGGACAGTCGCGATCCACGCGGAAGACCTCGTGCACGGCCTTCGCGACCCGTGTTTCCGGATACAAATCGTGCAGTCCCTCGAGCATGCTCGCCCGGATCTCCGCCTCCTCGATGTCTTCGGGCACCGCGTAGGCATGCAGCTCCACGACCGACCCGCCGCTCGACTCCGCCCACCGGCGGCTTTCTTCCTCGAACGTCTCGTACACCGAGATGTTGTCGAGGTACGGATACCCGGCGGTCCCGGCGAACGGTGGACGGGCAGGGCTCACCGGCCGGTCCAGCCACATTCGCCAAACGGCGAACGGGAGCGTGAGTCCGAGCTCGGCCACGTTTCGTCGCCACCCGGGATCACCGAGAGCCGGCGAGGCGCCGACGATCGCTTGCAGACCGGGCACGGTGACGGCCAGCACTACCAGGTCGGTCGAAACGGGGTCCGCGGGGGCGCCGCCCGTGACCGCGCACGTCGCCGTCCACCCGGCCGTATCCCCCCCTTCGCCCGTCCCGCCATCCGCCCCGTCGGCGCGAGCCATGGTTTTCACTTCGGTGCCGAGCCGGAACCGTGCCCCCAGCCCCTCGAGATACGCACGGAGCGGAGTCCACAGCGATGCCTGGAACTCGTCGTCCAGCACATCGAACACCAGGCCCTCGGGGTTCGCCATGAAGTAGAAGTGGAACATCATCAGGAGGTCGGCGGCCGACATCTCGTCTTCGGGATTGAAGAATGAGTGAGAGAACACGTCGAACATCATGCGCCGCGCGGCGGCGGGGAAGCGAAGCGAATCCAGGTAATCCCGGGCGGTAGTCGAATCGTGCCGACCATACGTGCGCCCGGGATCGAACCTCAGCATGTCGAGTGCCGCCAAACCGTTCACCTTGAGCAGGTCGCGGTATCGGAACGTGTCTGCCCGGCGAACGAGCGACACGATGTTCCACGGAGGTCCGGTCGGGAGGTCCTCGAACGACTGCACCGCGCCGCCGGGAGCCAGGACCGGGTAGTCGCGCAGCCGCACGAGTCTCCGCAGTTGGGGGTCCACACGTCGAAGCAGCTCGCGCAGGTTGTAGTATTGGCGGAAGAAGGCGTGGAATCCGCGTTCCATCCGGAGTTCCGAGCCGTCCGGCAGCGTCTCGGGCCACGTGCGAAGCCGACCGCCCAGCGATTCTTCACGCTCGACGATCGTCACTTCCACGCCACGCTCGGCGAGGGAGCACGCGGCGGCGAACCCGGCCAGCCCACCACCCACCACGAGGGCGGTCGTGCCTTCCGGAGCCCGCGCTCGCTCTCCCGGTCGCTGCGGGACGGTCTGCCTGCCGTCCGGTGGGCGCGTCACGCAGTCACCTCCGCCCGCCGGGCCAGGAAGGAGTGAACGATGCCACGCTGCCATCCGTCCACAGGCTCCGTCCTCACGTCGGCGAATCCGGCCCGCCGCAGGCGCTCTTCGAATGCCGTGACGCCGTCGAAATCGAGGACGCTTCGCCGCAGGTAGCGGTAGATCCGGGTCGTACCGGAGGTTAGAAGTCCGCCAGGGATGATCACGCCCAGAGATACCGCGTTCCAAGTGGCCCGGGCCGAGGCCGAATCGGCCACCGAGTACTCGTGAAAGCAGATCGATCCACCCGGGCGCAGCAGTCCCAACAGGTTCGCCAGGCACCGGTCGGGATCCGACATGTTGCGGATACCGTAGGCCATCAGTATCGCGTCGAACGGACCCTCGATGCCCGCCGCGGCCGGATTCATGGCGTCGGCCTGCAGCAGACGAACCCGGTCTTCGGGAAGGCGGCGGCGCGCCTGGTCCAGCATGCCGGCAGACCCGTCCGCGGCGGTCACGCGGGCGTTGGGGTATTCGGCGAGAATCGCCCGCGTGGAGGCGCCGGTACCACAACACAGATCCAGGACCTGCCCATCCGCCGGCGCGCCCAAGCGGGCCGCGCTTAGACGCAAGTGTCGGCGGTAGCCCGGATTGAGACCGGTGAGGAATTCGTAGCTGCGGGCCACCCGGTCGAATTCGTCGGGCACTTCGGGCTTGGCGATCGGCAAGTCTATCAGATCATCTCCATGCACGGTCCAGGTGCGGCCATGACGGCCGGCCGTGTGTCAGTGCTCGAGTCCGACGACGCGGTAGTGCCGGGCAGCCACGTCCCACTCGAGGTATACGGTCGCCGGCCTCCCGTGCTCGTCGTCTTGGCTATTGACCGTGAGTTCGAGGGTGGCGATCGCCTCTTCTTCCGATAGAACGCGAGTTGGCGCCCCGGCGGCTGCTGCTGCCGGCTTGATCGAGAGGATCTGGCGCGGGCCTTCACCGGCCGGCGAGGCGCCCTCCCACCGTCGGCCCAGTGCATCGTGACGCAGCTTCCAGGAATATGTCACGCCCGCAGCCGGCCACGCGCCGTCCCGGATTCCGTAGTCGTCAAAGGCGAGCCCGAAGCCCGCGCCGGAGGCAGCGTCCGCCTGTACCTCCGGGTTCTCCACCGCAGATACGCGGGCGTACCAGTACTCCACGATCCGGTCGCGCCGGTAGCTCAACATGGCGGCCAGCGTGTCGGCGGCAAACTCGCTCGGGAGCTCACCCGCGTCCACTGCCGCCCGGATCTGCGCGTCCGTAAATGACCCCACCAGCTTCGCGCCCCAGTAGGAGTCGCGGACCGTCCGGTTCACGAACGCTTCGTTCGGCCAGTTGGCTTTCCAGCCCACGGGAACGAAGGTCTCGACCTGCATCCACCCGATGGACGGATCGATCACCTCGGACGGCTGCCGTTCCCATCCTTGGCGGTAGAATCCGAGCGTGAAGATGCGGGCCGTGGTAGGCCAGAAGTCGAAGTTGTACTCCTCGCCCTCACGCGGGTAATGCGGCCGGATGGTGCCGCTTCCCAGGCTCGCCGCGAAGTCGATCAGATAGTGGCGCACGTACCCCGGATCCACGAACGCGTCCATCGTGTTTGCGAAACGCATGTCCACGTGGTTCACCCACGACGAAACCACGTACAGTCCTCGCAGATCACGGCGATGCTCGTGCGCGTACCAGTCGTTCGGGTCGTCCTTCCTCGTGCCGGAAAAGTGGAACGGACCGAGGGGAGGGCCGGGCACGTACTGGCTGGCCACGGCCAGGAAGCGGCCGTCGGGAAGGGTGTCCACGCGGGACAGGATCTCGTCCACCATGTCGATCTCGAGCGGGTGCTCCACGAACTCCTCGTCCTCGTAGGTCGCGCCCTCCTTCACACCCGTGATGTGCTCCCGGCGGAACCGGAAGATGTAGTCCTCCGGAACGTGGTAGCCGGCCGCGTACATCAGGCGATTCGCGATCACCCCGGCGGAGCTGCTCAGGTACTGGAAGCCCTGCGGGTCGAATTTCACCACGTAACGGACGCCGCGGGAATCCTGGATGTGGAATCCCGGCGAGATGCCCTGCAGCTTCGCCTGCGTGAGCACGATGGGCCCCGTCGTGTCCGGGCCCGTGCCGGTCGTCGGACCCCTGAACATCTGCTCGGACGTGAAGGACCGTCGGCCATTCCGGTGCTCGAACCACGCCGAGTTCACCACGTCGTCGTGCCGTGTGACGTTCAGCGCCTCATGGTTTTCGTTCACCAGCCGCCGTACGCTGATCCCCTTCGAGACCTGTCCGCTGATCGCATCGCGGATCAGCAGAGGCGCCTCCAGGGGCTCCCGGTACGCCGGCTCCTCGATCGGCAGGGTGTCGGCATACGCGACCGGCTCGGGACGCAGAGGCACGGGCGCCTGGCGGGCACACCCCCCGAAGACCGAGAGAACACCTGCCGCCAGGAGCGGGGCTCGTATACGGATCAGAATGGCCATGATCCCCTTATTCCCGCGGTGATTCCCTCCGCGCTGAATCCGAGGTAGGCCAATCCGAGCAGAGCCGTCGGCCGGCTGAGCCGGAGTCCGAGGCCGTAGGACGGGTGCCAGTCGTCGCCTTCGATACTGCCGATCGTCTGGCCCACGGCGCCGTAGTGGAAGAAGAGGAAAGTCTCGGCCCGCATGCGGCTGTGCAGCTCCCGCCACACCTCGAACCGGTACTCCGACATGAAAGCCAGCATGTCGTAGTCCACAAACCGATTGGACGGAAACCCAAGCGCGCTACGGCTTCCCCCCAGAGTGGACAGGTGATAGAACGGCACGCCCTCGCCACCGTCGTCACGGGCGATGTCGGAGGTCACACGAAAGGCGAACATCTGCTGCCTGTTGATCGGTGCGTACGTCTGCACGAAACCGGTCAACAGCCGGAAGTTGGAGTCCGTGTTCGAGAGGCCGAAGAACGAGCGCGCCGCCAGGCCGGCCGTGACGCCGGTTTGCTGGAATTCCTTCCAGCGGGTCAGGTCCAGCGTGCTGCTGAGCTCCAGGCGCACGTACTCGGTGGTCTCGCTCGCCCCGTACAGGGAGTCGGTCGGAAACTCGGTGAAGATCGACTGCGACGTTCCGATCGGGTCGCCGACCTCGTTGTGCTCGTAGGCCGCCCCGCCGGCCAGAATCAAGGACGGCGTGACCGTCACCCCGGTGCGCGCGGACACGTCCCACCAGTCACGCCGATAGAACGCGCGGTCGTCCGCATCGGTCTGCGACCCGATGCCGTAGAACGGCGTTTGCGCGTCCCGTTGCCATTTCGCCTCGGACGCCAGCCACGACGTACGCCCGTTCAGGATGATCCCCGTTCGGTAGCGTTGCGACAGGCGACGCGACACGGCGGCGTGCACGTAGAACGGGTAGTACCGATCGAACTGGAGCTCCAGGGCCGCGGCGCTCCGCGGGCCGATGGTGGTGCGTATCGTCGGGCGCAGGCCCCACTCTGACATGGCCCGGTAGGTCCGAACGAGACCGCTGGGAGGGCGGGGAGCGGTGAGCTGGCCCACCAGCCAGGCCGGGAATCGAACCAGCACCAGGTCCAGCGGCCAGCCGATGACCTTGAGCGGAAACTCGACTACGTCCACCCAGTCGGCTGAATACTGGGCGGGCGGCCGTTGCAGGGTGTCCCGGATCGCTTCGGCCTCCGTCGGCGTGATCGGTGCGCCTGGAATGGTGTCGCCGGCTGCAGCAGTGTCAGCCGGTTGCGGAGGTAAGCGCTGGCCGCTCGCCGGCGGCGGTGACACGCTTCCGACGAGGTACAGCACCAGGAGGAAGGCTAGCGCGCGAACAAGTGCCGCGGGTCGCCGAGGGCGGTGCCTCACCCGGAGCATCTGTCGGGCAACGGACCGGTCGTCCCGTCGTACCGGCGAACGGTGAATTCGTCGACCACCTGCCCGTCGCGATCGATCGTGCGCCCACGGATCCGATCGCTGTCGATCGTCAGCTCGACGTACTGGTAGACGCGCTGCGCCGTCGCCAGGAGCGTCGTGTTCGTGATATCGCGGGCGTAACGGGAGGCGCCTCCTCCTCCGGAGAGTACGTGCACCGGTCCGCATCCGTCATTCACCCGGCGGCCGTCCCGGATCGGCCAGGAGCGTTCGTAGTGGTGGTCGTGCCCGGCGGAAACAAGGTCGACGCCGTAGCGCTCGTACAGGGGAAGCAGGTTCGCCCGCAGATCCTGGTCGATGCCGTGCCCGCTGATTCCGACGGCGTGACTGTACAGCGGGTGGTGCTGGAGCGTGATGATCCAGTCCACCGTGCTGTCGGCGGAGGCTTCCCGAAGGACGCGCTTGAGCCATTCCAGCTGGCGGCCGGTCCCGTCGCGAAGGTCACTCACGTCTTCCGTGTTGCTGGACGTGTCGATGGACACGAACCGGATCCGGCCCCATCGGAAGGAGTAGTAGCGGGCCCCCGCGAAAGGCTCCGGCCACAGGAAAGCGCCATCGTAAGAGCGCCCGCCGTCCGCCCGAACATCGTGATTTCCCACCGCTGGATAGAAAGGGGTGGAGGCTAAGGTGGACGCGTACACCCGGAAGTGACGCTCGGTGAACTCGCTCTCGGCTCCGTCGTCATAGGCGATGTCCCCGACGTGGATCGACAGGTCCCAGTCGGCGCGCTCGATCTGGCGGGCCAGGTCGATCTGCTGGGGACCGCCCCATCCCGAGTCACCGAAGAGCAGGACCCGTACCTCTTCACCCTCGGCCCCCCGGGGCGGCGGCGTGTGGAAAGCGTGCGGTCCCATGCGGGTTCCGCCCGCGGACACCATGTATTCCACGTTACTCACCGCCGGAAGGGGACCGAAGTCGGCCCGGCGGGTTCCGTAACGGTGGTCTCGCACAGCCGTTCGAGTCCAGGTAGAGTCGATCTCCGGTGCGCGGTACCATGCGGTATCGACCGACCCGGGCTGGCTCATCCAGAGGGCCGAGGCGCTGCTGTCCGTGACCTGCTGGATGTACGGTACTCGCACGAAGGGCGGCGGCGCCTGCGGGACGCCGACCGGATCGACGGGCCTGGGGTAGCAGGCAGCGAGGACGAGGACGGTCGCGACGAGAAAAGCCGGGACCAGGCGTCCAGCGCCCCCGGCACTCCCGCACGGTCTGCCTCGTTGGCGGAACCGCATCAGGCGCACGCGCCGTTCCATGCCAGAACGGCGCATACACGGCCACGTTCATCACATGAACCCGGCCCGGTTCCTGCACAACGGCCCGGGGACGCGATAGAATACCTAGAGGACCGGCCGGCCGCCTTGCGGACGCGGGGGACCGGGCTGGCCCACAACACGGGAAAACGAGATCGCAGATGATGCACGGCCAAAAGAATACAGCTTTGCTCTCCCTGTTCCAAGCGGAGTCCGAGGACGTCCCAGCGGGGATGGAAGACGTCCACATCGCGTGGGACGAGGAAGATGACCCCGCCGATGATTCGGAAGAGCTGCTCGACGAGCGGGCCCGCCTTCCCGTGCTGCCGCTGCGGGGCACGGTGGTGTTTCCTTCCGTCGCCGCGCCGATCGCCGCCGGACGCGAAAAGACCCTGGCGGCCATCGAGCACGCATTGCAGGGGTCGAAGCGCCTGATCGCCGTTTCGCAGCTGGATGCGGAAACGGAGGAGCCGACACGAGACGAGCTGTTCCGGATCGGCACCATCTGCCGCATCGCGCAGATGCAGCGGGTCCCGGGCGGCATCCAGCTCGTGGTGCAGGGCACCGGGCGGGGAGCCGTCCTCGAGTTCACCGAACGGGGGGAATTCCTCGAGGCGATCGTCCGCCGGATGGAGGATATGCCCCCTCTGGATGACGAGGCCTCGGCGTACCAGGCCCTTCATAAGGAAGTACGGGAGCGCGCGGCCCAGCTCAGCCGCCTGCGCGGTGTGCCCAAGGAGATCGTGGATCATCTGCTCGGCGGTGTAGTGAGCGGCGGCGAGCTCGCCGACCTGGTCGCCTTCTACACCGAGCTCGAGGTGCCCGAGAAGCAGGACCTTCTCGAGACCCTCTCGGTCGAGGACCGCCTGCGGAAACTGCTGCTCCACCTGCAACGCCAGATCGGCGTGCTCGAGGCGCAGGCCCAGATTCGCAGCAAGGTACAGGAAGAGCTCGGGGAGCGGCAGCGTGAAGTCTTTCTGCGCGAGCAAATGAAGGCCATACGGAGCGAGCTCGGTGACGATGCCGACCAGGAGGAAATCCAGGAGCTGCGCGAGCGGCTCGAGGCCCTCGACCTCCCGGAGGAGGCCCGCACGGAAGTGGACCGGGAGCTCCGCCGGCTGGAGCGCATCCCGCGCGAGGCAGCCGAGTCCCAGGTGATCCGGACGTTTCTGGAGACCGTCGCCGATCTCCCGTGGAGTACCCGTAGCGAGGACCGCTTGGACCTGACGCGGGCGGAACAGATTCTCGAGCGCGACCACTACGGTCTGTCCGACGTGAAGGACCGCGTACTCGATTTTCTGGCGGTACGCAGCCTCCAGGAGCGTCGCAATCAGGTCGCCGAGGACGCGAAGGCGGAGCGGGAAGCCGAGTCCACGGGCGAGCCGCCCGAGCACCTCGCGTTGGATGCTGAGATCGGGGACGAAGCGCCCGCGGAGACCGTTCGCAGCCCGGGCCAGGCGGACGACCGTACGGGCCAGACCGTCCTGTTCATCGGACCACCGGGCACAGGTAAGACTTCGATCGCCAAGTCGATCGCCGATGCGATGGGCCGCAAGTACGTGCGCGTGTCGCTGGGCGGTGCTCGCGACGAAGCGGACATCCGGGGCCACCGGCGCACGTACGTCGGGGCCCTACCAGGCCGCATCATCTCGGGTCTGAAGAGGGCGGGTAGCAAGAACCCCGTCTTCCTTCTCGACGAGGTGGACAAGCTGGGCGTGTCTTTCCAGGGCGACCCGTCAGCCGCTCTCATGGAGGTGCTCGACCCGGCGCAGAACGACGCGTTCGTGGATCACTATCTCGGCATTCCGTTCGACCTGTCGGAAGTGATGTTCATCGCCACGGCGAACTTCCCGCACCAGATCCCGGGTCCGCTTAAGGACCGGATGGAGGCGATCGAATTCGTCGGTTACACGGCGCAGGAGAAGCTCGAGATCGCGCGACGCTACTTACTGCCTCGGCAGATGGACCAGAACGGCCTGGTGGAGGGTCAACTCGAGCTCACGGCGGCTGCGCTCGAGGACGTCGTGTCGAGCTACACGCGCGAGGCCGGGGTGCGAAACCTGGAGCGGGAGCTGGGCTCGATCGCACGGAAGAGCGCCCGAAAGATCGCCGGCGGCGACGTCGAATCGGTCAATGTGGACGTGGACGACCTGCGCGACCTGCTCGGTCAGCCCAAGGTGCACCCCGAGAAGAGGCTCGATGTGGACACGGTCGGCGTCTCGACGGGCATGTACTACACACCGGTGGGCGGGGACATCATGCGGATCGAATGTTCGGTGATGGAAGGCAAGGACGGCCTGGTTCTCACCGGACAGCTCGGCGACGTCATGAAGGAAAGCGCCCAGGCTGCGCTGACGTACGCTCGCAGCCACGCCGAGGCTCTTGGCATCGGTGAGAAGATGCTGCAGGATCAACAGATTCACATCCACGTTCCGGCCGGTGCAGTGCCCAAGGAGGGACCGTCCGCCGGAGTCGCCATGGCGATGGCCATGGTCAGCGCCCTGAGCGGCCGACCGGTGGCGAGTGACCTGGCCATGACCGGCGAGCTCACCCTGACCGGACGAGTGATGGCCATCGGGGGTGTGAAGGAGAAGGTGCTCGGGGCCCTGCGCGCCGGTATCGAAAGAATCGTGCTACCGAAGGACAACGAAGGCGACGTGAGCGAGTTACCGGAGAAAGTGCAGGAATCCCTCGAGTTCGTCTACGCGGAAACGCTGGACGACGTGTTGGCGGTGGCTCTGAGGCCTGCGGCGACCTGACGCGTCAGGTCACTCAGGAATCGATCCCGAGCACGGGGACAAGGTCTCCCGGCTCGTCCAGCCACAGGTCCGGCTCGGTCGGCGCGAGCTGAGCCCGGGAGTACGGTCCCCACAAAGCGGCGGCGGTCACCACGCCCGCCGACCGCCCGGACCGCATATCGTGAGTGCTGTCCCCCACGAACATCGCCTCGTCCCCGGAGATTCCCAGCCGCCCCAGCGCTTCCAGCACGGGCTCGGGCTCCGGCTTGTAGCGCTCCACGTCGTCTGCCGTGACGATCGCCTCGAACCACTCCGCCGGGAGGTCACAGCGCGACAGGCCCATGTGAGTGGCCCGCCGCTTCTTGCTCGTCACGATCCCCAGGAAGCGTCCCGACCCACGAACGGCCTCAACCACCGACCGAACGCCTGGGAACGGGAGCACGTAGGCGTCGTGGTGTGCGAGGTTGTGCTCCACGTAGGTCTCGATCATCGCGGTAACCTGGTCCTCGCGGTCCGCGAACATCTTCATCTGGACCACCAGGGGCTGGCCGATCGTCGCCTTCCACGTCTCCTCGGGAGGTACTTTCCCCAGGTGCTCCCGCATCGTGTGCCGGTACGATGCCAGTATCAGCCGCTCGCTGTCGATGAGCGTCCCGTCCAGGTCGAACAGGACCGCTCGAACGCTGTCCTGCGTCATTCCTCCAGGCCGACCGCGGGACCGAACTTGGCCCGGAACGTAGACGCGTCCGTTCGGGCCTGCCGGGCCAGTCGCTCGAGCATGTCCGGGTCATTCAGGTCGGCCGTCTCCAGCCTGAGCATGTACTGGCGGGCCACCTCGTAGGCTTCCGATTCCGTGTCCACGGTGCGCACCCGGGTGCGGCCCGTCTCGGGATCACGAAACTCGTCGAACGGAAGCACCCGCACGTGACCGCCCCGTCCGAGGCTCACCATTCCGCCCACGCGAAGCGACTCTTCCTTGGGCTCGGAGATCAGGAAGCGGGCGGCGCCGAATCCGAGCGTGCGCGTGTAGTCGATGTCGAACGTGATCGGCTTGGCGCACCGAAGCTCGTAGCCCAACCGCAGGTCCGTGATCGTGACGTCGTCTCCCCGGTCCGCGAAGCGCTGCTGCACCGCCCTCTTGAGGATCGTCTCCATCGGAATCTCGGCCAGCCTGATATGGTCGTATGCGTCATACTCCACGTGCACGCCCGGCAGTGCGGCGAGCTCCTCGGGATCCATCTTCTCGCCGATTCCCTCGGCGATGATCGCGAGGCCGTCTCGCCTTCCCAGGGCTCGGCGCTTCAGGATCGCTCCCTCGAGGATCGTGCACACGTCGTCGAACGTGATGCGATCGCCCGGGAACTCTTCCCCGATGATGGTGCACGTGGCGCCGGCGGCGCGGCCGATCCCCAGGGCGAGGTGGCCGGCCCTCCGTCCCATCACGACGACGAAGAACCACCGATTCGTGGTGCGCGAGTCCTCCATCAGGTTGAGGCACAGGTCGCTGCCCACCCAGCGAGCCGTTTCGTACCCGAACGTTGGCATGTCGGCCGGCAGGGGCAGGTCGTTGTCGATCGTCTTGGGCACGTGCGCCACCCGGATCGTGCCGTCGGCCGTTTCAGCAACTTCACGCGCGGAGAACGCCGTGTCGTCACCGCCGATCGAGACCAGGCCGGAGATGCTCAACTCCCGCAGCGCCTTCACGGTACGCTCGAGGGTTTCGCGTGTCTTGGTGGGGTTGGCCCGCGAGGTGCGGAGGATCGAGCCACCCTCCGTGTGGATGCGCGATACGTCCGTAACGTGCAGTTGACGGGTCATGTCCGTGCGCCCCGCGATCAGGTGCTCCCACCCATCCAGGATACCGATCACGTCGCACCCGTCGTCTATGGCCTTCAGGGCCGCGGCGCTGATTGCGCTGTTGATCCCGGGAGCCGGGCCACCGCCGACGAGGATGCCGATACGCCGCCTGCTCATGTCGTCCATCTAACGGTCTTTCTGCCTGTCTGTCCTTGTGTATTCGACGTGCCCTGTGGTCGGGCGGGGATGTTCCCATCCGGAAGCCGGCCCGTCAAGGCGGGGTCGGCGCTTTTCGCTAATTCGCGCCCGAATCCTGCATTCATTGGTGACCCACACAGGAGCATCTGGGACCCTCGAACACGCTGAACCGCTTGTCGTACAGCAACTTACGAGTGTAGTGCTTCATGGGCACGCGCCTTGCTCAATTCGGCGCCGGATGGGTACGTCCCATCGTCGCGCCGAGGCGCCGGTTTGCCGCGCCACGGCGATTTCGGTGGGCCTGGCGCGATGGTGCCGACGAACTACACGGATGTAACGGAGGTTGCCTAATGTTCCGGAACTTGAGGTGGGTGACGCTGCTCGCGGTGTTCGCCATGAGCACGGCGGCGTGCAGCGACGATGGCCCGAGCGGCCCGTCGGGGCTGGACTTCGATCCGCAGGCCACAGAGCAGGCGACGGAGAACCTGCAGGCTCGTCTGGATGACGACAGCGACATCCTGATCAGCCTCGGGCTCGCGTCCGACGGTCTGGCGCAGGCGGGCGCTGTTTCCATGGTGATGCCGCGCGACCTCGATCGAGCCGTGACACCGATGTCGGCCCAGGTGCTGCGCAGCTACACGCTGTCCGGCGGCTCGGCCGAGCCGATCTTCCCGAGCAACCTGCTCGGCAAGACGTTCGAATGGAGTTTCGATCTCGGCCGGTACGTGATCGGTGAGGGAACTCTCGGCCCGACCAACGGCGTACGCTTCATCCTGTACGCGATCGACCCTCTGACCCGGCTGCCG
Source organism: Gemmatimonadota bacterium (assembly GCA_039585235.1). Lineage (GTDB taxonomy): Bacteria > Gemmatimonadota > Gemmatimonadetes > Palauibacterales > Palauibacteraceae > Benthicola. The sequence continues at coordinate 28,845 of JBDGWG010000018.1, read as the reverse complement.
GCCGAGCCGCTGAACGAGGTGGGGTTCCTCGACCTCACTGATGAAGGCGATGCCTCTGCGACGCGACTCGGCATCTACGCCGTGAGCGGTGAAGACGCCCTGGTGGACTACTTCATCGAGGCGAGCTACGCTTTGCTGGGCACCGAAGACTTCAGCGTGACCGTCGTCGCAGAGGGCTACGTGTCCGACGGCGCCGAGCAGCTCGACTTCGCCCTCGACCAGACGGCCACCTTCCTCGGCTCCTCGGAGACGATAGGCCTGGACGTTTCGTATTGGCTGTCGCTCGCTTCCGAGAATGTCAGCGTGGAGCTCGATATCACCGGTCAGTTCGACTTCTCCGGTGATTCGCCGGTGGATGCCGCCACTGCCGGGCTGATGATTCGTAACGGCTCCGACACGGTCGTGTTCGATATGACCGTGACGGCTGACAACGTGATGACCGGCGTGATCGCGTACAACGGTGTGCCGGCGATCTTCATCGGCGGCACCGAGGCCGATCCCGTTTTCGAGCGCGCCGACGGCTCACCGCTCACGGCGGAGGACGTCGCGGCGCTGATGGAGCTGTACGACCTGCTTGGCGACGTGTTCGACATCGCCGAGCGCCTGTTCGAGCCGTTCAGCGGGTTCGGCGTGTAGTACCGCCGAACGACGAGAGGCTTCAAGGCGAAGCTTCAAGCCTCGGACAGGGCCAATGCACGAAGGGCCGGGAACGATCCCGGCCCTTCGTGCATCCGCGAGTCCGCACGCCGCAGAACCGGTCAGGCCGTGATCTCGGACAGGGCACGCCGCACCAGCACGGGTACCATGGCCCGCCTCCACTCAGCATCCACCGGGAGGTTCTCGAGAGGATGGCACTGGCGGAATGCCTGCTGCGCGATCTCCTCGACCACCGCCCCCGTGAGCGGGCTTCCCTCCGCGATCGCCTCCAGCTTGCCGATCTTCCGCGGATAGCTGCCCATGCCCGAGGCGGCCATCTGGAGGCCCGTCACCGCTTCGTCCTCTGCGAAGTCCACCCGTACTGCCAGATTCAGCATCGGGAAGTCGATCGAATCGCGGGCCCGGAGCTTCTGGAAGCTGTGCCGCGTCCGGGCGTCCGGTCTTGGCACCCGGACCGACACCAGCAGCTCGGCGGGTTGCATGCGTCGGTTCCACATCCCGTCCGACGTGAAGAAGCTGCTGATAGGCGTCGTGCGTTCACCCTCAGGCCCGGTGATCCTGAGTTCGGCCTCCAGAGGGAGCAGCGCCGTGGCTGCGTCCGCCGAATGGGCCGCCACGCAGCGGGTCCCACCCTTCACCACGTGGCAGGCATCCCCGTCCTTCTTGAGGCAGTAGCCCAGCGCCTTCCGCCAGAACAGCGTCTGGTTGTAGTAGGTGCACCGGGTGTCGAGGCACACGTTGCCGCCGATCGTTCCCATGCGGCGGAGCTGCGGCCCTGACACCAGAGCGCACGCCCGGGCCAGCGACGGCAGGGACTGGCGCACGACCGTGTCGCGAGCCATCGCGTCGAGCGTCGTCGCCGCGCCGATCGTGAAACCACGGGCGTCTTCCGAGATGCCCCGCATCTCCTGTATCCCGCGCACCGACACCAGGTGACCTGGCGTGAACAATTTGTGCTTCATGTTCGGCACGAGGTCTGTCCCACCGGCGATCGGCATGACGTCACCGGCGTGCTCCGCCAGCAGCGCGATTGCCTCTTCCACGGTGGCGGGACGGTGATACTCGTACGGGTGAAGCCTCAGCACAGGGCCATTCCCACTCTCAGCCAGCCCGCGCCGCGGCGATCTGGTCGATCATCTGTGACACGCGCTCCAGTCCCCGCTCGAGGGGAGGGTTGGTGTATCCGTATCCGATGCGGAAGTAGCCGTCGATTCCGAACTGGTCGCCCGGCACGATCAGCACGCTCTGCTCGGCGAGGAGGCGATCGGCCAGCTCCGACGACCCGATCGGCAGGTCGTAGCGGAAGAAGGCAATGGCCCCGGCAGTCGGCGTCCTGAAGGCCAGGAAGCCGGCGTGTCGGGCGGCCCATTCTTCGAGTACGGCCAGGTTCTGCAGCAGGATGCCGCGTCCCCGCCCCAGTAGCGCGTCGCGGATCCCCGGCTCGAGCGCGGCAGCGCCCAGGCAATCACACAGGGGCGATGGAGCGATCGTCGTGTAGTCCTTGCGAGCCCACAATTCCTCGCGGAACACAACCGGCGCCACTAGCCAACCGAGGCGGAGTCCCGGCAGCCCGTAGGCCTTCGACAGCGATGCGCTGACGAGTACACGGTCCGTCCGCCCCCATAGCGAAGCGGTCGACTCACCCGACAGCTCTCCGCCCGCGTACACTTCGTCGGACAGGATCCACGCGCCGGCCTTCTCGGCGGCCTCGATGATCTCGGTGATCGCGGCTTCGCCCAGCGGATGGCCCGTGGGGTTGTTCGGGTTCGTGACCACTACGAGGCGTGTTCCCGGCTGAATGGCTTCCGCGGCGGTCCCGGGGGCGGGCTGCCAGCCGAGCTCTTCCTCGAGCCACACGCTCTCCAGGTGGGCGCCGAGCCCTACAGCGAGACCCGTCGTCTGCTCGTACGTGGGGCGTACGACGACCACCCGGTCGCCCGGCTCCACGAGGCGCCACACGGCGAGGAAGTTGGCTTCCGCGCTGCCGACCGTGGCCACGACGTTATCCGCCGCGGCGCCGGTATACATGGCCGCAATTCGCTCGCGCAGGAGCGGGCTCCCGTCCGTGTGCCCGTAGCCGAGCAATGTGTCGGAGGGATCGACCGCGGTGAGCTCCCGGAGCTCGGCCAGTGTGATCGGCTGGACTCCGCTCTCCGCGAGATTGTAATCGACAGCATTCTCGTGGTGCGACTGCCAGCGCTCCATCACGAAGATCGGCTGTCTCATCGGTCTACGCGTCCTTCAGCCTCGCGGCGTACTTCGCCCGGAACTTCGCGAGCTTCGGGGCCACCACGACCTGGCAGTAGCCCTGGTTCGGATTGTTGCGGTAGTAGTCCTGGTGATAGTCCTCGCCCCGGTAATAGACGTCGAGGGCGGCGACCTCGGTTACGATCGGATCGGCGAACACGCTCTCAGCTTCGAGATCCGCGAGGATGGCGTTCGCAGCCTCCTTCTGGGCGTCGTCGTGGAAGAAGATCGCCGAGCGGTACTGCGTCCCTACGTCCGCGCCCTGCCGGTTGAGCGTCGTCGGATCGTGGATCGAGAAGAAGATCTCCAGGAGGTCCTCGTAAGAGATTTCGTCGGGATCGTACGTGATACGAACTACCTCGGCGTGGCCCGTGGCACCCGCGCACACTTGTTCGTACGTCGGGTTCGGCACGTGGCCGCCCGCGTACCCGGACTCCACGGCGATCACACCCCGCAGGTCCCGGTACGCTCCGTCCAGGCACCAGAAGCACCCGCCGGCCAGCGTCGCGGCTTCCACCCTCCCCTCTCCCGTCATCGACCCTCCTGCAGCATCAGTCCTTACCTACGTGACCCGCGTGGCCCGTGGTTTTCTGCAACGCCCGCCACACCCGGTCCGGTGTGAACGGAAGCGAGTCCATGCGCACGCCGACCGCATCCCAGATCGCGTTTGCGATCGCCGGGAGCGACGGGTGGAGCGGCCCTTCTCCGGCCTCCTTCGCCCCGTACGGACCCTCGGGGTCGGCCGCCTCGACGATCAGGGCCACGAACTCGGGACAGTCGAGCGACGTGGGGATGCGGTAATCCAGGAGCGATGGAGCGTCGTGCAGTCCGCCCTCGGAGTCGCCCCGCTTCATGATCTGCTGCTCCATGATCGCCTCGGCAAATCCCATGTAGGCCGAGCCCTCCATCTGGCCTTCGACCAGCATCGGGTTCAGGGCGCGGCCGCAGTCGTGCGCCACCCAGATCGTCTTCACGTCCACGAAGCCGGTGTCCGTATCCACCTCAACCTCGGCCACGTGCGCGGTGAAGCTGTAGGCCGGAGATGCACCGATCGTTCCGCCCCTGTACTCGCCGTGCACCCCTTCCTTCGGCGTGTTGTAGTGGCCCACGGCCCCCAGCGTCCCGTGCTCCGCTTCGGCGAGCTGGAACGCGGCCGAGATCGGCATGCGCCGGTCGTCATCTGCCGGGGACTCAGAGTCGAAGGCCCAGCCGCCGGCCAGCCGCACCTGCTGCGCCGGGATCTCGAGCGTCCGGCCCACGCTGTCTCGGACCGCATCGCTCACCTGCGTGCACGCGTGCACGCACGCGGTGCCCACCATCAGCGTCTCGCGGGAGGAATAGGCTCCCAGGTCGACCGGGACGAGGTCCGTATCGGCAGACAGGACTCGCACGTAGCCCAGCGGCACGCCCAGTTCCTCGGCCGCGATCGCCGCCATCGTGGCGTCCGACCCCTGTCCGATCTCCGACGCCCCGTGCAGCACGCTCACCCGGCCCGAGCGCTCGACCTGCACCTGCACCGCAGCCTGCGGCATGTCGTTCGGATAGATCGGGTAGTTGGTGCCCGAGATGTAGCAGGAGCCGGCGATCCCCACTCCCCTGCCGTACGGGAGCTTGCGATGCTTGTCCTTCCAGCCGCTGGCCGTCTCGACCGCCTCAAGACACTCCAGGAAACCGTTCGATTGCACCCGGAACTCGTTCACCGTGCGCCCGGTGCCCATGAAGTTGCGCCGGCGGAGCTCGATCGGGTCCATCCCGAGTTCCGCGGCGACCTTATCGAGAGAGATCTCGAAGGCGAATCGAGGCTGAACGGATCCGTGCCCCCGCTTTGGCCCGCACGGTGGCTTATTCGTATACACGCGCGTGGAATCGAACCGGTAGGACTCGAGTTCGTACGGCGCCGTGAGCAACTGGCCGCTGTAGTAGGTCGTCACGAGACCAAACGATGCGTACGCCCCTCCATCCAGGAGGCTCCGGGCGTCCACCGCCTTGAGCTTCCCGTCCCACGAGGCTCCGACACGGTACCACATGTTCATCGGGTGTCGGCCTCGGTGGGAGTAGAAAAGCTCCTCGCGCGTGTACAGCAGTTTCACTGGCCTCCCGGTCCGCAGGGCCAGCAGCGCAACGCAGAATTCAAGGTCGAAGGGCTCTGACTTGCCGCCGAACGCCCCTCCCACGGCGGGTTGCACGACCCGAATCCGCGCGACATCCAGCTCCAGGACCCTCGCCAGCTCGCGCTGCAGGTAGTGGGGCACCTGGGTCGATGACCACACCGTCAGCAGCCCGTCCGCGTTCACGTTTCCGATCGCACAGTGAGGCTCGATAGGGGCGTGGGTCGTCCCGTGGAAGAAATAGTCCCCCTCCACCACCACGTCCGAGCCCTCCATCAGGTCGTCCACCGGACCGAATTCGAGCTCGACCTTCTTGGTGATGTTGCCGTTGCGGCCTTCGCGCTTGGCTGTGTGGATCGGGATGGCTGCCGCGTCATCCGTCAGCGCCTCCTCTGGCTCCAGGTAGAACGGCAGTACCTCGTATTCGACTTCGATCGCCTCCAGCGCGGCGTTCGCCGTGTCCTCATCCACCGCCGCCACGCACGCAACGGCATCTCCCACGTACCGCACCCTGTCCAGGGCCAGGGCGTGCTCGTCACGAGTCCACGGAATGATGCCGTACGGTGTGGGCATGTCCTCACCCGTGATTACCGCGTACACACCTGACATCCGTGCCGCGTGTTGAGCGTCGAGCGACACTATGCGTGCATGAGGGTGCGGACTGCGAAGCAGCTTGGCGTGCAGCATGCCGGGGAGGACCAGGTCGTCCGTGTAGATCTCGCGGCCGGTGCCTTTCCGCAGGCCTTCCGGCTTACGGTTGCGGCGGCCCAGCACGTGAAACGCGGCCGGGCCCAGTGACTCGAGGTCTTCCGGATCGTCGGCGCCGGCTCGCTGCAGAGCGTTCAGCTCATCGGGATGCACGGTCGCTCACTCCGCCGGCACGATCGTCAGGTCCCGGAAATACGCCAGCGTCGAGGAGTGAAGCCACAGTCCGACGAGACCGGACGAGTCGCCGTGCTTCAGGTCGCTTACCATCAAGGTCGGCTGATCGGCGCCGTGCACGTACAGGCCCGCCGTGGTTCCGTCCACCTCGATTCGTACCTTCGTCCACGCCGATGGAACGAGGTCCACATAGGACTCGTAAATGCCGGGGCTCGCCTCGCGAAGCCGGTACCACGGATACTCCGGGTGAGATACGTATTGGGTCGAGTGATTCCTCTGCAACTGGTTGTCGGCCCGGCCGTTGACGGGACGCAGATAGAAGCACTCGTAACGATCAACGTCTTCCGGGTCCACCCGGAAGGCGACGCCGATGAAGCCCCGCATGCCAAGGTCCGCGCCCGCCGCTGGCTCGCCAGCCAGCTCGAGCTCGATCGTACCATCTTCGAAGGTCGAGCCCTCGATGAGCACCAGAGTCCCGCCCCCCGTGTAATCGTCGGAGCGCGTCACCTGGAGCCCCGAGAACCCGGAGTGCTCTACGACTTCCGCTTTGACGTTGATCAGCTGCAGGCCCTCCACGGACGTCAGAGGCTTCTCGACTACCTGCGATTCGGCGGAGCCGATGAGACAGGCGCCCATCAAAAGGAACGTCAGCGAGCTACGCATGACCATCATCTCACTCCGCGAGGGGGGAGGGAGCAGGATCGGACAGGCGGCGCGCTGTGAGTACGTCCGCCACCGTCTGTCCCGATCGGGCCACCTCAGCAGCGAGTTCGACGGCCTCGAAAATCTTGGTGTAGCCCGTGCACCGGCACAGATTCCCCGAAAGGGCTTGTGCTATCTGGTCGCGCGTCGGCGAAGAAAGGTCCGACAGCAATTGAGAAGCGCTACACAGGATGCCCGGGGTGCAGAAGCCGCACTGGGCGGCGCCCGTAAGGTCGAACGCTTCCTGCAGGGGGCTGGGGTGTGGCCCGTCGGCCAGCCCCTCGACCGTGATTACCGAGCGGCCCGCCGCCTCCTGGACCGGCAGAAGGCACGAGAGCACCGCCTCTCCGTCGAGAAGCACCGTGCAGGCGCCGCAGTCGCCCTTGTCACAGCCCTGTTTGCTCCCCGTCAGGCCCAGGACGTAACGAAGCGTCTCGAGAAGGGTATAGTGCGCGGGCACTCCCGTTTCGGTGATGTCGCCGTTGACGGTGAATTGTAAGATTTCGCGCATGTCTCGACCGTGTTGCGGCTCCGGAAAAGCGTGCGTCTATCAGGTCACGAGGTTAGAGTGTTCCGCCTCGACGGGTCAAGCTGACTCTGTGCCGAGCCCAGAGAGTTGAGACCGGGGAATAGAGTGAGAATGGCAGAACGACTGGTACGCGTGAGTCGGATGACCGCCATTGCGGCGGCGGCTCTGCTGTTGCCCGGGGTAGTGGCCACGGGCGTTGCGCAGGAAGGCGTGGCCGTGGATCGATGGCTCGTATCGAGCCCGTTTCCAGCTGATTCGACCGGCGACCCGCTGGATGCCGACTACCTGGCGGCTCCCGGCGAGGTGGCGGTTCTGCCCGACCGGGGCCGTACGGTGTCCGGGGCGGACTGGACGCTGGTGCGCCGGGACTCCGCCGCCACGCTGGACCTCGAGGATCGGCGCGGAGACGTCAACGGACAGGTCGTAGTCTACGCGCACGCCTACCTGAAGGCCCCCGCGGACCGCACGATCTCGCTCACGTGGAGCGGGCTGGGTTGCACGGCCGTCTCTGCGTGGTTGAACGGGCGCTCGCTCGCCGAGCTCGGGCGTCCCGTGCCGCGATCCGGCGACCCGCTGAGTCCCGGCGTCTACCAGGCTGACGTCCGGATCGGATTCGGCTACAACACGCTCCTGCTCGAAGCCGCATCCGGCGACTGCCCGTTTGGTGTGAGCGCCTCTCTCGCCCCGGTGGCGGAGGGCTCCCTCGACGGCGTCCGCGTTCAGGCCTCACGGCCGTATGGCGACACTCGCACGGGGCCGTCCCCCTGGCTGATCGCAGACCGGGAGGCCGGGCCCGAGCCGATTCTCGGGTGGAAGGAGGACGCGCTGTTCGGCGCCGCTGGTGTGCGGCTCGCGGCGTTCGCGGTCACGGCCATCCAGGGCGCGAAGCTCAAGGCGAAGGTGGGTGGAGAACAAGTCAAGAGGGAGGTCGAGTGGCTGACGCCCGCCGAACCCGAGACGGTGCTCATGCCGTTCGCGTTCACGAACCTGCGTCGGGCCGTGACCCGGGGCGAAGGCCTGGGGCTCGAGCTGGACTGGAACGACGGAGAATCGAAGGACATGCTGCGGCTCGATCCGGTGGCCCTGCTCGAGGCCTTTCATTCCTCCATCCGGCTCCTCGGGTGGGTCGGTCCCACGGAGGTTGGGCGGGATCCCGCGACTGGCACCGGGCTGGAGAGGGCTGACTCGGAAGCACAGGCGCACCCGCTGGCGCACCTGATCTCGCTGCCCACGGCAGCCGGAACGACGCTCATCGGAGAGTGGGAGATCCCGGGATGGCTGGCCGGCTTCACCCTGCGACTCGAAGTGGACGGTGCACCGGGCGAGTATCGGCTGGACTCCGTTGCGGTGGAGGGCGAGGGGGTCGTGTTGTGCACGGGGTGCCGCGAGGGCGACCGTATTCAGCTCGTCGTCCTCACCGGAGGCGAATGGAGGCGGTTCCCGGGAGTTTCGATCGTCGATGCTGCGCCACCAACCGATGTCGATGCGGACTCGGCTATCCGGTGGCTCGACCTTCTGGACGACAACGGAAGCCAGAAGTACAGGGAGCAGGCCGCCGCCGCACGATCCGGGCAACGATGACCGAGGCAAGGAGAAATCTGGCACCTGCTGTGATCTACCGTCGCCGGCCGGGCCCGTGGGTTGTCTGCTCGTTCGTCGCACTCGCGGCGTGCTCGAGCGGCGTCGCCGAGTCGAACGGGAACTCGCGGATCGAAGGGTGCCAGGCACCGGTGGTGGCGGGCGATCTCCCCTCCGCGCTCGGCGAAGCCTCGGGCATCGCGCGCGATCCGCGCCGCGCGGATCTCTTCTGGAGCCACAACGACAGCCTCCAGGACCCAGTTCTGTACGCGGTGGATTCGACCGGAGCGCTGGCGGGCTCGACGCCGATCACGGGAGCTACGAGCCGGGATCCAGAGGACCTGGCGCTCGCCGGGTGCGCGGAAGGGTGGTGCCTGTACTACGCTGACACGGGAGACAACACCGCGGTTCGCCCGGCTGTCTACGTCCACCGGCTGCCCCTGCCGCCCGTTCCCTCGGACGCGGCAGTGCCGTCCGAGCCGGTGAGTCCTCTGATGAGTTACACGTTGGTCTATCCGGGAGGACCGCGGGACGCCGAGGGGCTGTTCGTGGACTGGGAGAGGGGCGAGCTCGGCATCGTCACCAAGGGCAGGGAGGGGCGCGTCGATCTCTACGTCGCTGACCTCGGGACGCTCGAATCCGTGGACGGTCCGGTGGTTCTGGCCCGGGTGGGAAGACTCGACGTGCCGATCGACGCCGACATCAGCAGTCAGCTGGTGACGGCGGCAGACCTGTCGCCGAACGGCGCACGCCTCGCCGTGCGCAGCTACTCCACGCTGTACCTGTTCGACTGGGCAGGATCCGCGAGCTTTGACACCCTGGCTACGCCGGAATCCGCGTCACTGCTGACGGCGTTGGAACCGCAGGGCGAGGGCGTCGCGTTCACGGCCGACGGATCGAGACTGTACCTGGCCAGCGAGGGATGGAAATCGCTTCCGCCTCAGCTCACTCGGATCGACTGTGGTCCGTAGGTAACCGCTCCGAGTCAGCGCTTACCCCGTGTCCGTCTGAGGACTCCGTGGCCGGGCGCTCGAACATCGGTAGCTGTTCATCGCCATCGGCGGGGCCAGCCGCCGCCTCTCCCGTGACTTGAGGTTCGGTCGTCTCGGGAACCGTGCGGGCCCCCGACCTCCCCTCCTGAGCCGCCGAACCCGGCCGGTTCGGATCCAGCCAGTTTCCGGGCTTTCCGGAGCGAATGTCGTCCAGGATATCCTTGCCCGGGATGTCTCTTCGCGGATCCACCTCTTCGAGCTCGCGCTGGATCTGGTTCAGGCTGCGCCGGAATTCCCGCATGGCGGATCCCATCGAGCGAGCGATCTCCGGAAACCTCCGCGGTCCGAAGAATACCAGCACGATGACGAAGATCACCGCCATCTCGGAAATACCCAGGGACCCGATACCCATCTGATGCCACCCGGCTCAGTGCGACAACAGGCGGAGAACTTCTTCGCCGTAGAACATCCGGATGTATCGTACCTGAATGGGCGTGACGCGGCGAACGGCCCACACCAACTCGACATCGTTGGGCTCGGACGGGTTGGAGCGTAGCTTCATGCCGCATTCCGCCGGCACACGGTTACCCTTGCGCAGATTGCAGCGGCTGCAGGCGGTGACCACGTTGGTCCACTGGTTGTCTCCACCGCGCGAAAGAGGCACGATGTGGTCCCGCGTGAGGGATTCGCGATACCCGAGATCCTTGCGGTGCCGGCCGCAGTACTGGCAGGAGTAGCGGTCCCTGGCGAACAGGAAGGTGTTGGCTTCCGCCTTGCGATCTATCACGAGGCGGAGGGCCCGGCGGACCGGTATGATCGTCAGCGGCTCGAAAGACGCGTTGAGTGCGAGACAACCCATGGAATTGAGTCGACCTCCTCTTCTGCCGCGGCAGTTTAGGCGAGACGTGCGCGGGACGTCAAGTTTTCAGGGCGTCTCGTGATCGGCCCATCCCACTTGGAAGCGTTCTGCTACGTAGCGCTCCCGAAGCCGGTCTTCCAGACATTTAGCTACAGCGTTCCGCTGCATCTCCGCGAGCGCGCGGCTCCGGGGGTCCGGGTTCGCGTTCCGTTCGGGCGGCGGCGCGAGATCGGAATCCTGACGTCGATCGTCGAGACGCCCCCCGACCGCCCAGTGAAGGATGTCCTCGAAGTGCTGGACGACGGGCCCGTACTTTCGCCCGCCCTCCTCCTCCTGTGTCGCTGGACTTCCCGGTACTACGCCGCCCCGCCGGGGCTCGTGTATCGCGCGGCGCTTCCCCCTGGGATGCTTGGCGAAGCCCAGCCGTCCGGAACGGCCGAACTCAAGCGCCAGGTGATCGTGCTCAACGCCGAGGCACCGACGCTACTGGAGAGGGAGGCGGTCTTCGGACGGGCGCGCCGGCAGAGAGAGGCCTTCGAAACGCTCGAGGCAATCGGAGGTTCCGGCACCGTTGCCCATTTGGAGAAGCACTACGGCTATAGCCGCTCGGTCCTCGGTGGCCTGGTGGATCGGGGACTTGCCCGCATCACTCTCGAAGCGGTGGCGCGAGACCCGTTCGCGGGCACGGGCGAGGACGTGGAGCTCCCGCAGCACTTGAACTCGAAGCAGAATGAGGTGCTGGCCGGCCTGATCGGGCGATCCGACCAGCCGGATCCGGGCGTGGCGCTTCTGCGCGGAGTCACGGGCTCGGGAAAGACCGTCGTCTACCTCAGGTTGATTGCGAACGTTCTAAAGCGCGGACGCACGGCGATCGTCCTCGTACCCGAGATTGCGCTCACCCCCCAGACCGTCCAGCGGTTCCGGGCGGCCTTCGGCGACGACGTGGCGGTCCTGCATTCCGCCCTGTCAGCCGGTGAGCGGCACGACGCATGGCGCTCCTTGAAGGCGGGAGAGAAGCGTGTGGTGATCGGAACCCGGTCCGCCATCTTCGCTCCGGTCCCGTACCCGGGCATCATCATCCTCGACGAGGAACACGACGGTTCTTACAAGCAATCGGACACGCCGCGGTATCACGCACGGGCTCTGGCTGCCGTCCGTGGACGGGAAGAGGGCGCTCTCGTGGTGCTCGGATCGGCCACGCCATCGCTGGAATCGTGGCACAACGCGACTGAGGGCCGGTACGCTCTCTTCGAGTTGCCGGAACGAGCGACCCCGCATCCGTTGCCCGTGGTGGATGTCGTGGACCTCCGGGAAGTCAGGGCGACCGCCTTGAAGGCGGGTGAGCCGCCTCAGTCCATCGTGAGCCCGCAGCTCCGCGAGGCGGTGGCGACCCGCCTCAAGCGGCGCGAGCAGAGCATTCTGCTTCTCAATCGAAGAGGGTTCTCCACCTTCCTCCAGTGCCCCGCATGCGGAAAAGTGTGGAGCTGTCCTTCCTGTAACGTTTCCCTGACGTTCCACCGCGCCCGGGCCCGCCTGCTGTGCCACCACTGCGGCCACGAAGGGCGTGTTCCCGACACGTGCGACGCGTGCGGCGAATCTGAGCTCATCTTCACCGGCATTGGCACAGAGCAGGTCGAGAAACGCGTGGCCGAGCTGTTTCCTTCGGCCCGCATCCTTCGCATGGACGTCGATACGACCGGGAGCAAGGGCGCTCACGGCCGGCTGTTGGAGCAGGTGCGGCGCGGCGAAGTGGATATCCTGCTCGGCACGCAGATGATCGCCAAGGGGCTCGACTTCCCCCGCGTCACCCTGGTCGGCGTGATCAATGCCGACGTCGGGCTCAACCTGCCCGACTTCCGGGCCGCGGAGCGCACCTTTCAGCTGCTTGCCCAGGTCGCCGGGCGCGCCGGGCGCGGCGACCAGCCAGGCGAAGTTCTCGTTCAGACTGCCCGGCCGCACCATCCGGCGCTCCGTGCCGCCCTTCAGCACGACTACGCTTCGTTCGCCGCGAGCGAGCTGGAAGACAGGGAGGCTCCAGGATATCCGCCACATCGGCGCCTCGTGAACCTTATCCTTTCCGGTCCGTCCGAGGAGCGGGTCGCGGACGCGGCCGAACAGGTCTCTGAAGATACACGCGCGCTCGCCACACATAACTCGCTGGAGGATATCGTCGTAGTCGGGCCTGCTCCGTGTCCGATCGATCGGATTCGTAGCCGATGGAGGTGGCACTTCCTTCTGAAAAGCTCCCGGCCTTCTGAGCTCGGGTCCATGATCCGCCACCTGGCACGCCGGCACGGGCAGCTGTCCGGCGGACTGCGGCTCGAGATCGACCGGGACCCGGAGGCACTGCTGTAGCCTCCGCGTCGTCGACCATAGATTATCTAGTGTCGCGCTTTACTCGACACTAACTGCCTGGCGCGGCAGTGCGATTAGGGCTGCCTGAATCCTAATACTCGAGCGGATAACGGACGATCAGGGAGTCGGCCGGTGGCCGCACGGGCAGCGTGTCCGTGGATGAAGAGCCGGCAAGCCGGCTGGTGAGAAAGACGGCCGTGACCTGGCCGCCTCCCTCATCCATTCCGGTGAGTATCGGGCGGCGGGGCATGGGCCGGCCGGCTGAGCTGCGGCGTTGGGGCCCAAGGTCGACGACCGGCACCCGGATCGCCCAGCGCTGAACGATCCACGCGCCTGAGGGCAAGCGAATGAATTCGACGGTGCCTCCCAGGCTCCTCGTATCCACGTTCAGATCGAGGTTCTCGTACCGGAAGTCGAGCCGCCGGAGCTCCGCGCTCTTGGCGTCGAGCCACATCGTCCCAGTGATATCGATCACGCGGACGTCCGCCACGGGCTCGAATTCCAGCCCCAACAGGCCGGGATCATAAGCGTCCGACAGCCGGAAGCAGTGCCGACGCAGGAAATCTGCCGACAGCAGCGCCTCTGCATCGGGCCCGTAGTAATGGAGGGTGCCCGAAATGCTCTGCACGAACCCGCCTAGAGCGAGGTCCTGGATCGGGATCGAGCGGAACGGGTGTCGTCCGAAGTAGCGGACTTCCTCGTACTCCGCTTCCCTGACCGGTCGGCCATCGGTGTCGAGACTTCTCCGGAAATGGACAGCGTCGAACCGGTAGTACGGTTGCTGTCCCGTCCACACGATAGCCGCCAGGGCCTTGCGGGCTTCCTCCCAGACCCGGTAGACAGCAAGCCCTTCCTCCTGCAAAACAGCGCATTGCCCACCCGCTCCCTCAACTGCCAGTTCCGCCAGCCTGATCGGAACCACACCGGCCGATAGCCGATACGTGACGGACTCTCCCTCCGCCAACGTGAGCGGCTCGGAGACGAGACTGGCGTATCCGATCCGATCCGCACGGATGTGATAAGTGCCGGCCGCGGGTGCCCGGAGCAGCCACGTGCCCGGCCTGGCAGTCATGGTGGTCGCCACAGCCCGCCCGGTGGAATCCTGCAGGATCACGAATGCGCCCGGAATAGGGTGAGCGGTCTCTTCCTCTACCAGCGTCCCACGCACCACCTGCGCCCCCGCCGGGCTCACGGCGTGAAGCAGGAGGAGGCCCGAAAGAAGGCCGACCGTCGACCTCATGCCCGCTCCACCCCCAGGCCGGGCGCATCGCTCACACAGATCGCCGGCCCGTCCAGGCCGGGTCCCACGAACGGGTCCGAGGCCAGCAGGGCCGCTCCGTCCAGGTCCGCGTAGTCCAGCAGCGACGCCAGGTGTGCGGCGGGCGCGATGCCGAGCGAGGACTCCAGCATACAGCCCATCATCACGCGCAGCCCGCACGATCGAGCAGAGTCGATCATGCGCAACGCCTCACGCGGTCCGCCGCACTTCGCCAGTTTGATGTTGATTCCATCCGCCAATCCCACGATTCCCTGGATGTCCGCGCTGTCCACGCAGGATTCGTCCACGATGACTGGCAGGGCCGAGCGCTCATGCAGGAACCGGTACCCGTCACGGTCCGCCTTATGAAGCGGCTGCTCGACGAACTCTACCCCGTAGGTGGCCAACATGGCGATCCGCTCGATCGCTTCACTCGCGGTCCACGCGCCGTTGGCGTCGGCCCGCAGGACGGTACCCGGGGCGGAGGCATCGCATATCGTGGACAGCAGTTCTTCATCCCGGTCGGTGCCCAGCTTGACCTTGAGGATGGGGTATTCCGCGGCCTCTTCTACTCTCTTACGCAGAACTGCCGGCTCGTCGAGGCCGATCGTGAACGAGCTCGGCGGGGCGCCGGCCGGGTCGAGTCCCCAGAGTTTCCACAGCGGCAGGCCCGCGCGCTTGCCAGCGAGGTCGTGCAGGGCAGCGCTCACGGCGGCCCGTGCCGATCCGTCGTGGTCGGTCGCCGTCTTCAGGTCCCTCTCGAGGGTTTCCAGCTTGTCGAAGTCTGGGGCGGCGGCGGCCTCGATCACCTGCCGCATGCGCTCCAGGGCCGAGACAACGGTGCCCGCCGTTTCCCCGTAGTACGGAGACGGATCCGCCTCACCCCAGCCTTCGTGACCATCCGCCGCAACCCGCACCCACACCCGCTCGACGCTTTCCTGCACGGAGCGGCTGATCTTGAACGGGTGCTTCGCCTGTATGGTGAACGTCTCCCACGAGAGGTTCATGCTTCCCCTCGCGTGGCCGAGTGTGGCGCGACCGGCATCACGTGGACGAAGTCCCAGGCCGCCCACGGCCCAGTGACGTCCATCCGAACTCGAGGATATCGCCCTTCCCAGTCCGCGACTTGTTCTACGAAGCGGATCCACTCGCTCCGCGGGATGAGGAACGCGGCGCTCATAAGTCGTTCTCTTCCACCTTCGGACAGAATGCGCGCTGCGCGGGCCTGGTGTTGAAGCTGCTCGTACACGTGGTGTGTCACGGTGCGCAGTTGATCCTCGCCGTCTCCGGCGGTGCGGGCGGACAGATGCAGACGCAGCTCGAACCCGTCCTCCAGGTAATCCAGAGCCTCGAGGAGCGGGACGCGTTGTGCCTCCAGGAACGCCGACACCACCGCCTCGTCTTCGGCGACGAGCCCGACGGGAATAGGGACGATACTGCTCCGGCGCAGCAGCCGGGCCACGATCCGTCCGTGGCGACGCAGAGCCGCGGCCGGCTCCGACGGACCTTCCACGTCCGTCACCACCGCCGAGAGCTCGCCGAAGTCCACCAGGCGGCATTCGGGCCCCTCGCCCACTCGCCGCATCGCATCCAGGGCCTTGTCGCTCAGGCGGTTCCGAACCACGGCGTGGATCTCGAGGCCGGAGCCAGCCGCCCTCTCGGTCACGAGTCTCTCGTCCCTTCGACCGCCTCGGCCAGGGCTGTGAGGTGCGCGGTCACGCACCGACCCAGCTCGGATGGGTTGTAGCCGCCCTCCAGAAGGGACACCACCCGGCCGCCGGCCGAAGCGCGGGTCCGCTCGACGACCTCGTGAGTCAGCCGGGCAAAGTGGTGCGGCTCCAGGGTGAATCCGCCGATCGGATCGTCCCTCGCCGCGTCGAAGCCGGCCGAAAGAAATACCATGTCGGGCCCGAACGCAGCCGCTTCGTCCAGCGCGGCCAGCAGAGCCTCGACGTACCGCTCGGGCGGGTGCCCCGGGGGCATTGGCACGTTCAGGGTCGCGCCGATGCCTGCGCCTCGGCCCCGCTCCGCTTCCGCGCCGGTACCCGGGTACAGGGGGTGCTGGTGCATTGAGAGATAGAAGACGTCCGCGTCCTCGTAGAAGATGTCCTGGGTTCCATTCCCGTGATGCACGTCCCAGTCGACGATGAGCACGCGTCCGGCCAGGCCCTCGGCGAGCGCGCTTCGCGCCGCTACTGCCACGTTGTTGAACAGACAGAAACCCATCGCCCGGCTCGCGGTGGCGTGGTGGCCCGGCGGGCGAATGGCACAGAAGGCCGCTGGTCCTTCCCCTCGGCCGACCCACCGCGCCGCGTCGAGCGCCGCCCCGCAGGCGCCTAGTGCCGCCTCCCAGGATCTACCCGACACCGCCGTATCCGTGTCCAGGAGAAGGATCTGGTTATCGGTCGCCGCTCGCTCGCATGTGGCGCGCACCGTCGCCACGTGATCGGGGGAGTGGGCGCGCAAGAGTGCCTCTTCCGAGGCCAGACTGGCGTGAAGCGGGACGATCCTGTCGTTGAGCTCGGGGAGCGCCTTGCCGAGGGCTGACATCACGGCCCTCAGGCGGCCCTGATGCTCCGGGTGCTCCCAACCGGTGTCGTGGGCGCTGCACGCCTCGTGAGCGAAAAGAGCGACTCGGTTCATGGGTCCGGTTGATCGGCTCGGGGACAGTTTCGTAGCTTCCGACTATGACAATGTACACTGTGCGGGTTCAGGGTCTACCAATGGTGCTCCGATTCGGGCGACTCGCCCTCGTCACGTCACTCCTCGCGTTCAGCGCGGGCTGCGAGATCGAGTGGGGCGGCGCGACCGTGCACCTCGAGGACCCGTCGCCTCTGCCCGAAGAGCCTGCCGCGACCGAAGCGGCCGCGGAACCAGTCGAAATCCCGTTGCCTGAAGGCCCGCTACTCTGGGCTGTCCTATCCACGGGGAACGCTGGCGAGTCGCTCGCGATGCCCATCGCGCGGCTTGCCGAGGGCGTGCCGGTGGACCTCGAGTATCCGGAACCGCCGCCCGAGGGTTACCGGGAGCGCTTCGACGCCGCGTTCGCCATCGAGGGTACGGAGTTGGTTCTGGGCGCCACGGGCTCCCGCGTCGGATCACTGGTCCTGGCTGGACCGCCGCTCGTACTGGATGCGGGCTGTCCTTCGGTGGTGCAGGCGCAGGCCCTGGTACTGCCAGGAGCTGCTCTGCCGGCTGTGTCTTTCGGGCTCGGGCCGGGCCTGGCGCTGGGCGCCGTCAGCGCCCCTGCGAGCGCCGTTGTCGACAACCGGATACGGACGTTCGGTCCGGTCCTCGCCGAGCAGCTCCTCCGGCAGGGCGGTGAGGACCGTCCTTTCCTCGCCCAGAGGGCCGATCTTGTGGCCGTGCCGTGGCCGGGAGACCAGCGTCCGGCGATGGCGGCCACCTACCTGATCAACGACTCCGTGGAGGGACCCGGACCGACGGGCGACGCGACGTCCCTGTTCTTTCTCGCCCGGTTCGGGCCCAGCGGCTACTTGGCCGACTGGTCGGAGATGCGCACCTACTCAGGTCAGGCGGGAACGCGTGAGATCTTCACCTGGGTCGGCTCTGCGCCTCTGCCGGGAGGCCGGTTGGATTTGGCGTTGCGGAGTGACGGGGCGACCCGGCGCCTGGTGGCCAGCGTGGACAGCGATAACCCGGACCGCGGAATCGCTTGGACGGAGGGCGCGCGCTGTCCGGCCCTGGAGTTGTTGGAAGCGCCGGATGCCCCGGAGACGCAGGAGGCGCCGGCAGGCTGAGACGGGCTGGCGTCAGGCCGCGGCGAAGGTGCCGAGCGCCTTTCCGAATTCGCTGCTCCGAATGTCCTGCAGTGCGCGGTCACGCAACTGGCGAACCCGTTCGCGCGTCACACCGAGCAGCTGCCCGATCTGCTCGAGCGTGTGCTCCGACTCTCCCTGCAGCCCGTAGTACAGCCGCAGCACCCTCGCATCACGCGGACGGATGGACTGGAGCGCCAGGGCCACGTGCTCTTTGAGCAGCGTGGCGTCCACCGCCTCTTCGACGTCCGATTCGTCTACCAGGAATCGGTCGATCAGCTGGCTGTCCTCTCCCTCGCCTACCGGAGCGTCCAGCCTGACCTCGGCTATGTTCAGCGCGAGGAGCATCTCTACGGTGCTCTCATCGAGCTCCGCCGGGCTCGAGATCTCCGCCGGCGTCGGGTCGCGACCCAGTTCCTGCTTCAGCCGCTCACTGACCCGAAGCACCCGGGCCAGCTCCGTCGCCCGGTTCAGGGGCAGCCGCACCGAACGGCTCTGACGCGCCAATGCGGCGAGGATGGCCTGTCGAATCCACCACACTGCGTAGCTGATGAACTTCACACCCTGGTCCGGGTCGAACTTCTTGGCCGCGGTGACCAGGCCCACGTTGCCTTCCTGCACCAGGTCCCCGAATGGGAGGCCGCGGTTCTGATACCGCTTGGCGACTGATACGACGAAGCGAAGGTTGGCTCGGGCGAGCTGTGCCAGGGCTTCCGTGTCTCCTGCGCGCGCGCGGCGCGCGATCGTGTCCTCTTCCTCGGGTGTGAGGAGAGGGTAGCGGCTCAGGTCTTCCAGGTAGAGGTCGACCATGCTTGCGGCCTCGGAAGACACGACCTTCCCGTGGTATCGTCCATTTCGCGACATAAAGCCCCTGGAGCGCGTGCGACTATCGGCACAGAAGGGAATGAAGCTAAGAACGGTTTCCGAAAGCGTCAAACACGGTCCGTGACGATGCCCGCCTGGGGACTCCTCGTGCCAGGGGGTCGGCCGACTCCCCTGGATCCGCTTGTTTCGGCGCCGGTGCGGTCGTAGATAGGGTGATGCGCTGGCCAGCATTCGTATGCGGGGCGGCGCGCATTCTCTTTGTCGAGAGGTTCATGAGACGTTTCTGGTGGAAGTGCGCCGGTCTCAGCGACGTCGGGCGCGTGCGGCATAGCAACGAGGACTCGGTCTACTGTTCGGCGGAAGACGGGGTCTTCGTCGTGGCCGACGGAATGGGCGGACACGCAGCCGGTGAAGTCGCGAGCGCGATCGCGTCGGAGTGGATCGCCGAACGGTTGTGCAGCGGGTGCGCGGGCCTGGCCCTCGAGCAGGTCGAGGACCGGCTTCGCACGGCGTTCGTGGAAGCGGGACGGGAGATCCTCCGCCAGGCCGCCGACAACACGGGCCAGCTCGGGATGGGAACCACGGCGACGGTCCTGCTTCTCAGAGAGGACAGTCGGTACGTTATCGGCCATATTGGAGACAGCAGGGCCTACCTCGTGCGGGGAGGCGTGATCAGCCAGGTTACGCGGGACCACTCCTGGGTCCAGGAGCAGGTAGACCGAGGCATGATCACCGCCGAGCAGGCCAAGAATCACCCGCAGTCGAACATCATCACCCGGGCGCTCGGCACCGAGGCCTACCCCACACCCGACCTGTACAACGGGGAGATCAGGGCCGGCGACGTCTTCCTGCTGGCGTCCGACGGCCTCACCGACATGGTATCCGAGGAGCACATGCTCACGATCCTGGTGGAAGAGGAGGATCCCGAGAAGTGCGTGGCGCGCCTGATTCGGGAAGCCAACCTCGGAGGCGGGCTGGACAACATCTCGGCCCTCGTGGCCCGGATCGGCGAGAGCCCCTGACTCTGACCCGGCCCCTGTCCCCGCTGACCCGTCCGCGCTCCGTCCCGACCTTGTCCGCTAGCCGGGGTAGATAGGGCTTCCCGACTCCAGTTGTCGCTCCACGTCGTCTTCGCTCGAGGCCAAGAGCTCCAACAGCGGCTCCGGGTTCCAGCGATCGGTCGTCTCGAGAGAGAACACGCGCAGCACGCGTGTCGTGTGATGCAGCGAGCGTCCAAGCCGAGGCAGATCGATCAGGCCAGCCTCTCCCTCGGAAGTGAGCCGGATCACTTCGCCGCGGCGGCGTACGAGGAGCAGTCTCAGCTCGAGCATGCGCGGGTTCGCGGGATAATCCAGGAATACGGCACCCGGTTCGAGTCCCCGGTTCGCCGCCAGCCGGTCCTCTACCTGACGCACCAGGTCGCGGCGCCGCGGCACCCAATCCGCGATCCCCTCGGGAAGCTCATCGCCCAGCAGCTCTACCGTGCGCTTCGGGAGACGCCGGTCCACCAGCGCCGAGAGGAGTTTTTCAAGAATCGCCGGACCTGCTTCCTCCTGCATCCGCGCCCCGAGCAGGTTCAGCAACTCTTCGTCCGTCGGACCGGCCAGGTCCTCCCGCACGAGCAGGCCGGCCTCCAGGGCTCCCTCGACGAGGCGTCGAAACGTGACTGTCGCCGAGCGCACCGCGTGATGCCAGTACACGTTCCGGAACATCTGGTACTTGGCAAACATCAGCGACTCGAGCGCCGAGATTCCCTTCTCCGACACCGCGACTTCGAGGGGCTCGGATTCCGACGCCCGTGCCAGGGTGAGTGAGTCGAGTAGTCGATCCACGTCTACCGCACCATACGGCACGCCGCAGAACAGGCTGTCCCGCCGCAGGTAGTCGATCTTGTCCAGGTCGAGCGAGCCCGACACGAGGCCTTGCAGCGGGTGCGCTGAGCGCCCACGAATCAGGTCACCGATTCGCTGTGCCGCCCCGGCGCCGTGCTCACCGATGGCCGCGCGAATGCCAGGCGATGCGAGGAACCGGTCCGCCACCTCCTCGTGATGGCCAGGGATGGCTTCGGGCTCCAGCTCTTCCATGGCGTGTGAGAACGCGTAGTGGCCAACGTCGTGCAGCAACGCGGCCAGCTTGATCTCGGGAATCGTCCGACGCGCCAGGTCATCGAGCCGATCCAGGAGGCCCTTCCTGTCGAGGGCCTCGATCGCACGACCCGTCAGGTGGTATACGCCGAGCGCGTGCAGGAAGCGATTGTGCACCGCCCCCGGGTAGACGAGGTGGGCGAATCCAAGCTGCTTGACTCGGCGGAGCCGCTGGAATTCGGCCGTGTCCACCACCGCGGCGGCGGCCGCGTCCAGGTGCACGTTCTGCCACAGGGGGTCCCGTACGGTGCGGCTCGTGGAGTGCTGCACGAGTCTCCTTCGAAAGACGTGGCGTCCCGGCCCGGCCGGGAGCGGCAAGAAAGATGAGCGAGGCCTCCGGCGGCCCGCAAACGGTGGCCGGAGGCCTGGTCAGGCCGAGAGCGGCGTCAGACGGCTGCCGGCTCCGGCTCCACGGTCTCGGCCCTCACGACCTCCGCCTCCCGGCCGCGGTGCTCGGCGTCCACGACGCTGATCGCCGCCAGGTTCGTGATGTCCTCCACGGTGGCCCCCCGTTGCAGCAGGTGCACCGGCTTGGCCATACCGAGAAGCACCGGTCCGATCGCGACCGCACCGCCAATCCGGCTGAGCAGCTTGTACGAAGCGTTGGCCGCCGTGAGGTTCGGGAACACCAGGACGTTCGCCGGCCGCTTGAGATCAGAGAACGGATACCGGGTCTTGAGGATGTCCTCCATGACCGCCGTGTCGGCCTGCATCTCGCCGTCGATTGCGATGTCGGGCCGCAGGTCCTTCACGATCTCGACCGCCCGTCTGACCTTCTCCGATTCCGGGTGTCTGGCGGACCCGAAGTTCGAGAACGAGATCATCGCGACTCGCGGGTTGATCGACAGCCGGCGCACGAAATCCGCGGTCAGGATCGCCGTCTCCGCCATGTCCTCCGGCGTCGGGTCGATGCTCACCGTCGTGTCCGCGAAGAAGTACAGCTGCTTCTGGAACACGAGCATGAACAGGCCAGCCACGCTCTTGACGCCCGCCTGCATCCCAACCGTGTGGAGAGCCGGCCGGAGCGCGTTCGGGTAGCTCAAGTTCGCCCCCGCAATGAGAGTGTCTGCGTCTCCGCTGTCCACCATCATGGCCCCGAAGTAGAGGGGGTCACTCATCTTCCGGAGGGCGCTGTCCCGAGTGATGCCTTTTCGTTTGCGGCGCTCGAACAGCCGCTGCGCGTACTCGTCCTGCCGCTGGAATCGGCTCGGATCCAGGAGCTCCACACCGTCGAGGTCGATCTCCTCGCGCTCGGCCACCGCGCGAATCACGTCCGGGTCCCCAAGCAGAATGGGCGTGCCGAGCTTCTCCTCGACGATCGAGTGAGAGGCCCGCACGATGGTCTCGAGCTCGCCTTCGGGCAGCACGATCCGTTTCGGGGTCTGCTGGGCGGTGTCGATGATCGAGCGCATGAGCTCGCGCGCCGGACCCAGCCGGGCCTCCAGTTGGTTCCGGTACTCCTCAATGTCGATCTGGCGCCGGGCCACGCCTGTCCGCATCGCCGCCTCCGCGACGGCGCTGGCCTCACGAATGAGGACGCGGTGGTCGAACGGCGTCGGGATCAGGTACTCGCGGCCGAAGTGCAGGCGCTTGCCCTCGTAGGCCGCCGCCACGGACTCTGGCACGTCTTCCTTGGCCAGAGAAGCGAGCGCGTATGTGGCGGCCAGGAACATCTCGTCGTTGATGCTCGTGGCGTGCACGTCCAGGGCTCCACGGAAGATGAACGGAAACCCGAGGACGTTGTTGACCTGGTTGGGGTAGTCCGACCGCCCCGTGGCCATGATCACGTCGTCGCGGACCGCGTGTGCGTCTTCGGGAAGGATCTCCGGGTCCGGGTTGGCCATCGCGAATACGATCGGGTCGTCCGCCATCGACTTGATCATCTCCGGCGTGAACATCCCGCCGACGCTCAGGCCGACCAGCACGTCCGCCCCCGCCGCGGCCTCCGCCAGGGTCTCGAGGTCCGTGTCCTGCGCATACTTCGCCTTCTGAGGGGTAAGATTGTCCCGCTTCGTGCTGATGACGCCCTTCGAGTCCGCGAACCACAGGTTCGTCGGATTCGCTCCGAGGCGCACGTAGTGGTTCGCCGTGGCGTGCGCCGAGGCACCGGCGCCGGAGAAAACGACCTTCACGTCCCCGATCTTCTTGCCCGCCAGCTCGAGGGCGTTGATCAGTGCGGCGCCCGAGATAATGGCGGTTCCGTGCTGGTCGTCGTGGAACACCGGAATGTCGAGGCGCTCCTTAAGGGTGTCTTCGATCTCGAAGCACTCCGGCGCCTTGATGTCTTCCAGGTTGATCCCGCCTACCGTGGGTGCCAGCATCTCACAGAACCGGATGACGTCGGCGGGATCGGGAGCGTCGATCTCGATATCGAATACTTCGACGTCCGCGAAGCGCTTGAACAGTACGCCTTTACCTTCCATCACCGGCTTCGAGGCCTCGGGCCCAATGTTGCCCAATCCGAGCACGGCCGTCCCGTTCGACACTACGGCGACGAGGTTGCCGCGCGCCGTGTATCGGTAAACGGCTTCCGGGTCCTTTTCGATCTCGCGACACGGCTCGGCCACGCCCGGCGTGTACGCCAGGGACAGGTCTCTCTGCGTGGCGCACGGCTTCGTCGGGATGACCTCGATCTTTCCAGGCCGTCCTTCCGAGTGATAACGCAGCGCCACTTCCTTCCGAATCTTGGCCACGGGTTCCCGCTCCAGTTCGATGTCTTCGTCTCCGGCCGGCGGCCCGTTCTGTATTTCTGCCGGGCGCTCACCGGGCCCGCGAGGGTCTTCAAACATACAGCAAATACCCTGCCTCCGTGCAGTGGCTTTTCGGGGCGGGTCCCGAATCGCCGAGCTCGTCGACTGAACTCGGTTGACACCCCCCGCGGAGCCCGAGAACTTGCGGCAGCACTCCATCCCGGAGGTAGCCGTGGAGATCGTTCCTGGACGCATGATATACCTTGGATACGGCAAGTATTGGCGGTCCGATGAGATCGTCGGGCTGCTGCCGATCGAAGAGGGCCGGGGTCCCGGACGCAGGACCGAGGTGTACGTGGCGACGCGCGAGGATCCTGTAGTCGCGTCGCGTTCGGAGAATACGATCCTCAACGCGATGGCCGGAGTGGACGAAATGTCCCGCTCGGCGGAGGCCGTCGCGGTACTGGGCGTGCTCACGGAAGAGATGGGCGAGCTTCCTGCCGTTCTGAGGCGAATGCTGAGACGGGAAGGTGACTTCGATGTTGACGCGTGGGTTCGCCGCCTCGAGGCCCTCACGGGCGGGGCGACGGAAGCCGCCGGCACCCAGGAAGATCTGTTCTCGGACGACTGATCCCGCCCCACGCGACAGCGCGCGCCTTCTGGAGGAAACCCCCGCGGCGCTCGCTGGTACTCCTTTCCGTGGCAGACGATCAACCGTTTCTCCGACGCGGGCCGAACCGACGGGTGCGGCCCCACATGTGGCCCCGCCGGACCACGCCGGTTCTGCTGGCGCTCGCCTGCGCGTGCCAGCTCGTGGGCGTGTCCCCAGCCTCTGCGCAGGACTCAGTGTCCATCTGTCGACGCTACCCGGATGCCGGCATCGCAGGATGGGATGAGCCGCGGGTGCTTCGCATCATCCGCGAGGCGGCGATCGAACGGCAGAATGCATACTCGGACTCCACCCTCCGCGCCTTCGACGCGTACGCCGAAGGGCACGTGGACTTCCTGGCCGACTTCGGCGATTTCGGGGGAGAACAGACGGTTCGCACGGACCACATCGCCCTCCAGCTGGAATGGGCGCGCGGAAGGGGATCGCTCCAGACGCTGGTCGGTCGGCGCAACGTGACCTGGGCCCCCACCCGCATCCGTTACCACATAGACCATCTGAGCCTCGTGATGGAGAACTTCGGTAGCGCCATCGAGATCGGGGAAGGCGATGAGGTGAAGGACGTTCTTCACCCGATCGCCGACGGCGCCGTGGATTTCTACGAGTATCGCCTGGTGGACTCCATGACGGTCATGGTGGGGTTCCACACGTCGCAGCAGTACCGGATCCAGGTGCGACCCGCTTGCCAGGACGACGCGGGCGTCGTCGGGACCATGGACCTGGACTACGAGTCCCTGGCGATCGCCCGCATGACGGCGTCGTTCACGCCCTCGACCTACGTGGACCCGACCGTCAGCAGCGTGAGTCTCGAGCTAACGAATGGATGGGTAAATCGGCGCTGGTGGCTCCCGGTGCGCCAGCGGGTGGAGGTCCGGAGGCAACTTCGCTGGATGGACCTTCCGTTCTCCACCACGATTCGCTCCAAATTCGAGATTCTCGACTACGACATGGACCCCGAGCCCCACTATCGGCTGCGCGGCGGCCACCGGGTGGCGGCCCTCCCTCTGGATGAACTCGAGCGCTACGCCGGCTGGCAGCGGGTGGACATGCGAATCACAGGCGAGTTCGCGCCCGAAGACTCGGCCCGGTTCGAGAAGGTGCGGCGCGAGGCCGTCTCGATCGCTTCCGGCCGGTACCTCGGCGCCAACGCGCGGTTTCGCTTCTTCCTACCGGACTTGTCGTCCGGGATCCGCTATCGACGTGCGGAGGGGCTTCTACTGGGCGCCGGCGTCAGCTGGCGAGCCGCCGGACAGACTACATTCTACGGCTGGGCCGGATACGCGTTCGGGCGAGAGAAACCCGAGGCGGCCTTCGAGTTAAGACGGAGAGTTGGGCAGACGACACTTAGGCTGAGCGGATACGTGGAGCGCCACACCGACGTGGGACCGTTTCCGGCAGCCTCCGGGATCATTTCCACGTTCGGCGCCGCTTTCTGGGGTGACGACTACGTCGATCCGTACTTCCGGGACGGCCTGGCTCTCTCGGCATCGAGCCCCGTCGGAACGTGGACCGGTACCCTGACCGCGGTGTGGGAAGAGCAGCGTTCGGCGGAACTCGCTTCCGGGACGATCGGGTCTGCAGAGCCTCGTCCCGTCCGCCCGATCACGGACGGGACAGACCCGCACCTGGACGTGGAACTCACCCGGCGTTTCGGGTCCGCCCTTGCCGCCGTGTGGAGCGTGGCGTTTCGCACACAGCTCGCCTCCGGCGGCGACTTCGGCTACACCCGCTGGGCCGCCTCGTTCGAGGGCGCGCCACCAGACCCGGACGCTGTTTGGCAATGGGAGGCGGCGGGCGCAATCGCCCTGGCCACCGGCGCTCTCCCGGAGCAGCGGCTGATCCTGCTGGGTGGGCGGAGCACCGTGCCGGGCTACGGCTTCCGGCCGTGGGGCGGCGACCAGGCCATATACGCCCTGGCGGCGGTGTCCCGGGAGGTGGCAGCGCCGTGGCTGCGCGTCCGGGTCCTCGGCTCTCTCGGCTGGACCGAGATTACGACTGTCTCACGCGAGGCAGCGGAGAACTTCGGTGTCACGAATTCGGCAGGCGTGCGGCCGTCACTCGGTGCCGGCCTTGGCCTGTTCTGGGACGTGGTGCGAATCGACGCCGCCCGCGGACTCGACGGAGGGGAGTGGGAGTGGATCGTGAGCGTGAATCCGGCCTGGAGGGCGCCGCTCTAACTGCCGACCCCCCTCCGCCGGGACTACTTCTTCTTCGCCTTTCGGGCGGAGCCGCCGGACTCCTCAAAGCGTGCGATGAGCCGGTCCACCGGAATGGATGCGATGGTCTCTCCGATCAGCTCCAATGGGAGATCCTCCAGTTTCCGGAAGCGAACGCAGGACTTGCCAACGTCGAATCGCTTTCCGGTGGCCCGGTAGGCTGTCTCGAATTCGTCCCGTGCTTCGTGGGAAATGTAGATACCTGTGAGGTAGACGCCCATGTGATTCTTCTGAGAAGCCAGGGCCGCGAACATGAGCGGCTGCTTGTTGTAGGTATCCGGGTAGGTTGCCAGCGGAACCTCGTATGTGATCATCCCCCAATTCATGACCTCTTCGTAGCCGGCAGGCAGGTTTTTGAGGATGACTGCCCGCACGGTCTCAATAGCCTCCCGACGATCGGCGGGAAGCTCGGCCAGGTACCCCTCTACGGTCGTGGCCTCGGAACGCATGTTACGTCTCCCTCCAGGATCGGAGGGCGCCCCTTCGGAGGGACGCCCCGGCTAAGCCGAATCAGGCAGGCCACAGCCACCCGAACACGCCGGCGGTCAGGCACGCGTACACGAGCCCGTCGAACGTGTTCTTGGCGGTGGTGCTCCACGCCCGCTTGTACCAGATCGAGTCGGCCCAGCCGGCGACCGTATAGCACATGAAGGCCGTCGCCCCTACGAACCGGAACACGGCCAGGTAGTGCGCCCCCGGGCCCAGGGCGTGCCCGGCGATGTAGGCGGCGAAGATTCCCACGACCACGGAGTACAGGAACCACTGTCCGAGCTGGCCTCCCATCTTCGGCGCTCCGTTAGGCACCACCGTCATCATCGCCATCGGACCGGCCTCCATCTTCGCGATGAACTCGGGCTCGCCCATGTGCTTCATGTTGTCCGGCTTCGGCATGTGATACTCGCCGGGCAAGATGTTGAAAGGACGGAGCGCATCCATCACGCCCTCTTCGTTCGGCAGCTTCGCGAAGTCTTTGTTGTGGTAGCCGAGTACCATATGGATGATTGAGCTCGCCACGAACACGATGACGGCCGAAAGAAGGATGGGAATCCAGAGCGACATGGTCGGGACCATGAATAGCCTCCAGGGATGGGGTCGCATGCATCCGACGCAACCATGGTAATCAGAAGACGCGGCAGGAGGGAAGTTTGGCTGCGAAAGACGTTTCAGCTGAAACGTCTCAACAGGCTGTCATCCACGGTTGCGGGTTGGCTCCGATCAGCCCCCGGAGCGTTTGGCCGAGAAGCCGCGCCGGCCCAGCTCCTCTACGAGCGTATCCCGGTGCTCTCCCTGGATCTCGATGACGCCGTCACGCACGGTGCCGCCGGAGCCACACCTCTTCTTCAGGTCACGGGCAAGCTTCTCCAGCTCCGCCTGGCCGAGTGGCACGCCCGTCACGACCGTGACGCCTTTGCCTTTTCGACCCTTCGTCTGCCGCCCTACGCGCACGGTCCCGTCTCCAGCCGGAGCGCTCGCCGCCTTCTGCCGGCAGCGGCATTCGGCCACCGGGCGCCGGCACTCGGGACACGTTCGGCCGACGTCCGTCGAGTAGACCAGGCCCCTGTCGCTTCTGTGTTTCCTCGCCATGCCGTAATGTATGGCCGAAGATCATCAAATCGACAACCGGCAGCGGGCCCCATCCCGACAGGAGCCACTCCCGTGCATGCAAACAGAATCACCTGCTTCCTCGTCGCAGGCGTCCTGCTAGGTTTCACGTCCCGCGCGGCTCCCGCCCAGTCCGTTGATCGCTGGCTGCTTGAAACCGGCCTGTCGGAGACCGAACTGGCGAAGCTGGATGGCGGAGAACCGCTCGTATGGGTCCCGAAGGCCGACGATGCCACCGAGGTGACGCTTCTGGCCGTCGTGCGCATCGAGGCCAGTCCGACACGACTCACCGGGATGGCCAGGGACGTCATCGGCCTCGCGGAGCGGGATGATCAGGTCATGCAGGTGGGTATGTTCTCGGCAGACCCCGCGGCGGCTGACGCCTCCTCGCTCCGTCTGCCCGATGGCGACATAAAGGACCTCGGCAAGTGCAAGCCCCGCAGCTGCAATCTGAAGTTCCCGGCCGAGGCGCTGGACGCGGTACAGGGCCGCGTGGACGGTGCCGACCAGGCGAATCTGTTCATGGCGGAGTGGCTTGCCTCCTACCTTTCCGCGTATCAGCAGCGGGGCCGGGAGGCCCTGGCCGTGTACGCCGAGAAGAAGGAACCACAGAGTGTTGCGGAAGGGCTCGACGTTCTTCTGCGGAAGACGGACTTGCTGCTCGAGTACGATGAAGACTTCTACCGGTACGTACGCCAGTATCCGAACGACGAGTCGGCCGGTGCCGAGAACCTGTTCTACTGGACGGTCGAGGA
>JBDGWG010000017.1:0-47757 GCA_039585235.1 Gemmatimonadota bacterium | reverse complement strand
AATATGGGCCCGGCTGGACTCGAACCAGCGACCTTGGGATTATGAGTCCCCTGCTCTAACCAACTGAGCTACGGGCCCGTGGGTCCTGCGGCGCGCTCATTCTATCTCGTTTCCCGGCGGTGCGCGACCCGGCAATCCTTGCCTGAGGACGACGCGGCGCGGATCTTTCCCCATCGACGTTCGTCCTCACTGCGGAGCGGGGTTCGTACCCAACATGCGCATACTCATCGTCGGCGCCGGCGAGGTCGGCTACCACGTAGCCGAGCGGCTCGCCAAAGAGCATCACGATGTTGTGGTGATCGATGTCGATCGCGATCGCCTGGACTACGTCGAGAGCCACCTGGACGTTGCTGTCCTCGAAGGCAGCGGCGTGAACTCGACCGTGCTCGAGGCCGCCGGAGTCGGAAGGGCCGGAGTGCTCCTCGCCGTGACCAGCGTGGACGAGGTGAACCTGGTCTGCTGCATGTCGGTGCCGCCGCGCCGCGGCCTGACCAAGGTGGCCCGCGTATCCAACCCCGATTTCTACCGCGGCGGAGAGGCCCTGCGTCCCTCCCGGTTCGGTGTGGACCTACTCATCAACCCGGAGCGCGAGCTAGCCCTCGAGACTTTCGCTTTGCTCGAGTCCACGGCGGCCACCGACCTCACGCTCTTTGCGGGCGGCGCGGTGCAGCTGATCGGCCTCACCGTGCTGGAAGGGGCGCCTGTTGACGGGAAGACGCTTCGGGAAATCGGTCGCAGGGTGGGTCGCCGGTCGCTGCTCACCGTGGCGATCGAGCGCGACGGGGAGACCATGATCCCGGACGGCGATGCGGAGCTCCAGGCCTTCGACCACGTGTACGCGATCGCCGCGGAGGACGAGATCACTCGCGCTATGGAGCTGTGCGGCTACTCGCCCGCGAAACTGACGCGGGTGATGATCGCCGGGCACAGCCGGGAGGCCTTCTATCTCGCCAGGCTTCTGGAGCAGCACGGCATCGAGGGAACGGTGCTGATCGCCGACCCGGAGATGGCGCACGAGTTCGCCGTACGCCTGGAGCGGACGTTGATCCTCCGGGGCGACGCCACGGACGTCGAGCTGCTCGAGTTCGAAGGGGTCGGGGAGACGGACGCTTTCGTCGCGTTTACGGATGAAGATGAGATGAACATCATCTCATCCCTCGTGGCGCGGGACCTCGGGGTCAAACAGATCGTCACGCTTCTCAACCGCACCGACTATCTACCCCTGGCCCGTCGCATCGGGCTGGAAACGGCCGTCAGCCCGCGGATCAGCGCGGCCAACGCCATCCTGCAGCACGTTCGGCGCGGCTCGATCCAGAACGTGACCGTATTCAAGGACTCGGATGCCGAGGTCATCGACTTCATCGTGTCGGAGGATAACCCGCTGATCGGACAGCGGCTCGAGGATATCCAGCTTCCCGAGCACGCCATCCTCGCCACCATCGTGCGCGATGCGAAGATGATAATCCCGCAGGGGAGCGACGCTCTTCAGGCAGGGGACGAAGCCATCGTGTTCGCCCTGGCCGACGCCGTGCCGGCCGTGACCGAGCTCTTCCCATCCTGATCGCACCCGTCCGAGAGAGCGACCGGTGAGATACCGCGAGGTTCTCCATGTTCTGGGCGGCCTGTTGATGGCCGTGGCGGTTGCCATGATCCCCGCGGCCGTGCTCGGAATGCGCGAGGGCATGTGGCTCGCCTGGCTCGTCTGCTTGCTGATCCCCGGCTTCATGGGGCTCGTACTCTTCGCACTCACTCCGGGGAAGGTAGATCTCTCCGCCCGCGAGGCGCTCGCCATCGTCGGACTCGGCTGGATCGGGATCGTGCTCACCGGAGCCGTGCCCTTCCTTCTCACCGGTACGACCAGCTCCGTCGCGTGGGCGCTCTTCGAGTCCGTCTCGGGTTTCACCACGACCGGTGCCACCGTGTTCGCGGTGATCGAGGAACTGCCCCCGAGCATCCTCCTGTGGCGCAGCCTGTCTCACTGGGTCGGTGGGATGGGAATCATCGTGCTCGGCGTGGCCATCCTGCCGCTCATCGGAGTGGGAGGCGCCCAGCTCTTCTCGGCCGAGGCCCCCGGGATGACGACGGACAAGGTGCAGCCGCGTATCGCGACAACAGCCCGACTTCTCTGGGGCGTGTATTTCGCTATGACACTTATTCTTGGATCCGCTTACTTAATCTTGGGTATGAGCTTCTTCGATGCGGTGAACCACGCCATGAGCGCGCTCGCCACGGGAGGTTTCTCGACGCGCACCGCATCGATGGGTTACTACTCGCCCGCGATCCAGTGGGTGACGATTCTGTTCATGTTCCTGGCCGGCGTGAACTTCACGCTGCACTACCGGACGTTCACCGGCCACCCGCGCGAGATGTTCCGGAACGCGGAGTGGCAGTGGTATCTGGCGTCGGTCCTGGCGGTGTCCGCGATCTGCTTCGTCGCTCTCGGCGTGTCGGAGGGGGCGTTTTCCTTCGAACTCGTTCGCCGGGCCAGCTTCTCGGTCGCATCGATCCACAGCACCACGGGCTTCGGGACGGCGGACTTCGCGGCATGGCCCCTGGTGGCTCAGGTGCTCCTGCTGGGGCTGATGTTCATGGGGGGCATGGGCGGCTCGACGGGGGGCGGATTCAAAGTGATCCGCGGGGCCGTGGTCACGCAGCACGTTCTGGACGAGATCCGGAAGGTCCTCCATCCGCGGGCCGTGATCATCACGAGAGTCGGAGGAAAGCCGATCCGCGAGGAACTGGTGCTCAAGGTGCTGGCGTTCCTGGCCATGTACATGGCGACGCACGCTGTCGGGACTCTGATCCTCGCAACCCTGGGGAACGACCTCGTCACGTCGCTCAGCGCCTCGCTGGCCGCCCTGTCCAGCATCGGACCGGGTCTCGGCGAGGTGGGGCCCGCCGCCCACTATGGCCACATGAGCGCCCCCGCGCTGCTCACCCTCTCCGCCCTGATGCTGTTGGGAAGGCTGGAGTTCTACACGCTGCTGGTGCTGCTCATTCCGAGCACCTGGACCCGCACGCACCGTACGCCGAGGCCCCCGCGCGTGTGGCGTCGCCAGCACCGGCGAGCGGTCGTGCGCGCCGGAAGAAAGGCCGACCCGATGAGCTCCTGGCCGTCACATCCGTAGGCAGGTCGGCGGGGCGGCGGCTCAGTCCGTCCCGAACATCCGGTCCCCCGCGTCTCCCAATCCCGGAAGGATGTAGCCGCGCTCGTTCAGCTCCCGGTCCAGCGCTGCCGCGTAGACCGGCACATCCGGATGATCGTCCAGCATGCGCTGCACCCCCTCCGGCGCGGCTACGATGCACATCATCCGGATGTGGGTGCCCCCCGAGTCCTTCAGGTACGAAACGGCGGCACTCGCGGATCCGCCTGTGGCGAGCATCGGGTCCGCCACGATGAGCACACTCTCCTGCAGGGGCGGAGGGATCTTGAAGTAGTAGTCGATCGGCTCGAGGGTGTCGTGGTCGCGCTGCAATCCTATATGTCCCACTCGCATCGTCGGAATCAGATCCAGGACTCCGTCCACCATCCCGAGCCCAGCTCGCAGTATGGGCACCAGCGTCAGCCGCTCCCCGAGCACGATGTCCCCCGTAGTGGACTCGAGCGGCGTCTCGACACGTACCTCCTCCGTGCCGAGGTCCGAGGTCACCTCGTACGCCAGCAGCATCGCGATCTCGTCCACCAGCTCCTTGAATATCTTCTTCGGCGTGTCGCGCTTACGGAGCAGCGTCACCTTGTGCCGGAGTAACGGGTGGCGCGTGACGGTCAGATTCGGAAACCTGGGATCGCGGGTGAACATTCCGCCGCCTGCGCTTGCGCTCATCACTCCTCCACGATCAGCATCGGCTTCGACTCTTCCTCGATGGTCCCCACGACGGCAGCGGCATACCCTGCCGCTTCCCACTCGGCCGCGAGTTCCGAAGCCTCATGTCTCGGCACGCAGGCCAGCAGGCCCCCCGACGTCTGCGCGTCACACAGCAGCGTCCGGAGGGCGTCGGAGATGCCCGGCTCCCAGCCCGTCACGGCCTCGATCGCGGCCCGGTTTCTCTCGGTCCCGCCCGGAACGAAGCCCGCCTCCGCCAGCTCGAGCACGTCGGGTAGAACGCGGGCCGCCGAGGCCACTACGCGGGCCGAGACGCCGGAAGCCTCGCACATCTCTCGCAGGTGACCCAACAGCCCGAACCCGGTGACGTCCGTGAGAGCACGCACGTCGTGCCCGTGCAGCAGAGCGACCGCTTCGCGGTTCAGCTGCCGCATCGACTGGACGGCCGCGCGCACCGTCGGTACGTCCGCCGCGTCTCTCTTGAGAGCCGTCGAGATCACCCCCGTACCCAGTGCTTTGCCGAGTACGATGCCGTCCCCCGGCTGGGCCCCCGCCTTTCGGTACAGGCGCTCGCGATTCGCGAAGCCCAGCGCCACGAGACCGAACTTCGGCTCGTTGTCGTCGATCGAGTGCCCCCCCGCGATCACGATCCCGGCTTCCTCGCACGTGGCCGCCGCTCCCCGGAGAATCCCCTCGGCGACGCCAAGCGGCAGGGTCGCCGCCGGCACGGCAAGGACGCTCAGCGCGAACGCCGGAGTGGCCCCCATGGCGTACAGGTCGCTGAGCGCGTTGGCCGCGGCGATCGCCCCGAAGTCCTCGGCGTCGTCCACGATGGGCGTGAAGAAATCCACGCTCGCCACGAGCAGGCGATCGCCGCCGAGAGAGTACACGGCGGCATCGTCCGGCGTCTCGAGACCCACCAGGAGGTTCTCGTCGTCGGCGGCCGGCAGCACGGCCAGGATCTTCTTCAGGTCCTCCGGACCCAGCTTGCAGGCTCAGCCGGCGCCGTGCGCATACTGGGTGAGGCGGACGCGCTCCGATGAGGGCGTGTTCATGGAGTGAAGCTAGGCGGCCCCGGACCTTTGCGGCAACGGGAGGTCCACGCCACTTTCCTCATGTGACGATGAATTTTCTTGCGCGGCGCGGGGACGAGAGGCAGCGCCAGGCCATGGTGGACCGGCAGATCCGCCGGCGGGGCATCTCCGACGAGCGGGTGCTTCGGGCCATGAGCGTGGTGCCCCGGCATGCGTTCGTGCCCGACTCACAGGCTTCCGCGGCGTATGCGGACTGCGCTCTCCCGATAGGTCATGGAGCCACGATCTCGCAGCCCTACGTCGTGGCCCTCATGACCGAAGCATTGCAGCCCGGGCCGGGGCTACGGGTTCTCGAAGTGGGAACCGGCTCGGGCTACCAGGCGGCGGTCCTCTCGGCCTGCGGATCGGACGTGTTCAGCATTGAGAGAATCCCCGAGCTCCACGCGCGCGCCGCTGGAGCGCTCCGCGAAGCAGGATTCGAACGAGTCGAGCTACGGCTCGGCGACGGGAGCCGCGGGTGGCCCGAGGAAGCGCCATTCGACCGGATCATGGTAACGGCGGCCGCTCCGGAGGTGCCACACGCGCTGTTCGAACAGCTGGCCGATGGGGGGATCCTGGTGGCTCCGGTGGGCGACGAGTGGCTCCAGACGGTCCGCCGCTACCGGAAGCGGGGGACCGAGCTCGAGGCGAAGGACATGGAAGGCGTGCGGTTCGTGCCGCTCATCGAGGACGGGGACGACCGGAGCTGACTCGGCGGGGCCTGCGGTGCCCGATCTGGAGCTATGCCGACGGCCCTACCAGTTCTTCTCCACAACCGGATCGCGCGAGCGGTTCCTCTCCAGGCGCCGTCCCTGCACGTCCTTCTCCTGCTCGGCCGCCACGTCCAGGAGATCCAGTGCCTCCGCGGCCGACAGCTCGCGAGTGGACGGCGTGTCCGTCTGGTCGGCATTCTCCGAGCCGCCTCCGCCTCCTCCCCCACCGTCGTCCTGGGGGTCGTCTTCCTGTTCCAGCCAGCGTGCCACCAGTTCGAGGTTCCACCTGGCGTCCCCGGCTTCCGCATCCCGCCGGAGCACCCAGCGGAAGCCGTCCCACGCCTGCTCGAGAAGGGGCCGGCGCTCCTCGAACAGCAGCTCGCCACCCAGCTCCGGTGGACGGCCGGCCAGCGCCCGGGCGAGCGCCAGGTTGTACGTGGCCGCGTGCTCCAGATCCTCGTCGTCGGCATCCAGAGCTCTCTGCGTGGGCTCGACCGCGCCTTCCCAATCACCCGCGATGAGGAGCCCGGCGCCGAGGTTGAACCAGTCCACTGGCCCGCCCGGATCTTCCGATCTCTCCCGGAAATCCGCGAGGATTTCGGCGGTCACGGCCGTGCCGCTGTCGATCGTCATCGGGGGAATGGGCCCGGACACGGTCTCCTGACCAACGACCACCCGACTCGCCGCGATCCACGTCGCGAGGCACATGCAGAAGCAGATCCCGAGGAGAAGTCCGAGGCTGGCCAGATGGCCTCTCGAACGTCCAGGCCCATGCATCATCCCCTCCTCAGCAGGTAGCCTTCGGCGAACAGGAGCCCGAACGCCGCCAGCAGTAGCATGCTGGCCTTCCGTCCCGTACCCGGGTCGGGGCGCCCGCCCTCCTGCGCCAGCCGGTCGAGCAGGTCCTCCACCCCATTCTCGTCCGCCCGCACGAACTTCCCTCCTGTGGCACGGGCCATCTCCGCAAGCGTGTTCTCCGCGAGACGGCTGACGACAGGCTCTCCCCCCTCGTCCGTGAGCCAGCGCTCCCCCCCCTCCCCAACCGTTCTCTCCCTCGGGCGAGGTGCCGACTCCAGCCCCTCTTCCTCTGCACGGGAGGGGACCGGGATTCGGGCGCCCTCGGGAGTCCCGAGCCCTACCGTGAACACCGGTATGCGTCGGCGGACCGCCCGCTCGAGCTCACCCGCCACCGCTTCGCGTTCCGCTGTGGCCTCGCCGTCGGTCATCACGACGAGGACCCGACGACCGGATTCGATGCCGCCCGCGAGCACGTCGAGACCCTGGCGGAGGCCATCGGCCAGCGAGGTGCCTCCCTGCCCCACCATCGCGGGGTCCAGGGTCTGAATGAACATCAGCACCGCGTCCCGATCCTCCGTGAGAGGCGACAGCACGTAGCCTCGCCCGGCGAAATAGACGATCCCGAGGCGGCCTGGAACGCGAAGCGCGAGCTCAGCCGCCACGGCGCGCTGACGCTCCAGGCGGCTCGGATCCACGTCTCTGGCCCACATGGAGTTGGACGCATCCAGAACCAGAACGGTCTGCAGGTTCGACTCCTCGGGAACGTCCTCGGACACCCCGCCCACGGTCAGGCCTGCCGCCAGAGCTCCGCATCCCGCGGCCAGGAGAAGCGCTCGCAGGGTTCGCTGAACGGGAGAAGGAGCGTGAGCCAGGCGATCCAGGAGCCAGTCATCGCCCAGAGCCTCCCGGTCCAGCCGGGTCCGATAAGAACCGAGGCTGCGGAGCAGAAGGGCCGCGCTCGCTGCGGAAGCGGCCGCCAGCCACACCTGCGGTCCGAGAGCCATCACGTGAACACCCGGCGAGCCCGGGTGGCCGAGCCGAGAAGCTCGACGGCCAGCGCGGCGAGAGCGAGGATCAGGAGCTCGGAGCGCACACCGGCTCGCTCGACCATGCGCACTTCCTCGACGGGCGCCGTCTCCAGCTCATCGATCCGGCGGTAGATGCGGCTCAGAGCCTCGGGGTCGGTGGCGCGGAAATAGAGCCCTCCGGTCGTACTGGCGATCCGGTCGAGAAGCTCGTCATTCACGGTCACTTCCATGTCCGCATACTGGTAGCCAAACCGGGTGCGCCCGATGGGCACCGGTGCGACGCCGTCCCGACCGACACCAATCGTGTAGACTCGTATGCCGAGCGCCGCCGCGGCGGCGGCAGCATCTTCGGGAGCAATGTCGCCCCGGTTGTTGTCCCCGTCCGTCAGGAGGACGACGACCCGGGAGCCTTCCTCGGTCGACCTCAACCGGTTGACCGCCGTCGCGAGGGCGGTGCCGATCGCCGTCCCATCCCGCAGCTGGCCCACGTCCAGGTTCTCGATCGCCTGGTACACGATCCCGTAGTCCAGCGTCCCGGGCACCACGGTCAGCGCCTCGCCGGCGAAAGCGACGAGGCCGATCCGGTCTCCGTCCCGTCCCTCCACGAACCGGGTCACCTCGCGTCTCGCCACGGCGATCCGATTCTGGGGCCGGAAGTCCTCGGCCAGCATCGAGCTCGATATGTCGAACGCGAGCATGATCGTGACGCCCTCGGATTGCTCTTCCACGCGCTCGACCAGGCGCACGGGACTGGCGAGCGCCAGCACCGTGAGGACGAGAGCGGCGGTACGCCACAGGGGCGCCCACGCTGACCAGAGGGTCAATCGCCGCAGGCGAACCGATCCTTCACGGGAAACCGATGCGGCGTCCTCGCTCTCCTCACCTTCCGTCTCGCTGCCACGCGCTGCCGCCCCGATCCCGGGAAGTGGCATTCTGACGCGCCGCTTCTGGAGCGCCGCCCACCCGATCGGAAGGAGGATCAGAAGAAGGATGAAAGGCCAGGCTCCAAGCGAGATACCCAGCATCAGGCGGCCTTCTCTTCGGCCTCGACCCATGCCAGGCAGGCGTCGGCGTCCTCGAGCGCCGCGGCAGCCGCAGCCTCGACGTGGGCGAACCGGACGAGGCCCGAGCGAGCCTGCAGGGAGCGCAGGCCCGCCTCCACGTGCTCCGGGTCGCCTGGCGCGATCGCTTCGCCTACGAACTCCCGAACCGGACGCTCCCTTGGCCAGCCTCGCCGGGCGGCCAGGTACGTTCTGATGATTTCCTCCAGCCCGTCATAGAAGGCCGCCAGATCCACGTCATCCTGCTCCAGGTCCTTCCTGAGCCGGGCGAGTGCCTCGCGGGCGGCCACCGCGGGGTCGATCCACTGCGGCTCTTTCCGTTCATCCGTACGCCGGAGACGTCGAAGAAGCCACCACAGAAGCGCCAGGGCGAGCAGAAGAAGAAGGAGCCACCACGGAAACCTACGGATGTTGTTTGGACCCCACGGCCCCTCCAGCGGAAGCGGCCCTTCCGAAGCAGCGGGCAGCACGGAGGTCGCGTGAACTGGAGGAGGCGACAGCATGATCTGAGTTCCCTGCCACTCCACCCTCACGTCCGGGAAGGTCCAGGTTCCAGCTTTCCAGGCCGCCAGCCGATAACGGGCGCGCCACTGACCGCCGCCGGCCGCGTCCCACTTCACGTCCACCGGACGCAGCTGCTCCAACTCAGGTGCCAGGATGACAAGCGGTGGAAACTGCACCTCGGCGTCCCGCGGTCCGGCGATCGAGAGACCGAGGGTGAACGGATCGCCTACCCTCACGGTGTCCGGCGCCAGCGCGGCGGCGGTCGCCGGACGCGGCTGCGCGGGTGCCACGGGAGCTCGCGCAGCCGAGCCCACCAGGAGCCCTGCGAAAGCCACCGAGAAGCATGTCCGACGAACCGTCAATCGCACTTTCAATGAAGCCTCGCCCGGGCGCGGCCGGCGAAGAACGCGGCCAGGTCCGCCGCGTAGGAACGATCCGTCGCGAGCACGAGCCGGTCCGCACCGGCGCGCCGGAACACGTCCTCCACGCGCCGCTCACGCTCCGCGGACATCCGGGCGAGACCTGCCCGCGTCCGGGAGTCGGCGAGGTCCAGCACTCCAGACACGCCGGTTTCCGGGTCCTGCACCTCGATCAGACCGACGGCCGGCAGCTCTCGCTCGCCAGGATCCACCAGATGGAGCCCCACGACATCATGCTTGCGCGACACGGCCGTAAGCTCCTTTCGGAACTCCGGCCCCTGGAAGTCGGACAGCACGAACACCAGCGACCGCGTCTTGAGGGATCGGGCCGCGGAAGTCAGGGCCAGCCTGATGTCCGTGCCGCGCCCTTCCGGCCTGTGGCTCGCCATCACGTGCAGCAACTGGCGCAGGCGTCCCTTTCCGCGGCGCGGCGGAAGCCAGCGTTCCACTCTATCCGTGAACAGCATCAGGCCGACCCGATCGTTGTTACGAGCCGCGGCCAGCCCGAGGAGGGCCGCCAGCTCGAGGCTGAGGTCGAGCTTGGTGCGCACGCGGGTGCCGAAGTCAGTCGAACCGGAAAGGTCTACGGCGAGCAAGACCGTGAGCTCTCGTTCCTCGACGAACTTCTTGATGAAGGGCTTGCCCATGCGGGCCGTCACCTTCCAGTCGATCGCCTGGAACGGGTCCCCGGGCTGGTAGGCACGTACCTCGGAGAACTCGATGCCGTGCCCCCGGAATACGGAATCATAGGCGCCGACCGCGCGGTTCTCCATCAGGCGGCGGGCGCGCACCTCGAGGCGGCGGATCAGGGCCGGGAGGGCGGCGGCATCGGGGCTGGGGTCCCGCTCCGGCCGCCGGCGCCGGAAGAGACGGAGCGGCATCAGGGAACCGGAACCGCCGCCAGGAGCCTCTCCATGACCTGCTCCGGAGAGATCTCCTCCGCCTCGGCCTGGAACGTCAGGACCAGCCGGTGGCGCAGCACGTCCGGCGCCATCGCTCTCACGTCCTCGGGGATCACATACGCGCGCCCGGCCAGGAACGCCTGCGCCCGCGCCGTGCGGGCCAGGTAGATCGTGGCCCGGGGCGACGCACCGTACTCCAACCACCCCGCCAGCTCGGTGTCGAGTTCTGCCGCCTGCCGCGTCCAGCGGACCAGATCGAGAATGTAGTCCTCGACGCGCTCGTCGAGATAGATCTCGGGCAGCAGGGAGCGCGCCCCCACGATCTGCTCCGGCGTGGCGACGGGTTCGAGCGGCACGAGGTCGTCCGTGACCGTGGCCCGGAGAATCTCCCGCTCCTCTTCCCGCTCGGGATAGTCGACCCGGATCTTGAGCATGAACCGGTCCACCTGCGCCTCGGGAAGCGGATACGTGCCTTCGTGCTCGATCGGGTTCTGGGTGGCCAGCACGAGGAAGGGCTCGGGCACCGGGTGGCTGGTCTCACCGATCGTGACCTGGTGCTCCTGCATGGCCTCGAGAAGCGCCGACTGCACTTTCGCCGGCGCCCGGTTGATCTCATCCGCGAGGACCAGATTCGCGAAAATCGGCCCCTTCTTCGGGACGAACTCGCGGTTCACCTCGTCCCAGATCAGCGTCCCGATCAGGTCAGCCGGCAGCAGGTCGGGCGTGAACTGTATGCGGCGGAAGCTGGTGCGGATCGCGTCGGCCAGAGTGCGGACCGCCAGCGTCTTGGCCAGGCCGGGCACTCCCTCAAGAAGGACGTGTCCCCCGGTCAGCAGCCCGATCAGCAGACGCTCCACCATAAGCTCCTGCCCGATCACGCGAAGGCCTACGGCCCGCCGGATGTCATTCAGGAATTGGCTCGCCTCGGAGATGCGCTCGGTACGCTCCTCGAGCTGCGCCTCGGAAACCCGATCCGTCGCCTGTGTCTCGCTCACTCCCCCCCTGCCCTCCATAATCCGGTCAGCGTTTCATCCGCTCGCCCTGGTCCTCGAACCGGAAGACGTAAGCGGCCAGCGCGCCCGGTCGAATGTCGCCGCTCCGGGCCCGCACGTCGAGGTCGGTCACCGACCCATACTCCGCGCCCGGCACGTCGAGAACCGCCTCCAGGTAACTGACCATCCGGTCGCGCCATCTACTCCACGACTCGGCTCGGAGGTCCACCCAACCGCGATTGGCCCACGTAACGTCCGCCGGCCGATCGGGCACGACGCTGACCCTCGGACCTCTAAGCAGCCGCTTGCCGTCCGGCAGGAGGATCGGGATTCCGATCGACAGCACGTCTGATCGCAAGCGCCCGTCCGACTCGATCAGCTCGAGGGAACGCGCGGCCGTGGCTTCGGGGTCCAATCCGGCAGCCCCGCGGACGCCCGGGAACAGACGGTTCAGAATTTCCGCCTCGAAGAGCAGCTTGCTGAGACGGGGGGGGCCGAGCATCTCGAAGGCCACCGATCGGACGCCGTGCTCCGCCTCGAGCTCCTCCATGTAGCGAAGCGCCGTCTCGCGCAGCGCCCCACCCCGGTACGTCGGTCCCATCGTCGCTGCGTCCAGCGCACCCACGATGTCCCGGCCGGTGGGCCGCCCGCAGATCTCAGCGATCGCCGCGTCGGCGATCTCCTCCGGCGTGATGATCTCCATCAGGCCGAGCGCCGATATCGTCTCGTACTCCCCGAGGCTGAACAGCCCGTTCTCGCCCGCGTCCAGCCACACGGACTCCACCAGCTCGCCGGTGTCCACGTACCGGTCCTCGAGAGACCCGGTGAACGCCTCGGAGAGATCGATCGGCGTGCGGCAGTCGAACCGCTGCATCGGCTTCCCGCCCCGCCTGACCGGTCCGTACTTGATCCGCTTCCATGCCACGGCGGCGGTGGGCTTGACCTCCTTCACCACCGGCGAGTCGGGCGTGCGCCCCATCAGGAAGAGGAGGCCCGAGTGTGCCCCAGACACGCTCGACTTGGACAGAAGCGTCGCCGACGGACGCTCCTCGGAGTGCGTGAACGGGATGTTGAGGCCCATACCGCCCGTTCCGGACGTTCCGATCTTGAGGTAGACCTCAGTCTTCGCGAGCCGCATCCCGTGCATCAGGACCTGTACGTGCCGGATGAGCTGCGGCAGGTAGAGGGTAGTCAGATGTGCCTCGATGTCGGCGACCGTGGGCGTCCCGCCACTCCACATCAGGTCCCGCAACTTGCCGGCGGAAGTAAACAGGTCCTGGTACGCGATCCCGGTCGCCGTGTTCACGCAGTCGATCACGATCTCGGGCCGGTGCACGTCCAGAAGGGAGTACAGGAGGTTGCGGCTGAAATCCTCCTCCCTCAGATGACCGAGCAGATCGTCGAGGATCTCCGCCCGCCCCTCGTCCGTCTCGAGCATGGCCTTCCGGGAATCGTTCCGGCGGCTCGTGCGAAGCAGGATGTCTCCCCACTCGGCGACCAGCTCGACGCCCTCCGCTTCCGGCACACGGCGGAGCGTGTCCACTCCCTCCTCCGCCTCGTCCTGTCGGAGCGCCGCGATCGCGAGACGCGCCGGTTTGAGCGGAAGCAGCTTGCGGGCGATGGCGATCCCGACCAGCCCGGATCCGCCAAGCATCAGGATGTTCCTGCCCTGTATGTCCATTTCACTCGTTCCTGGTCGGTGTGCGCAGTCGTTCGACCTCGCCCGGCTCCAGCGAGCGCCAGGATCCGCGCGGGAGATTCCCCAATTCGAGCGGGCCGAACGCGACCCGCTTGAGCGCGTGGATCGTCAGACCCACGGCTTCCATCAGGCGCCGTACCTCACGATTCCGGCCCTCGCGAAGAGATAGATCCAGGACCGCCTGGTCCGCGCGCGCGCCCGGCAGGACCGTGAAGTACTCGACCCGGGCCAGGCCGTCGTCGAGCTCTACTCCCTCCCGCAGGCGGGAGCCCGTGCTTTTCGGGACCGGACCCGCCACCGTCACTTCGTAGCGGCGCAGGACCCGGTTACGGGGGTGGAGCAGCCGCTCCGCCACCTGGCCTTCGTTCGTCAGAAGAAGCATTCCCTCGCTCATATAGTCGAGTCGCCCCACGTGAAACAGAGAGGCGAGATCGGAGTCGAGGAGATCGTATACCGTCGGACGGCCCTCGGGATCGTTGCGGGTGCACAGGTAGCCGGGCGGCTTGTGAAGCATGATCCAGCGCGGTGGCTCCAGCTGCACGATGCGGCTGTCCACTTCCACCACGCTGGCGTCCGGGTCGATTCTGGTACCGAGGACCGTGATGACCTGTCCGTCCACGGTCACCCGACCCTCCCGGATGAGTTCCTCGCTGGCTCTCCGCGAGGCCACTCCCGCCCGAGCAAGATATTTCTGAAGTCGCATCTCCGCCGCCACGGTCAGGAGGTCTCTCCCTCGGCCTCCTCCTCCGGCTCCGGCTCGGCCTGCATGGCCTGCTGCAGCTCGCCAAGGACAACCGGAAGCTCGTCCGCGGCCGGGAGGTCGGAAAGGTCCTTGAGGCCGAAGTGCTCCAGGAACTTCCCGGTGACGCTATACAGGAGCGGTCGACCGAGTCCCTCACCTCGCCCGACCACATCCACCAGCTCCCAGTCCAGAAGAGTCCGAAGCACGGTAGTTGCGCTCACGCCCCGGACCTCCTCGATCTCGATCCGCCCGATCGGGTTCCGGTAGGCGATGATCGCCAGCGTCTCGAGCGCGGCTGGCGAAAGGTGCGGAGCCCGGGGGACCGAGTCGAACCTCTCCAGGTAAGGAGCGTATTCCGGTCGAGTCAGGATCTGGTACCCGTCGCCCAGTTGATAGATCTGGAACGCCCGCTCGGACTCCTCGTACGCGTCCCGCAGGGCCTGGATTGCCTCCACGACGACCTCGGCGACCAGGTTCTCGTCCGCCCGTGCGATCTCGTCCGGGGTGAGCGCCGTCTGGCTCGCGAACAGCGTGGCCTCTACGATCTGC
This sequence comes from Gemmatimonadota bacterium, assembly GCA_039585235.1. Lineage (GTDB taxonomy): Bacteria > Gemmatimonadota > Gemmatimonadetes > Palauibacterales > Palauibacteraceae > Benthicola. Next base: position 33,453 of record JBDGWG010000017.1, on the reverse strand, counting down.
TCGACGTTCACCCGGCTTCCTCCGTGGTCTCCGTCTTGTCGGCAGCAGAGGTCGGGCTCTTCCGCTCGCCGGGCAGCAGCCAGATCGACGCGAACGGCTTGATCTGCTCGATGCGCAGGACCTGCTGCCGGGCGAGCTCGAGCGCAGCCAGGAGTGAAGCCACGGCGTGCGCCCGTGTACCCCACGGCCGGAACAGCCGGTCGAACGACACCCGCTTCGCCTTCCCGAGCAGGCGCCGGAGCAACGAGGCCTTCTCCTCCACGGTCACGGTCTGCGAAGGGAGGCGCAACTCGAAGGGCGGAGCCGGCTCCGGAATCCGTGCCGCGATGGACAGGAAGTCCGCCAGCGTCAACTCCAGATCCACGGGTGCGAGCATCGGCGCGGGCCGGCCCTCGACGAAGCCCTTGGCGAAATGCCGGCCGCGCTGTGCCTCCGCGCCCTCGAGCACGTGCACCACGTCCTGGAAGTGCTCGTACTCCAGGAGACGCCGGACCAACTCGGCTCGCGGGTCCTCCTCCCAGTCCGGCTGCTCCGGCCGCGGCAGGAGAAGCTGCGCCTTGATACGAACCAGGGTCGCCGCCATCTCGAGAAACTCACCGGCCCTCTCGATCGGCATCATCTCGAGCCCGTCCTCCAACGCGAGGACGAACTGCTCCGTAATGCGGGCGATCGGGATGTCGAAGATGTCTATGTCCTGCGATCGAATCAGGTGGAGAAGAAGGTCGAGTGGCCCCTCGAACCGCTCCAGCGAGACCTGGAACGGCTCGACCGCGCGCCTGACCGTATCCTTAGACGGCGCCTCCGGACTCATATCGACATCACGCGGACCTTGATTCAACGCAAAGACCAGTGTACTCTATGCGATCTTTGGACTTTCGTGAGACGTGAACTGAAGGAATAGAGCCTTGCCGAACATCAAGAGCGCCCGCAAGAGGCTTCGACAGTCGCACAAGCGGCGGGACCGCAACCAGGCGGTCCGGTCGGAGATCCGCACGCGGACCAAGAGCCTGCTGCAAACGGAATCGCCGAGCGATGCAGAAGCATCGTACCGGAAGGTCGCTTCCATGCTGGACACGGCGGCCCGTAAGGGTATCGTGTCGAAGCAGGCGGCGGCCCGTCGCAAGTCGAGACTCGCTCGCTACGTTCGCGGCCTCGGCGACTGACGGCGTTCCCCGAACGGGGCGCCGACCGCAGATCAGCCCGCGGGCCCGCAAGGGTCGCGGGCTGTCGGCTTTCAGAGATCCTCCGTCTTTCGCTCAGAGTCCTCGTCGTCCCCGGAATCGCCATCGTCCTCATCCAGCATCGCCGATACCGCGTCGAAGTTGTCAGGTTCATCCAGTGAAAGGGATTCCAGGAACTCGAGCTCGTCCATAAACTCAGCCGGCTCGCGCTCATCGGCAGCGGGTTCGGCCTCGGACGGCGCCTCGGGCTCCTCCGCTTCCGCCGACTTGGCGTCGGTATCCACGACTTCCGCATCGACGAACTCGGCGTCGGCGAACTCCGTCTCGACGACATCGGCGTCCACCAGCTCAGCCCTGGCGACGTCCTCGACCGCCTCTTCCACTTCCGTACCCGGCTCGACCTCGTCCAGAGGCTGCGTCATCCAGGCGTCGAGTTCGTCCGCCGATTCCACGTCCAGCGTCTCATCTCCGCCCGGCTCCGGCCACTCGTCTTCCGTAGCCACCAGCTCATCCGGGATCGGCGGCTCGGATTCCGCCACGACCTCGGCCTCCGCAGCAGCTCCGGAGGCCGCAGCGGTCGCGCCTCCGGTCAACTCGCCGAGCACCGTCTGGAGAGATCCGACCGCCGAGCGCTGCGCCGTGAGATCGGCCTCTAGCTCGTCGAGCCGGGCCTGCTGCTCGCCCCGGCGTTTCTCCCACTCCTCGTCGTCGAACTCGCCCACGGCGTGCCGGAGCTCCGTCTCCTCCAGCTCCGCGGCATGAGCGTCATGCCGACCCGCGATCTGGTCCACCGCCTCGGAACGCTCGGCGAGGGCGGACTCGAGCTCCGTCCGGTGCCCCGCCAGCTCGCTCTCGACTTCGGTCAGCCGGCCCCGGTAGTCGGAGCGTACCTTTTCCGCCACTTCAGGGCGGAAATCCGTGCCCAGCTCGTCGAGGCGGCTCAGCCAGTCCTGAAACGTGCCGCGCTTCTCGAGCAGGGCCTGGATTGCCTCGGGTATCACGTGTCCGGCTTCCATCACGACCTCGGCTCTATGGGTTTGCCTGGAACGCCGGCATCGGCGCCGTCCCGCGGACCTGCATCACTCCCGTGTGAATCGGATCTCGCCACTCACCAGCGTGCGGTGCACGCGCCCGACGAGCTCCCAGCCGGCGATCGGAGTGTTCCGACTTCTCGACCTGAAATCCGTCGGATCGACCGTCCATCGCTCGTCCGGGTCGAATACGACGATGTCCGCCGGCGACCCCGTCCGCAACGTACCGCCCTCGAGACCCATGATGCGAGCGGGATCGCAGGACATTCGCTCGATCAACCGAGAGACGCTGATCCGGCCGGTGACGACGAGCGCCCGCATGCTCAGTCCCAGGGCCGTCTCGAGCCCGTTGATCCCGAACGGGGCGTAGTCGAACTCCTGCTCCTTCTCCTCGTACGTGTGCGGCGCGTGGTCTGAGGCGATGATGTCGATGAGTCCATCGATCAGCGCTTGGGTGACGGCCTCGACGTCTTCCTCGGTGCGCAGGGGCGGGTTCACCTTGGCCTCGGTGTTGTAGCCCCGGCATATCTCGTCCGTGAGAATCAGGTGGTGCGGCGTGACCTCGGAGGTCACCGCGAGCCCCTTCTCCTTTGCTAGGCGAAGCTGCTCGACGGACTGGCGAGCCGACACGTGGCAAACGTGCAGGTGCCCGCCCGTAAGCTCCGCCAGCTGGACGTCCCGCGCCACCATGCATGTCTCGGCCGCGTTCGGCAGACCGCGCAGCCCGAGTGCCGTGGCGACCACCCCTTCGTTCATGACGCCTCCGGCGAGCGCCGTGTCCTCGGCGTGCTGGAGAACCGGAATGCCGAAGGTCTGGGTATATTCGAGGAGGCGCCGCATGAGACCCGTGTCCCACACGGGGGCGCCATCGTCGGAGACCGCCACCGCACCGGCTTTCACGAGCTCGCCGATCTCCGTCATGCGCTCGCCCCTCTGGCCGATCGACGCCGCGCCGATCGGCATCACACGGGTACCGCGTGCCGCTCGGGCCGCGAGACGCACGTACCCGACGGCCGCCGGATCGTCGATCGGCGGATCGGTGTTCGGCATCGCCCACACGGTCGTGAATCCGCCGGCGAGGGCGGCGTGCGACCCGGTGTGAATCGTCTCCTTGTGCTCGCCGCCGGGCTCGCGCAGGTGGACGTGCACGTCGATCAGCCCCGGAGCCACGACCATGCCGGAGGCGTCCACTACCTCCGCCCCCTCAGGCGCCGACAGGTCGTTGCCCACGGCCGCGATCGACTCATCCCGGATCAGGACATCTGCCGGTCCGTCGAGCCCCTGAGATGGGTCCACCACGCGCCCGCCCGTGAGCAGCATCGGCCTGTTCATGCGCTCTCCTGTTTCGCGGCCTCGGCCCCGCCCGGAACACCACCCGCGAGCAGGTACAGCACGGCCATGCGAACGGCCACCCCATTGGTGACCTGCGGCAGGATCACGGACTGAGGCCCGTCGGCCACGGCGGAATCGATTTCCACTCCGCGGTTCATGGGCCCTGGGTGAAGGACCACCGTGTCACGAGGCGCCTTCTCCAGCCTGGCGCGTGTGACGCCGAACACGCGGTTGTACTCGCGGAGCGATGGGATGAAGCCGGTCTCCATCCGCTCCAGCTGCAGGCGAAGGATATTCAATGCGTCCGCCCACTGGATCGCGTCCTCGATGTGGTAGAAGGTCTGGACGCCCAACTGCTCGATACCGTACGGGATCAGGCTGCGGGGGCCGCACACGGCGACCTCCGCACCGAGCGCCTGAAGCCCGAAGATGTTCGAGCGGGCCACCCGGGAGTGCACGATGTCACCCACGATACAGACCTTGAGGCCTTCGATTCGGCCGAGTCGGTCTCGGAGGGTCAGCATGTCCAGCAGGCCCTGAGTCGGATGCTCGTGCTGGCCGTCTCCACCGTTGATCACGTTGGAGGGGATTCGGTCGGCCAGGAAGCGCGCGGCCCCGGAGGAGGGATGCCTGATCACTACCATGTCGATCCGCATCGCTTCCAGATTCCGCGCCGTGTCCACCAGGGTCTCGCCTTTCACGACCGACGAACCGACGGAACTGATGTTCACGGTGTCGGCACCGAGGCGCTTCTCGGCGAATTCGAACGAAATGCGGGTGCGGGTGGAGGGCTCGTAGAACAGGTTGACGATCGTCTTGCCACGCAGTACCGGCACCTTCTTGATGGCCCGCTCGCTGATTTCCTTGAACGGCTCTGCCGTGTCGAGGATCCCCGTGATCGTCTCTCCCGACAGCCCCTCGAGACCCACGAGGTCCTTGCCGAGCTCGAACTCCGGTCTCGGTTGGCTCATTCGCTCTCCGCGGACACGACGAGAGTGACGGACAGCTCGTCGTCCAGCTCAGGCACGCTCACTTCCACCCGCTCCCCCTCACCTACTTCGACCGCGAGCCCCACGTGGTCTGCCTGGATCGGAATCTCCCGGCCCCCACGATCGACCAGCACGCAAAGTTCCACCCGGCGCGGTCGGCCGAAGTCGGCGAGCTCGTTGAGCGCGGCCCGAACGGTGCGGCCCGTATACAGGACGTCGTCCACGATCACCACGCGGAGCCCGTTGATGTTTCCGGGAATCTCCGTCGTGCCGATCAGGGGGCGCGGGCCGATCTGATCGAAGTCGTCCCTGTACAGGGTGATGTCGAGACTTCCCGTCGGGATCGCGGCTCCGGTCGTCTCCGAGATCAGTGACCCCAGCCTCGCGGCCAGCTCGACGCCCCGACGACGAATGCCGACGAGTATCAGGTCCTCGGTGACCCCACCGTCGGCGATCTCGCCGGCCAGGCGAGCGAGGGTCTGCTCGACGCCAGGACCGTCCAGCAGCAGAGTCGTTACGTCACGGATCGACATTCGGAGACGCCTTTCTGTGGCGGCCGGGGTGAAGGCGGTCCTCCAGGGCTCGCGCTCGCCGCAGTATACGGGGGTGCTGCCAGCGGATCAACGCCCTCAAAAAGGCCTATCGAGAGCCACTTTCTGGCCTTCGGGTCGCTTTACAAGCGCAGGGTCGCGTCTCTAGCTTCCCGACCGCCGGAGGCGCCGCTGGCCGGTCTCCCGGCTTCATTCCGCGGAGGAGTCTTCATGTCGAGACGGTGGATGGCAGGCCTGGTGCTCCTGGCGCTTCTCGGCGCGGCCCCGGCGCCCGCGCAGGAAGTCGTCCGAGGTGCCGCCCTGCCGCCGATGGACGGACCGAAGGTGGTCGTCCCGGGAGCGGGCTTCAACCTGACGATCGAGGCGACGGCGGTCCAGGCTGCAGGCCATATCCGGATCCGCACCGCTACGGGCCGGATCATCGCCCGACAGAATGTCGAGATGGGCGGCAGCGGTCGGTTCGAGTTCGAGGGCCTGACGATCGACGGAGCCGAGGACCTGCCACTGACCGTGATCGGCGGTCGGGACACTCTGATCGGCACGTTCGAGACCCGCGTTTTCCCGGGCTGGCTCAGCCTCCTCCCCCCCTTGCTCGCGATCGTCCTCGCGCTCGTGTTCAAGGAAGTGGTGACCTCTCTGTTTCTCGGAGTGTGGCTCGGCGGCTTCTTCATCGCCGGCCTGAATCCGTTCACGGGTACGATGCGCGCGATTGACACCTTCATCACCCCGGTCCTCGTGGACTACGATCACGCGGCGATCCTGGTGTTCTCGTTCCTCCTGGGCGGCATGGTGGGCGTGATCAGCAAGAGCGGGGGCACCAGGGGCATCGTGGAGGCCGTCCGGCCACTGGCCACGACGCCAAGGCGCGCCCAACTGGCGACCTACCTGAGCGGGCTGGCGATCTTCTTCGACGACTACGCGAACACGCTGATCGTCGGAAACACGATGCGGCCGATCACCGACCGCATGAAAGTGTCACGCGAGAAGCTGGCCTATATCGTGGACTCGACGGCGGCGCCGGTGGCGGCGATCGTGTTCGTGTCCACCTGGGTGGGGTTCGAGATCTCACTGATCGCTGACGGACTCGAAGCGGCGGCTGCGCAGTCAGGCACGACGCCCGAAGCCGCAGCGGCGCTCACGTCGGCCAACGCGTTCACGATCTTCATCCACTCGATTCCCTATCTGTTCTATCCGCTGCTGGCGCTGTTGATGGTGGGACTGATCGTGTTCCTGCAGCGGGACTTCGGGCCGATGCTGAAGGCCGAGCGCCGCGCTTCCAGAGGAGAGGGTCTGCATCGCGAGGGCGCGATGCTCATGTCCGAGGCGGGATCGGACAAGATGGAGCCGGTCGAGGGAGCGCCGCTGCGCTGGTACAACGCCGTGCTTCCGGTTTTGACCGTGGTCTTCGTCGTGCTTGCCGGCCTCTACTTCCAGGGACGGTCGAACCTCGGGCGGCCCGGCACGCTCTGGGAGGTCTTCGGCGAGGCGAGTCCGTTCGACGCCCTGCTGTGGGGATCGCTGGCGGGCTGCATCGTGGCGATCGTCCTCGCGGTCGGGCAGAGGATCCTGTCCATGCACCAGGCGATCGATGGCCTCGTCGGTGGCATGCGGGCCATGTTCCTCGCCGGAATCATCCTGGTCCTGGCCTGGTCGCTCGGCTCCGTGACGGAGGCCCTCGGAACGGCGCCATACATCAGCGGCCTGCTGGAAGGGAACCTGCCGGCGCAGCTTCTTCCCGCGCTCGTCTTCGTGACGGCCGCCTCGATCGCGTTCGCCACCGGAACGTCGTGGGGGACCATGGGGATCCTCCTGCCGATCGTGATTCCGCTCGCCGTGGCGCTGGGCGGCACCGCGGAGCCCGAGGCGGGAACGGCCTACGTGATCTTGATCGGGTCCACCGCCTCAGTTCTCGCCGGCTCGATCTTCGGAGACCACTGCTCACCGATATCGGACACGACCGTGATGAGCTCGATGGCCTCGGCGTGCGACCACGTGGACCACGTTCGCACACAGCTTCCGTATGCACTGGTCGTGGGCGTGGTGGGGATCGCGATCGGCAACATCCCGACGGCGTACGGCTTCCCGGTGTGGGTGTCCCTGGTGCTGGGCGCGGCGTTCCTGTTCGCACTGCTCAGGTTCTACGGGAAGAAGGACTTCGACTCGCCGCAGTGGGCGAAGGGTGAGGCGGACGGCTGAGGCGGAGCGGGCGAAGACCGAATCGTCGGTCAGCCAACCGGCAGGTCCACCGGCGTCTGCGGTTCGGCCCCCGACAGCACCGCTCTGGCGTTCGCCGCCGCCAGATCCCACATCGCCTGCCTCGCTTCGCGCGTGGCGCTACCGAGATGCGGGAGCACGATGCAGTTCGGAAGATCCTGCAATTCCGCCGGGATCTCCGGCTCGCTCTCGAACACGTCGAGGCCGGCCGCTGCCAGGTGGCCCGAGCGCAGGGCCTTCGCCACGGCGCTCTCGTCCAGCACCGCCCCGCGCGACGTGTTCACCAGAATGGCACCCGGTTTCATGGCGCCCAACCGAGCCGCGTCCAGGAGTCCCAGAGTCTCCGCGGTCAGCGGCAGGTGAACGCTCACGACGTCCGCCATGGCCAGCAGCGCATCGAGGTCCTCTATTCGCCGCCCGCGGGAGTCCGATTCCATAGCCGGAGACTCGGACCGGTTCCAGTACGCGACCTCCATCCCGAACGCGGCTGCCCGTCGCGCGGTCGCCACTCCGATGCGGCCGGCGCCCAGAATGCCCAGCACCCTGCCCTGAAGTCCGATCCCCAGAAGCTGGGTCGGGTGCCAGCCCATCCACTCGCCGCTGCGGGCCAGGTCGAGACCCTCCCGCAGGCGGCGCGCCGCCGCTAGCAGCAGCGCCATCGCCAGGTCCGCCGTAGCGTCGGTCAGCACGTCGGGCGTGTTCGTCACGATGATGCCCCGCCTCGCGGCAGCGGCGAGGTCGATGTGGTCGTAGCCGACCCCGTAATTGGCCACCACCCGAAGAGCCGGCAGGCCGGCCAGCTCGCCTTCGCCCACAGGCTGCGAAACGAGCGGAATGATCGCGTCCACGTCCGCCCGCGCCGGCAGCGGCGAGCCGGGCTGATGAAACAGCGTTTCCCGGCCGTCCGGCCACTCGGGCTCCGGACCCGATAGATCGTGCAGCTCTCCCGCCACGAGAACGAGTCTGTCCATGGATTCGATCATGGTTCGACTCCCGCTGTCATCGCCGTTCGGCGAAGAAACTCCTGAGAAGCGCCGAGGCTTCCTCCGCGCCCACCCCGGAGACGAGCTCGACTTCGTGATTCAGCCGCTCGTGCTGAACCAGATTGCCGAGCGACCCGCACATCCCCGCTTTGGGGTCGTGCGCCCCGAACACCACGCGCTCGACGCGGGACAGGACGACGGCGCCCGCACACATCGCGCAGGGCTCGAGCGTCACGTACAGGGTGTGGCCCATGAGGCGCCAGTCCCGCTGGTGGGCCGCCGCATGCCGGATGGCGAGGACTTCGGCATGCGCCGTTGGATCCGCGAGCTCACGCGTGCGGTTCCGCTCCTCGAAGGCCGTTCCGTCTGGAGCCACAACCACGGCCCCCACCGGCACCTCGTGGTGCTCGGCCGCCTCCTTGGCCATCGCGAGGGCCCGCCCCATCCAGTGCGGATCGGTGTCGCTCACGATGCTGTCAGGCGGTCGAGCTCGGCTAGCCCGGCGTCGATGCGGGCGATCGAGCGCTCCCGGCCTAGCAAGAGGATCACGTCGAAGATACCCGGGCTGTCCGGTACCCCGAGCAGCGCGACGCGCAGCGGCCCGATCACCCTTCCGAAGCCGACCTCCCGGTTCTCCGCGATCGCTCGAAGGCCGGTCTCCAGGGTCTCTGCGTTGAACGGATCCACCCTCGAGATGACCGCGCGCTCGGCCGCCAGGACGTCCCGCGTGGCCTCAGGATCCTTGAGCCAGTGCCTTTGCACTGACTTCTCGTCGTACTCGACCGGGTCCACCAGGTAGCGGAGGCTCGTCTCCGCAATCGCCGGGATCGTCCGGGCGCGTGTCTTCTGCAGATTCACCACAGCCTGGAACCGCTCGGGATCGGCGCTTGCCACGTCCCGCCCGGCGCCGTCCATCGCGTCGAGGACCAGGGGAACGAGCCGGTCTGCGGGCGCCGCGTCGAGGTGCTTCCCGTTCAACCACTCGAGTTTCTTCGGGTCGAACACGCCTGCCTTCTTGAGGATGCGGTCCAGGGTGAACGCCTCGATGAGGTCCGGAAGCTCCATCAGCTCGCGGTCATCGCCCGGAGACCATCCAAGCAGAGCGAGAAAGTTCACCAGGGCTTCGGGAAGCACTCCTTCCTCCCGATACGCCTCCACCGACGCCGCCCCGTGACGCTTCGACAGGCGCTTGCCGTCCGGCCCGAGGATCATCGGCACGTGCGCGAAGCTCGGCAGGTCGGCTCCGAGTGCCCTGTAGATGAGGATCTGCTTCGGCGTGTTGGACAGGTGATCGTCGCCCCGGATCACATGCGTGATGCCCATGTCCAGGTCATCGGATACGACCGCCATGTTGTACACGGGAGTGCGATCGGATCTGAGAATGACGAAGTCGTCCAGGCTGTCTCCCCGCACGGTGGTCGACCCGTGCACCACGTCGTCGAACGTGATGTCGCCTTCGGGCACCTCGAAGAACACGGCGTGCGGCGCACCGGCGACGGCCCGGCGCTCGGCGTCCACCGCGTCGTATGAGCCCGATCGGCGGTAGCGGAAGGGCAAGGCCTCATCTCGGGCCCTGGCCCGCAGCTCGTCCAGCTCTTCCCTGGACGCGAAGCAGCGGTAGGCCAGGCCGGCTTCGAGCAACGCGTCCGCGTCCGCCCGGTGTCTTTCGAGACCGTCGGCCTGGTGGACCGGCGGCTCGTCCACCTCGAGCCCGAGCCACGCCATGGCGTCGAGGATCTGGCCGGTCATCTCGTTGCTCGAGCGCTCGCGATCGGTGTCCTCGATGCGGAGCAGAAACGAACCGCCCTGATGACGGGCGAACAGATAGTTGAACAGGGCCGTGCGAGCCCCGCCCACGTGCAAGTAGCCCGTAGGACTGGGCGCGAAGCGGACTCTCGGTATCATCATTTATTGAATTGGTTTAAATGGTCTGATCTACAGTACTTTCCCGAACGGCCACGTGGTCTTGCCACGCCCACACGCGGTATCGCGCCCCGGACATGCCGGGGCGGGCCCGTAGCGCCCGTCCGGGCGGCGACTCATCTTGCAGACCGACCGGTCCCGGCGCCACCCACCCCCTCCGGCGGCAGGACGCGACTCCACTGGCGATCAGTTGAAAGGACTCGTCGGATGTCAGCGCCGGCCGAAGTGTTCGTCCTCCCTTCCCTGCGCAGCCCGTTCGCGAAGATGGATCGCGAGCTCGGTGCGCTCGACCCCCTGCGGCTCTCCGTGCCCGTGGTGCAGCAGGCGGTCGTAGGCCACCGGGGGCCCGGCTCCGGCGCGACCGCGAGCGTCGATCTCGTGGTATGGGGAGCGGTGATCCCGACCCTGGCCCTCAGCAACTGGGGCCGCGAGGTATGGCTCGACGCCGGACTTGACCCCCACGTGGCCGCGGTCACCGTGATCCAGCAGTGCGGTACCAGCCTCGCGGGGGCCACGCACGCGGCCGGACAGATCCTTGCGGGATCCACGCACCTGGCCCTGTGCGGCGGGGTGGACTCGATGTCGAGCGCCCAGATCGGTCTGAGCCGCACCCTGAGCCGCTCGATCCGTGGGGTGGCCGCCGCAAAGGGACTGCGAGGAATCGTATCTCAGCTGCGACGGATCCGGATGAGAGACATCCGCCTCGCCGTCCCGGCGGTCAAGGAGCGCACGACGGGACTCTCGATGGGCCAGCACACCGAGGTCACGGCTCGCGAGTGGGGTATCGGGAGAGAGGAGCAGGACGAGCTCGCAGCAGCCAGTCACCGGGACGCGATCCGGGCGGCCCAGGAAGGCTTCTTCCGGCCGCTTCTCGTTTCGCCGGGTACGTTCCCGATCGACGCCGACACCCTGCCGCGCGCTGATTCGACGTTGAAGAAGTTGGGCGGTCTGAAACCGGTCTTCGATCGGGACGCCGGAACGCTCACCGCGGGCAACTCCTCCCCCCTGACCGATGGTGCGGCCAGCGTGTGGGTGGCCGACGCGGAGGGGGCTCGTCGGCTGCCGGACGACTCGCCGAGGGTGCTCCTGGTGGACTGGGAGCAGACGGCCGTGGACATCGATACCGAAGGACTCCTCATGGCGCCGGCGCTCGCGATTCCGCGCCTCCTGGTCCGTCATGACATCGGTTACGAAGATATCGCGCTGTGGGAGATCCACGAGGCATTCGCGGCCCAGGTCCTGAGCACGATCGCGGCCCTCGAGGACGGGGACTGGCTGCGCGACCGGGCTGGAGTCGAGGTCGATCTCGGACCGTTTCCCCGTGATCTCGTCAACCCGAACGGCGGCAGCATCGCGCTCGGCCACCCGTTCGGGGCCACGGGCGCCCGCATCCTGTCCCAGGCCGCCATCGAGCTCGCCGGCATGCCTTCGGGAAGCAAGGGAATGGTCAGCATCTGCGCGGCGGGAGGCCTGGGCCACATCGCCCTTCTCCAGGCCGTCTGAATGGGAATCCGAGGAGGAGCCGGGGCAACCCGGACCGGCGGTCAGGCGTTCACGGGTGCCCCTTCGGTCGGCCTCGCCACCGTCCAGGCCAGCCATACCAGGGATCCGAATACGGCAGCGCCCAGCGCCACGTGCGTCGCACGCATCCAGTCGGGCAGCGCCATGGACACCATCCCCGCAGCGATCGCCAGCTGAAGGACGACCAGGGCGGAAGCCGTGATCGCTGCCCGCATCGCGCCCCGGTCCCCGACCCGGCGTCTCTTCACGAACACCGGCAGGAACAGGGCCCATACGAAGAGGGCGTACGCAAGCAGCCGATGACCCCAGTGGACGTGCATCAACGGATTATCGGCGGGCATCCAGCTTCCGTTGCACGCCGGGAACCCCTGGCACGCAAGCCCCGCGTCGAGGTTGGCCACCAGCCCACCAGCCAGCACGACTACGAACCCGAACACGGCTGTCCACCACGCAGCTCCTGAAGCACTGTCCGAGAACTTCATCGACCGCCCCGCCCTGTGTGCTCCGGCAGCGAGGGCCGCCGAGATCAGGATGGCCATCAGCAGCATCGCGGTCCCCAGGTGGACGATCACTGAGACCGGCGGCAGCTCGAGCCACACCGTAACCGCGCCGAGGACGATCTGGACGGCGACCAGGCCTACAGCCAGGCCTCCGGCCCTTCTCAGCGGGACCCACAGCGGGTCTCCTGACGTGCTCCACTTGCGGGCAGTGGTCGCCAGCGCGACCACCAGAACGGCAACGATCGCGGCGATGATGCGGTGCCCGAATTCGATGGACGTGGCGAACGACAGGTCGGGAACCAGCTGTCCGTTGCACAGCGGCCAGTCGTCTCCGCATCCCATCCCGCTCTCGCTGATGCGGACGAACCCCCCCAACGTGATGAGGAAGAACGTGGCCGCAACGGATATCCACGCCAGCCGCTTCCAGGTCCGCAAACGGTTCGAATCAGACACGATACGCCTCTCCTCGCCAGAACCTCGATCGAGACAGGACACGGGGGCGGAATCGCCGGGAATAGTGCCCTGACCCGTATGGTGCGCACGGCGGGCGAGCGGTAGGTTCCGCTCGTCGATGGACGGGAAGATAGACGCCACGGACCAACGACGAAACCGGGAATCCAGTCATTCGATGATCACGCCCCGAATGGGTCGGTCCAACTTTTCGCTGTTCGCGATGCAACAGCTGCTGCCGCGGCTCAGGCTGCATCGCACGGCCCTCTCCGTGGCCGCCGTCGCCCTGGTGATCAGCGCCGCGATCGGACTGGCCTTCCCGCTGATCGTTCGCCACCTGATGGATGCAGCCTTCGAGAACCGGGACCCCTCCGCGCTCAACTCCATCGCCATGCTTCTGCTCATCGTGTTCGCCGTGCAGGCGGTGTTCAACTTCGTCCAGGTGTTCCTCCTGAGCGCGACCGCCGAGAGGGTCGTCGCGGGCCTCCGGACCGAGCTGTTCGCTCACTTGCTCACGCTCTCTCCCGGCTTCTACGCGGAACGCAGCTCCGGCGAGCTCACCAGCCGGCTCGCGTCGGACTGCTCCACGCTTCAGACCGTGCTCAGCCATCAGCTCGCGGAGTTCCTGCGCCAGATTCTCTACCTGGTGGGTGCTCTCACCCTGCTGGCGATCCTGCACACAGACCTGATGGTGACGACGATCACCGTGGCCCCCATCGTCGTGCTCAGCGCCTACGCCTTCGGGAGCATCCTGCGAGCGAAGAGCACTCGCGTGCAGGACGAGCTGGCGGAGTCGAACGCGGTCGCAGAGGAGGCGTTCACCCAGATTCCCATCGTTCAGAGCTTCACGCGCGAGGGCTGGGAGGAGAAGCGCTACGCGAGCCGGATCGGACGGGCGCTGAAGACAGCCATCCAGAGGGCTCTCGTTCGCGGACTCTTCTTTGGCATGATCACATTCATCGCGTTCGGTGGGATCGTCGTCGTGCTGTGGAAGGGCGGCCTGCTGGTTCTCGAGGGCCAGATCACAGCCGGTGAACTCGTGTCATTCCTTCTCTACGCGGTCTCGGTCGCCGCCGCGATCACCGCGCTGGCCTCCCTGTACAGCGGATACCAGGAAGCGATGGGAGCGGCCAAGCGCGTGTTCGACCTCCTCCAGAGGGAGCCGACCATCAAGGAGCCGCGGCATTCCGAGGCCTTGCCGCCGGCCAGTAATCCAGGCGGACTCGTGTTCAGCGATGTCTGGTTCCGCTACGGGCCGGATGAGCCCTGGGTGCTCCGCAAACTGGACCTCGAAATCAGGCCGGGCGAGATCGTGGCCCTGGTCGGGCCCAGCGGTGCCGGCAAGTCTACACTGGCCGCCCTCGTCCCTCGTTTCTGGGATCCGACTCAAGGTGTGATTTCTCTGCGGGGCACCGACCTGCGGCGCATCCCCCTCATCGAGCTGCGGACGGCAGTGGGCATCGTCCCCCAGGAGCCCCTCCTGTTCGGGGACACGGTCTACGAGAACATCGCCTACGGCCGGCCCGAAGCGACTTCCGAGGAGGTCATCCAGGCCGCTCGCTTCGCGCACGCGCACGAGTTCATCCAGGGTCTCGCGGGGGGATACGAGACCATGGTCGGGGAGCGCGGCATCCGGCTGTCCGGCGGACAGCGCCAGCGCATCGCCATCGCCCGCATCTTCCTCAAGGAGCCGGAGATGCTCATCCTGGACGAGGCCACGAGCAGCCTCGACACGGAGAGCGAGGCGCTCGTCGAACAGGCCCTGGAAACGGTGATGGAAGGCCGGACGACGATGATCATCGCGCACCGGCTCAAGACGGTGCAGCGCGCCGATCGAGTGCTGGTGATCGACGATGGCCGCATACTCGAGCAGGGTACGCATGCCGACCTGGTCGCGGAGGGAGGGATGTACGCCCGCCTGTATCGAGGCCAGCTCCTGGATGCGGAGGTCAACTCGACGGACTGAGCACTTCGCCTTCGATTCGGTCCGCCGTTTCAGACCCGCGGAGCACGAGCGCCCCGATATCGCGCAGCAGGGTCCGCGCCGTCTGTGGGCCGAGGTAGTGTTTCCGGATGATCCCTTCCCTGTCGATCAGGAGCGTGAAGGGATAGCCGGCGGCCCCGAACCTTCCGACGGCCGTCTCGTAGTCTGACAGCCACAGCGGGTAGTTGATCCCGTACTCGCGGGCGAAGCTCAGCACGTCCTCACGACTCCCGGAGTCCACGGCCGGCCCGACGATCGTTCCGCCGAGCTCGGCGAGGACTTCCTGGACTTCGATCAAGTGCGGAATCTCGGTGCGGCACGGCGGACACCAGGTCCCCCAGAAGTTGAGCAGCACGATCTGGCCGGCGTAATCGGTCAGGCGGGCGACTCCGCCCTCCACGTCGCGGAACTCGACGTCGGGCGCCTGGATCTCCAGCCAGACCGGCGGCGGATTCAACCCTGCCGTCCAGGCATTGGGACGATCGGGGCCTCCACCGCGCAGACCAGAGCCGACCTGGTACCCGAGCCCCGCGGCAACGACGATGATCGCGGCAGCCCCGCCGAGAAACGCCAGCCGCCTGCTCATCCGATCCGGGAGAACGGATAGTAGCGCGAGGCGAACGTGCACGCGGCGAGGTGGTGAATCCGGGCCGCCGCGCACGCCTCCTCGCGGCTGTTCGGGGGAACCCGGTACTCGAGGTCGGCCTCGCGGATCAGTCCGATGGCCTTGCCAAACGGTACCGCCGGAACGGCCGGGAGGGCCTGCTCTTCCATCGCCATTTCGAGATGCCGGCGATTGCCGGTCACGAACGTCAGGAACGCACCGGGAGTCAGGCTGTCGATTCTCGAGGTCGTGAGACCGCGGTTCCGGCTGCGCAACTCGACGACGAACTCGGAGTACCGCCAGAGCATTTCCAGACAGGTCTCCATCTCCTCGTCGGTCTGTACGCCGTCGAGGTCCACCTCCCTGCGCAGTGGCTCCGCGTACACGGACTCCGGTGGAGGGATCTTCCCTTCAAGCGCTCGAAGAACCCGCTCCATCTCTGCCGAACCGTGTGGAAACTCGACGCGCAGTCCGTCCCGTGCGCTCCCTCCAACGGCCGGTACCCACCGATGGTGCCAGCGGGTCCCATCCATCGTCCCCCTGATCGATGCGACGCAGCTGAGGAAGCCGGCCCCATCGAGTGACGGAGGTCCTCGGTGCCCTCGTATGCGAACGACTGTCCATTCACCCTGCATGATCTCTCGCGCTTCAGAGCCGTACCGGCGAGTCCGGGCGGAACTTCGTCGAAATGTCGCCGGCAAGATCGCGGCACCCTGGACGGGTGGCAACCGTAAGGGGTTCTTGTGCGCCCACTTGTTCTCACGCCATACTGCGGTGTTGCCATGGGCAGGTATTGGGCGCGAAGCAGGAATTCCAGCCCCACACCGAACCGGCTTCACGATGATCGACCTCGAACCAGACTTGATAGCAACGGAATCCGGCGTGCCCCCGCGCGCTCTGGGCATCAGCCTCGCAGCGCTGGCCGTGGCAGGCCTGGCGGCGATCGTGTGGCCCACCTCCCTCGACGATCTCGCGGGCCTGGTGTGGCTCCTCGCGCTCGTGCCCGCATTCCTGTTCGCCTACTACCGGGGCTGGGAGGGCGCGGCCACGGGACTTCTGATCGCGATGGTGCTCATGATCGCGATCGAAATCGTGCCGCCGCTGATCGTAGGAACCGATGTGGACTGGCGTATCGCCGGAGGTGTCGCCGTAGCATTTATCGCGGCCAGCCTGGGGCTCGGAGCACTCGCCGAGCTCCTCCGACGGCAGAAATCCTCGGCTCTGCAGCTCGCGTTTCACGACTCGCTCACCGGCCTACCCAATCGGCGTACGCTGGACCTGTTTCTCAACCCGCACTTCGCAGCGTCGCAGCGCGGAACGGATATGGCGGTCGTGATTTTCGACCTCGATCAATTCAAGGATTACAACGACGCCCACGGCCACGCGGAGGGGGACGAGGTGCTGCGGGCCTTCGGCGCGATCTTGAAGAGCCACACCCGGGACTCGGACGTGACCGGGAGATTCGGAGGGGAGGAATTCCTGTCCATTCTGCCGACCGAGGGGATGGATGGAGCCGTTCTCTACGCGGACCGGGTGCGCGAGTCCCTGGCCCGTCACGAACTGCCCACCGGAGCCCGAATCACGGTCAGTGCCGGTGTCGCGGTGTCCGGGCCCACGATGAGCGGTCCCGTCGAGCTGGTGCGAGCCGCCGACGCCGCGCTTTACCGGGCGAAGGCCGGCGGCGGCAATCGAGTGGAGCCGGAACCGACCCGGCCGGAAGGGCAGAGCACCGAGGACAGCGGGTAGCCGTCAGCCGATGACTCCCCTCATCCAGGAGCCGATGGCTGTATTCGGCTATCTGGCCGCAGTCTTCGCCGCGATCTTCTGGATCAGCGAGCTGCCGGCCCTCCAGAAGGTGTTCCGCATCACTCCGGCCGTGATCTACTGCTATTTCGTGCCGACGCTGTCGACCACGCTGGGCATCATCCCCATGGCATCGCCGGTCTACGACTGGATGACGCGATACCTGCTGCCCGTGGCTCTGCTCCTCCTCATGATCACGGTGAACATCAAGAGCATCCTCAAGCTCGGACGGACCGCCCTCATCATGGTCACGGCCGGCTCGATCGGGATCATGATCGGGGCGCAGGTGGCGTACGTGGCGTTTGCCCGTTGGCTCCCGCCGGAGGGCTGGAAGGGCCTGGCGGCGCTTACGGGAAGCTGGATCGGCGGCACGGCCAACATGGTCGCGATCGCCGAGAGCGTGGGCACTCCGGACGCCATCATGGGTCCGATCATCGTGGTCGACACCGTCGTCGGGTATGGGTGGATGGGCGTGCTGTTGTTCCTAAGCGCCTGGCAGGCCCTGTTCGACCACCGCCTCCAGGCCGACACGTCGGCGGTCGCCGAGACCAACCGGGCCCTCGCCGAGCTCGACACTCACCGGCGGCCTGCGCAGCTCAGGGATATCGCGATCATCGTCGGCCTCGGATTCGCCGGGGCCGTACTCGCCGTACGGCTCGGCGCGGCGCTTCCCGCGCTCGGAGATCCTACGATCATCAGCCACACGACCTGGGCCGTGTTGATCGTCGTCACGGGCGGGCTCCTCCTGAGCTTCACTCCGGTGCGCAACCTGGAGGAAGCGGGCGCGTCCAAGATCGGGTACGCGGCGCTCTACCTGCTGCTCACGGCGATCGGCGCCCAGGGCAACCTGATCGAGGTGTTGTCCGCCCCGGCGTTCTTCTTCGCGGGGGTCCTGGTGATTACGGTGCACGTGGGCGTGATGCTGGCCGTAGCCCGGGTCATCAGGGCTCCGTTCTTCTTCGTGGCAACCGGGAGCGTGGCCAACATCGGCGGCGCGGGGACGGCCCCCATCGTGGCCAGCGTGTACCACCCGGCCATGGCGCCCGTGGGCCTCTTGATGGCCGTGGTCGGGTACATCCTCGGGATCTATGGCGCGCTCGGCGCCGCGTGGATGCTGGGGGCCCTCGCCGGCTAGAACGCAGGAACCGAGGCAGTCTCGGAACCACCCCGCTCCCACGTGAGCGCAGCGCGAGCGAACGTCATACGGCGGCCATCTCC
This sequence comes from Gemmatimonadota bacterium, assembly GCA_039585235.1. GTDB lineage: Bacteria > Gemmatimonadota > Gemmatimonadetes > Palauibacterales > Palauibacteraceae > Benthicola. Next base: position 15,169 of record JBDGWG010000017.1, on the reverse strand, counting down.
CTCTCGTCTCCGGTGACTGCGGCCGACTCCGCCAATGCATCCGCCTGGAGGGCCGCCTGTCCATTCGCCCGGAAGTGCCGTCGGACGAAGTTCACCATCTCGTCCAGCAGCGAGTGCATGACGGGCAGGAGGATCAGCGTCAGGAACGTGGCGAACGTCAGCCCTGCGATCACGGCGATCGCCATCGGGCCCCACCACGCGGCCTGCGCCCCTCCCCAGAAGATGTTCGGGTTCAGGGTTCGGTAGAACCGGTTGAAGTCGATGTTGAGACCTATCGCCAGCGGAATGAGCCCCATCACGGTGGTGATCGCCGTCAGCGTGACGGGACGGAAACGGGTGACCCCGCCCATCACCAGCGATTCGTGGTCCGACAGTCCGTCGCGATCGCGGAGCACGTGGATGTAGTCGATCAGCACGATGGCATTGTTGACCACGATCCCGGCGAGGCTGATCACGCCGACTCCGCTCATGATCACTCCGAACGGCATACGGAAGATGAGAAGGCCGATCAGCACACCGATCGTCGAGAGCATGACCGTGCTCAGGATGAGCCCGGGCTTCAGGATCGAATCGAACTGCGAGATCAGGATGAACGCGATCAGGAACAGGGCCCACAGAAACGCGTTGAACAGGAAATCCTGGGACTCCTGCTGCTCCTGCTGCTGGCCCGTGTAACTCAGGCGGTAGCCGGTGGGAAGTTGGGTCCGGAAGGCCTCGAGCGTTGTCCGCACCTCCGCCAGCACGGCGTTCGCGTTGTAGCCCGCGCGCACGTTCGAGGACACGGTCACGACCCGGTCCAGGTCCTTCCGGCTGATCCCGCTGAACCCTTCCTCCACGCGCCACGTGGCCACCGAGGAAAGGGGAACGGGATCTTCCATCTCGCTCTCGATCGTGAGGTCGCCGAGAGACGAGAGATCCGAGCGGTACTGCTCGGCGAGACGCACGACGATGTCATATTCCTCCTCTCCATCTCTGAACTCGGACGCCTCGGTTCCGTTGATCGCGCTTCGAACCGTGTTGCCGATGTCGAGGGTCGTGACGCCGTACAGGGCCGCCTTCTCCCGGTCGACTTCGACCCGGATCTCGGGTCGCGCGTCGTCCAGGTCGCTCTCCAGCCCCTCGAGTTTCGGAGCGACGTCCGCGTTCGAGAGCAGGGCGACCATCCCGTCCCCCAGGTCCTTCAGGATCTCGAAGTCCTCGCCGATGATCTCGATATTGATGGGTCGGCCCGTGGGCGGCCCCATGTCGGGCTTGTCCACCGTGATCGTGGCGCCCGCCACGTCTCCTCCGATCGCCGAGCGCATCATCTCGAGGGTCTCGTTGGTGTCGCGCTCACGCAGCTCGAAGTCCACGAAGCTCACCGCCACCGTCGCATACTGCGATCCCGTCTGACTCCCGAAGTCGGCGATCTTCGACCCGGTGGTCGCGACGACGGACTCGTAGTCCGCTTGCCCCTCGATTCCCCCGAGCTCGGTTTCGATCCGCTGAACGATCGCGTCCGTAACCTCGGCGCGTGTGCCCACAGGGGTCTCCACCTGCACCCATATGTCATCAGGGGCGATGTCTTCGGGGAAGAACTCGATCCCAGGATTGAAGGCGGCGAACAGGGCGAGGACCCCCACGAACAGCAGTGCGGTCTGCCCCATCACGAGCACGCGGTGCCGGAGTGCCCAGCGCAAACGCCCTTCGTAGAAATGCAGGGTCGCGGGCAGGGCTCGCTCTCGCACCCAGTGTCCCGCGGGATCGAGCACGAACCGGTTGAGGAGGATGAGCCCGACAACCGTTGCGGCAAGCAGCACCGTGGTCAGGGGTCGTCCGCCGGCCACGAAGAGCGCCACCAGGCCCGCCGTTACCCAGGCGCCGATCTTGAACTCGCGCGTCAGGTGAGGCCTGGGCTCATCTTCCACTCGCATGAACAGGGAGCACAGCGTCGGATTGATCACCAGTCCCACGAGGAGCGACGCGGTGAGGGTGATCATGAGCGTCTTGGGCAGGTAGCTCATGAACTCGCCCGTGATCCCGGGCCAGAACGCCATCGGCGCGAAGGCCGCCAGGGTAGTCGCGGTCGCGGCGATCACGGGCATGGCCACCTCGGCGGTGGCGAGCTTGGCGGCCGTCTTGCGGTCGAATCCTTCCTGACGGAACCGGTAGATGTTCTCGACCACCACGATCGCGTTGTCGACCAGCATGCCGAGCGCCAGGATGAGCGAGAACAGAACGACCATGTTCATGGTGAAGCCGAGGATCTGCATCACGCTGAACGAGAGGAACATCGACAGCGGAATGGCGACGCCGACGAACGAGGCGTTCCGCACTCCGAGAGCGAACAGCAGAACGGACACCACCAGGATCAGGCCGGAGATGATGTTGTTTTCGAGGTTGCTGACCATGCTGCGCACGTACTTGGCGGCATCCGACGTGATGCTGACGTGCGTGGTCGGCGGAAAGTCGGCTTCCATTCCCGCGATGATCGCCCGGACGGCATCCGAGGTCTCGATGATGTTCTGGCCGGTGCGCTTGCTGACGCTCAGGGTGACCACGGAGTTGCCGTTGAGACGCGCGTAGCTCTCGCGCTCCTTGAAGCCGAAGTCCACGGTGGCCACGTCCCGCACGTAGATCGGCTGGTCCCCGGGCGCCTCGATCACGATGTCTTCGAGCGGTCGGGTTTCCTGGAATTCTCCCGGTACGCGGACCAGGTACTTCACGTCGCCGACGTCGATCGTGCCCCCCGGCACGGTGACGTTCTCGAACGCGATCGCCTCGATGACGTCGGTGAACGAGATCCCGTAGTACTTCAGCTTACCGAGATCGACGTCGACCTTGACCTCGCGCTCGAGTCCCCCGGACAGCTGAACGCTGAGCACGGACGGGATCTGCTCGATCTTGTCCTGGATGTCCTCGGCGAGCTCCTTCAGGCGCACGAGGTTGTACTGGCCGGACACGTTGACCTGCATGATCGGGAACTCGGAGAAGTTGAACTCCAGGATCGCCGGCTCCTCGGCCGCCTCGGGCAGCTCCGGCTTCGCGATGTCTACCTTCTCCCGCACCAGCTGGAGGGCCTCCGTCATGTCCATTCCGGCCTCGAACTCGGCCGTGATGGAGGAGACACTCTCCACGGACTGCGAGGTCAGCGTCTTGATGTCGGAGATCTTGTTCAGTTCTTCTTCGAGCGGCCGGGTAATGAGCGTCTCGATGTCTTCCGGCGCCACACCCGAGTACACCGTGCTCACGGCGACGAACGGAACCGTGATGTCGGGTGAAGCCTCTTTCGGCACCGTGAGATACGAATAGAGACCTCCCATCACGATCAGCACGAGCAGAGTCAGCACGCTGATCGGGTGGTCGACGGCGAAGTCCGTCAGCCAGAACGTCTTGTACCGACTGAGGTCTTCCTTGAGCGGATCCTTCCGCTCGAAAAGACGGTCCGCCGCACTCCCCTCGGCGAGGCGCTCCTCGTCGCGGTCTCGGCCGTCTCGGCGGCGATCGCGCCGCAACAATCGTCGGAACCAGCTCATCTTCCGCCCCCCGCGCTCACTTCCCTCACGCGGTCACCGGCATCCACCAACTGATGGCCGGTGATGATGAGCCGGTCGCCCGCGTCGAGCCCGCCCGCCACCACCACCTCGTTCTCGAAGCTCGGTCCCAGGTCCACGTTGCGAGCCTTCGCGACCACGCTCTCCCCGGAACCGGTCGCGACGAATACCTGGTACCCGTCTTCCGTGCGCTGAACCACGTCCTGGGGCACCACGATCACGTTCGTGAGGCGCTCGGTCGCGACCCTCACGTTCGCCACCATCTGCGGCTTGAGGCGGCCCTGGGGATTGTCCAGGAATATCTCGATCGGGAACGTACGGTTCTGGGCGTCCACCGCGGCGCCGACGTATTCGATCCTGCCTTCCAGCGTTTGCCCCGGCAGCACGTCGAAGTTGATCACCGCGTTGCCGCCTTCGGCCACGTACGGCCCGAAGCGCTCGGGAACTCCGCCGACGACCTTGAGCTTGTCCACCGTGAGCACCCGCGCCACCGGCGTGCCCGGAGCGACGATCTCTCCCACGTCGACATAGCGCTCGTCGAGCACGCCGGCGATCGGAGAGCGGATCGTGTGGCGAGCGAACCGCGCCTCGAGAAACGAGAGGCGCGCGTCAGCCGACTGTGCGTCGTACTTCGTTTGCAGGAACGCGATCTCACTTCCTATCCCCTCGTCCTCCCACAGTTGGCGCTGCCTCTCGTAGCGCTCCCGCGCCAGGGCTGAGGAGGCGCGCGCCTCGTCCACTTGGGCGGCCAGGATCTCGTCGTCGATCTTTACGATGGCCTGCCCCGCACGCACACGAGATCCCTTGTCCACGATCACCCGGCGGATCACCCCGCTCTCCTGCGAGCTCACGACGACGTCCTGGAAGGCCTCGACGACACCGGTCAGCCGTATGTAGCTCGTGAAATCCGTGGGCTCCATCGTCCGGACCACGACATTCACCACCTTGACGTAGGCCGCCTCAGCAGCCGCCGCAGATTCGTTCCCGGTGCCTTCGGTGGATCCGCACCCCGCGCCGAGGGCCGCCAACATCAGGCCCGCAGCCGCCAGGAGGCTCCCCCTTCGGTCTATGCGCATGGATCGCCTCGTCCTCATCGGTCGCCTTCCCTGTCGTCATTGGACGTCGGATCGTCGGCGCCGTCCGGATCTATCCGGTCTTCGGGCCTGATGTCCCCCTCGATCATCGACTGCACTACCGGATCCACCACCGGTACCACTCCCACCGCCAGGTCGAGCTGCGCCTGCGCCACAAGGTAATCGTAGATCGCCAGTGCGTAGTTCTGCTCCGCCTGCCTGAGCGCCAGCTCGGCCTCCGTCACTTCGAGCCTCGGCTGCGTACCGGCCAGGTACTCGGTCGTCACGATGTCGAAGCCCCGCTGGGCCTGCGAGACGGCCTGCCGCTGGGCCTCGGCGCGTGACCGGGACTCGGTCAGGTCGGCCAGAACCGTCTCCACGTCATTCGCCGCTCGCTGTCTGAGATCGCCGATTCGCTCTTCGGCCTGCCTCACTCCGATCTTCCGCTGCTCGACCCGGTTCCACCGACGCGCGCCCGAGAAGATCGGAACGTCCAGTTGCACGCCGACCGCCGAGGTGGTGAAGCGCTGATCGGGATTCTCGCCGAAGAAGTTGAGCGCCCCGTTCTCCTGCGCCTGCAGTCCCCAGTTGAAGAACGCGTTCACGCTCGGAAACAGCTGCGTGCGCTCGTACTTCACGCGCGCCTCTTCCAGGTCTCGCTGAAGCCGCGCCTGCTGCAGGTCGGTCCGGTAGGACAGTGCCATGACCTCGAGTTCTTCACGACCGATCTCCGCGGCCTCCGTTACACCTGCGAACGTCAGAAGCGCGACGTTGTCTTCACTGTTTGCCGCCCCCTGGGCCAGGTCGATCCGGTGGAGCTCGCCGAACGCGGCGGCACTCGCGCTCTCTCCGAGCCCCATCTCGATCGCCAGCACCCGCCGGGCCTCGTCCACCTCGTTCCCCGCGCGCCTCAGGTTGGGCTCGATGTTCGCCAGCTGTACCTCCAGCCGAAGGACGTCGTAGTCGCTCGCGAGGCCGGCCCGGTTCAGGGCCCGAGTCTCTTCCAGCGTCTGGCGCACGCGCTCGATGCTGTTCTGGGTGACGCGAACGGCCTCCTGGGCCAGAAGCACGTTCAGGTAGGCGATCCGGGCCGTGGTAGCGACAACCTGTGCCGATCCGCGAAGCGCCTCGCGCGCCAGGTTGCGGAACGACCCGGCCGTTCCCACTCCGACGAACACTCCAGCGTCGAACAGGGGCTGGTTCACGGTCAGCCCCGCGTTCCACTGGTTGTCGGCTCCGAAAGTCACCGCAATCAGCTCATCCGGGTCCGCGTCGGGATCGATGAAGATCTTGGGAAGAAACGCCGACGGGAGCTCCAGGTTGCGCTGCATCGAGGCGAAGCCATCGATCTCCGGGAACAGAGCCCCGTAGGCCTCGGACACCTGTTTGTTCGCCACGTCCAGGTCGTACTGCGACACGGCCAGCTGTCGGTTGTTGCGCAGCGCTATCCCTACGGCACTCTCGAGCGTGTACGGCCGCACATCCTCGTCCGTCCCATCGGTCTCCTGTACGCGACCGCGCGCGTCGGATTCTCCTGGCGGCAGGGTCTCGCCCAGGCCAGCCTGAGCCGCAAGAGGCCCGCCCCAGCGAATCACGGGAGACTCCTCGGCCGCTCCCGTGCCGTCGTCGGCCTGGCCGTGGGCAGGACGGACCGCTCCCCCGATCATTATAGCCATCGCCGCGAGAACAGCGGGCACACAAGCACGTGGTCGTGTCCTCGACGCTTGCTCAGGCATCACTACCACCTCCCCTCAGGTCGTCGGGCTCGAGACCTATCCGCACCATCGCCCGAAACCGGTCGAACAACTCGAGCGTGAGATCCTTCTCATCCACGTCGTTGCAGCATCCCGCCTCGGCCAGCAGATCCTTCGGATCGCACGCCATGAAAATCGTCACGAGCCCGTGAACCAGGGACCACAGAAACAGGACCACCAGGTCGGCATCCACACGCCGGATGTTCCCGGCTTCCATGGCCTCGACCACACACTGACGAAGCACCCGGTATCCTCCCTGACCCGGTACGTCGTCGATGTGCCGCGGCGCCGGCGTCTGGATGGCGAAGATGATCTTGAAGTACTCGCGGTTCTCGAGCGCGAACCTGATGTATGCCTCTCCGAGGGCGGCCACTCGATCCATCGACCCGGCAGGGAGGTCCTCGATCGCCTTCCACATGTAGGCCTCGGAGCGACGGAAACCGTGCAGCACCACCCGGTCCACCAGGTCCTCCTTGTTCTGGAACCAGTGGTAGATGGCGGTCGCGCTCAGGCCAACCTTGGAGGCCACGGCCCGCATCGAGAGAGCCTCGAGACCGCCCTCCGCCAGCAGGTTCCGGGCGGCCTCGAGTATGGCGGTCTCCGTCTCCCGGGATCGTTCCTTCTCGATGATCTGTGATTCTGTCATGGAGTCACCCTTAACGTCGTTAAGTTAACACTGTTAAATTAACGTTGTTAACCCGTTCGTCAAGGGCGTGAGGCGGAGATTCGAATCACAGGGTCGTCACGGGAAGGAGTGGTCGAATCGGGGCACCGCTCACGACTTACCGGAGGCCGGGAATCAGAGTACATTCAAGACGCCTCCCGAGCCGGATAGAGAACACCGCGCGGGCGTTGAGCCGCCGGTCGTCGTATACGCGCCCCCTTCACATTCCGCAAAGGGAGGACCTAATGAAAGTATGGTCACTGCTTCTCGCGTTTCTCGCCCTCGGCTTCGTCCTGGCGCCGAACGCCATGGCCCAGGAGGAGGAGGAAGATGAAGTCCAGGCGAACATGATCGTCATGCGCTACTTCGAATGCGGGCTCGGCAACACGGCCCGGGCCGCGGAGCTGCTGAACGGGGAGTGGCGCGAGGTGATGGACGAGCTCGAGGACGAGGGCATGATCCAGGGTTTCGGGATCCTGACGCACGGCTGGGGAGACGAGTGGAACGTGATGGACTGGTTCGCGGTCGAGAACATGCACGGGTTTCACACAGCATGGTCGGAAGCCGTGTCACGCATGGGAGCCCGCGACCCAGAAGCAAGCGTGTACACCGAATTCGTGGAACTATGCCCGAGACACAAGGACAACATCTGGGGGATCGTCCACGAGCCCGAGGATGACGACGAGGAGGAAGACGGCTAGGCCCACCGCCCGGGCTGCCTGGCGGCTCCTCTCCCGGGGCGTCGGGCGGCCTGCGGCCACCTCCTGACTGGCTCGGCTCAGGCCTCCGACACGTCGAGCCGGCAAAGAACGGAGTACGTACCCTCCGTGCCCTCTCCCGATACCTCGTAGTCGCCCGGCGCCGACAGGGGGGTGGATCCACGGAACAGAGGCCTATCCCCTCCTGCGAGACGCGCGACCAGGGTACTTTCGAGATCAGTGGCTGCCGTCCCGAGGGAGTCTGACACCACCCACGCCTTGTCGGGCACCGCGGCTCGAGTCCGGCCGACGAGTGTGCTCACGACGTCGCCCAGAGCCCGGCGCAACCGGTCCCATCCGTCGGCACGGTTGACGTCGAGGACCTTGAACTGGACGGAGTGAATCCCGTCCCCGCGGACCAGCAGGACCAGACGATCCCACGCGTCGATGCGCGACATGTCGAACGAGGCGGTCTTTCCCTTCTCGGGTCCGCGAACGTACTCGGACGACTTCTTCCGCTCGGGGTCGCACTCCCAATACCGATCGAGGTCGGGAAGCACCGAGTGCTCCGTGTCGTGCTCGCCCCGCCCATTCACGTAACGGACGTCCGCCACGAAGCGGAAGTTGGCCTTTCGGCGTGGGAGCTTGCGAGGAAAGTGAAACCCGGTGAGTACCAGTTCGTAGGTCCGCGGCATGGCGCCTCCTCTCGGTGTACGGCGATCGTTCCCGATGGTTTGAGGGGCGCAGTCCCCATGGTGTGTTCTCCGGCCGCCTGGGCGGCCGGGCCCATCAAGTCTAGCTTCAGATCCGCCCGGCTTTCAAGTCGCGACCGTCTCGGCGCCCTCCAGCGCCCGTTCAAGGCGGCGCTGCAGATCCAGGAACGCTCGGTCCCAATCACCGGCCTCGGCGTGTCGGACCACCGTGTCTTGCCTCTCGCCCCACGACAGCACCAGGCCCACGGCTTTCGTCGCCTCTCGCTCCTCGAGTACGAATTTGGCCAGCTGCAGCCCTGTCGTCCGGCCCACCACCTCCGCCGTCAGTGATTCGACGCGGGAGGTCAGGTCGTCCGTGAGATCCATGCCGCGTGTCGAGATCTGCGTCTTCATTCGGTCTCCTTTGTTCACGGGTCCGCCAAGTAGTATACGCCGCTCGCCAACTTGTGCTCAAAGCGATGTGGCTATTTACCGCCGCCGGTGCCATGATGTAAAGACGAACCGAACGGGAGGCCGAGAACATGGTGAAACCACTTCAGACTCTGGTTAAGTTAGATCTTGATAAACCTATCTGGGACAGGTTTTTTTGGGTGTCACCACTTTCGGTCGTCGGCACCCTCGAGGAGGACGGTACGGCCAACCTGGCGCCCAAGCACATGGCCACGCCCATGGGGTGGCAGAACTACTTCGGTTTCGTCTGCACGCCGCGCCACTCGACGTATCGAAACATCGAGAGGGACGGCGTCTTCACCGTGTCCATGCCCCGGCCCGATCAGGTCGTGCTCGCCAGCCTGTGCGCGGCGCCGAGGTGCGACGACAGCGCGAAGCCGGTGCTGGGAGCCCTGCAGACGAGACCCGCTACCCGCGTGAACGGAATTCACCTGGCGCAATCGTACCTGTTCTTCGAGTGTGAGCTCGATCGAATCGTGGACGGATTCGGAGAGAACAGCCTCGTGGTGGGCCGGATCGTCGAAGCAGCCGTAGCCCGAGACTCCCTGCGCACCCTTGACCGCGATGGGCAGGATCTGATCCACGACGCTCCATTGCTGGCCTATCTGCAGCCGTGGCGATTCGCCGCCATCGAGCAGACGTATCAGTTCCCGCTTCCCGACGGATTCGAGCGCTGAGGCCCGTGGCCCTGAACGTCGGGCCTGGTATCCTGAAGCACCTCTTCTCGCGCGAGCGGGAAATGGTGCGGCTGCTGCGCCGCCTCACCGAGGCAGAATCGCCCTCCCTGGACCCCGAGACGCAGGCCGGCCCGCAGGCGATACTCCGCCGCGAGCTCGAACGTTCGGGCTTCGTGGTCCGGTCGATACCGGGCGTCGATTCGGGCGGCCAGCTGCTGGCCATACCGCACGCCAGGCCCAGGGGGAGCTCGATCCAGCTCATGGTGGGGCACTGTGACACGGTGTGGGAGGTTGGAACTCTCGCCGTCATGCCGGTAGTCGAGAAGGACGGGTGCCTGCACGGACCGGGGACGTATGACATGAAGGGCGGACTCGTGAACATCGTGTTCGCGCTGCGCGCCCTGCGATCGCTGAACCTTCGGCCCGAGGTAACCCCGATCGTTCTGGTCAACTCGGACGAGGAGATCGGCAGCTCCGACTCGATGCGGCACATCAAGCGCCTGGCCAAGGTGTCCGAGCGGGTCTTCGTTCTGGAACCGGCGCTCGGCCCCGCCGGGAAGCTGAAGACGGCTCGTAAAGGGAACGGGTTCTTCGAGATCCGCGTCCTCGGCCGCGCGGCTCACGCCGGCCTCGAGCCCGAGCGCGGAGCGAGTGCCATCCTGGAGCTCTCGATGGTCATTCAGCGACTGTTCGCGCTCAACGACGCCGAGCGCGGAGTCACCGTAAACGTCGGGACGATCGATGGAGGGCTGCGCACCAATATCGTCGCCCCTGAGAGCCGAGCGACCGTGGACGTGCGGGTGCTCACGCTCGAGGACGCTCGCCGGGTCGAGGCGGAGATCCTGTCACTCGAATCCACGACACCGGGCACGGAGCTCGTGGTGACCGGGAGAGTGAACCGGCCTCCCATGGAGAGGACGCCGGGCAACCAGCATCTGTGGCAGGCGGCCCACCGGGCGGGACAGGAGCTGGGCCTCGATTTGCAGCAGGGCACGTCAGGCGGCGGCTCCGACGGCAACGTCACGAGTCTTTTCGCACCTACCCTCGACGGGCTGGGGCCGATGGGAGATGGCGCGCACGCCTCGCACGAGCACGTGATCGTGCGCAGCCTTCCAGAGCGAGCGGCCCTGCTGGCCATGCTCCTGCTCGAGCCGTCCATGGCCGATGTAGGCCGGGCCAACCACGGCAATCCGGCGCGCGAAGAGGCGGAGGCCCTGCTCCGGGGGGCGAACACTCACGTGCACCGGGGCCCGCGGGCGTAGCCGCGCAGTTTGAGAAGACGTGAAAGGGCCGGGTGTCCCAGGTGGACGCCCGGCCCTTTGCGTTGTCAGCCGCGCGTGAATTAGAGCGCGGTCGTAGACCTCAGCGACTGGCGGCGCACGGGTTCGCCGCGCACGGGTTCGCCGCGCACGGGTTGGCGGCGCACGGGTTGGCCGCGCACGGGTTCGCCGCACACGGGTTCATCCCACCCGTCCCCGACGGATCGAACGTCTTCTGGAGTTGCTCGACCTGCGCGGTCAGCGCCGCCAGCTCGACGGAGCCGTAGTCGAGGGGCTCGGCGGCCATCGGAATGGCCATGCACAGCTGGACCATTTCCGCTGCGGTCACCTGATCGAGACCGGCCCGGTCTTTCGCCATGGCGACGGGATGAGGGTACGGTTCGGCGAACGAGGCGTTCATCATGGCCGTGCCGTCGCCGCTGTGACAGGTGCTGCACGAGGTCGCGCCCGTGCCGCTCAGCGACTTGTCGTTCCACAGCGCTGCACCCTGGACGGCCAGCTCGTCCCAGGACATTCCGTGAGTATCCAACTCTCGGTCGCCCTGCCGGATGGCATCGACCGGCAGTTCCATTCCGGCGCACGGATTGGCCGCCGCACAGGGGTTGGCCGCGGCACACGGGTTGGCCGCACAGGGATTCGCCGCGGCCATCTCCGCCTCGGAGCCTGCATCTCCACCACCGCAGGCAACCAGGGTGAACGCAGCCACAGGGGCCAGCCAGGTCATACGCCTCATTTCATTCTCCTTCTACTGACGGGACATTGCGCGGTACGAGCCTCGGGACCGGTTCCCGCGCCTTCGATCTGACTCTTGAGAGATACGCCCCGCCTCGGTGGGGCTGTCGATTGTGGGAACGGTAAGACTGGTGAAACGGTTCCCGGCCGTGAACACGCCACACTCACGCCTGCTCAAGGGTAGACAAATGAGACTCGCGAGTGAAGGTCTGACATTTTGACGTGGGCTCCAGGAGCCGGGCGTTCCGCGAAGGCTGGCCCGCGGTTATCGTAAGGACTTGAACCTGGAAGCACTCAACGAAGGAGTAGTACGAAGGTGAGAGGCATTCGGCTGGCGCGACTGCGCCACCGGCGACAGGAGTTGGCGAACGCGTTGACGCACGGATTCGGCACGCTATGCGGGATCGCGGCCACGGGCGTGCTCGTCACGCTGGCGGCTCTGAAAGGCGACGTCTTCCATATCGTGGGCGCCGCCGTGTTTGGCGCCACGCTGGTCGTGCTCTACTCCGCCTCGACCCTGTATCACGCGGTCCCGAAACGCAGCATGAAGGCGAGACTGCGGATCGTGGATCACTCGGCGATCTACCTCTTGATCGCGGGCACGTACACGCCCTTTACGCTCGCTGGTGTCCGCGGAGGGTGGGGGTGGGCGCTGTTCGCGGTGATCTGGGGCCTCGCCGCAGCAGGAGTCGTGTTCAAGTTGTTCTTCACCGGACGCTTCAGGCGGATCTCGACCGCGATCTACCTGGCGATGGGCTGGCTCGTCGTGATCGCGGCCAAGCCCGTCGTCGAGGCGCTTCCGGGGGCGGCCCTGCTGTGGCTCGCGATCGGCGGGCTGGCCTACACCGGTGGCGTCTACTTCTACGCGAACCGCCGCATCCCGTACGGCCACGCGATCTGGCACCTGTGCGTGATGGCGGGCAGCACCGCCCACGTAGTGGCGGCGGCACTGCTGATCCTGCTGCCTGCGAGGTAGGCCCTGCGCCCGGAGGCCTTACCGCCTACCGCACGAGCGTCGCGTCGAACGTCGCCGGGTCTTCCTGCCCGTCGAAATCGAAGTCGAACGTCGTGACTTCCTGGTGCAGCGTCATCGTGTTCCCGACCAGCGTGAATTCTGCCGTACCGCTCTCCAGGAACGGCGGAATCTCCACCGCGAACTGCATCGAGAGCACCGTCTGGCTGACGAGTGAGAACGTGCCTCCGAATGGCACGACCAGTGGTATCCCCGTGTCCGGATCGGGAATCGACGCCTCGCCGGTGAACGAGCCGTCCGGCTGAACCGTGACAGCCAGAGAACCGCCCAGCGCGATGAGCTCGAACTGCACGTTCGGATCGTCTGTGCTGGTCGCCAGGAAGAGGGTGCAGTCCCACGCTCCGGCCAGGTCGGCGATCACGATCGGATCCGGATCCGTCCCGTTGTCGCCATCGTCGCTGCTGCAACCGGTGAGACCACAGGCAAGGAAGAGAATCGAGACATACAGCAGGGGCTTCACGGCACACCTCCGTCGGCTGAATGGGCGCTACGCCGGGAGCGGACCGGCGATTCTGACTGGAACGGCAGCGAGGGGCAGTGGGGCCAGCGAACCTTTCTATAATAATACAGTCGCGCACTTCGGCCCGCCATGTCCTGACTAGCCGGTCAAGGACTACGCGCGGCGCGCCGGGAGCCGGGCAAATCAGCCGACGAACTCCACTTCGTCCACCACGTGTGCGCCGTTCTCGATCGTCTTGTGCACCGGACAGCGGCCGACGATCTGCTCGAGGCGCTTCCTGACGGAATCATCGTACGCGCCCCGGATCGTCACGTGGCTCGTGAGTCGGTCCACGAGACCCTTCTGACCTTCCGGCGCCGGGACTTTGTCGTGTGTGTAGCGGGCCGTGACCGCTTCCAGGTCGATCCCCTTGTGCCGCGTATACAGGACGAGCGTGATCAGGGTGCACGCCGCCAGCGATCCGAGGAGCAATTCGTACGGAGTGGGACCCGTGTCTTCTCCGCCCTTGTCGAGCGGTTCGTCGGACGACCACGTGTGCCGGCCGTTGCTCAGGGCCACACCGGTTCCGCCCACCAGCTCAGCCGTAATCTCGACCATGTTCCGTTCTTCCTGTTCGAGCCATCGGCCAACCTGGCAAAGCCGGCCGATCCGACCCCTCAACCGATGCCTATCGCGTCTACCGGCGCCACCCCGCGATCCACCGCGTCGTAGTCGAGCTGGCTTCCCGCCATGCTGTGCGGGATCAGGTAGACCGCCACCGTTACGATCGCGGCGATTACCACTGCCAACCGAGCCTTCCGCTCGCCTGAGGTTCCTCCCTCGTCCGCATCACGTTTCGCACCCTTGCCGATTACCAGCAGGGCGAAGAACCAGGCGAGCCACATCACCAGCGTCTTGTTGTCCGTCAGGTCCCACCCGAAAGGTACACCGGTCCACCAGTCATCGAACGCGTACTTCTGGACCCACGGGCCGAGCAGGAACCCGCCCACCGTGAACAGGATCAGGGCGGCCCAGCTGAGCTTCCGGATGCCCTCACCGGAGAACAGCGCGCCGAGACCGACCCGCCAGGCCACCAGTACACCGAAGAACATGAAAGCCACGTGCAGGATGAGCACCCAGACCGGAACCCAGCCCTTGAAGCGAATGACCGCGTTCTCACCGGTATCCGGCGCGACGACCGAACCCGCCGCCGTCATGAGCTCGAGGTGGTATTCCAGCTTGCCGGCCGGAGGCTGAGCCGGGAGCGTTCCGGCGAGCTCGTCGCCCCTTCTCACCAGGGGAACCCGTGTGAACTCGTCCTCCGTCGGGTAACGGCGGTAGACCAGGTCACCCGCCACACCGGCGGGGGCCGGAATCACGACCGCCGTGTCCGCCGTCGAATAGGCCGAGCGCACCAGGCGGTACTTCACGACCTCGTCGCCCACGATGTAGGAGCCCCGCAGCTGATACGTGGGCCCGGTGTACCGCTGGTACACGCCCGCCGAGAGCATGAGCACGAATGCCAGAATCCACAGGCCGATGCTCCGACCGCGGCCGGGAGTCCTCTCTCTGCCTCTCATCCATCCTCCGAGGGGGTCAAAGGACCCATCCAAACACTTGGAATCGCACCGACGGCCGGAAGCCGGCACTTCCGCGAGCGCCTCGAAATCTATTTCGCAGACGGACTTGTGCTATCCGTAATTGTGCGGGGTGCCGGCCGCACACGGGTCGCCCCGGAGCGATTCTCTGCCCCACCCGCACGAGCGGGTGGTCGCGGAATCTGGTCAGGTGTTGCCGGGTACAGTACCGTGGATCTCCAATCATGGCCTGGAGGAATCATGGAAGGGTTTTTCTACGCGAAGATCGAAGCGTTCGAGGTACAGGTCTACTCGGACTCCCCCGTGGATCTCGAATCCGACGCCGTGATCTATCTCGGCCTGTCGGATGAGGCCTATCCCCGGGCCGAACTCTGGTTTGTCGACCGGGCCAAAGACGCGATCCCCGAAAATCGGATCGAGGCGGCACAGACCACGGGCAGCGGTGCTTTCCTGGCCTACTTCCGGTCGGAGAAGATGCGCGCGATCCTGGGTCTGCTGCGGAGCCACGACAACGTTTGGTTCACA
>JBDGWG010000016.1:0-49492 GCA_039585235.1 Gemmatimonadota bacterium | reverse complement strand
GCTACCTTCCCCGAAGTGTCCACTGCGCGTGCGTTCAGACAACGCCGTAGTGCCATTGTCATCCCCCTGTTTCGGGCATGGCTCTTGCCTTATTGCGGGAGTGTCATATCCCCCTAAACGCCAAGAAAACAGGGTGCTTACGCTGATGCTCGGGGTAGTCTCGCTCGACAGGACTTCCCAACAGCGGTCAAACTGACCCGTCAACGGTACGGGCGGGTTGTTCCGCTCACCATCCAGGCCGTGGAGGTCAACCGATGAACAAATGGGTTAGACACTTCCTAGTGTTGCTTGCAGCGACCGCTGTGAGCGCAACTCAGCTGCAGGCGCAGGCGACCGGCGAGATCCGGGGGTTCGTCATTGACAACAGCATGATGGCGCCTCTCAACGATGTCACGATCACTGTCGCCGGCCAGACCGTTCTCAGCGCGCAGCAAGGGTTCTTCGTCGTGGAGAACGTTCCCGCTGGCGTGCATACGCTGACCGCCAACATACTCGGTTACCGCGCGTTCGAGACCGATGTCACGGTCACGGCGGGTACGACGACCGACATCGAGGTGAGAATGGCGGTGGCGCCGCTGGAGATGGCCCCGATTGTAGCCGTCGGCTACGGTGAGCTGGAGGCCAAAGATCAGACCGGCGTCGTGACGGAAGTCCCGGCCGAGGCCTTCAACACGGGCCGCCTCGTCAGCGCCGAAGAGCTGATCCAGGGCAAGGTCGCCGGGGTCCAGGTGGTCCCACAATCCAACGAGCCGGGCTCCCGTGCCTCGATCCGCATCCGCGGTGGAACGTCGGTGAACGCCAGCAACGAGCCGCTATACGTCGTGGACGGCGTCCCGCTGGACGCCGGCGGTGGGCTCTCGTGCGACGGGGATGTGCCGCCGACCTGTGATCTGAACAGCGGGGTCAGCCCGCTGGGCTTCCTCAACCCGAACGACATCTCGTCGTTCACGGTCCTGAAGGACGCCTCGGCGACCGCGATTTACGGCTCGCGCGGTGCCAACGGCGTGATTCTGATCGAGACGACGGCGGGCCGTGCGAGGGCAGGCACCGGAGCGACGGTCTCCTACATTGGCAGCTTCTCGGGCTCCACGATAGCCTCTGACGTGGATGTCATGAACGCCGCCCAGTTCCGCACGGCGGTGGAGCAAAACGCCCCGGAGAAGCTGGGCATGCTCGGGACGACGGAAACCGATTGGCAGAAGGCGGTGCAGCAGTCGGCGTTCGGTCAGGACCACACCGTGGCGGTCGCGGTTGGAGGCGAGAAGATGGACCTCCGGGTGTCGCTCGGATACCAGAACCAGGAAGGCATCATCCAGCGCTCCGAGTTCGAGCGGGCCTCACTGAACTTCGCCTACAACCAGCTGCTTTTTGACGACCGATTCAGCCTGTCGGCGAATGTACTCGGCTCCCGCAACGCCGGTACGACACAGGACATATCGGTGCTGGGCGACGCGACCAACTTCGCTCCGACGCAGCCCATCCTGGACGCGACCAGTCCCTTCGGCGGCTACTTCGAATGGCCCAATCCGCTGGATAACGACAATCCGGTGGGCGCACTCAACCTGATCGATGTCGAGGGTGTGGGCTATCGCAGTGTCGGTAACGTGACGGGCGAGTACCAGCTTCCCAAGCTGACCGGCCTGTCGGTAACCGGCCGGTTCGGCTATGACGTGACCAATCAGGAGGACAAGTTCTTCGCGCCGTCCATCAACAAAGCCCAGGACGAGGGCGGACCCCCTCCCGGAGAGCTGAGGCGGCTCACACCGTCGCAGTTCAGCTGGCTGGGCGACGCGTTCCTGACGTACGTCGGGAACTGGGACGGCGGCCGGCACGGCCTGAACGTAACGGGCGGATACTCCTACCAGCAGTGGCGAACCGATATTCCGGGGTTCGCGTCGCGCGGTCTCAGCTCCGATCTGCTCGGGATCGACGGACTTCCCGCGTCGGAAGAAGAGCAGACCTCTCTCGATGTCTTCGAGCACAAGCTGGCTTCGTGGTTCGGCCGCGCCAACTACACGTTCAAGGACCGGTACATCTTCACGGCCACCGTGCGCACGGACGGTTCCTCGCGGTTCGGCGAGGGCCAGGAATGGGGTGTGTTCCCGTCCTTCGCCGGAGCGTGGCGTATGTCTGAGGAGTCCTTCATGGACGGAGCCGGGTGGTTGTCGGATCTCAGGCTCCGGGTCTCGTGGGGTAAGAACGGAAACGAGCCACAGGAGGACTACCTGCAGTACAAGGACTACGTGTTCGGAGACCAGTTCGCACGGGCGCGGTTCGGCGATGAGTTCATATCGACGATCCGTCCCAGCTCGTCGGATCCGAACATCAAGTGGGAAGAGACCTCCTCATGGAACTTCGGTCTCGACTACGGCTTCAAGAACCAGCGGTACTGGGGCTCGATCGAGTTCTACACCAAAGACACCGACGACCTGATCTTCACCGTGCCGGTGGCGGCGGGGACCAACCTGTCCAACACCGTGACCACCAACATCGGATCGATGAAGAACACCGGCCTCGAGGTCACGCTGAACGCCATGTTCATCGAGGGCCGGGGCGACGGGTTCACGTGGGACGCGAACTTCAACGCCGCGTACAACACCAACGAGCTGACGGCGATCAACCCCTTCCTCGGGTCAGGAGTGCAGCAGATCCGGGTCGGCGGCATCTCCGGAGGCGTTGGTCGGAACATACAGGTTCTGACACCGGGCGAGCAGGTCAACTCGTTCTTTGTGTACGAGCACATCCGCGACAGCTCGGGCAACCCGATCTACGAGGACACGAACGAAGACGGAACCATCGACAATAATGATCTGTACGTCGACCAGAACAACGACGGGATCATCAACGAGGACGACCTGCGGGTGTACAACAGCCCCGCCCCGGACTGGGTCCTCGGTCACACGTCGCTCATGCGGTGGAAGAGTTTCGATTTCAGCCTGACGCTGCTGGCGGAGATCGGGAACTACGTATACAACAATACGTCCTCCAATCGGGGCTTCTACGACAACCTCACGGACCAATCAGCGCCCCGAAACCTCCACACGTCGGTGCTCGAGACCAATTTCTCCAAACCGCAGTACGACTCCGACTATTACGTCGAGAACGCGAGTTACCTGCGGCTGAACAACATCGAGGCGGGCTACACGTTCCAGCGCGCGCTGAACGGGGTCCGCCTGTACGCCGTGGCCCAGAACCTCTTCACGCTCACCGGGTACAGCGGCATCGACCCCACTGCCGGGAGGGAAGGAATCGACGACAACATCTTCCCCCGTTCACGGACGTTCACGGCAGGCATCAACGTCCGGTTCTGAGGCTAGAGGCAAACAGAAGCGAGAGAAGAGTGTGGACAGAAACGAAAGGTACAGAGCCATGAAAAGCGTGAAGCTCATGACACTGACCGTCGCTTCCGCCTTGCTTCTAGCAACGGCGGCATGCGACATCACTACGGAGCCCGTGAGCACGGTGACGGACGCGAACGTGTTCAAGGACATCGGTTCCTACCAGGCGTTCATTGCCAAGATCTACGCCGGGTTGGGCACGACGGGCCAACAGGGAGGGGCCGGTAAGCCGGACCTCGACCCGGAGTTCGACGAGGGATTCTCGCAGTACATCCGGCTTCTATGGCAGATGAACGAGCTGCCAGCCGACGAGGCCGTGATCAGCTGGAACGACGCCGGTCTTTGGCCGCTGAACATGATGGGCTGGACGTCGGCCAATCCATTCACCACTGGCGCCTACAACCGGGTGTTCTTCCAGGCGGGGATGGTTAACGAGTTCCTGCGTGAGACGACGGCCGACAAGCTGGCGGAGCGCGGACACCAGGACCTCGCGGACGAGATCGCGGTCTTCCGCGCCGAGGCTCGGTTCCTGCGCGCCCTCAGTTACTGGCACGGGCTAGACCTGTTCGGAGACATTCCGCTCGTGACCGAGGACGATGCGCTCGGAGCGGAGCCGCCCGCCCAGGAGACCCGGGAGAGAGTGCTGGCGTTCGTCATTCAAGAGCTCAACGAGATCCGCGACGCACTGCCGGGAGTCGGCCAGGCCCAGTTCGGTCGGGCCGACCAGGGTGCCGTAGCGATGCTTCTCGCCAAGGTGTACATGCAGTCTGAGGTGTACACGAACGGGGTGGCACCGGCGTACAGCGAGGCGCTGACCGAGATCGAGAGGGTGATCGCCGGTCCGTACCAGCTGCACGAGGATTACCGGGAACTTTTCCTCATCGACAACGCGGGCTCGCCGGAACTCATCTTCGTCGTCCCTCAGGACGGGGACAACATCCGGACGTGGGGCGGCACGACCTTCATGTCGCACGCGGCGTGTGGTGGGGCGGCGGACGCAGGTTCGCTTGGGTTGAGCGGCTGCTGGTGGGGGCTGAGGATCCAGCCGGAGATCATAACCCTGTTCCCGAATCCGGAAGACAGTCCCGACAGTCGTGCAATCTTCTTCTCGGAGGGGACGAATGGGATGGAGCTTACCGACCTGGGCAGCTTCCTGGACGGCTGGCAGGCTCACAAGTACATCAACGTTTCGTCGACCGGTGAGTTTGGATCGAACGCCGATCACGTGAGCGTCAATTACCCGATGTTCCGGCTCGGAGACGCCTACCTGATGTACGCCGAGGCCGTACTGCGGGGTGGTGGAGGAAGCACTGCGCAGGCCGTCACCTACATCAACGCGCTCCGCGAGCGCGCGTACGGCGACCAGACCGGCAACATCATGGAAGCCGATCTGACGCTCGACTTCGTGCTGGACGAGCGGGCCCGCGAGGTGTACTGGGAAGGGCATCGCCGCATGGACCTGATCCGGTACGGACTGTTCACGGGCGGGGACTACCTGTGGTCCTGGAAGGGGGGCTCGCTGGCGGGCACATCGGTTTCAGACATCTTCAACCTGTATCCGCTGCCGGCCCAGGAGCTGAGCGCCAATCCGCGTCTGGAGCAGAACCCCGGGTACTGATACCGGCAGAGCAGTGCCGACCTTTGCAGCTCGAACCTTCAGCCCGGCCGCCAAACGGCGGCCGGGCTGAAGCACGTTACGGAGACGTGGCCCGGGGAGGCAGTCGCGCTTCACACCGATGCCCGTCTATAATCCCGGTCCGGCGCCGCCGGGCTGGACGCAACGACAACCCTGATTCGACCTCCATCTCCATACATGCGCATGGATGAACAGAAAGCCCTGGAAACCCTCGCCGAGGCGATGGGAGTCTACACGCATTTCACGGACGGCCTGGACAATCAGGTCACCGTGGTCCCCGAGACGCTCGTTCGCGTGTGTGCCTCGCTCGGCGCCTCGATCGATCGTCCCGCCGATGCCGCGGAGGAGCTACGGGCGCTGGAGGCGGACCGGGACACGGACCGCCTTTCACCGGTCATCGTCGCGTGGGATGGAGTCCTGTCTCCGATCACGGCCCCGGGCAGCGGTCCGTTCCACGCTGAACTGACTCTCGAGGACGGCGACCTCACCGCACTCGAGATCCGCGGGGCCGAGATCCGGGCGGATGGTACGCTTCCCTTGGGATACCACGGTCTCAGTGTGGAGTCCGCCGCGGGATCCGAGACGTGCGCGGTCATCTCCGCACCCGTGCATGCCTGGCGTCGGCCCGGTTCGCATCGGAGCTGGGGGTTCGGAGCGCAGCTCGCGGCCCTGCGTTCGGCGCGTAGCCGCTCACTGGGCGATCTTCGGGACCTCGAGGCGACGTGCCGCTGGGTGGGGGACCGGGGAGGGGACCTGGTCATGGTCCTGCCGCTGCTCCCCACGTTCAATCAGCCGCCGACGGAGCCCAGCCCGTACTCACCGGTGAGCCGCCTGTTCTGGTCCGAACTGATCCTGGACCTCGGGGAGGACCACCGCCCGGCAGAAGTCGGGGCGACGCTGGACGTGAGCCGGGCTGACGCCGAAGTTCGCGCGGCCCTCGCCGGGCATCCGGTACCCGACCCGTCGCTTCTCGACCCGGAGCTGGTCCGGTACGCGCGGTTCCGCGGCGCCCAGGCCCGGCTCGGCCGGAACTGGAGGAAGTGGCCGGCCGCGGCTCGGGACGGAGCCTTGAAGCCCGAGCACATCGATGCGGACGAGGAGCGCTTCCACCTTGTGGCCCAGACGATGGCGCGCCAACAGCTCGCCGACCTGCGGCGGCGCCTGGAGGACGACGGTCTCCGTCTAGGGCTCGACCTGGCCGTCGGTGTCCATCCGGACGGCTACGATACGTGGTCCCGGCAGATTCTGTTCGGCGAAGGGATGTCGGTGGGCGCTCCACCCGACGAGGGCTTCCCGAGCGGCCAGGACTGGGGTTTTCCCCCGGTGCTTCCCGAGGCATCGCGCCTCGAGGGTCACCGGTACCTGGCGGCGTCCATCGGGCACCAGATGGTGGCTTCGGGCGTGCTCCGCGTAGACCACGTCATGGCCTGGACCCGCCTGTTCTGGATCCCGCATGGGTTCGCCGTGCACCAGGGGACATACGTGTCGTATCCGCACGATGAGCTGTTCGCCATCCTGGCACTGGAGTCGGACCGACACCGATGCGAGGTGGCGGGCGAGAACCTGGGTACGGTCCCACCGCAGATCGACGAGGCGCTTCCACGCCACCGGATCTGGGGGATGTACCTGGCGCAGTTCCAGGCCTCGAAGGACCCGACGCTCGGTCCGCCGACGGACGCCGACATCGCCCTCGTAGGCACGCACGACACGCCCACCTTCGCGGGCTGGATCGAAGGAGTCGACATCGAGGAACGCGTCCGGCACCGCCTGCTCCGCAAGAAGGCTGTGCCGAGCGTTCGGAAGAAGCGTGCCTACGCCACCGGCCGGCTCGCCGCCCTGGTCGATCGCAGCGTCGACGAGCCCCGGGAGTTCCTGACCGAGCTGCTCGAGTGGCTCGGCCGCTCCGACAGTCCGCTCGTCGTCCCGTGGATCGAGGATCTATGGCTCGAGAAGGTGGGGGTGAACCTCCCCGGGACGCGGTCTTCGGAGCGCCCGAACTGGCAGCGCCCGATGCGCAGGCTACTCGACGAGATCTTTGCCGACCCGGAGGTCGACGTGCTGATCCGCGGACTCGACCGAGCGCGGCACCCCGAGTGAGCGGAGCACCGACCCACCACTAGCGAGGCCCAGGTCCACCATGGAATCACGCGCTGACACTGCCCCCGTCCAGCTCCGGCCCAAGCCGCGGCTGTCGTTCTGGGATATCTGGAACATGAGCTTCGGCTTCCTGGGCATTCAGTTCGGCTTCGCGCTCCAGAACGCGAACGTGAGCCGGATCTTCGAGACGCTGGGCGCCAGCGTGGAGAACATTCCCATTCTGTGGATCGCCGCACCCGTGACCGGGCTCCTGGTCCAGCCCATCGTCGGCTACTTGAGCGATCGCACCTGGAACCGTCTGGGCCGCCGCCGTCCATACTTCCTCGTCGGCGCCATCCTTGCCTCTCTGGCCCTCGTCGTCATGCCGAACTCGCCCACGCTATGGGTAGCGGCCGGCATGCTGTGGATCATGGACGCCTCCATCAACATCTCGATGGAGCCCTTCCGCGCCTTCGTCGGAGACAACTTGCCTTCCGAGCAGCGGACCATCGGGTTCGCGATGCAGAGCTTCTTCATCGGCACGGGCGCAGTCGTGGCGTCGATCCTCCCATGGCTCCTCACCAACCAGTTCGGGGTGAGTAACGAAGCTCCCGACGGCGTGATCCCCGACTCGGTGCGCCTCTCATTCTACCTCGGCGCCGCGGTCTTCTTCGTCGCGGTACTGTGGACGGTCATCCGGTCGAAGGAGTACTCACCCGAGGAGATGGCCTCGTTCGAGGAGAACCAGGAGCGTGAGGGCTTCGCCAAGGCAATGCGGACGGCGGAGGAATACGCGGCCAACGGAGGCCGGCAGATGCGTCTCGGTGGGATTCTCCTCGCCGTGGGAGCGCTGCTGAGCGCGTGGCTGGCCCGTGCGGCGCTCTACCAGGTGATGATCCTCTCGGCCGGCATGGCCTTCGTCGGAGTCTTGCTCGTCCTCAGTGGACTCATGCAGCGGGGCGGCCGTTACGACAGCGGGTTCGTCACCATCATGAACGACTTCCAGGACATGCCGCGGACCATGAAGCAGCTGGCGTGGGTGCAGTTCTTCTCGTGGTTCGCCCTGTTCGCCATGTGGATCTACACGACCGCGGCGGTGACCAGCCACATCTACGGCACCTCGGACACGACCTCGGCGCTGTACAACGAGGGCGCGAACTGGGTGGGTGTCGCCTTCGCCGCCTACAACGGCGTCGCGGCGCTGGTCGCCTTCGCCATCCCGGTGCTGGCGAAGAAGACCAACCGGAAGATCGCGCACTCGATCTGCCTGGTGTGCGGCGCCGCGGGGCTTCTCTCCGTCTTCGCCATCTCGGACCCGCGGCTCCTGCTGGGCTCCATGGTCGGGGTCGGGATCGCCTGGGCGAGCATTCTCTCCATGCCCTACGCGATCCTCACGGGGTCCCTGCCTCCGTCGAAGATGGGATACTACATGGGCGTGTTTAACTTCTTCATCGTGATCCCGCAGATCGTGGCGGCCGCCATACTGGGCTTCTTCGTGGGGCGTTTCTTTGGAGGAGAGGCCATCTACGCCCTCCTCATCGGCGGCATTTCTCTGGTGCTCGCGGCGGCGCTGACGCTCCGCGTGGAGGACCAGGACGACGTGGCGGCGGCGGTCTCGGGCTGACCACGAGCAGGTGAACCGCGAACGAGTGGTTTGGACATGAAGATCTCGATGCTTGCCGGCGGGCTGGGCTGCCTGGGCCTCCTGTCGGCGTGCAGCGCGAAGGCTCCCGTGCCCGAGGCGCCGGACCCGGACATCGGTTTGACCGCGGCGGCGGTCGCGGACCCGGCGCTGTACTGGAACAACGCCACGGTCTACTTCCTCCTCACCGATCGCTTCGTCAACGGCGATCCGGACAACGATCTGGCCCTGGGCCGTGCGCGGGACGGAGCTTTGCTGCGCTACTTCCAGGGTGGGGATCTCGCCGGCGTGCTCCAGAAGCTGGAGGAGGGCTACTTCGAGGCCCTCGGGGTCGATGCCATCTGGATGACCCCGTTCCAGGAGCAGATCCACGGCAGCACCGACGAAGGGACCGGGAAGAGCTACGGTTACCACGGCTACTGGACCCGGGACTGGACGGCTGTGGATCCGGCGCTCGGTACCGAGGACGACCTGCGCGCCGTGGTCGAGGCGGCCCACGTGCGCGGCATCCGCGTTCTCATGGACGCGATCATCAACCACACCGGGCCGGTGACAGCCGAGGATCCCGTGTGGCCCGACGACTGGGTGCGCATGGCCCCGAAGTGCGAGTATCGGGACTACACGACGACGGTGGATTGCGCCCTGGTGGACAACCTGCCCGACATCCTCACCGGCAGCGACGACGCCGTGGAGCTCCCCCGTCCACTGCTGGAGAAGTGGCAGGCGGAGGGTCGCCTGGTGCAGGAAATCGAGGAGATCGAAGCTTTCTTCGAGCGCACCGGGTATCCGCGGGCGCCGAGGTATTACATCATCAAGTGGCTGGTCGACTGGGTGCGCGAGTACGGGTTTGACGGTTACCGCGTGGACACGGCCAAGCACTTCGAGAAGTCGGTCAGCGCCGAGCTGAAGGCGGAGGCCGAGCGGGCTTTGGCGGACTGGCGTGCAGCCCACCCGGACCGGGTCATGGACGCTCTCCCGTTCTACATGATGGGAGAGGTGTACAACTACAGCCTGAGGGGTGGGCGGGAGTTCGACTTCGGGGGCGGGTACACGGTCGACTTCTTCGACTACGGGTACGACGGCCTCATCAACTTCGACTTCAAGGGGCGGAGCGGGGAATCGCTTGACGCGCTGTTCACGCGGTACGCTGCGGCCCTCCGTGAGGGGGACCTCCAGGGCGTCTCGATCCTCAACTACCTCAGCTCCCACGACGACGGCTCGCCCTGGGACCGGCGGCGCGAGGATCCGTTCGGCGCCGGTACGCGTCTCCTTCTCGCACCGGGCGGGGCGCAGATCTACTACGGTGACGAGCTTGCGCGGCCGCTGATCGTGGAGGGCGCCGAGGGCGACGCCAACCTGCGCTCGTTCATGAACTGGCAGGACCTGGAGCGCGGCTCGTACACGGTCGAGATCCTCGAGCACTGGCAGAAGCTGGGTCAGTTCAGATCGGCCCATCCGGCCGTGGGGGCCGGCGAGCACCGGCGCCTCCAGGAGGACCCCTACATCTTCAGCCGCACGCTCGAGACGGAGACGCTCTCCGATCGCGTGCTCGTGGCGATGGGCCAGGGAGAAGGCGCCAAGACCGTCCCTGTCTTCGAAGTGTTCCCGGAGGGGACCGTGCTGGTGGACGCCTACTCGGGGGAGACGGGGACGGTCATGAACGGGGAGATGACGCTCGAGACCGACTACGAGCTGGTCCTCCTGAGTGAGGGACGGTGAGCCGGTGAACGTACGAGGCACTTGGTTCCTAGTCCTGTTCGCCTTGCAGGCGAGCTGCGCGGAGTCTTCCGCGCCGCAAGCCGAGACGCCGGAATTCATGATCGGCGGCGACATCTCCTTTCTCCCGGAGATTGAGGATCAGGGCGGGACGTACTCGGATGCGGACGGCGATAAGGACCTTCTGCTCCTGATGAAGGATCATGGCTTCAACTCCATCCGGCTGAAGTTGTGGCACACCCCCGAACGCCCCTACAACTCGGTGGAGCAGGTGAAGAAGATGGCCGCGCGGATCGATTCCGCCGGCATGCACTTCCTCCTCGACATCCACTACTCGGATTGGTGGGCCGATCCGGAGAAACAAATCAAGCCGGCGGCGTGGGAAGGCCTGGCCTTCGAGGCCCTGGTGGACAGCGTCTATCAGTACACCCACGACGTCATCGAGTCGCTCCGATCCCAGGGGACACTGCCGGAGATCGTCCAGGTCGGGAACGAGATTCGCACGGGAATACTGTGGCCGGACGGCAAGGTGGAGGGTGAGTACGACACTCCCGAGCAGTGGGACCGCCTCGCGGCGCTTCTGGACGCGGGTCGAAAGGGCGTCCTGGACGCGTCGCCGGACACGCCTCCCGAGATCATGATCCACTTCGATAACGGCGCCAAGAACGAGATGTGCCGGTACTTCTTCGATCGGCTCGAGGAAAGAGGACTGGAATTCGACGTGATCGGCCTGTCCTTCTACCCCAAATGGCACGGAACCCTGGAAGAGCTGAGGCACAACCTCGCCGATCTCGCGAGCCGGTACGACCGGGACGTCTATGTGGTTGAGACCGCCTATCCCTGGACGATGGATTCGAAGGACGAGGGCGGGAACATCTTCGGCACGGAGGCGGATCTTCACGAGGGATTTCCGCCTACCGTGGGGGGGCAGGCCGCCTTCCTCCGCGCCGTGCGCGAGGCCGTGCGAAACGTGCCCGGCGAACGCGGTCGCGGCATCTACTACTGGTCCCCCGAGTGGATCGCGGTGGAGGGAGTCCCCTCCCACTGGGAGAACGCTGCTTTGTTCGATTTCGACGGGAAGGCGCTTCCCTCCATGGAGGCGTTCACGGGAAAGGACGGCGCGCAGGTGAGTGTATTGGAGGAAGAACTGGAGACCCGTCTCCGGGCCGAAATCCACGGCCCCACCGAGATCCGATTCACGCTCACCGGGCCCGAGCGGCCCCCCGCGGCCGCGGCTTTCCGTCTGACGGACGGCGAAGGCCGCGAGATACCGATCGCACAGGTACGGGCCGACGCCGCGTCCGGGTTGGTAGTGCCCGAGGAGGCCGTGGATCCGATGCGCGTCCATTATCTGGAGATCCCTGGCCGGGGCCACAAGGCGCTGGTGCGGCGGGACCCGCTATTCCGGGACCTCTTTTCCGACAAGGAACTCGGCGCCGTTGTTTCAGCCGGCGGCGCAGTGACCACGTTCCGCCTCTTCGCTCCTCGCGCGGACGCCGTGCGGCTGTACGTGTATGCCGACAAGGACGATGAACCGGCCCGGGCCCTCCGCGTCATTGAGATGGAGGTGGACCAGGACGGCGTATGGGAAGCCACCGAGGAAGGGGATCTGCGGGGAAGGTGGTACGACTTCACGGTCCACGGTCCGGCCGATCCGGGGAACTGGTTCTATGAGACGCACCCGGTGCACGTGTCGGACCCCTACGCGCTGGTCAACGACGATTCGCACGGCAAGTCGATGGTGTGGCGCGACGGCCCGCCGCCTCCGCCGCTCGCCGGGGGCCGCCCAGCCATGCAAGACGTGGTGGCGTACGAGGTGCACGTCCAGGACTTCACCGATCTGCTTCCGGTGGCCGACGTCGAGACGGGAACCCTGCCCGCCATGGCCCTTCCCGGCCTCACCAACACGCACGGCGAGCCGATCGGGTTCGACTACTTGGTGGACCTCGGAGTGAACGTGGTCCACCTCATGCCGGTGCAGGAGTACCTGCACTACCCGGACGCCGACTGGCAGGCGGCGTTCGCCGACGATCCGTTCGCCCGCGACATGGGGATCGATCGCGAGAACTACCAGTGGGGGTATCGCACGACACACTCCTTCGCCGTGGAGAGCCGCTTCCGATCTCGGGACACGGGGCCTGGCGAGGAGCGAGAACAGTTCAAGGCGCTGGTGCGCGCGTTCCACGAGCGCGGGATCGCCGTGGTCATCGACGTGGTCCCGAACCACACCGGCGAGAACATGGACCACCGCCACATTCTGCTGAACTTCAACGTGCTGGACCTGCCGTACTACTACCGCACCGACGAGGAGCTCGAGCACATCGGCCCGTTCGGTAACGAAACCAAATCCGAAGAGCGGCCCATGGTGCAGCGCTGGATCGTGGACCAGATGCGGCACTGGGTGGACGAGTTAGGGGTGGACGGCTTCCGCATCGATCTGGCGGGGCAGATCGACAAGCAGACCCTCCTCAAGGTGAAGCGAGAGCTTCCCGAGGATCTGATCATTTACGGCGAGCCTTGGATCGCTCCCACGGACCCGGACGTGGTGGCGAACCCTGAGTGGGCGTGGTACAAGGAGAACGCCCCGATCACGTTCTTCCAGGACGATGCCCGCAACGCATTCAAGGGGAGTCCGTTCGACGAGGACGATCGGGGATGGGCCGGTGGCACAGCATTCGCGCGCCAGGGGGCCATGCAGGCGCTGGCCAACGACTACGACGAGGAGCCGCTCTCCACGGACGGAATCTCCTACCTCGACATTCACGACAACTGGGCCCTGGCCGATCGATACGCCCTGGGCGAAGACAACAACGGGCTCGAGGGCGTGGACATGGGCGCCATGCGCATCGCCGGCGGACTTCTGCTAACCTCGGCCGGCCCTGTCGTGATCCACGGGGGCACGGAGATGCTACGCTCCAAGGGGCTGGCGCCCCTCGAGGAATTCGAGGTCGAGGCGGCCGGCGGTCCGATCCAGTTCAAAGGGCGGGACGACACATTCAACGTGCGGGTCCCGAACCGCTTTCTGTGGGATAGCCTCGCTCCCGGGTCCGACGCGGCCGCCATACGGGATTTCTGGCGCGGACTCCTGGCGCTCCGCATGTCGGACTACGGCAGCGTATTCCGCGTCGCGGACGTTCCCGAGGGGCACTACCGCTGGATCACCCCGGACGAGGAGACGCTTCTCGGATACGTGGTCGGCGAGCGGGTGCTGGTGCTGGCCAACAGCGGCGTCAACGACGGCCTGTTCCGATTCGATCTGCCGGACGGTGAGTGGCTCCAGGTCGCGGGCACCGGCAGCGTCGACCTCGCCGGTGTCTCGAGCGAGTACGCGGTGATCCCCGGTGGGACGCACGACCTGCGGGTCCAGGGAGGCTCGTTCCTGGTGTGGGTGCGAAACGAATGACTCGAAAGCTCGGGCTGACCGGGAAGTTCCGGTCCCTGCCCGCGTTAGGGAAGAGACGATTCTCTCAAACCCTATGATAGGGAACCGATATGAATCCTGAATCCTTTCAGATCTCCGTCTGGGACATCACGATCTTCGTGGCCTTCGTCGTGACCGTGGTCAGCGTCGGTCTGTACCAGAGCCGGAGTGAGAAGGGCAGCGAGGACTACTTCCTCGCAGGGCGCGACCTGAAATGGTGGCTCATCGGATTCTCGCTGATCGCCTCCAACATCTCGACCGAGCAGTTCGTGGGGATGAGTGGCAACGCGGCCAGCCACGTCGGCCTCGCCATCGCGAGCTACGAGTGGATGGCGGCCATCACGCTGGTGATCGTGGCGTTTGCCTTCCTGCCGTACTTCCTGCGCACCGGGATCTACACCATGCCCGAGTTCCTGGAGGTCCGGTACAGCGGCACGGCGCGCACGATCATGGCCGTGGCCACCATCCTGATCTACCTGCTCCTCCTGGGGGCGGTCACCTATTCGGGCGCCCTGGTCATCAGCACGCTGGCGGGTAAGGCCGGCATGTCCGTGAGTTTGGCCACCGGATCGCTGATTATCGGCGTCATCGCGATGGCCTACGTCACGGCGGGCGGTCTCAAGGCGTGCGCCTGGGCCGATCTGATCCAGGGCAGCGCGCTGGTGCTGGGAGGCGCGGTAATCCTCTGGTTCGCCTTCCAGAAGCTCGGGATGGCCACCGAGGCGGCGGCCGTGGTCAACGTCGAGACCGGAGCCGTCAGCATCCAGGCCCTCTCGCCCGACGCGGGGGCGGTCGAACGGTTCTGGGATCTCAACCGGCCCCGCATGAACATGTTCCTACCCGCATCGGACACGGTTTTGCCGTGGACGGCCCTGATGATCGGGTTGTGGATCCCGAACTTCTACTACTGGGGACTGAACCAGTACATCACGCAGCGGACTCTGGGCTCGGCCTCGCTGGCCGAGGGACAGAAGGGCATCGTCTTCGCGGCCCTCATGAAGCTCCTGATTCCCTTCGTGATCGTCGTTCCCGGCATCATCGCCTTCAACCTGTATTCGCAGGACATGCGCCTGGAGGCTCGCGGGGCCACGGCCAGCAGCATGGCCATCTACCTGGACGCCAACCCGGCCACCGAGTTCGTGGACACGGCTGGAGCGCCGACGGAAGAGGAGATGGCCGCCTGGCCGACCGGCCGGTACCTGCTGGCCATCTTTCCGGATGCCGGGGCCGCGGGAGGGATCGCGACTCGAAATCCCTACGTGCTGCCGATCACTCGGTCGGAGTTCGACGGCTCCCGGTCCGGCGTGTTCACGGTGTTCGTCACTGAGGACCAATCCTGGGCCGCCGTGAATCCGGGCCTGGCGGTAGAAATCGAAGCGTTCAACCGGGGAGTCCGAGAGGCGGCCCGGGCGGCGGGGAGACTGACCACGTCCGAAAAGATGATCGCGTTCAAATACGACACGGCGCTGGCCCAGCTCCTGGGCAATGTCCTCCCCCAGGGTGTGGGCATCGTCGGCTTCGTACTGGCCGCGCTGCTCGGAGCCGTGGTCAGCTCGCTGGCCGCCATGCTCAACGCTGCCTCCACCATCTTCTCGATGGACGTATTCAAGAAGTTCATCCGGCCGAAGGCCAGCCAGGCGACGACGGTGCGCGTGGGCCGCTTCGCCGTGGTGGCGTTCGGCATCGTGGCGGTTCTCCTCGCCCCGCAGCTCGGCAACCCGGCCATCAGCAACAGCATCTTCACGATCATTCAGGAAGGCCAGGGCTTCATCTCGCCCGGAATCCTGGCCGTGTTCGCGTTCGGGCTGCTGATTCGACGCGGGCCGGCCGTGTGCGGGACGGCGGGCCTCCTGACCAACATCGTGGCCTACGGACTCCTGAAGCTGGCAGTGCCCGACCTTCAGTTCCTGAACCGGATGGCCGTGTGCTTCGCCCTGTGCCTGATCGTCATGGCGGGTATCACGTTGCTGAAGCCGTTGGCCGAGCCGGTGGTGTTCAAGCAGAACACGGCGATCGCGCTGGAGACGTCGCGCATCGCGAAGATCGGAGGCGTGTCGGTGATCGCCACCGCGCTGCTCTTCTACTTCCTGTTCAGCACGGCCGGACTGGCCGGGTAAACCGTAACGGGGTGAGCCCGAGGAACGACGACGATGAGAACGATGAGAACGACGAGAACGAAACCAGGGACTGAGAGCCGACCTCGTCGGGCGGGCCCGGCACTCGCGATCGCGCTGGCCGCACTGGCCGGCGTTCTGGCGGCCGCTTTCGGCACCCACGCGCAAGCGCAGGAGCCCCTCCAGGTGACTTCCCCCGATGGGCTCAACGTGGTGACGGTCGAGACCCGGGCGGGCGGCCTGTTCTACAGCCTGGAGCGCGAGGGACGAAAGGTCATTCTGCCTTCCGGGCTGGGGTTCGAGTTTCGGGAGGCGCCTCCGCTGCACAACGGACTGGAGGTGACGGGGACGGAGCGCGATTCGGTCGACCAACTCTGGGAGCAGCCGTGGGGCGAGGTCGCCTACGTGCGAAACCACTACAACGAGCTGCGCGTGTCCGTGGCCGAGACGAGGGATCCGGGCCGCCGGTTCACTGTCGCATTCCGGGCCTTCAACGACGGAGTCGCCTTCCGGTACGAGCTTCCAGAGCAGCCAGGCCTCGGCGCGTTCGAGATCATGGCCGAACTGACCGAGTTCCACCTGGCGGACGACCCGCGGGCCTGGTGGATCCCCGCCAACGACCCGACCCACCGGTACGAGCTCCTGTACCGGTCGTCGCCGATGAGCACGCTGCCGGAGGTGCACACGCCCCTCACGCTGGAAACGCTCGACGGGCTGTACCTGGTCATTCACGAGGCGAATCTGGTGGACTATGCGGGCATGAACCTCACCAGCTCCTGGGAGCGCCGACTGACAGTCACGCTTTCCCCGTGGGCGGACGGCGTGAAAGTGCGCGGCCAGGCGCCCTTCGTGACCCCGTGGAGGACCATCCAGATCGCGGATCGCGCGGCCGGCCTGGTGCCGTCCGTCATCGGCCTCAACCTGAACCCGCCGAATGTTCTGGAGGACGTGAGCTGGATCGAGCCGATGAAGTACGTCGGCATCTGGTGGGGGATGCACATCAACAAGGTGACCTGGGGCTCGGGACCGAGGCATGGCGCGACGACCGAGAATACGCGGCGCTTCATTGACTTCGCGGCCGACAACGGATTCGGCGGCGTGCTGGTCGAGGGGTGGAACGTGGGCTGGGACGGCGACTGGATCGCCAACGCGGACCTGTTCTCGTTCACGGAGCCCTACCCGGACTACGACCTCGAGGGCCTGGCGGCGTACGCGAGCGAGCGTGGGGTCTCACTGATCGGGCACAACGAGACCTCGATGGGTGTCGAGAACTACGAGCGCCAGCTGGACGACGCGTTCGCCCTATACCAGCGCCTGGGCATCCGGGCGATCAAGACCGGCTACGTCGGCGACAAGACCACCGAGGGTCACGCGCACCACGGACAGTACATGGTGCGGCACTGGCGCAGGGTGATCGAGGCGGCGGCGCGTCACGGCATCATGCTCAACGTGCACGAGCCCATCAAGGACACCGGGGAGCGGCGCACGTACCCGAACATGATGACCCGGGAAGGCGCCCGGGGCATGGAGTACAACGCGTGGGGACGGGAGGGAGGCAATCCCCCCGAGCACCACACGATCCTCTACTTCACTCGCATGATCAGCGGGCCACTGGACTACACCCCCGGAGTGTTCGACATCCTGATCTCGTCGACCGACGGCTCGCCGCGCCAGCCGGAGGAATCGCGCCTGCGCACGACGCTCGCCAAGCAGCTCGCGCTCTACGTGGTGCTGTACTCGCCGCTCCAGATGGCGTCGGACCTGCCCGAGAACTACGAGGGACAGCCCGCCTTCCAGTTCATCTGGGATGTCCCGGTGGACTGGGAGTTCAGCGCGACGCTGGCGGGTGAGATCGGCGATTTCGTGGTGGTCCTCCGCAAGGACCGGGACAGCCCCGATTGGTACCTCGCGGCGATCACGGACGAGGAGGAGCGGTCCTTCGACATCACGCTATCCTTCCTGCCCGAAGGCGAGAGCTTCGTGGCCGAGATCTACGCGGACGGAGAAGGGGCCCATTGGCTGAACAATCCGCTGCCGATCGACATTTCCATGCAGATAGTGGACGCTAGCTCATCCTTGTCGCTGCAGCTGGCGCCCGGCGGGGGACAGGCGATTCGGTTACGGCCGTTTGGAGAGTGACCGGGCGGCCGGTTAGCCCGGTACGCGGGCAAGTTTCGTGTGTGGATCCTCAGTCTCCGCCTCGCAGCCATACGGTCGCTGCGAAGGGCGGCAGGTCGAGCGTCAATGACCCGTTCGTCGTTCGAACGTAATCGGTTTCCGGGAACGCTTCGACCCAGGCGCCGTCCGCTTCGACCTCGATCTCCCTCATCTCGTCCGCGATGTTGAAGGCGACGATCGCTCGCTCATCGCCCAGGCCTCGCTGGTAAGCCAGCACGCCGTTCGCATCGTCTGCGACCAGCCACGTGAGGTCGCCGTCCACGAACAGCCTCACGTGGTCCCGGCGAAGCGCGATCAGATCCTGGTAGGTCCGGAATAGCTCCAGGTCCGGGGCGACCGGGTCGGCCGCACGCGGCAGCCCCATGGGGTGCGAAGCCTCGTCCTCATATTCCAGGTCGCCCCACACCATCGGCTTCCGCGGATCGGGGTCGTCTCCGCCCCACATCCCCACCTCGTCCCCGTACCAGATGTGCGGCGCCCCGACATAGGTGAACTGCTGCACCAGGATCATCTCCTGGATCTCGCGCGTCCTCCGGTCCGGGCTATCGATCCGGTAGTCCGGGTTCTCGCGTGGGTTCACCTGGTACTTGTAGCGGCCCGGGTTGTAGATGGACGTTCCGAACCGGGGCGCATCGTGGCTGGCGGTCAGGTTCATCATCGCCTGCTGATGGGCGGGCGGGATGCCGACGATCAACGAGTCGAGGGCCGCCACGTATTCGCTCGCCGTGAGCCCCGGCGGGGCGCCGGCGAAGAAGCTGCGCGTCGGCTCGTACCACCGGTAGTTCATGACCGCGTCGAACACATCGCCCTGGAGCCACGGAGCGGGATCGAACATCGTCTCCGGCCACTCCTCCCACCACACCTCGCCCACCAGGTAGGCCTCCGGGTTGATTTCCCGCACCACGCGCCGGTACTCGCGCCAGAAGCCGAGCGGCACGATCTCGGCGACGTCGAGTCGGAAGCCGTCCACCCCGTCCGAGGGATCGCCGTCACCGTTCGGATCGAGCCAGCGCCGGGTGACGTTGAACACGTGCTCCCTGACGCCGGGGACGAGCGTGCCATCCACGGCGCCGCTGCGGGCGCCCTCGGGCCGGCCGATCTTCCTCCACTCCGGGAGACTCGGAACGCCGGCCCATCCCGAATACTCGAACTCGTCAGTGTCGGGCGTCGCCGGGTCGTCGAACTGTTTGACCTCGTACCAGTCGGAGTACGGAGAGGTCTGCTGATGCTCCAGGACATCCTGCCAGGCCCAGAACTGGGTGCCCGTGTGATTCCAGGAGTAGTCCATGATGATCCGCATGCCCCGCGCGTGAACCTCGTCCACCAGCGCGAGGAAGAGGCTGTCGGCGGCCGTCCAGCTCCAGGTGGCCGGATCCACCGGGTTCTCGGCCGCCATGCGGGCCGCGTCACCCTCGGGATCGGGCCCGAAGTTGCGATCGATGTGCCTGTAGTTGCGAGCGTCGTACTTGTGCAGTGACGGCGCGTCGTTGATCGGGTTGAGGAACAGCGCCGTCACTCCGAGATCCTCCAGGTAGTCGAGCCGGTCGATGACGCCCTGGAGGTCGCCGCCGTAGCGCCGCATCTGCGCCGTGTGGTAGAAGGGCTCGCCGGTAGCCTCGGCCCACGGCTCCTGCCGATACCAGTCCTGCGTCCACTCGGTCGGCTCCCACCCCGCGGGCTGCTCGTGCGGCCACGACCCCTCCATGTCGGCCAGAGTCGGGTCGTTCGCCGGGTCGCCGTCGCGGAAGCGCTCCACGAAGACCTGGTACCACACAACATCCTTGGCCCACTCGGGGACCTCGAGGTCTGCTGCGGTCTCCGGCACATCCTTCGGCGGTTCGCGCGTGCACGCAGCGGCGAGCAGCAAGGCGATTAGGGCAACGTATCTCATGGGCTCAACTCATCGTCAAGAAGGAACTACTCCGACGCCGTGCTCCCGGCGATTCTAAAGCTGGGCGCCTCGGTATCGGCCTCGACGACTTGTCGGCCGCCGACGAACATCGCCGCCCTCACTCGTTCGGCCCCGATCGCCGGTCCGGCGCGGTGGATCGCTCCTCGGGCCGGGTCACTTCCGTCAGTCGTGGCCCGGACCTCGAATGGCTCCGCCTCGCTGCCGAGGGACAGGATCCCGCTCGAGATGTGAACCCGTTCACTATCCCGGGCCAGACACAGCGCGTACACGGCGCCTTTGGGCTGCCGCGCTTCCGTTTGCACGAGGATGCTGGCGATGCCCGCATCGGACGAGAACGGGTTAGCGCCGATGAGCTCGACGTCGCCCGTCGCGGCGAAGAACACGTTCTCCCACGCGTCGGGGACTAGCGTTCCTACGGCGTCTCGCAGTTCGGCGTGCAAGAACGCGACATCCTTGCCGCCGGCCCCGAACGGCCTCCCGCTCTCGTCCAGCCTCAGTTCCAGCCGCTCCGCGGCGCCGGGCGTCCGGACGACGTGCCGGGCCGCTTCCCGTCCCCCGATGTACCCGATTGCCTCCAGACAACCCGGCTCGAAACGTTTCAGCTGAAACGTGAACGGCGGTTGTTGAATGTGTGTTGAGATCCGCTCCACGTCCCCTTCCCGCCGCTCCACTAATGTACCGTTCAGTCTCAACTCGACCTCATCGCAGTTACTGAACACTCGAACGTCCGTGCTCGACTCCGGAGTCCAGTGGCTGGCCACGAACACCATGGGGCCCGACTCCGCCGCAGGCAGACGTTCGCTCGCCGGCCGCTGGCTCCGGAAGAGCTCGCGCGAGAACTTCGGCAGCCGGAACAGGTCCATGCAGCCGGAGGACTCGATGTCAGGTGCGTAGCCCCGGTTATAGTCGTACATGACCCACAGGCCATCGGCGAACGCGATCGTCTTCAGATTGTCGTTGTGGGCTTCCTGGAAGTTGGTGGCTTGCTGGAGGAGGGCGGCCTCACCGTGCCACCGGAGCTGCCGGCTGTTGGCTTCGTCGGGCGTCAGGTCGGCCCACACATCCTGCTCGAGACCCGCGTTCTGGGCGTAGTACTCCCAGTCGCCGTACTCGCTGACCACGCAGGCGCGATCGGTGACCTCGCGGCAGCCGCCGTGCTGGCGCGCCTGGATGAACACGTCGTACCCCTCGGTCCACCCGCACGTGTAGCACTGGTCGCCCGGGTATTCCTCGTGCGCGATTTCATGCGTTACGCGGATGAAATCGTCGGGCATGTCCGTCTCGTTCAGCGACACCTCCCACAGGATGACGCACGGATGATTGCGGTCGCGCCGCAGGAGACGGCGGCAGTTCTCGTACTGGATCTCGGTGAACTCGGGCTCCTCCCGGTTGAAGAACTGCCAGCCCGGGATGCAGTCCATGACCACGAGGCCGAGCTCGTCGCACGCGTCCATGAACGCCGGGGCATGCGGATAATGGGACAGCCGGATGTAGTCGAATCCCGCGTCCTTGATCTTCCGCGCGTCCCGGTACTGGGCCGCGTCCGAGAGCGCGTAGCCGACGTACGGGTACTCCTGGTGACGGTTCGTCCCCCTCAGGAAGACAGGTTCCCCATTCATGCGGAAGCCATTCGCGGAGATCTCGATGCGGCGGATCCCGATCCGCGTCATCTCATCGTCAACCACGCGCCCGTCCTCGACGATCTCGGCCCGCAGCGTGTACAGGTCGGGCGTCCGCGGACTCCACAGCCGCGGAGCGAGCACCCGGAGATCCCGGGTCACCGCCCGGTCCTCGCCCGCACCCAGGCTCACCGGGTCGCTGACGCCGCCGACCGCCACCCGGCCCTCGGCGTCCAGCAGCCACGCACGCACCCGGAACTCTCGGGAGGCCGCGTCGTCGTTCCGCACGTGGACCTGCGCGCGCACCGTCGCCGTCTCGGGCGACACATCCGGGCAGGTGACGAAGACGCCGCCGCCCGCCGGCTTGTCGGCCAGAATCGGGTCCGTGATGTGCAGCGGGTCCTTGATGACCAGGTGCACACTCCGGTACAGCCCGTGGTACGGGTTGAAGTCGAGCTGCGGGAGCGGCTTCGGCCCGGTGACCGGGTCGTCGCGGTTATCGAGCCGGACCGCCACGACGTTGGCCTCGCCCGCCACGGCTCGCTCCGAGATGTCGAACCCGAACGGAAGCCACCCTCCCATGTGTCGACCCAGGTGCTCACCGTTCAGCCACACGTCGGCCACGTTCATGGCCCCGTCGAAGTGCAGGAATGCCTTGCGTCCCTCGCTCTCCGGTCCAAGGTCGAACGTCTTGCGATACCAGCAGGTGCCCTGCCACTGGAAGGTCTCGCTGCCTGGCTCCCCGGTAACCAGGCTCTCGATGTGCGCCGTGTGTGGAAGGGTCGCCCCGCTCCACGCAGTGGCGTCGAACGAGCTCAGCTCCGCGCCCTCGGCATCCCCGAGCAGGAACTGCCAGTCAGGGTCGAAATCGAGGCGGTTGGCGCCGGCCGGCGCGCGCCGGCCCCGGCAACCGGTCGTCCAGGTCGGCCCGACGGCGAGAACCGTCCCCGCCGCGGCCGTGTGTCGAACGAACTCGCGTCTCTTCATATCACTCACTGACCCGTCCACGACCTCCTGCTCTAGCCCTCGTTTCCGGGCCTCATCGCTCAGCGTCGGAAACGTACTCCTCTTCGGGGAGCGGTATCATTTCTAGTTGACCCTCACTCGATTCCCTTGCGTCCGTGGTCCGCCGGTTCTACCGCCGCGCCCGTCCGGAAACGCGGAAGACGTACGCCCGAAGCGGCTCGAGCAAGGACAGGGGCACGTACGCGTCCAGCCGCCCGTCGCCTCCGACTTCCGGTGGCGCCGCGTCTCCCACACCGAATAGCGTTTCCGATTCGTATCTGCCCGGTGGCAGCACGTCGGCGTCAGAGGAGAGCGCCACGCCGGCGAGAGACGCGGTCCCGAGGTTGGCGACGACGAGCACGACATCATCCCCGCTTCGGCGCAGATACGCCGCGACGGCTGCCGTGCCCGCATCGAGCGGAATCAGCTCACCGGCGGCGAGTGCCGGATTCTCGCCCCTGAGGTGAATCAGCTCCCGGTACAGGCTCAGCAGAGAGCCCGGATCGGCCTCCAGAGCCTCGACGTTCGCGGTGAGTGAGTCCGGCTGCAGGGGCTCCCACGGCACCCCTTCGGTGAAACCGGCCGCGGGCCCGATCTCCCAGTGCATGGGCGTTCGGACGCGCGAGTCCGGCTTGTCGCCGGTCATCCCGATTTCCTCGCCATAGTAGACGAAGGGAATCCCGGGGAGGGTGAAGAGCAGGCTCGCGGCGAGCCCGGCGCGCTCGGCGTCACCCTGCAGCCAGGTCATCGTGCGCACCTGGTCGTGGTTGCGGAGGAACGGGGCCCAGCGATCGTTCGCAACGGTCTCCTGGAGCCGGAGAGCCTCGTCGTACAGCTCGGCCGCCGAGCCTGACTTTACCGCGTCCAGGATCGCGTCGGACACTCCGAAAGCGAAGTAGGCGTCCAGCTGATCCGGGTAGTAGGCGAGGAACTCCTCGCCTCCGTTGAACACCTCCCCGACGGTGAAGGAGTTCGGGTGGGACTCGCGCACGTACGTTCCGTACTCCCGCAACATGTCATGCGTGCGGGGGACGTTGGTGGAGCGTCCTTCCTCATCCTCCATGAGATGACGTACGGCGTCCAGGCGAAGGCCGTCGGCTCCCATCTCCCCGAGCCAGAACGTGGCGGCCCGCTTCATTTCCTCCCGCACCGCCTCTGTTTCCCAGTTCAGGTCGGGCATGCGAGGCGAGAAGAAACCGTAGTAGTAGTCATCACGCGTGGGAGCACGGCGCCAGTTGTTGTCGCCGTACTCGTTGTCCGGCCCGCGCGTCTCCGACCACCGGAACCAGTCCCGGTACGGGGAGTCGGGGTAGAGCAGCGTGTGCTTGAAGTAGGGATGCGCGCTGGACGTGTGGTTGATCACCATGTCGACCAGCACCCGGATGTCCCGCCGATGCGCTTCCTCGATGAGGCTCTTGAAGTCCTCGTTGGTGCCGTACTCGGGATCGATCCGGTAGTAGTCCGTGACGTCGTAGCCATGGTAGCTCGGCGAGGCGGCGACCGGCATGAGCCAGATGCAACGGGCCCCCAGATCGGTGCGCGTGTCGGGGTCGCCGTCGTTGACGTAATCGAGCTTCTGTACGATGCCCTCGAGGTCGCCCACTCCGTCGCCGTCGCTGTCGTAGAACGAGCGCACGAAGATCTCGTAGCACACGGCTCCGTCCCGCCAGTGGGAATCAGCGGGGGCCGCTTCCTGGGCGACGGCGCAGCCAGCAGGGACCGTGGCAGCCACGCAGGCAGCCGAAGCGATAAGACGTTGCATTGTCATGGTTTAAGGCCACTGGTATCCGGATATTTCTCGGCAAATACGATGACGTGGATCCGCTCTACGGGCTACTGGCGCCGGCTGCGGGCGCACGGGTGATCGTCTCCTGAGACGGGTGACGGTGCGAGCTCCTCAAGCTACTTTGCCTTGTCCCGACGGCCAACCATCTGGACTCCCGACATCGGAAGGCGCATTGACTGGTTCACGAGCTGAACTGACAGCAGGGGTGGATCTCGGCGGCACCAAGATCCAGGCGGCAGTCGTCGATTCCGACGGCCGCGCTGTCGCGTCGCACCGCCTCGAGACCGACGTGGAGGGTGGTCCCTCGAAGGCCGTGGACGACATCGTGCGCTGCATCCGCGCCTGCGCCCCCGATCTATCGGACATCGGGGCGGTGGGCGTGGGCGTGGCCGGTCAGGTCGATACGGCGACCGGCATGGTACACTCGGCGCCCAACCTCAAATGGACGGACTTTCCGTTTGGAGAGCGGCTGGAGCAGGCCCTCGGAGTCCCGGTGGTGATCGAGAACGACGTGCGGGCGATCACGTGGGGCGTGTGGCGACACGGCGAGGGACGCGGGATCGACGACCTGATCGTCCTGTTCGTCGGGACCGGCGTCGGGGGCGGCATCGTCAGCGGGGGCCGGCTCATCACGGGCGATCGGGGCGTTGCGGGAGAGCTCGGCCACGTGACGGTGGTGACCGGAGGTCGTCTGTGCAGCTGCGGGAACCGCGGGTGTCTCGAGGCCTACGTCGGCGGGTGGGCGATCGCCGAGCGAGCGGGAGAGGCGATCGAGGCGGATCCCGAAGCCGGGCGCGGGCTGCTCGAGGCCGCAGCGGGCGGTGAGGTTACAGGCCGGGACGTGAGTGAAGCCGCCGATTCCGGAGATCCGCTCGCCATAGAGCTCCTGGCCGAAACAGGCCGGTATCTGGGCGCCGCGGTCGTCGGGCTGGTCAACGTGTTCAACCCGCGGCGGATCGTACTCGGAGGTGGCGTGATAGAAGGTGTTCCGAGCCTCGTCGTGGCCGTCGAGTCGGCGATTCGGACACACGCGATTCCGATCGCCAGTGAGCGATTGGACCTCCGACGGTCGGAGCTTGGCGCGCAAGCCGGGGTCATCGGGAGCGCGTCGCTCGCTCGGCGGCGGCTCGAAGAGAGAGCGCGGGTCAGCTAGACGGGCGCTGGCCCTCTGCCGAGCTGCGGGTGCTATCGGCTGGGGCCTCTCCCTCAGACGCCTCCTCTGCATCCTCCTCAGCCTCTCGCTCCGGGACGGGCTCGGACAGCTTATCGCCGTAGAAGAAGCTATAGCGGGGTCTGGGCCCGATCACGAGCGTGGCGTCGTTGCAGAACACCGCTTCAGTCTGGATCTCCGGCGCCGCACCCAGCTGGAGGCCGCCACGCAGGATCTGCAGTCGGACGGAGCGCTGCAGGTGGACGCGAGGCACATTGTAGGTGGTCCGGGAGAACCCCTCGGCCGCGCGCCCCGCCCGGTAATTGCCGAACGTGATCTGCACGTCCATGGAGCTCTGGTTACGCACGTGGACGGTGACCGTGGCATTGCGCACGCAGACGCCATCTTCATCAGGCGCCTCCGCCTCGTCAGCGGCGACCTCCCCCGACACAGGCTCAGCGTCCGGCGCCTCTTCCTGCGCCGAGGCGCACCCCGGGAACAGGACCAAGACCAGGGCGACGAGTGCTCGCGGCGTCGCGGTTCGCATAGACCTCAATACCTTCAGGGCTGCCCACCTGTTTCACGGACCTTTTGGGCGGAGCCCCACCCCACGACAAGGGTACGGCGGCCGGGCCGGAGACTAGCCCGCCGCCCCTAGCTCCTCCAAAAACGCCCGCGCTTCCCGGGCGGGCCGGAAGTCCGGGTCCGCCAGGGACCAGATGTCGAGCGCGGCCTCGGCTTCCGCGACCGCGTCGGCCGTCCGGCCCTGCCCGGCATACAGGCGCGCGGCATCGAGCCGGAACTTGGCCGAGCCAGGAAAACGCTCGAGCAGCCAGCCGATTTCGGCCTTCGCTTCGTCCCACCGTTCGAGGGTTGTCAGGCAGCGGGCACGCCACGCCCGATAGAGGGATGACCGCGGCACGAGCTCGTGCGCCACGTCGTAGCTGTCCAACGCGCGGCGGCAGTCTCCGTCCTCCAGCGCGGCGATCCTTCCCTCAACCCAGGTGTTCAAGGCGGTCCGGACGGGCGCGGCGCCGAACGCGTCAACCAGCGCCCGGAGACCGTCGAGGGACTCTCGCGCCGCCTGGATGTCGCCCGTATCCAGGTGGATCCGGACGGCCGCCCTGTCCGTGGTCGAGCTCCACGGCGCCTCCACGCTGCTCCGAAGGCTGTCGAGCTGCCAGAGGGCGTCGGCTTCGCGTCGCGCATCGACCGCGTGGATCAGGTATTCGGAGGCCGCCATCGCGCCCACGGCCTGAATGGGCGGAAGGTGCTCGATGGCCGCCTCGAGCCGGCGCCGGTACGCATCCGCAAGGCGGCCGAACTGCCCGCGCTCGTAGTACAGGGTCTCCTCGAGTCCGGCGGCCGCGTAGCGCTGCTGCGGGGTCCGCGCGAGCGAACTCACCCGCTCGACTCGGCGAGCCGCGTCCTCGTAGCGGCCCTCCCGCATGTCGAGTCGCGCAATCCGGTTCAGCACGTCGGGCTCGTCCGGCGCGGCCACCCGCGCCCGCTCCAGCTGCTCCCTGGCCTGGTCGAACTTGACGAGGCTGGTCAGCGTGGCCGCGATGTTCAGGTGCGTGTCTACGTCGCCCGGTTGCAGCTCGCCGAGGCGTGCGTAATACACCAGGGCGCTGTCGTACTCTTCCTTGGCGCGGAAGGCGGCCGCCAGGCCGCTCATCGACTCGACGTCGTTGG
Source organism: Gemmatimonadota bacterium (assembly GCA_039585235.1). Classification (GTDB taxonomy): domain Bacteria; phylum Gemmatimonadota; class Gemmatimonadetes; order Palauibacterales; family Palauibacteraceae; genus Benthicola. The sequence continues at coordinate 22,204 of JBDGWG010000016.1, read as the reverse complement.
AGTCGATGGCGAGGAGGGCCCGGTACTGGACGATCTGCCCGTCGGTGTCTCCTTTCATGCCGTAGATCGCGGCGAGAAGTTGCCTCCCGGCTGCGTCCTGCGGGTAGATCTCCGTCCAGTAGCGTCCCGTACGGAGGGCCGCCTCGGGATCCGCCTGAAGCAGAAGCTGGTCCATCACCCGAACACTGAGCTGCATGCGCTCCGGCAGCCGATAGGCGTAGCGCGAAGCGCCGGCGAAGGATTCCCGGGCGGCCTGCTGATCTCCCATCAGGAGAGACAGCTGGCCAACACCGAGGAGCGCGACGGCGCTGGTCGAGTCGAGCGCGGCGGCCTCCTCCATCTTGACGCGCGAAGCGGCCATGTCATTGGCGCGGTAGAGCTGCTGACCCTCGCTCAGCGCTCGCAGGGCCTGCGGCGACTCCGAGATGATCTCGGCTGCCGGGAGGTCCACCGACTCCGCGATCTGCCAGTCCGGAATGCCCATGCCGCGGCGCAGATCTACCGAGATTCGGTCCGAGATCTCGAGCGGGTCGGTGCCACGGTAGGTATGGGCGGCGACCTGGCGGGCGCTGTGGGTCTCGTACAGACGGGTCTCGACCACCAACGTGTCGCCGTCGAGGTCCAGGGTGCCGTCCAGAAAGTGCCCGAGGCTCAGCCGATCCGCCCCCTGCCGCTTCAGGGTGAGCGGGAGTCCCACCGGCCGCTCGAAGCCCGCTTCTTCGATCGGCTCCCGCACCCTCGGATTGCTGGCCTCCACGGTCGTCACGAACATGTCCTGGGCGAGGTCCGCGGTAATCCCGATCACCATGCCCGTCTGCAGCCAGTCGAATTCCGGATTGCCCGTCTCGTTGTCGAAGTCCCACACCAGCACGTCGCGCCGGAAGGAGGCTTTGGGGATGACTCGCTCGACCGTGTTACCATCGTCGTCCTCGAGGAGCCTGACAGTGGTGGCTGCGCCGAGCTCCTGCCCGCTGAACACGAGCAGCAGGAGTCCCCCGGCGGCGATCAGGTTGAGGCCGATCACCGCCGCGTCGACCTTCGTCCAGGCATCCGCCCCCGGCGCCCCGTGCCGCCACGCGAGCACGACGATCATCGGGAGAAGAACCAGGAGCGCGGTGACGACAAAGTCGATGAGTGCCGGGGAGAGCGTGTACTGGTCCACCGCCCAGTCCACGAACTGCAGGAAGCCCCAGGCGGCGACGATATACAGGCCAGTGAGCTGGGGAACCCGCCGCTCGAGCAGTGTCTGGATCACGTTGTGGGCGCTCCTCTCCGAAGACGGCGCCGCCCGCCGGCGCACCCTCAAAGTATGCCACGGCGCGTCCGGGGGATCTTGCCGGGCGGAAATGGCAACTGGCCGAATATAGGGCGCGTGAGGAGTCTTGCGACATTGTGCGGGCTAGATACTCGCGCATCCGGTTTCCTCTTCCCACCTTGACACGAATCGTGCTGCCGGGTTTCTGTGGCCGTGAACACTGAGTCAGTCCGCCATCTCCAGGAGGAAGCATGCGCACCAATCAGTTCTTCGCCCTCGCCGCCTTCGCTCTCGCTGCCGCGGCGGCTCCAGCGCCTGTCCACTCGCAGGACGATCTCAGCGATGAGCTCGAGCATATCGAACGCTCCCTGTGGCACGGCTGGGCGACCCACGACGCCGTCCCGTTCGAGGAAAGCATCGTCAAGAACTCGGTGCAGATCGGATCCTGGGGCATGATTTCGGGGAAGGACGCGATACTGGAAGTGATCGCTAACCACACGTGCGAGCTCGAGGACGCGCAGTTCTCCGATTGGAAGGCGCACAAGCTGTCGGACGACGCCGCGATTCTCACGTACAAAGCCATGCAGAAGGGGGCGTGCGATGGCGAGCCGCTGCCCGAAAAGGTGTCAGTGAGCGCGGTTTACGTGCGGCACGGCGATCACTGGATGTCCGCATCGTATCACGAGACGGAATTGACCGACGGCATGTAGACGAACCGGATTCGGGTGCGAGACAGGCAGGCGCATGGAGTCGCGGAATCCGGGCCCGTACGACTCGTGAAGAGCTCTCAGAAGGAGATCACGCTGCCCGCCTTTCCGCGCGGCTTCCACCTCATCACGGCGTTGATCGAGAGGGAGATGCCGGAGATCGGAGAGATCGACGCTGGACTCCTGCACGTATTCATCAAGCACACGTCCGCGGGCCTGACGGTCAACGAGAACGCCGATCCCACCGTGCGCGAGGACTTCGAGGCGTTCTTCAACCGGGCGGTTCCCCAGAACGAGCCGTACTACCGGCATACTGTCGAGGGTCCCGACGACATGCCGGCCCACATCAAGGGATCGATAATGGGCAGCTCGGTGTCGATCCCGATCACGGCGGGTCGCCTGAATCTGGGAACCTGGCAGGGGATCTACCTGTGCGAGCACCGCGACCACGGAGGCCGCCGACGGCTCGTAGTGACGGCCCTGGGCGGCTGACCCGCTCCAGGCCGGCAGCGAACCGTATTCTATAAGTGGCTCCAGACGCGTCTTCGATCGCGCCGCGGCCCGCACAGGTCAACCTATTCGCGTCCTCCCGTGTCTACCTAGTGAAGGCGGATAGCACGGGCCCGCCGTTGTTCCCGGGACGCGGAGGTGGCGTTGAGGACTGGGCGAGTTCTTCGGAACTCGGTCGTCGTGCTGGTCATGCTGGTGGCCAGCGTGACCGGTGCTCGGGCCCAGGTCCCGGATCAGGAGCAGGCGCCAGGGCCCGCGGCCGCCGACACCGGATTCCAGCCGCTGATCAAGCCGAGTCTTCATGTCACTCGCGCCGAAGGTGAAATCCGGATTGATGCGGTCCTCGATGATCCCGGCTGGGTAGGCGCGGCCCGGGTCACCGACTTCTCCACGAACTTCCCGGAGGAGATGGGCGAGCCCGAGGTCGACAGTGAGGCCTGGATCACCTACGACCAGGACAATCTCTACATCGCTCTCGTCGCGCACGACGACCCGTCGACCGTCCGGGCGTCGCTCCGCGACCGCGACCAGATCTGGCAGGACGACTACTTCGGAATCCTCCTCGACACCTATGGGGACGCGAGCTGGGCGGTCTTCCTGTTCGCTAACCCGCTCGGGGTGCAGGGCGATACCCGAGACTCCGCGACCGGCGGCGAGGACGTGAACTTCGATCTCCTCTACTACAGCGATGGGAAGATCACGGACGGGGGTTACGTGATCGAGATGCGGGTCCCTTTCGCGAGCCTCCGCTTCCCGGACCGGGAGGACCAGGAATGGCGCGCCACCTTCTGGCGCACGCGTCCACGCGGGAGCCGCGAGCAGCACACCTGGGCGGCGATCGACCGCGACAATCCGTGTTTCATGTGTCAGTACGGTACCCTGACCGGGATCTCAGGCGTGAAGTCAGGGGGCGCGCTGGAGCTGCTGCCGACGCTGGTCGCATCCCAGTCCTCCGGGATCGTCGACCCTGACGACCCCGGATCAGGCCTCGAGAACGACGGGGTCGAGGCCGAGCCCAGCCTCGGCGTTCGATACTCCTTCCCGCAGGGGCTCACCGCGGATCTCGCCCTGAACCCCGATTTCAGCCAGATCGAGTCCGATGCCGCGCAAATCGACGTGAACACCACGTTCGCGCTCTTCTTCCCGGAACGACGGCCGCTGTTCCAGGAGGGAAGCGACGTGTTCACCACGTACGTGGACCAGGTCTATACGCGCACCATCAACGACCCGAGCATAGTCGGCAAAGCGATCGGCCGCATGAACCGGACGACGGTCGGCTACATCGGTGGCGTCGACCGTAACAGCCCGATCCTCATCCCCCTCGAGGAACGGAGCTACGTGAACCAGACGGGCCAGAGCGTCTCCAACATCTTCCGGGGCAAGCAGACCTTCCTCGAGGATTCCTTCGCGGGCGCGCTGTTCACGGACAGGCGGTTCACCGACCACGACGGGTCGAATACGAGCCTGAGCGCGGACGGGTCGCTTCGCTTCCTCCCCAACTACCGTTTCGAGTGGCAGGTCGTCGGCAGCTACACGCGGGAGCCCAACGACACCACGCTTACCTCCGGCGTCAACGATCTCACGTTCGACGGCGGACGGCACACGGTTGCCTATGATGGAGAGTCGTACTGGGGAAACGCCGTCCACGCGAGCGTGGAGCGCGGGGCCCGGACCTGGAGGTTCGATCTCGACTACTGGCAGTTCAGCCCGACCCTTAGGGTCGACAACGGATTCCAGACGCGAAACGACCTGCGCCATGTCTCCATGTTCCAGGGGCTCAGTTTCTGGCCGGGAACATCGTGGATCGACCGGATCGGTCCCGGAATCTACGGGCAGATGGTGTGGAACTGGAGGGGCGAGAAGAAGAGCGACTACTTCCAGGCCTGGATGAACGCGCAGCTCAAGGGCCAGACCTCCCTGGAGCCGGCGATCGAGATCGAGAACGAACGATTCCGCGACACCGACTTCACCGGACTGGTGAATGCTCGTCTGTTCGCGAACTCGAACTTCAGCGAACCAGTGCGCCTCGGATTCTTCGTGTCGCATGGCGACCGGATCGCCCGCAATCTCGAGACGCCGCAGCAGGGGAAGGGAACGGACGCCGAGGTGTTCGGCACCCTCAAGCTTTGGCGGCGCTTCCTCGTCGAGCCTTCCGTCCAGTACTCGGACCTCTACGTGGACGATGGCGCTACCGAAGTATTCAAGGGATTCGTGTTCCGCGCCCGGTTGAGCCTGCAGTTCACGCGCGAGCTGTTCGCGCGTGTGATCCTCCAGTGGGACGACTTCGACGGACAGTTTTCCTTCGAGCCTCTGCTCACGTACAGGCTGAACCCGTTCACCGTCTTCTACGTGGGAGCCACGTCGGACTACACGGACTTCGGGCGGCGCGACGACCTGGACCTGCCGACGCAGGCGGGCCTGACCCAGACATCGCGGCAGTTCTTCCTGAAGTTCTCGTACCTGATCAGGCGCTGAACCGGGCGCGTTCACGTTAGGATAGGCCGACCGGCCTGGTCCTAGCCCGCCGCCAGCTCCCGCGCCACCTGCGCCAGCCGATACATCCGCTTGGAGTCCTCCGAACCCGTCGCCTGTTCCGCGAGCCACGTCGCGAGCTCCGTTAGGTCCGCGTAGCGCTGCGGGGCCCCGGCGCTCTCAGCGTCGGCCAGCACGGTGCGCACGGAAGCAAGCCCGTCCGCGTTCAGGCCGCCCGATCGCTCCAGCTGGTCCACGTAGGCCCGCGCGAGCGCGAACGTCGCCGGCCACACGAACATCTGCTGGCCCTGCACGTTGAAGTGATCGAACGTCACGGTCCGCGCCGCCTCGATCTCGTTCTTCGACAGGAATTCGCTCGCGGTGAGCTCGAGGATGTCGAGGCCGCGCGCGATCTCGGAGCTCACGATCAGGCCGTTGTACCAATACACCGACCAGGAGCCGGCCATCACCATGCGGGTCGGGTCCAGCGGACCGCGGTCGAAGAAGGCGATCTCCACCGGGTTCGCCGGATCCGTCCAGTCGAACACCGAGATGCCCCCCTGGTACCACGCCTGCACCATCACGTCGCGGCCGGGAATCGGGATCATCGATCCGTTGTGAGCGACGCAGTTCTCTTCCGGCGTCTGCACGGCCGGCATCTTGTAGTAGCTCTGGAAGTCCATCTGGCCGTTGGCGACGGTGAAGATCGCGTCCGCTCCCCACTCCATCGGGTCGTCCACGCGGCACTTCGGTCCGCCGCCGCCGCCCCACTCGTCGCTGAACAGGATCGAGCTGCCGTCGTTGTTGAACGTGGCCGAGTGCCAGTAGCTGAAGTTTGAATCGGATACCGCGGCGATGCGAACCGGGTTCACCGGGTCGCTGATGTCGATCAGAAAGCCGTAGCCCTCGCATGCGCCGCCCGCGAGTCCGAGCTCCGGGTATAGGGTGATATCGTGGCACTGGGTGGGCCCGGGACGCGGACCGTCTCCCTCGTCTTCGGGGCCGAAGATTCGCTCGAGGATCCTCGGCATCGCCTGACGCATGGCCGCGCTATCCGCTGCCGTCGGGTCACCCGCTCCGCCACGCTGCGCCACCATCTGCGCGAGTATCTGGTCGGCGAACTGGTCGGGGAAGACGAAGTCCTGGCCGTCGCGGTTGCCGATGAAGGCGCCGCGCGCCCGGGCCTGCTCGATCTCCACGAGGTCGGCTGCGCTCGGGCCGTGCCGTTCCGGGGCGACCAGGTCGTCGAAGATGCGCGGGGAGCTCACGATCGCGGCCTGCTCCGGGTTCGCGAGCGGCACCCGGATGACCTCGATGCGGAACAGGGCCGAGTTCGGGTCCTCGCCCGGCGAGGCGTCGGAGCAGCCCGGAAGCTCGTCCTCAGGGCGCACCGGCGCGGAGCCGGAAACATAGACGTAGACGTTCTCAGGATCGTTCGGGTCCACCAGCACCGAGTGCGTGTGCGAGCCGCGGCACGTCTGCACGTTCGCTATATACACCGGATTCTCGATGTCGCTGATGTCGAAGATGCGGATCCCACGCAGCCGCGCTTCGCTGACCCGCTCCTGCACTCCTTCCGTGCCGCAGTCGAGGCGCCCTTCGAGGCCTTCGCCCGACACGAACAGGAGGTTCCTGTAGACCGAGACGTCGCTCTGCGACGCGGGGCACACGTACCCCTTGACGAGGACGGGGTCCGCCGGGTCCGAGATGTCCCAGATCTGGAAGCCGTTGTAGTTGCCCTGGATGGCGTACTTGCCGGTGAACGCGAGGTCCGAGTTGCTCACCCCGACGAACGCCGCGGGCGGCGGCGTCGCCGACACGAGGCGCAGGTTCCAGATCGCCTCTTCCGCGTCCAGCAGTCCGGCGCCGAGGCCGACGCGCGGGTCGGTCGACATCTTCACATCGGTCTCATCGCTCGGCACCGTCTTCAGCGGCTCGGTGGCCGAGGACGGGGTGGTCAGGGCCGGATCGGCGGCGGCCGATGTCGTGCCCGAAGAGGCACACGCCGTCATGCCGAGCAGGCCCGCCATCCCGAGGGCGAGCCACAGAGAGCTGAGATGCGCCGCGATCCGTCGGGACCCGGCGCGGGAAGAGAAGGGGGCTTCAGAACTCATCGGGCTTCCTTTTCGGGGGGTCTGACCAGAGGCCTGTGTCAAGGTGATCAACGGCCGCCGTCTCTCTCGGCCAACTCGTTCAACGCGTCCAACATGCCCTGCATGCGGGCGATCTCCGTGATCTGATCCACCTGGACGTCCGAGGCGAGCTTGAACACGGCCCCGTCCTGTCCCGCGCCGTCCACGGCAAACAGGTCGTCCACCATGGTGACGGCCCCGGCGTGGTGCTGGATCATGTAGCTCAGGAAGAGGCGGTCGTACTCCCTCCCGAAAGCGGCGGCGAGCTCCTCCAGCTGCTCCTGGGTCAGCATGCCGGGCATATGGTGCTCGCGGCTGCCGTGAGCGTCGTGCTCCAGGTGAGCGTCGCGCACCTGCGGTACCGGCTGGCCGCGATCGGCGAGCCACCGTTGCATGAGGGCGATCTCGTCCTGCTGGGCGTTGATTATCCGGGCGGCGAGCGTCTGCACGGACGGGCTGGCTCCGTGCGATGGGGCGAGCTCCGACATCACCAGGGCCTGCGCGTGGTGCGAGATCATGCCGGTGACGAACTCGACGTCGGCCTCGGTGAAGCGCATGCGGGCGCTGTCCTGGCGGGCCCGGAAAAGAGCTTCGACTTCGGCGTTCGTGAGGGCGGCCGGCTGCGCGGCGCGTCCCGTGTCGGCCTCTTCCTGCGCGTACGCGGCGCTGGCTCCGGCCGCAGCCGTGAGGACGAGCAGCGCCGCAAGCGTGCGCCGAGTGCTTATCACATTCACTCGTTCGGACTCTTCTTGTAGATGTGCGCGGACTACCTGCCGACTACTCCTCGAGCGTCAGGGCTTGAACGTCTACGGTCATGGACTCGATCTGCGCCGCGATCGCCGGATCGATCTCCTCCTGAACTCGACCGCCGAGGCACTCGGCGAGGAACAGTTCCATCGACCGGTAGAGCGCCATCCGGTTATCGGGATTCGCGAAGCCATGTCCTTCGTTTTCGGCTAGAATGTACTTTACATCAATTCCGCGATCTCTAAGCGCAATAGCAAGCTGATCTGCTTCGAGCTTCGTGACCCGCGGGTCGTTCGCGCCCTGGACGATGAGCAGCGGATCCTCGATCTGGTCGACGAAGAACAGCGGCGAGCGCGTGCGCATGTCCTCGCGGTCCGCTTCCACTTCGGGGTCTCCGACGAACCGATACCAGCCGCCCTCCAGGAAGGGCCTCCAGTACGCCGGGAACGACTCGATCAGCGTGATCAGCGACGACGGGCCCACGTAGTCCACGCCGCACGCGAAAACCTCGGGAGTGAACGTCACGCCGACCAGCGTCGCGTAGCCACCGTACGAGCCACCGTAGATCGCCACCTTCTCCGGATCGGCGATCCCCTGGTCGATCGCCCATTGGACTCCGTCGATCAGGTCGTCGTGCATCTTCCCACCGAACTCGCGCTCGGCCGCGTTGTAAAAGGCCTTTCCGTATCCTGTGGATCCCCGGTAGTTGATCTGGAGGACCGCGTAGCCCCGGTTCGCCAGCATCTGCGCTTCGGGCTGATAGCCCCAGGAGTCCCGGGCCCAGGGCCCGCCGTGCACGAGGAGAACGAGCGGGAGGCCCTTGGCCTCGATGCCCTTCGGCACCGTCAGGTAGGCGTGGATCTGGAGCCCGTCGCGCGACTCGTATGAAACCGGGCGCATTCCGGCCAGCTCGTCGGACTTCAGCCACGGTCGCGGCCGGAACAGGAACTCCGCGTCCCCCGACTCCTTGTCATACAGGTAGGTCGGGCCCGGGTCGGTCGGCGAGTTGAACGAGGCGATCCACATGAGCTCGTCGCGCGTCGAGGCGCCGAGATTCGGCGAGCCGGGATTCAGGGCCCGAAGGTCCGTGAGGGCCTTCTCGATATCGGCGCGCTTCGGATAGATGCGCACCGTATCCCCGACGTAGAAGGTGGCGAGGATCTCGTCGTCGATGTCCGAGAACAGCACTCCACCGAGATCCACCTCTCCCTGCGGATCGACTTCGACGAGCTCCTCCGATCCTGTCGCCAGGTCGAGGAGGACGAGTCTTTCGAGATCCGTATCCCCATGGTTGCTGGAGAGGTAGAGCCGCTGCCCGTCCGGGTGGAGCCGCAGAGGATTCACGTTCTCGGTGCTCGGATAGGAGCCCACGAGCTTCCACTCGCTGGCGCCCGGAGCGCGGTAGCGGATCTCGCTGTCGCCCGTGGGGCTCTGTGCCGTAGAGACCACGATCTGGTTCTCGCGATCGATCATGTAGCGGCTGACTCGACCGGGGTTTTCCTCCGCCATGGTCAACTCCCCGGTGCTGATCCTGAGCCAGTGGGGATCGAAGGCACTCGGGTCGCGCCGGTTGAGACCGACGAGAGCGGAATCGGGAGACCAGTGCGGCAACGAAAAGATCACCGCCCGCACCCCGTCGAACGGAGTCAGGTCACGGGCTTCCGGCTCGCCTTCGCCCGCCACGGGGACGGCGTACAGGTGATAATTCTCGTTCCCGCCCTTGTCCTGGACGTACAGCAGGTGTTCTCCACTCTGAGACCAGGCGTAGCCCGGGACGGGGCGAATGGTGTCCCGGGTCATGATCCGCTCGGCCGTCTCTCCGGGGCGGCGGATCACGATGTTGAGCTTTCCTTCCACCGGCTTCAGGTATGAGATCCAGTCACCGTCCGGGGCGATCTGCGCTCCGGCGACTTCCGGATTGTCGAAGAAGTCGCTGATCGGGATGATCGGCGGCTGAGATTCCGCTTCGACGGCGGGTTCGCTGCTGCACGCGCTGAACGCGAGCAGCGCCAGAAGGGTCAAGGATGCTCTCATGGATATGCCTCCGGATCATGCCGTTGGATTCGGTAGAGTGCCAGTAGTCTAGCCACACAACATAGGTCCTCGCTTCCACTCGCGCACAACCGGAGGCCGGCGCCCGTTTCAGCCGGCAGCGCCTTCTCCGCGCGCTTCCGCGCCACCAGATGCCGCTCGGGTCCACGACCACAGGGCCGCTCCCGCGAGCAGGAACAGGATCCACTCGATCGGAAACCGATACCGGCGCTGCCATGGCACCAGGTAGTAGATGAGCGGATAAGTGAGGAGTGGAATCAGGAGGGCCGCCGCACGATTTGCCGGGAGAGAGCGGAGCGCCTGCACGGCGCCGAAAACCGCGAGCCCCGCCAGGGCCGCGAACAGGAGTGCCATCGAGGGGTCGTCCAGAGGACCGAGCCAGAAGTAGCGAATCCGCGCTGCAGTAAGGCGCGCGAACTCCCCGGGGTTCGAGCCGATCCACTCCAGGGCCTGCCGGCCGGAGTCGCGCATGTAGGGGACTTCACCCCATTCCTGGATCTTGATCGCGTCCTCGCGGTGCGTGCGCGGATGCGGGGGGTAGTGGTTGAAGTGGGGGTCGTCGATATTGGCCGTCGCGCCCTCGTGATTCCCCATGCGGAGCTCGAGCCCGAGGTTGCTGCGCACGAAGAACACCGCGTCGAACGCCCGGTAGTTTCTGACGCCCCACGGGACGCTGATGAGCAGCGCGCCGAGGAGGACGAGCCCGGCGGAACCCCAGCGGGCCCGGTCCGAGCGCCGCCACAGCTCAAAGCCCATGTAGCCGAGGAACACCACCAGAAATACCGGCTGGACGTGGAACGAGATCCCGAATGCGGCTCCGAGGAGCAGGGATGAGCCCGGGCGTGGCACCGAGTCCCACCGCCGGACGATCGCCACCACGAACAGCCCCATCAGCACCGCGGCCAGAGCCTCGCCGTGCGCGATCCACTGCGGGAACAAGGCGCCCGCCAATCCGCCCGTGAGCCCCGCCTTCCAACCGAGGCCGGTGCGCTCGCCGATCCACGGGAGCAGCCCCCAGATCGCGGACTGGAAGACCATGCGAAGCAGCCAGCCGACGATCCCGGCCAGCAGCGTGATGCCGAACACCTTGTAGACGAGCGCCAGCATGAGGGGAGGGATCGGAGCCAGGTGGGCCGTCGGTCCGGTGGGCACGATGTACGGGTTCGCGAACTGGCCTTCCTTCGCGAGCGACATCGCGATCGCGTCGAGCTCCCAGTCGGTACTCGGCAGCAGAGCGTCGCCGGGGACCAGCTTGAACATGAAGAACAGCCGGATCCCGAGCGCGATCGCGAAAACGAGGAGGCATTGCCACCAGGGAAAACGAGCACCCGTTCCGTCGGAAGTCGGTTTCATCAAGATGCCGCCACCAGGGGAATTCCCAACCGGGTCGCGGTGCACGCCAACTACTTCAGCGTCCATCCCGGTCCCGGCGGAGATCATCGGCGGCTTCGCGCTCGGCCCGGATCCCCAGCTCCCTCACCTTCGCCAGCAGCGCGGCCGGTGCCAGGGGGCGGTTCTCCTTCAGCGCGTGTTCGAGGATCGCCAACAGCTCCCCCTGCATCGAGCGGTGCGAGGCTGCGGCGCGGATCCGGAGCTGCTCGGCCAGGTGATCCGGAACGTTCCTGATCGAGAGATTCACGGGCACTCTCATCTCTCCTTCAACGGGGATCGAGTAATTCCATTTCGGGGCCAATATAGAACCATAGCCGCGGAGGCTCGACAGGACTGCGGAATCCCGTCGAAACCGTTACCGTGGAAATGGCAAAACCCCCGGCTCCACCACCACGCAGGAGGCGCACATGCACCGGATCCCGCTGATCTTCACCGCCGCGCTACTCGTGTTCGCGGCGCCCACGTTCGCCCAGGATGCCGCGGTCGTCGATTCAGACCACTACAAGGTGGAGTTCGAGAACGACGAAGTGAGGATCCTGAGGATCACCTACGGCCCGAACGAGAAGTCGGTCATGCACGAGCACCCGGACGCCGTCGCCGTGATCGTGACGGACGGGAAGATGGTCATGCACATGCCGGACGGCAGCACCATGGACTCCGACATGGAAGCCGGCCAGGCCTTCTGGACGCCCGCCGTGACGCACATGCCCGAGAACGTGACGGGCGAGGAGAGTGTGGTCCTGCTGATCGAGATGAAGGATGATCACGACGACCACATGGAGGAGCACGAGGAGCACATGGAGAAGCATGAGGAGCACATGGACCACGACGAGGGCGAGAAGAACGAGGACGGCGACGGCCGCTGAGGTCTTTGCAGAGGATAAGGGCGGCACAGCGTTGACCTAGGAGTCGGCCGCGAAGACCTCCGCCAGGTCGATCTGTGGTCGGGGAGAGGACCTCGATCACCAGGTCGGGAGCGCCCCGGATCCCTTCCTCGACGATGATCCCGCGCCTGGCCCGAGAGACGAAGACGATATCGGGCTGCACGCCTTCTCCCGAATCCGGGAACTCCACGCCGGTTCGGGGAGACGGCCGCACGCCTTCGCTTGCCGCCCGCCTCCACGGATAGGACATTAAGCCTACCCCCTCCGCCACTCCGACCGAGTCCGGCTATGAAAGATGACGCACACGTCTCTCATGTCACCGTCGATCCCGGCGCCGCCCACGCCTCCGCCCGAACTCTCGTCCTGAACGGGGCGCTCCCGGGCGACGAGAAGCTGGCGCCTGTCGAAGAGGCGCTGCTGGCGATGCTTCGGGATACGGGAACGCTCGTCCGCGACATTCAGCTGCGGGACATTCCGCTGGCGTACTGCCAGGGGTGCTTCGAGTGCTGGGTCAAGACGCCCGGTCTGTGCAAGACCGACGGTGATGCCGGGCGCGAGATCACCGGCGCCATGATCGGGAGCGACCTGATGGTGCTCCTCACGCCGGTCACCTTCGGCGGCTACTCCTCGGAGATCAAGAAGGCGATGGACCGGTCGATCTGCATGGTGTCGCCGTTCTTCCGGCGGGTCGATGGCGAAGTGCACCACCGTCGCCGCTACCGGCGCTACCCGGCCCTCGCCGCCGTGGGGGTCCTGCGCGAACCGGACGCCGAGCAGGAGCGGATCTTCCGCACCCTCGTCGAGCGGAATGCCCTGAACTTCGACAGCCCGGTGACGGCGGTGTGCATCCTGCCGGCCGACGCTCCGCCGAAGGTCATCGACGACCGCCTCGCCAGCAGCCTCGAGCCCGTGCTCGGCCATCTCGCCGGGAGGGCCGCGTGAGCGCCCGGCGGGCCGTGCTCCTGGTGGGGAGCGCCCGCCCGAGCGGCACCGGCAACTCGGAGGCCATCGGGGCCTATCTGCTGGCCCGATTGGCCGAAGGCGGCATGGAGACAGAGGTGTTGCACGTCAGCCGGTGCCAGAGACCGGAGAAGGAGCGCCTTCTGCTCCAGGCGATAGACGGGGCCGATCTGTTTGTGCTTTCGACGCCCCTGTACGTGGACGCCCTGCCGTACCTCGTCACCCGCTGCGCCGAGCGGATCGCCGCGCACCGGGCAGAGCAGCCGGAACGATCGACGGTCCGGTTCCTCGCCATGGTGAACTGCGGCTTCCCGGAGTGGGTGCACACGTGTACCGCCCTCGACATCTGTAAGGTGTTTGCTCGCGAGGCGGGCTTCGAGTGGACGGGCGGACTGGGGCTCGGCGGAGGGGAGGCGATCGCGGGACGCGCGCTCGAGAAGCTCGGCGGCCAGACGCGCCGTCTGCGCAGCGGTCTCGACCTCGCGGCCGAAGCGCTGCTCGCCGGCCGCGCAGTGCCCGAGGAAGCGCAGGCGCTCCTCGCCCGCCCGGCGATACCGTCCCGGCTCTACACCGCGATCGGCTCGATCGGGTGGCTCAGGGCAGCGCTCCGTCACGGCACTCTGCGCAGGCTCGGGGACCGGCCACTGGAGTCAGATCGGACGCCGTAAGCCGCGGCTCCTTGCAGTGACCGGCCCTCCGGGTTGATCTTCGGCGCATGCCTGAAACTCCTATGTACCAGTTGCTGTTCGCCGAGGCCAAGCGCCGGAACGTGTTCCGCGTCATGGCGATGTACGGCGCGGTGGCGTTCGTCGTCCTCCAGGTGGCGGACATCGCGTTTCCGGGTCTCGGTCTGCCCGAGTGGACGGTCACGCTGGTTCTCGCCCTCACCCTGCTCGGATTTCCGATCGCGGTCGTCCTCGCATGGGCGTTCGAGATGACGCCGCAGGGCATGAAGAAGACGGAGGAAGCGGCCCCCGGCGAGATCACGGAGATCGTCTCGGCTCCGGCGGTCCGCCGCTGGCCGTCCGGCCTCCTGGCGTTGCTCGGCGTGTGCGCGCTGGTGGCCGGGGCCTGGTGGGCGGGACGAAGCACCGCGCCGGGGGGAGCAGCCTTCGGGGCGGCAACCGGCGTTGAACAGGCGGAGAACGGTCCGCACGCGGAGGTCCTGCGGCTCGCGTACGCCGACCTGTCCGAGGATCCTCGTCCCTCGATCGCCGTGCTCCCGTTCGCGGACATGAGTCCGGGCGGCGACCAGGAGTACTTCGCCGACGGGATGACGGAGGAACTGCTGAACGCGCTCGCGAGGATCCGTCAGCTCCGGGTCGCGGGCCGCACTTCGTCGTTCGCCTACAAGGACCAGGAGAAGGACCTGCGCGAGATCGGCGCCGAGCTCGGCGTCCGATACGTGGTCGAGGGGAGCGTCCGTAAGCAGGACGATCGGCTGCGGATCACGGCGCAGCTCGTGGACGCGGGCGACAGCTTCCACATGTGGTCGGACTCGTACGACCGGACGATGGACGACGTGTTCGCCGTGCAGGAAGAGATCGCCGGGGCGATCGCCGGCGAGTTGCAGGTATCGCTGGGGCTGGAGGAGGGCGGCGCCCTGGTGGCTCCGGTGGCGGACCTCGGCGCCTACGAGATGTACCTGACGGCCCGGGCCCGAATGCGCGAAAGGGGGCCGGCCGTACACGAAGCCGTGCGATTGTTCGAAGACGTCGTGGACCGCGACTCGACCTGGGCGCCCGGCTGGGCCGGCCTCGCCCAGGCGTACTCGCTTACCCCGTTCTATGACCCCGGCGCGGTCACCGAGGACATCGGGCCGGCGGCCTGGGGTCCGGCGCTCGGGGCTGCCGAAGAGGCGGCGGTTCGTGCGCTCAGCCTCGACCCGCAGGTAGCCGGGGCGGAGATCGCGCTCGGAAACGTATTCCGCGACCGCTGGGAGTGGGACGAGGCCGAGGCCCACTACCTGAGGGCGCTCGAGATCGACCCCGATGACGTGGAGGCGCACCAGCAGTACGCCGAGATGCTGGCGGGAATCGGACGAGAGGACGAGGCCCTGCGCAGCGCCCGGAGGGCCGTGGCGTTGGATCCGACATCCGCGATCCGCCTCAATGCTCTCGGCTACATCCTCCAGCAGAACGACCGGGCCGAGGAGTCCATTCTGCAGCTCGAGCTCGCGATCGTGCACGGCGCCGAGTTCCCGATGCCGTACGAGAGCCTGAGCCGCGTCTACCAGTATCTGGGGGATCTGGATGAGTCGGAGACGTGGCACCGCGAAGAGTACATTCCCCGCCTCGGCTTCGACCGGGCGACGCAGGAGGCCTGGGACCTGAGGGCCGCTGCCCGCTACGAGGCGCTCCGTGACCGGGACCTCGAGGCTTACGAAGCGTGCTGCACGGGGCTCGAGCTGCCGAGCGACTACCTCGTGCTAGGGGACACGCTCCGGGCGATCGAAGAACTCCGCGACCGGTATCAGGATCGCCCGAGGTTCAACGCGAACGCGTTGAATCCGATCTGGCGTCCTGAGTTCGATGGCCTCAGGGAAGATCCCCGGTTCCAGAAGGTGTTTGGCGAGATCCTCGAGCACGCGGGCCTCGAGGGATCGCAGCTGCGGCGCGCGCCGGCGGGAGAGTAAGGACGCCGAACCTCGGGCCAGGTCCGACCTCAGTCGGCCGCGAAGATCTCCGAGAGGTCGATCTCGCCGCTCGATTCGTCCCCAAGCCGCACCGGAAGAATCTCGGTGAAGCGCTGCAGGGCTGAGGCCTCAGACGGGCGCTCACCGAAAGACCATACCTCCACGGCCACGGCCTCCATGTCCACGATCCAGTACTGATCGACTCCCTGCCGCTCGTACAGCTTCCGCTTCACTCCGCGGTCGCGGTGCGCCGTGGTCGGGGAAAGGATCTCGATCACCAGGTCCGGAGCGCCCCGGATCCCTTCGTCGACGATGATCCCGCGCCGCGCCGTTGAGACGAAGACGATATCCGGTTGGACGCCCTCTCCTGTGTCCGGGAACTCGACGCCGATCGGCGCGAAGAACAGCTCGCCGAGTCCGGGCGCCCCGAGCATCGCCTCGAGGGCATAGAGCAGGCGCCGGGAGACGCGCTGGTGCCGGGACGAGGGGGCGGGGGTCACGTACAGCTCGCCCTCGATCGCCTCGTGGCGATGGCCGTCGTCCGGGAGCTGCTGGACGTCCTGCCAGGTGATCTGTGAGAGCGCCATACGCCCCACATTATACCTCCGGGTCGGGAAGATCGGCACCCGACGGAGGATACGGCGGCGTTTCAAGGAAGAATCAACGGCCCTCTACTCCACGACCCCCAGGTACCGGTCGTACCAGTCCAGCGTCTCGGCGATCGCCAGGTTCGCCTCGTACGAGAGCACGAAGTGGTTGGAGTCGGTGATGATGATCTTCTTGTCCCTGTCCGGCGTGCCCAGGTTCTCGAAGAACGGCATGATCGATGACTCGAGAGGGAAGAACGAGTCGTAGCGTCCGTTCAGCATCAGGGTCGGGACCGTGATGCGGGGCAGGAAGTTGAACGGGTCCGCCATCGGCTGCGTAGCCTGCATCTCGAGCCCGCCGACCACCAGCACGCTGGCCTCGAAGCGAGCCTCGACGGCCGTCATGATTCCGCCCAGCACGCCGCCCCAGCTGATCCCGAAGTAGCCCAGCCGGTCCGTGTCGATGTCGGGCCGCGCCTCGAGATAGTCGATCGAACGCCCCAGGTCCTGTGTCCAGGCGATCACGTGGTCCCGGTACAGGTTGGACTCGTCCTGGATGTCGGACACCAGGTCGCTGCCCCGCTCGTAGGTGCCCTTGTAGATCGGATAGATGAGGGCCCGGCCGCTTCGCAGCAGGAAGTCGAGGACACGGACGTTCAGGTCGTCGTAGGATCGCTTGTAGATGTCGTTCGAGCCGGGGAAGAAGACGACCGCCTGGTACGGGGCCGCCGCGCCGTCGTCGCGCGGCAGGAACAGGAAGGCGGTGAGGCGCTCGCCGCCGTACGCCGCGTCCATCTCGATGCGCTCGCGGATGTACGTGGCCGTCGTGTCGGAGCTCAGCACCGCGGCGTTCAGGGGCGTGCGGTCGTAGGCGAACAACTGCCGGTACACGTTGAACACCTCGTCCGACACGGGCGTCTCCGCGTAGTAGTCGCGGAAGGCCTTCTCGATCGGCGCGCTCGCCGCCACCACGTTCGTCGTGTCCGGGTACTGGACGAGACGAATGCCGTTCCCCGGCGAGCGGTCGAACGCGAGCGACGCGATCGCGTCGTTGAACGCGTACTCCGGGTCGTCCCAGCCGCCGCCCTGGATATAGCGGGATTCTCCGTCGGCGTTGCGGGTCCACTCGCGGACGTTGCCGGCCATGTCGTACACGCCGTCCCGCGTGACGCCGGCGTACTGGCCGACGGGCGCCGGGCCCTGGCCGTCGTAGTTGCTCAGGGGGACCACGTGATTGCTGCTGAACGGATCGGCCGCCGTGTACCAGTGATACACGGTGGGCAGGGCTTTCCCGGCGAAGCAGGCGTACGCCTCGGCCTCGTACCAGCTGACGCCGCCCACCGGGACGTCATCCTGTCCGTCCGGATAGGAACCGACTTTCCAGCCGCTGGGGCCGGGCCGACCGGTCTGGTCTACGAACCCCGCCACGGCCTCGTCGAACGAGAGCGCCTGGCCGTCCCGTACGAACTCGTGCGTCCAGCAGGCCGGGTCCCGATAGCCGCCCGCATCCACGAAGGTCTTGTAGTCGCGGTTGGTGACCTCGTGGATGTCCATGAAGAAGTCGCCGAGCGCCAGGGAGTCGAGCTGCTCGAGGCCCGGGGCCCAGATCTTGGCCGAGCCTCCGCTCACCCGGGTCATGCCTGCGGGAAGGGTCTCCTCGGTGTCGAGGCGAAAGGCTGGGGCGGCGGCCAGGCGGCCCGAGAAGTTCGAGGTCTCTCGCGGCAGGTAGCCGTCCAACTCGAACCGGACGCGGGACAGGCCGAGAGGGAAGCGCTCCACGTCGACGGGCGTGCGGCCGAGCTCCTCCCACTCGGCGTCGGCCGGCGTGTAGTCGCGACGAAGAGCGAGGGCGCCCGGCGGATCGGTCTCCAGCGTGAGTGAGCGGGAGACCTCCGACCACACGGACTCGCGCACGGAGTCGTTCGTGATCACGCCATCCAGCTGGCGGGCGACCGCGTTGGCGCCGGGATAGTCGTACTCGCCGACCAGGCGCCGGATCTCGTCGAGCCCGGTCACCAGGTCCCATTCCGAGTCCTCCGTCTCGCGGGCGCCCAGCACCATCCAGCCCGTCACGGCGACGCCCCACAGCGCGAGAGCCGCGACGCCTCCCATGAGCACGTTCCTCCAGGTGAACAGGCCGCGGGGGCTCGACCCAGCGGAGGACCCGACTTCGGCCGCGGCCGTGCCCGGGTCCGCCGACCGTCCGATGCCCTGGAAGTAGGCCGTCGCCGCGGTGATCGGGAGTCCGATGATGAGCAATGTCAGCGACAGCGTGAACACCCACGGGGGGAGATCGATGTTCTGGGTGAGGACGTCGATGACCTGCAGCAGGACCCAGGAGCCGGCGGCGTACAGGCCGATCACCTGCCACAGGGAACGCTGATGTGTCGAACGGGACATGGAGCCTCTCGGTACGGGAACGGACTACCGCATAAACGCGCCAGTATAGACAAAACGGAGGGAAGTTGTCGATGCGTAAAGGTTCCACGGCCACGACTGCCGCAAAACCGCATCAGCGCTCGTTCCGTCGCGGCGTGGCGGCAGAGTAGGAGGGCCTGACCTCAGGCCAGCGCCAGGTCCGTTTCGCTGAAGTCACCTCCCACACACAGTAGCGGGCGTCCCGCCAGCCGGGCCGTGGCGTACGCGAGACAGTCTCCGAGATTCAGGCCCGCGCGGTGCCGGCCGCGCCCGAACTGGAGCCACGCGCCGACGGCGACTCCGAACTGGGCCTCTCCAAACGGGAGCGTTTCGATCGCGCCCTCGCGCAAGAAACGAGACAGAAGCGGGCGAGCGTCCACACCGAGCCGCGCCGACACCACGATTCCTGTCTCGGCGAGCGTGGGCGCGCCGATGGCGACCCCGTCGGTGCCGAGGATCTTGTCGAGGAGCTTCTCGTAGCCGGGCTCCTGGAACACGACTGCGACGACCGCAGAAGAGTCGAGGATCATACGCCCTCCGCGCCGTAGCCCAGGATCTCATCCTCTTCGGCAGCCGTGAGGCGTCGGCCCCGTTCACCCTCCGGGACGACAGGCCACAGTTCGTGCTCGAGAAAGCGATGCAGCCGCGCGGCGGGCCGCTCGCCCTCGCCTGCACCCAGACGCTCGAGTCGTTCGGCGAGCGCGCGGCGGATCGCCTCCGTCTTCGTCTCGCCCGTCATTTCGGCTACCTCCCGCGCCAGGCGTTCGACCTCTTGGTTCTTGATGTTCAGCGCCACGTCTCAATCCTCCGTCATCACGGACAGCTGCTGCAGGGCGGGCGGCCCTTCCAGCCACGTAGTTCACCCGCAGGAAATATACCATGGTAGAATAACTACACCAGATGAGCTCTTCGCTATTGTCCGTGGGTGATTCGACATATCCGAAAACGTCACCCGCAACTTCAGGAAGATATCTTCCTG
The DNA here is from genome assembly GCA_039585235.1 of Gemmatimonadota bacterium. GTDB lineage: Bacteria > Gemmatimonadota > Gemmatimonadetes > Palauibacterales > Palauibacteraceae > Benthicola. Next base: position 2,474 of record JBDGWG010000016.1, on the reverse strand, counting down.
AAACTGATGTTCGCCTTCCGAGGCTTCCTCTCTCGCCGCCGTCGGGTCACCGCGCAACTGGTGCGACAGGCGCACGCCATCTTATGATCGTCAGACCCCCGCTGAGACTCCAGTTGGAGGCTCCCATGCGATTCTATCGGCTCGTCCCCCCTCTCGTTTTCGCGGCGGCCGCCAGCCTGCTGCCGGCCAGTACCCTGCAGGCCCAGGACGAGGGCGAAGAGAATGACGATGCCCAGGCGCCCGGCGAGGGCGTGTGGCGGAACTACGACTTCGTTCCGGGCTCCACGGTGTGGTTCGCCACGGACTTCACCGACGAGCCGGTGGGCCGCTTCCCGGCGAGCCAGCTCGAGTTCGTCAAGGGCAACATGCAGATCGTCGAGCTCGAGGGAGACAAGGTCCTCGAGGCCTCTGCGAACAGCACGTTTCGGGTGATCCTGCCGGAAGCGCTCCCGGAGGATTTCACAGTGGAGCTCAACCTCATGACGGGTACGCCGAACATGGCCACCTACGTCATGTTCACGCCGAGAGAAGCGTCCTGGAACACCTTCGAGGGCCACTACCTCGTCCTCAACCGCTATCCTGGGATCTATGCGCAGGGCCAGGAAGTCGCCACCATGCATCTGTCGCGCGGTCTGGCCGATGAGTGGCACCCGGTGAAGGTCCAGCAGGACGGGACGTACGCGATCGTCTACGTCGGTTCGGACAGGGTCTCGAATCTTCCGAATGCGGACTTCGTGACCGACAACACGATCGATATCGACCTCGCCGCCAACGCGCGCTTTCCCACCTATGTCAAGGACATCGTGATCTCCGTCGGACTGGACAAGCTGTACGATGCGCTCATGGAGAGCGGGGAGTTCACCACGCGTGGTATCTTGTTCGCCTTCGACAGCGACGCGCTGCTTCCCGAGTCGACCCCGGTTCTGGCGGACATGATCGGCACCCTGGAGAGCCACCCGGAGCTGGCCATCGTCATCGAGGGCCACACGGACAGCGTGGGTGAGGACGCGTACAATCTGGAGCTCTCCGAGCGCCGCGCCGCGTCGGTGGTCGCCTACCTGGTGGAGCACGGAATCGATGCGGGCCGCCTGCAGGCAGTAGGGAAGGGCGAATCGGACTCGGTCGCCGACAACGCGACGCCCGAGGGGCGGCAGCAGAATCGGCGGGTAGTGGTCAGGCTCCAGGAGTAGGAGCGGATCTCCCTCATCGTGAAGGCACAGGACGAGCATTGATGCAGTCGCAGATCCAGCTGGGCGACATCACGGTGGACGTGGTCCTCAAGAACATCAAGAACATCAATCTCACCGTGCATCCCCCCGACGGCCGGGTGCGTATCTCGGCCCCGAAGCGAACGAGCATGAAGGCCGTCCGCGCGTTCGCGATCTCCCACCTGGATTGGATCAGGAAGCATCAGGAGAGGCTGCGGGAACCGGACGACGGGACGACTCGGGGCCACGAAGAGCGCAAGAGCGGCTACGTGGATGGGGGGAGCCACTACGTGTGGGGCCAGCGCCACCGGCTGACGATCTCGGAGAGCGATGAGCCCCCGTCCGTCCGGCTCAACGGGGAGCAGTTGCTGCTCAGGGTGCGTCCGCGAACGAACCGGGCCCAGAGGTACGCTCTACTCGAGGGTTGGTATCGCGATCAGATCCGGACCGCCGTGCCCCCGCTGCTCGCCCGCTGGGAACCCCGACTCTGGGTCAAGGTGAAGCGGTTCTACGTGCAGCGCATGAAGACCCGATGGGGGACCTGCAACCCCGAGGCGCGCACGATCCGTCTCAATACCGAGCTGGCTGCCCGGCCGCCGCAGCTGCTCGAGTACATCGTGGTGCACGAGCTGGTTCACCTGCTGGAGCCGACCCACAACGTCCGGTTCTATGCGCTGATGGATCGGTACATGCCGGACTGGAAGGTCCATCGGGGTGCGCTGAACGGAGCGGCCGCCCGCCGGTGGGCGCCGGCGGGAGAGTAGGGCGCCGGACCTCGGCACCGAGCAGTGCCGGCAGCTCGTCCGCCGTCGTGACCTCGAGTGCCGCGGCGAGAGTCGGCCGGCCCCAGCGCTCGTCGGCTTCCTGCCGTGAGACGCGCCGAGGCGATACATTCCCCGAAGCACGCTTCACGCCTTCAGACAACGAGAGGAGGACTCTCTTGAGTCAGGATAGCAAGTGCCCGGTCACGGGCGGAGTGGAAGGCCGCGCAGCCGGCCGCGGCACCTCGAATCGTGATTGGTGGCCGAGCAAGCTGAACCTCAGGATTCTCCATCAGCACTCGGAGAAGAGCGACCCCATGGGGGAGGAGTTCGACTACGCCGAGGAGTTCGAGAAGCTCGACCTGGAGGCCGTGAAGAAGGACCTGTACGACCTGATGACCGACTCGCAGGACTGGTGGCCGGCCGACTTCGGTCACTACGGAGGGCTCTTCATCCGCATGGCGTGGCACAGCGCGGGCACCTACCGCATCGGCGACGGCCGCGG
>JBDGWG010000015.1:0-49660 GCA_039585235.1 Gemmatimonadota bacterium | reverse complement strand
AGATCACTCTGCTCCAGGCCGAGGTCGACCTCATCCGAAGGCGCTTCGATTACCAGCTCGGCCTCGCACGGCTCGAAGCCCTCCTCGGCACCAACCTGAGATAGACCGGACGGAAGTCGTGCGCATCCTTCGGAATGCGCCCCGATCTCTGCGGTCGATCGGAATCAGAAAGAGAAGCCGAGATTCACGTATAGGATTCGGCCCGGCTCCGCGATCTGTTCTCCGGTGAACGGGTTCTTCGAGTTCAGGTGGTTGACCACCTGCCGGTCGCCCAGGTTCTGAACCCCGAACCGAAGAAGCACCAGATCGGTGACCTTCCAGCCAAATCGAAGGTCGCCCGTCACCCACCCGTCCGTCGGAGTCTCGCCCCGCGTCGCTGAGACACGGTCCTGCTTTCCGACCACTCTCATGATCGCGTCGCCGTGGAAACGACGATTCGGCATGTCATATCGGAGCCCGGCCGAGCCCCGCCACGGCATGACCGCGAAGGCAGGTTCGTCGAGTGTGCGGTCCTCTCCCCACAGATAATCCGTACGCAGGTTGAGCGTCCACGAACGCGCGAGCAGGATCCCGGCCGACGCTTCCAGGCCCCAATAGAAAGCCTCTCCGTTGACGTACTGATAGACGACGTCAGGCGATATGGGGAGCTTCTTGTCGAGATCGGTGGGCTCGAGCGTGATGTAGTCGGCGACGTTCCGGACAAACACGTTGCCCTGCAGGTTGACGATCGAGTACGAGCCGTCGAACCCCAGATCGAACTGCGTGCTGCGCTCGGGCTTCAGGTCTGGGTTCCCGACGAATTCGGCTGATAGCTGGCCCTTGGACGCCGGGAAGCGGTCCGCGTACAGCTCGTTCGCGTCCGGCGTGCGCACTGCGGATCCGGCGCCCGCAAACAGCATCCAGTTGCGGCTCAGGTGCACTCCCAGGGTGGCTGCGCCACTTAGATCCGTGCTGGACGTGGAAGTGCGGCCCGAAACGTTGTCGACGAACCAGTCACTCGGTCGACCGGCCTTCGAGCCCGCGATGTCCAGGCGCGCGGTGGCCGAGAGGTCCACCAGACCCGAGAAAGCCCTGTCTCCGCGCAGGAACACTCCTCCGGCGTTCGTGGTGACGTCCGGCCACACCACGTCCGCCACCATCAGCATGTCCGTCATGGCGTTACGGATCTCTCGGTCGGCGTCGCGGTTCGCCGAGTAGACGTCGCCTCCCGCTTCGATCTCCCAGCCGTCCGCCCGGAAGAGAGCAGCCGCCCGTCCCCCGGCGACCCCGGTCGAGGCCTCCAGGCGCACCTTCAACATGCCCGCGGACGCCTTGTTCTGATTGTTCATCCCGTGGTCGACGCTGTTGTAGTAAGCGTTTATGTCGAGACCGCGGAACGAGCCCTGGCCGCCGGCCAGTGAGTACTCGGCCGATCCGTTCCACGTCCGAAAGTACTCGGCGTCCAGAATACGGCCCGGATAGTCGATCGGGCCCTGGTCCTGGTAGCCGCCGGCCACCACGATGTTCGACCGGGGGGCGACCTGGATGCCTGCCTTCCCCCGCGCTTCCCAACTCGCATAGTCGCCCTGGACCAGATTGCCGTCCCCGTCCTTGTAGTCCTCTCCCTGCCGGTAGGCGCCAAACCCCCAGTAGGACAGAGCGCCCGAACGTCCGACCAACCCGGCAGACGTCTCCGCACCGTTGACGTTCGAGTCGTAGCCGGCCGTGACGTTCCCGTGCAGGGCGCCTGAACGCTCGGGTGGAAGCTGCTCCGTGTCGGCACGGATGGCGCTCAGGCTGCCCGCCCCCCACGTGAGGGCGTACGGTCCCTTCACGACCTGCAGTCTTCGGTACGCCAGAGCGTCAACGTGAGTCAGTGGGGAATCCATGCGGGCCGGGCCTGCCGGGAACCGCCGTTCACCGTCTACGAACGAGGCGATCTGTGTTTCCAGCAGTCCCTGGATGTTCGGATCGAGGCCGAGAGCTCCCCTGCGTGCGGCATCGACGCCGGCGACTTCCCGGAGAAGCTCACCAGGATCTCGCGGGTTGGCTTCGCGGACCGCCTGCTGCTCCATCTGGCTCTGTCGGCGCAGGTCAGGGCGTAGCACCGACACCTCGATCCCTGTCACCTGGATCGGCTCGATCGCCATCGCCACGACAAGGCTCGTCGTCTCACCCGGCCGGACCGTGACGGTCGTATCGACGCCGGTGAATCCGATCGCGGACACACGCACGGCGACGGGACCTGATCGCAAACGAGCCAAGTGGAATCGTCCCAGGACATCCGTGGGCATGCGCATGCCGGTGGCGACCACTTCCACGATAGCCGAGGTCACCGGGTCACTCGTGTTTGAGACAATCACCGTCCCCACCACATCACCGGTCTGCTGCGCCGAAGCGCCGGTGGCCGGCGTCAGCCACAGCACGGGCACAAGTAACGCGGCACGCGCAAGTCTTGTACGGATCATCTATGAAGTCTCCTCTGAGGCTCGCTCAAGCCCGAATGCGGCATGCACGATCGGCGAACCCGTGGACCATACTCGGCGGTCCCTGACAGGGTCGACGTCAGATCGTCAGGCAGTGATGGCTAGAGAAGAGGAGGTGCGTTCGGGTAAGGAAGTCTGTGCTGGTCCCCGGATGCGTCCGCATCGGGACCGGTGAAGAAGAATGTCTCGGGGTCGGTAGGTGCCAGGACGGTAAAGGCGGACACCGTCGACGGGCCCGCCAGCCCCGTTCCCGCGGAGCAATCCCCCAGGCAGTCGCACGGGTCGTGCGTGTCGTGATCGGAAGGCGTCTCAGTCGGGGCTTCGTCCTCGCCCGCGGCGCAGGGCAGCGGAATGGGGGTGCGAGCCGGCGTCTCGTGGGAAGCAACCGCAGAGTGCGAGCCGTGGCCGTGTCCTTCACCGGCGCCGACCACCGCATGGACGCAACCTCCGACCCCTGCCGCGCCTACCGCTGACGCGTACACGTAGGTCAGGCCGAGCCAAGCGCCGAGAATGCGCGCCATCCGCCCGCGTCGGTGCGGTTCGCCGAATCGTAACATGCCCGAAGGTCGACGGAAGTAACTGCTGCGTCAACCTGTTCACCCCAACATCTGAGGGCTTCGGTCAGCCGGAGACCAGCCGATCCCGGGCCTCGAGGAGATCCCGTCGGTCGGCCTCGCTGACCTCCGGGTAGGCCAGGGCGAGGCTCGCCAGCGTCCGGCATACGATCTCGGACACGGCGAGCCGCATGAAGCGCTTGTCGTCCGCCGGGATCGCGTACCAGGGGGCCCACGGCATGGAGGTCGAGTTCAACGCTTCCTCGTAGGCGTTCATGTACTCGTCCCAGTGTTCGCGTTCGTCCACGTCACCGGCGGCGAACTTCCAGTTCTTCTCGGGCTCATCGATGCGGTCGAGGAACCGTCGCTTCTGCTCATCGCGGGAGACGTTGAGCCAGAACTTCACGATCACGGTCCCGTTCCGCGCGAGGTGCTTCTCGTGATCGCGGATGGACTCGAATCGCTCGCCCCAGAACCGCGCCGGGTCGATGGGATAGGGCAGTCTCTGTCCGTCCAGGATTCTCGGATGAACACGCACGACCAGGACTTCCTCGTAGTAGCTGCGATTGAAGATCCCGATCCGCCCACGTTCCGGGAGACGCACCGCGCTGCGCCACAGGAAGTCGTGATCCACCTCCAGCGGCGTCGGGCGCTTGAACGAGAACACCTGGACACCCGCCGGGTTGATACCTCTCATCACGGCGCGGATCGTCCCGTCCTTACCCGCCGCGTCCATGGCCTGGAACACCAGCAGAACGGAATAGCGGTCTTGCGCGGCCAACATGCGCTGAAGGTCATCGAGCTCCTCGATCCGGTCCTTCAGAGCCTCTTTCGCAAGCTTGCCCGAAGGACCTGATTCCGGTGGTGCCGTCGGATATGCGGGCACCCGAAAAGTGCCGTCGAACGGAACGAGATACGGACTGGACACGGCATCGAACATTACGCTCACCTTTTGCGCGGAGGTTCCCGCCCCCTAACCTTGCCGGGGACGAATCATCATACGGGGAGTCTCGCCGCCGCCCAACCGACGGGCGCGACCTCTATCCCGATACAGGAGGCTTTATGTTCCGACTCATCGTTCCGGTGGTCGCCTTCGGGTTCGTCGTCGGCTGGGCGTCCGTTGCCCACGCCCAGGCACAGACCGGCGTCCGGACTGCCGACAACGTCGTACAACTGACGGGTGAAACGGAGGGCCTTCCGTTCTCGCACGCGATACGGGCGGGAGGGATGATCTACCTGTCGGGTCAGATCGGAAACCTCCCCGGCACGCTCGAGCTTCCCGAGGGGGCCGAGGCGCAGACCCGGCAGGCGATGGAGAACATCACGAAGGTGCTGGATGCGGCCGGCGCATCGCTTTACGACGTAGTAAAGTGCACGGTATTCCTGGATAACATGGACGACTACTGGACGATGAACGAGGTCTATTCCTCGTACTGGGATGGTCCGCCGCCGGCCCGCTCCGCGTTCGGCGCCGATGGCCTGGCTCTTGGCGCTTTGCTCGAGATCGAGTGCCTGGCCCGAGACCCGGCCGCGGAGCGCTAAGAGAAGACGGCTCGAGCGGGGCCGCCTCCGTCGGCGACCCCTTCCGCCCTCTTCAGTCTCCGAAGCCCTGCAGAACGTCCTCCAGAGTCGGGCGACCAATCTCCTGAAGCTCGTAGCGCACGCGCACCGTCGGCTTGTCGATGTCGATCAGCCGCCGGAGGTCGATCGGCGTTCCGATCACCACCATTTCTGCCGGCGTATCGGCGATGGTCTTCTGCAGCTCGGCGGTCTGCTCGGCCCCGTATCCCATGGCCGGCAGGACATCGCCGGTAGTGGGGTACTTCTCGAACGTGTGCGCGATCGAGCCGACCGCCCAAGGCCGGGGGTCGATGATCTCGGCCGCGCCATGGCGCCTCGCCGCCACCCAGCCGGCCCCGAAGGCCATCTCGCCGTGCGTAAGAGTGGGACCGTCCTCGACCACCAGCACTTTCTTGCCGCGGATCTGGTCATCACCCTCGACGGACAGCGGGCTCGCGGCCTCGATCACCACGGCATCCGGGTTCAGCGCCTGGGCCACGGCCCGCGCGGTCTCCACCTGCTCGAGGCCCGCCGTATCCACCTTGTTGACCACGATCACGTCGGCCAGCCGGACGTTCGCCTCTCCCGGATGGTAACGCTCCGCGTGGTCGGGCCGGTGAGGATCCACGACCGTGATGTAGAGGTCCGCCTGATAGAACGAGAGGTCGTTGTTGCCTCCGTCCCATATCACGACGTCGGCCTCCTGCTCAGCTTGGCGGAGGATGGACTCGTAATCCACGCCCGCGTACACGACGCGGCCCGCATCGATGTGCGGCTCGTACTCCTCCCGCTCCTCGATCGTGACGTCGTGCTTCTCGAGGTCCTCGTAGGTCGCGAACCTCTGTACGGCCTGGGCCGCCAGGTCGCCGTACGGCATCGGATGACGAATGACCACGACCTTCTTACCCTGCGCGGTAAGGATCTCGGCCACGCGGCGGCTCGTCTGGCTCTTTCCCGATCCCGTGCGGGCGGCGCACACCGCGACGAGAGGCCTGGCGGACTCGACCATCGTGTGCTTTCCCCCGAGCAGCAGGTAGTCCGCGCCCGCGGCAATAGCGCGCGAGCCGAGGTGCATGACCTGCTCGTGCGATACGTCGCTGTAGGCGAAAACGACGACATCGACGTCCAGTGCCTCGATCAGGCGCTCGAAGTCAGCCTCGGGCTCGATCGGAATGCCTTCAGGATACCTGGGGCCGGCCAGTTCGGCCGGATAGGTGCGTCCCTCGATGTCAGGAATCTGTGCGGCGGTGAAGGCGACGATGTCGAAGTCGGGGTTGTCTCGGAAGTACGTGTTGAAATTATGAAAATCCCGGCCCGCGGCGCCGAGAATGAGAGCGCGTTGCGCCATGGGTTCCTCCTGCCGGAGTCATTGGTTCAGGATGCCGAGGTCAGTGCGGCGAAGCTTCTCGCCGAGCCCTCGTGCAAGATTCCGATACAGTACGACGCCTATTCCGGGCCGCAAGCGCACGAGGCTCTGCAGGTCCTTCTTGGACAGCACCCCGGCCTCCACGGGGACGACGGCGAGAGCTGTGGCACCGTGCTCGCCACCGATCAGGACGGAGATCTCACCGAGGCATTCTCCTGCGCGGACCGTGCCGATCGGCTCGTTCCGGCCCGCGATGTAGATAGCCACCTCGCCTTCCAAGAGGAGGTACATCTCGTCGCACGGATCGCCCTCCCTGAACACTTCGGTCCCCTCCGCGAACGCCGTGTGCTTGCAGGCCGCCGCCAGGCGTGTGAGCTGCTCCTCCTCGAGCCCCGCGAACAGCCCGACCCGGTCCACCACCTCACCCAGTCGCGGCAGAACTTCGCGTCGCCGGAAAGCGGCGAGGACCATCTCGGCGAGGTCGCTCACCGGCGGGATGAGCATCATTGGCCCGAGGTCGAGCGGGATCAGGAGCTTCGCGAACTTGACGAGATCCAGGCGTTCCACGTCCACGAACGCCAGGGCCGGGGCATAGGCGACCGGCACGAACCCGAGCTGCAGCGCGGCTCGCTGCATCCGCGGAGCATGCGCGCTGACGTCCAGCTCGATATACGCGATGTCCCACTCCTCCCGGCAGCGTTGCTCGAGCTCGGCGAGGAGAAAGCGGATCACCTCGTCCCGAAGCGAGATGAGCTCGAAGACGCGGACGACCCGGTCGAGGCGCTCTAGCGTGAAGCCCACGGCACCGACGGTGTGTCCACCCTCTCGGGCCACTAGGTACTTGGAATGATGCGAGATCAGTTTGAAGTACCCGTACTGAAGTCTCATCGGGCCGAAGACCTCGCGGTTTCGGACCCGCCCCCGTTCGATGCGCAACAGTCGGGAGTAGCCCTCGGTCGTGAGCTCGCTGACCGAGAACCCGTGACCGAGCGGATATGGCGCGGATTCCTCGTCCACGATCACGTCCACGGGCACCCGGCAGGCCTCGAGCGCCGTGGCAGCGAGCTGGTAGACCTCGGGCACGACCCGCGGATTGTTGCGACGCAGCTCTCGGCCGCGGCCGAACAACTGCACCAGGAAGCCCATGTTCTCCCGCTGGGACCCGAAAAGGTACTTGAGCGGCAGGAATCCGACCGGAGCAAAGCCCTGTTTGAGGGCGATGGCCTGGGTGAACGGATGCGTGACCCGGGCCTCGATCACGCCGACGTGAAGTCGGTCCCTTACCGAAGCCAGGCGGTGCTCGAGAAGCTGGGTCCCGATGCCCCGCCGCCGGTAGTCCGGGTGCACGGCCAGGCGCCCGAACTCGCCGACCAGGTCCGTGTAGGCCCCCACCTCCAGGATGACCGAGGCCGTGCCCACGATCCGGTCGTCCTCCGTGTCCTCCGCGACGAGCATCAGGGTCTCGTCGGAGAAGATCAACTTCTTGATCTCGAATGCTTCATAGTACTTGGGATAGGCGTAGTCCTGCCCGTACGTACCGAGGTAGATCTCGATGATCCCCTGGACGTCGGTATCCCGGGCCTCTCGGATGGTGATCACCGGGCTCCTCCCCGGGTCCCTCCGGTGGTCGAGGCGCCTGACTCACCCTGTGCTCCTGACTCACCCTCTACGAGCGCCTGGCCACCGCGGACGGCCACCTCTGCGAGCCACGCCGCACCTGAGGCCAGCACTTTCTCGTCGATCTGGAATCGGCTCGAGTGGGCCGGGTAGCCCGCGGAGTCCGGCATGCGCGCCCCCAGCCGGACGTAGCAGCCGGGGACTTCCTGCAGATACCACGAGAAGTCCTCCCCCCCCATGTTCGCGCCCCGCACCATGGAGCGAACGCGGTCCGCCCCGAGGGCGGCTACGGCGGCGCCCCGCGCCACCTCCACCATCGGTCCGCGATTGACCAACGGCGGCGTGCCCTCTTCGATCTCGAGGGTGATCGCGGCCTCATGGAGCTGTCCCACGGATTCGCAGATCCGGCCGATCGACCGGTGCAGGTGATTCCGAACCTCCGGCTCCTGGGCCCGGATCGTTCCTGCCAGCGACGCGGTGCCGGCAATCACGTTCGAAGCGCTGCCCGCCTCGAACGTCCCAATCGACACGACGGATGGATGCGTGGGGTCGATCTCCCGGGACACGATCGTCTGAATGGCCATTACGATCAGGCTCCCGGCGACCACGGTGTCTACCGTTTCGTGCGGCCTCGCCGCGTGTCCCTGCTGTCCGCGAATCGAGATTCGGAAGCCATCGGTTGAGGCATTCACCGTGCCGTTCACGGCGACCACGGTCCCGGTCGGGTAATGTCGATCGACGTGACCCCCGAAGATCGCCCCGACACCTTCGAGCGCGCCCGCTTCAACCATCGACTTGGCGCCGGAGCCGAGCTCCTCTGCTGGCTGAAATATCAGCCGGACGGGTGCGGGAAGGGTTCCGGATTGAGAGAGCAGAATCTCAGCGGCACCGACCAGCATGGCCGCGTGAGCGTCGTGTCCACAGGCATGCATGACGCCCGGTACATCGGATGCATAAGGAAGGCCGGTCTCTTCCTGGATCGGTAGGGCGTCGATGTCGGCCCGGATGGCGATGATCGGGACATCGGGTGGCCCCTCAATCTCTGCCAGGACTCCCGTTTCCAGCGGTCGCTGATGGGAGAGTCCCAAACGGTCCAGCTCGGAGATCAGGCGATCGGTCGTCCGGTGCTCTTCCCAGCTGAGCTCCGGCACACGGTGCAGGTCCCGCCGCAGCGCCACCATGCGGTCGAACAGAGAAGGATGGATCGAAGCGACCATACACTAGCCTCCCGGTGCCTCAGGGGCCGCCACAGGCGCGGTCCTCCGCTCACCTACTCAAAATCTAGCATCCGAAAGTGCCAGACGCTCGTACCCCCGAAGGCTCGTAAGTCGATCAGCGGTACGTCGGGGGAGGATCAGCCGTGGCTGAACCGATCGAGGAACGCCCGCTCGCGTTCGGTCAGGCTCTGGAGTCCCTGCGTGCGCAGCTTCTCGATGATCTCGTCGTATGCTTCCCGGTTCACGGGGTGCAGAGAATCCTTGTCGATCGCCCCCCAGCGCTCGGCGGCATCCCGGTCCTGCAGCCAGCCGCGTCGCTGGCCGCCGTCAGCCTGCTTCTTGAAGCGAGCCGCAGGGGAGTTCTTCTCGCGCCACTTGAGAAACAGCCAGGCGCCTAAGAATCCGCCGAGGTGCGCGTGATGCGCGATGCGCTGCGCGGAGCCCGCGACCTCGAGCGCGATCCCTCCCACCGCAATGAGCGTGGCCAGGATCACCATGGTGCGGATCCTTATCGGCACCGGGATCGGGATGATCAAGATCCTCTCGTCTGGCCAGTAGTGGGCGAAGGTGAGCAGCACGCCGTACAGGGCTCCCGAGGCGCCCACGACCGCGGTCATGGTGGAGAACGTCGGGAGGATGAATGGCACGATCACCGAAACGAGGCCGGCTACCAGGCCGCTGAACATGTAGAGCTGCAGGAAGACCCGGCCTCCGAGCCGACTCTCCAGTCTCGGACCGAAGAAATAGAGCACCAGCATGTTGAACGCGAGGTGCCAGAAGCCGCCGTGCAGGAACATGTACGTGAACAGCGTCCACGGTCGGCTGACGACCCATGCCGGGACGAGGGCGAACATGGCGAACAGGGAGGGAACGGCTCCCGATATGAAGAAGAGCGCCACGTTGGCGAACAGGAGCCGAGTTACCCAGGGTGTCATGGCTCAGTCCGACCTGTCTGATGTCCCCGACTGTGAGCTGGCGGCCGCGCGCGTGGCAGCCAGCCGGGCTCGCACGTCCCTCAGGATGACGATTTCCTCGACACCGTCACCCACGATCCCGAGCAGTTTCTCGTAACTCGCGCCGGCTTCCGAAGGATCATCCAGCGCCTCGTGGGCTCTTCCCTGCAGGTACAGTGATCCCTGCATCATACCTGGGTTCAGTCGGTTTCCGGCCTGGCTGATCCGTTCCATGTTCTCCGCTATCGCCAGCGCTTCGCGTGCGCGACCGGCATGGATCAGGGCCATAGATTCCTGCATGGACGGACCGACCAGCGCCGGCCTCGGGGCGCCAGCGAGCTCGCGGGCCTCGTCCCAAAGCTGGACGGCGGCCTGCGCATCACCGCGGTACCAGGCGACGAGCCCGTCCACGAGAAGCGTGATGAGCTCGACCTGGCCCTGCATGATCGGTGGAACGTCGGCGAAGCGGGCGACTACCGTATCACGTACCTGGAGCATCTCATTGACTCGTCCTCGCTCGCCGCTATTCGTGAGGAGGCCGAACATCACACCTCCGAGCAGAGGATCGATGGCGTCCGCCTCACGATAACTCGCTTCCGCCTCGTCGTACGCGCCCATCAAGGTGGCCAGTTGCCCCGCAGCCAGGAGAGGCTGGATCTGTAGATCCTGTCGATTCAGCTCTACCGCCAGCTCGGCTGCTGATCGCCAGGAGGCTAGGGCATCCCGGTAGCTGCCGTCGGCCACGTACGTGTCTCCGAGCAGACGCCGGACATACACTGCGGCGTCGGCGTCCTCGGTGCCCAGGTGTGGTTCCAGGGCAGCCCTGGCGCCTTCCGTATCACCTTCCCGCAGGTACGAGCGCACCAGATGGTCGAAGGACGCCAGGAACCCGGGCTCGATCTCGAGAGCCGCCTGGAATTCCGCTCGCGCGTCCTCGGTCCGGCCTATCATCTCCAGGATTTCGCCGCGCGAGTCATGCGGATTGGCCTGACCGGGCTCGATCTCCAGGTAACGAAGGCTCAGCGAGTCCGCCTCTGCGGAATCGCCTGCCCGGCCCGCCATATAAGCGAGGTGGTTGATACCGGGGGCGTAGTAGGGGTCCAGGCGCACGGCTTCCCGAATGATCACCCGCCCCTCTTCGTCCCGATCCGTGGCGTCATAGAAGACGCCGAGCTGATATCGGGCCTCTTTCTCCTCCGGGAACTTCTCGATGAGCTCCCGAAGAAGCGAGTCAGCGGCCGGGACGTCTCGCTGGAAGTTGGCCGCGAACATCGCTTCGATCATATAGCGATCCCGTTCCGAGGCCCCATCCTTGTAGTTGTCGGCGTTCTGGAACGCGAGCAGCGCCTCCTGGCCGGTCACATTGCCCAGCATCCCGAGGCGCAGCCACGCGATAGCGAACTCCGGATCCAGCTCGACGGCACGTCGATAGCGCCCTTCGGCCTGTTCGAAAAGGAAGCGCCGCTCGGCCAGCAGGCCCTCCTGGTATTCCTTGTACGCCTCGATGTTACCCGTGGCGAGCTGGGTCACCGGAGTCAGCTCGGTCGGCGTGAATGCCGGACCCAGCATCTGGCCGGACAGTCGAGCGGACACGTCGTCCACCAGAGCGAACACATCGGATCCACGGGCCTGTTCGGCTGCCGTGATCGTACCGTCCTCGAGGTCGATGAGCTGGACGTCAACTCGAACCTCGTCGCCCACGGCCATGAACGAGCCTCGTACCAGCGTTCGAGCGCCCGACTGCGAGGCGATCTGGAGCGCAAGATCGTCTGGAATAGCTTCCGTCTCCCCGCGTCCCGCCTGCCGCATCAGATCCAGGAGACGCTGGGCGCTTACCACACGCAGGCCTTCCAGCTGAGCCAGGTTGGTCGTAAGCATGTCCGCGAGGCCCGGTCCGAGCCAGTCCAGGCTGTCCGCGCCCGTCCGATTCGTAAGCGGAAGGACGGCGAGAGAGCCCTGTCCAAGGTCTTCAGGCGCCAGTCCCGCGGGGGCCAGCGTCGGCGATCGGGGCTCCGGGCGATCGCGTGTAAGGATGACGCCCGAACCGACGAGGCCGACGAGAATGAGGGCTCCCACCATCAATCCCTCGGAGCGCGGCACCCTCTGCCTTCCTCCGGCTCCGTGGTACCACGAAATGATGAGCGCGACAGGAAAACCGATCCCGATCAACAGCAGGCTGCAGTCAAGAACGGTCCTGTAGAAACCGTAGTTTTCCACTACGAAGCCGATGAACTCGAGCGCCACCCAGCCGGCGCCGAGATACAGCACGGCCGTGCGGAGCACGTGTCGCTCCTGCAGCTGCCCGAAGAAATCCTTCACTATTCCCCTCTCGAGGCTTCCGCCTCTTTCAGTCGTGTGCGGACGACATGGCGCTCATTGAGTTGCGCGATCCATTCCTGCCGGCGCTCGAACATCGCTCCCCTGCGTCGATTCCCTTCGGGCTAAACCTTGCAAGCTAGAATACGTGAGGTAACGGGGCCAGTTTCACGATCTCGATGACGAACCGCCACCCGGGAGAGGATACCCGGGCGGCGGCTCGCTATTCGGCCATTCTCGTCCGGGCAGGCGCCCGGGTAACGGCTCGATCAGGGGTTCAGCACCAGCGCACGCGCACACGGTAGGTGATCGTCTCCTCGCCGCGCGGCGGGATCTTTACCGTGAACTTGAACGTGTGGGCGTCGAGCTTGGTCGCCCGGTGCGAGGAAGAGAGGATCTCCCAGTCCGCGCCGATCGGCTCGAACACCTCGACCTCGGCCTCTTCGTCCTTGTGATTCCGCAGCTTGATCTCCCACTCGCTCTCGGTGACGCAGTCGGCGATGATGTCGAAGTCCATCTGCCGGCGGTCTCCCACCACGTCGAAGGCCTCGCCCATCTTGATCCGCACCTTTTCGTCGCGCGGCGTGTGGTCGATCCGGTCCTCGCCGATGAACTGCTGCGCTCCCGACGCGTCGCTCTTGTAGACCCGTACGATACCGGCGGGAAGCGGCATCCCGAGGCCGTTCTTCTCGCTGTTCTCGAAGTCCAGGAACACGCCGACCTTTTGGTTCGACTCGACCTGGCCGTACGATCCGCGGAAGTAGTAGGCGGCGCCGTAGAAGATGAGCCGCTTCTTGATCCCGAAGTCGGAGGCCTCGAGCAGGGTGACCTGCTTTTGCTCGTTGTTCAACACGTCGGCCGGACGGTTGAGCGTGTACAGGTGGTACTCGAAGAAAGCTTCCTCCGCGAACGCCTCATCCATGGCCATCTCGGCCGCCATCACGGACTTGCGTGCCCGACCGTACGCCTCGGGCGAGGACACGCGCTGCACGTCACCGGCCACCAGCTTGAGCTGCGCGTTCTCGTAGCTCGCCCCGCTCTGGTTGGTGAGAGTGACCCAGCCCGTGACGTCGCCGTGCCGGTCGTTCTCATCCACCACCATCACGTAGTCGGCCTTCCAGTTGAGATTGTGCGTGAGATACGAAGTCTCGACGCGCTGGCGGTTCGCCCCGCTGTCCAGCTTCCACAGCAGTGTCGGACGGGCGATCAGGTTGTCCGGCACCTCGGGAAACGCCAGGCGACCCGGATAGTTGAAGGTGATCTCGTCGCCGATCCTGAGGATCGTTCCCTGGTTCACGGACAGCACTTCGGCCTCGACCATCTCGTCGCGCCCGAGGGCCTCGTTCCACCGGTACACCTTGACCATCCGCCCGACGTACTTTTCGAGCAGCTTCTGGGGGCTCAGGAGGTCGTACTGGTAGTTCTGCTCGAGCACGGTGAGGCGTCCGCCATCCAGGGCCCGCAGGTGGACCGTCTCCGGCTGTATACTGGACGCCACATCGCCGAACTCGAGCGAAACAGGGCCGCGGGCCAGGCCGAGGTCACGGATCTCCCGCACCAGACCGAAGTTCTGGTTGTACACGGTGATCATCACGGACTCGCGATCACCGGAAGTGGACTGGAGGCGCGGGGCCTCCTGGGCGGGCGCGGTGCGCGGGTTCGGCATCGATGCGGCCGCGACGTAGAACAAGGCCACGACGAGGCCGGCAGCCAGCTTCCTGATCATCTTTGTATCCTCCGAGAGGGTCAGTTTTCGGCTTTCCACCTCTGGATGACGATCAAGGCTCCGGATGTTGCACATCGACTCCAAGTGGCGAGAGGCGGGAAGTGTGGCGTGACCGTCACACCGGCTCGTCCTTGTCCAGCACATAGACGTTGCGCTGCGCGGTCGGAAGAAGCACCAGGTCGAACACGTTGACGTGAGAGGGACGGGTCACGACGAAGTGTACGCAGTCGGCCACGTCCGCCGCGGTGAGCGGGTCGAAGCCCCTGTATACTCCCTCGGCCCGTGCGTCATCGCCATGGAAGCGGACGCGCGAGAACTCGGTGTGCACGAAACCCGGGTCCACGCTGGACACCCGCACCTTCGTTCCCGCCACGTCCAGGTTCATGCCCTCCGTGAGGGCCTTCACCGCGAACTTGGAGGCGTTGTAGACGTTGCCCTTGGGGTACACCTGGTGGCCCGCCGTCGAACCGATGTTGACGATATGCCCGGTGCCGCGCGCCACCATGTGGGGAAGAAGCTCTCGGGTGACGTTCAGCAGTCCCTTCACGTTGGTATCGATCATCCGGTCCCAGTCGGCGTAGTCGCCTTCGTGGATCGAGTCGAAACCGCTCGCCAGGCCGGCGTTGTTGAGGAGCACGTCGGGCACCCGTCCCGATTCCACGAGCGCCGCCGCCTCAAGGACGACGAGGTCGCGGTCCCGCACGTCCACTTGCCGGGTCTCGACTTCGACCTCGTGCAGGTCGCGCAACTCTGCGGCGAGCGCGTCGAGGCGGTCCAGGCGCCGTGCCCACAGGATCAGACTGGCGCCACTCTCCGCGAAACGACGGGAACACGCCTCTCCAATGCCGGCGCTGGCTCCAGTGACCAGGATCCAACGTCCTTCGAGCTCACTCATGATCAAGTCAGTGGGTTCAGTAACTGCAGCTGCGCCAGAAGGCGAGGGCCGCCAACAGTAGAATCACGGCGACGGCGATGACGATCGGTCGGTTCTGCTGCATGGGCCGGACCTCCGTGGATCGGGTCGCGCTGTCGGGAGACGGCCCCTGAAGGTGTTGCGCGACGGCCCGGATGGAAAGGTGACGCGGCCGCCTGAGACTCTTTGTCGCACATCGGGCGAGAGGGGTACGAAGTCGAGCCGGAAGCCCTTCGAATCGGCCTTTATCTGCACACGTGGCGCGGTCCGATCCTTGCCTTTATATGAAGGTTGACTACTGTCACAGCGGGCCGGCAGGCAGTCCTTTCGCTGTCGCTCGCGGAGGACCTTTCGGCCGTGCGCACGGCGGCTGTAGACGAATAAAGACGAACGAAAGAAGAGGGATTCCCATGCCGACACGCCGCAGATCCTGGGCCGAGCCCTGGAAAGTGAAGATGGTGGAACCCATCAAGATGACCACGCGCGACTTTCGCGAGCAGGCGCTCGCGGATGCCGGATACAACACGTTCCTCCTTCGTAGTGAGGACGTGTACATCGACCTCCTGACGGACTCCGGCACGAGCGCGATGAGCGACCGGCAATGGGCCGGGATGATGCTGGGCGACGAGGCGTACGCGGGAAGCCGGAACTTCTACCACCTGGAAGAGACGGTCCGGGACGTGTACGGCTACCGGCACCTGATCCCGACCCACCAGGGGCGCGCCGCCGAGCACATGATCAGCCAGATCCTCATCAAGGAGGGCGACGTCGTGCCCGGCAACATGTACTTCACGACGACGCGTCTGCACCAGGAGCTGGCCGGAGGCCTGTTCATCGACGTGATCATCGACGAGGCACACGACCCCGAGGTCATCCACCCGTTCAAGGGAAACGTGGACCTCGCCAAGTTCCAGGCCGTGATCGACGAGTACGGGGCCGACCGCATTCCGTATATCTGTATCGCGACGTCAGTGAACATGTGCGGCGGGCAGCCGATCTCACTCGGGAATCTGCGTGAAGTCTCGGAGTTGGCCCACCGGCACGGGATCCTCGTCGTCCACGACATGACGCGGGTGGCCGAGAACGCTCTCCTGATCAAGGAGCGAGAGGAGGGCTACGTGGATGTAAGCATGGACGGCATCGTCCGGCAGATCTGCGACCTCACCGACATCGCGACCATGAGCTCGAAGAAGGACCACCTGGTCAACATTGGCGGTTTCCTGGCCGTGAACGATCCCGAGATCGCGGATAAGGCCCGCAACATGGTGGTGATCTACGAGGGGCTGCACACCTACGGCGGAATGTCCGGACGCGACATGGAGGCGCTGGCGATCGGAATCCGCGAGAGCATCCAGCACGACCACATTCATGCCCGCGTGGGTCAGGTCCACTACCTGGGTCACAAGATCGCGGACGAAGGCATCCCGATCGTGATGCCGATCGGGACGCATGGCGTCTTCCTGGATGCCAAGCGCTTCCTGCCGCACATCGACCAGGACCTTTTCCCGGCCCAGAGCCTGGCGGCGGCCATCTATGCCGACTCGGGCGTGCGATCGATGGAGCGGGGCAACGTCTCTGCCGGGCGGGACCGCAAGACCGGCAAGAATCGCAGGCCGCACCTGGAGCTGGTCCGCCTCACGATCCCGCGCCGAGTCTACACACAGGCCCACATGGACGTCGTGGCGGAGTCGGTGATGGAGGTGTGGGACGGGCGGGAGAGCCTCACAGGGCTCGAGTTCACGTACGAGCCCAAGTATCTGCGGTTCTTCCAGGCGAGGTTCAAGCCGGTGGAGTAGTCGTCGGTCGAATCAGGAGACTCACTCATGAGCTTCGTCACTCACCTCGAAGCGGCAATCGACGGAACGCGCCTGCAACATGACACGCTGCAGACGCTGCACGAGGGCCGGCCACTGTGGGTACGCTACGACCTCGAAGCCGTCGGCGCGGCGATCACCAGGGATGTCGTGGCCGGCCGCGCACCGACCATGTGGCGCTACCGGGAGCTGCTTCCGGTGTCCGACGCGAAGAAGATCGCGTCGCTTGGCGAAGGCATGTCACCGCTCCTTCGGTGTGAGCGACTCGGCGCCGCCCTCGGCCTGAGCGACCTGTGGGTGAAGGATGAGTCTCAGCTCCCCACCGGCTCGTTCAAGAGTCGGGGTCTGTCAATGGCGATCAGCCGGGCCAACGAGTTCGGCGTCCGGCGCGTGGCGATTCCGACGGCAGGTAATGCGGGAGGCGCCATGGCGGCGTACGCCGCGCGGGTAGGCATGGAGGCCTTCGTGTTCATGCCGGCCGACACCCCGATCGTCAACCAGTACGAGGCCGCCTACTACGGGGCTCGGGCCTTTCTGGTAGACGGTCTGATCACCGACTGCGGGGCGGTCGTACGCGAGGGTACGCCGCACATGGATTGGTTTGACCTGTCGACGCTCAAGGAGCCGTACCGGATCGAGGGAAAGAAGACGATGGGGCTCGAGCTGGCCGAGCAGTTCGGCTGGTCACTGCCCGACGTGATCATGTACCCGACGGGCGGTGGGACGGGTCTGATCGGCATGTGGAAGGCGTTCGCCGAGCTCGAGGCGCTCGGTTGGCTGGAGGACGGCCGCAGGCCCCGCATGGTGTCATGCCAGGCTGCCGGCTGTGCGCCGATCAGCACGGCCTGGCAAAGCGGAAAGCGATTCGCAGATCCCGTTCCGAACCCTTCCACGTCGGCCAGCGGCCTGCGCGTGCCTGCTGCGGTGGGCGATTTCATGATCATCGACGCGGTGAACGAGTCAGGCGGCCAGGCCCGGTCCTGCTCCGAGGGCTCGCTGCTGCGGTGGGCGCGCAGGGGCGCGGAGCTCGAGGGGATCGCGTTCGCCCCCGAAGCTGGTGCCTGCCTTGGCGTCCTCGAGTCGCTCGTCGCCGAACGGGCTATCGATCCGGACGAACGAGTAGTCGTATTCAACACCGGCGCAGCACAGAAATACGTCGAAGTGATCGGCGACTCGCCCCTGCCTCGGCTGCCGCGCCCCGTGGACTGGGAGACACTGGCCGCGGCGACCTGAGCGACGAAGAACGGTGCCGACAGGAATGCAACGTGTATCTTTATGCCGCGCCTGCGTGACAGGTCAACAGGTCCGCCGGGGAATCGACAGGAGTGAGAAGAATCATGGAATACAGGCTGGCCATCATCGGTTTCGGCAACGTCGGCCAGGGGTTCGCGGAGATCCTGCGTGACCATGGTCCACGACTCCTCGAACAGTTCGGGGTCCGCTTCAGAATCGTCGGTGTGAGCGACAATCTCAAAGGCAGCGTTCACGACCCGGCGGGTTTTGAACCGGGGGACCTGCTCGACGCGGTTCGTTTGTCCGGAAATCTGGGAGGTGTGAACGCGCCAGATCGCGGGTGGGACGGCGCCGAAATGGCCCGCCGCAGCGAAGCCGATGTCGTGGTGGAGCTGAGCTACACGGATCTGGAAACCGGCGAGCCGGCCACGGGCCACATCAAAGCGGCGCTGGAGGCAGGCAAGCACGTGGTCACCACGAACAAGGGCCCAGTTGCGCTGCACTACGCCGAGCTGGCGGAGATGGCGCTGGAGCATGGGCTCGAAATCGGCGTGGAGGGCACGGTAATGAGTGGCACGCCGGCCGTGCTCAACGGGATGAACCTTCTGCGTGGCGCGGGGATCAGGCGGGTCCAGGGAATCCTGAACGGAACCTGCAATTACATCCTCACGCGGATGGAAGAGGGGTCGGCCTACGAGGATGCGCTCCAGGAAGCGCAGGCAAACGGGTACGCGGAAGCGGATCCGACCGGCGACGTAGAGGGTTTCGACGCCGCGGGGAAGGTGGTGATCCTGGCCAACCTTCTCATGGAAGTGCCGATCGGAATGGATGACGTGGACCGGACCGGGATCTCGGGTCTCACGCCGGCCGATATCGCCGCCGCGCAGGATGCGGGAGAGCGCTGGAAGCTGATCGGGACGCTCGAGCCGGCTGAGGGAGGCGTCATGGCTTCGGTGCGCCCGGAACGGTTGTCGCTTTCACACCCGCTGTCGTCCGTCGGTGGGGCGACCAACGCAGTCACTTACACCACAGAGCTGCTTGGCGACGTCACCCTGGTCGGCCCGGGCGCCGGGCGCCTGGAGACCGGCTACTCGGTACTCGTGGACCTGCTCGAGATCCGACGGACCGCGCCGCGGCGTGAAGCCTGATAGAGGAGAATGGACGATGCGAATGTTCCTGGGCGGAGAATGGGTGGACCGGGACGACAAGCGGGAGGTCGTGGATCCGGCTAACGGCGAGGTGATCGATTCGGTTCCGGAAGCGTCGGCCGACGACATGCGAGCCGCGATCGCGTCGGCCCGGGACGCCTTCGAGGCCCAGTACCCGATCCCGGCTCACCGGCGCATAGAGATCCTGCGCGGCGCGGCGGACCACATGGCGGGGCGCCACGAGGAGTTCTCGCGGACCATCGCCCGGGAAGGCATCAAGACGATTCGCGAGGCCCGCAAGGAAGTCACCCGCTGCATCGAGACGCTGCGCGTGAGCTCGGAGGAAGCCCGGCGCATCACGGGAGAGACGGTGCCGTTTGACCAGAGCCCCGGTGCCGAGAATCGGTTCGGCTTCTACACGCGGGTCCCGGTCGGCGTGGTCGGCGCGATCACGCCCTTCAACGATCCCTTGAACCTGGTGGCTCACAAGGTGGGACCGGCCATCGCCGCTGGAAACTCCGTCGTCGTGAAGCCTCACGAAGAGACGCCCCTTAGCGCGTTGTTGTTAGCGGAAGTCTTCGAGACGGCCGGGCTTCCGGCCGGCCTGCTCCACGTGGTGACCGGCTCCGGGGCCGTGGTGGGCGACGCGTTGGTGACCGATGCCCGCGTGCGCACACTCTCGTTCTCCGGCGGACGCGAGACGGGCGAGAAGATCCTCGGCCGGGCAGGGATGAAGAAGGTGGGTATGGAGCTCGGCAGCATTGCGCCCGTGATCGTGATGGCGGATGCGGACCTCGAGGAGGCGGTCGCCTCCTGTGTAAGCGGCGCCTACTGGGCGGCTGGCCAGAACTGCTTGCACGTGCAACGGCTCCTGGTGCACGAGGATATCTACGACGAGTTCGTGGAGCGGTTCGTACGAGCGACCGAGGCCTACAAGCTCGGTGACAAACTGGATGAGGACACCGACATGGGCCCGCTCATCACGGAAGATGTGGCGCGCCGAATCGAGACCTGGGTGCAGGAAGCTATGGAGGCGGGAGCCCGGCTCCTGACCGGCGGTGAGCGCAACGGGAGCTTCTATACACCGACGCTGCTGGACCGTGTGCCGGACGAGTGCGACGTGGCGGCCCGAGAGGTTTTTGGACCGGTGAGCGTCGTGTGGCCATTCCGCGACCTCGACGCGGCTCTTGAGAAGGCGAACGAAGTGGACTTCGGGTTGCAGGGCGCCATCTTCACGACAGACCTCGGGACGGCGTTCCGGGCGGTCGAAGGACTTCGGTGCGGCGGCGTGATGGTGAACGACAGCACCGATTACCGGATCGACGCCATGCCGTTCGGCGGGATGAAGGGCTCCGGACTGGGGCGTGAAGGGGTCAAGTTCGCGCTCGAGGAAATGACCGAGATCAAGCTCGCCTGCTTCAACCTGTAGGCGAGATTCCGAGGAGACGGGGGAGACGATGGAGAGCAGCACATTGATGGGCGGCGAGCGCACCAAGGATGAGCCGATGAACGCGAAGGACTTTGCTGCCGCGAAGCTCCTGTCGCCCCGCCGCCGGACCAGTGAAGCGACCAGTCTCGAGGGGCTGGCCGACGAGCAGCTCCGGCACTTCGGGATCGACGCGGAGAGCGATTACGGGCGATCCCTGCATGCCGCCGCGATGAATCTGTACCGCACCCACGCCGACGTCACGCGGCTGTGGGAGATCACGCTCCAGTCGATCGACGGACTCGACCGCTCCGACCGGATCGCCTACTTCAACGCCAAGAAGTTCCTGTGCTTTCAGATGGCCAAGGTGCTGGACACGTTCCAGAACCCGTTCCGGAAGGCCTACCAGAGCCTCGGCTTCTCGGACAGCTCGGTGCATGCCAAGGGGCCCTACCCGGTGTTCGACAACGTCACGGCGGTGTTTTCCGCAAACCCGGTCATCGTCCGCTCGGCGACGTACATCTACGCGTGCACCGAGTGGGTGAACGACGCCTTCGAGGGCAAGGAGCTGTTGCTAGAGATCTACTCGCGGCTCCTGAACCCGACATCCGTGTCGCTCGCCAACCACATCGTCGACATCGAATGCGGCCCGTACGCGTCGCAATACATGGCGTGGAACTTCAACAGCGGAATGGCCGCGATCGATGCCCTCCTTAGCCACCGGATCAAGCGGGACGAGGTGGTGATCGCGTCGCGAAACGTGTACGGCGGCACGTATCAGCTGCTGCACGACTGGTTCGCACGCGAGGACAAGCTGAACATCCACCTGGAGTGGTTCGACGGCCAATCGGGTGAGGACTTCGAGGAGTTCCTGGCCGACGTGGAGAGCCGGCACGCCGACGTGCTGGCCCGGCAATCCGAAATCTTCGTCTTTCTCGAGTCGCCGTGTAACCCGCACGGCTACGTCGTCGACTATCCGGCCGTTTGCCGTGTCGCGCACGCGAAGGGTCACGTGGTCGCGCTCGATTCCACCGTCGCGACGCCGTTTCTCCAGAAGCCCCTGCAGCACGAGGACCGGTTCGAGCGGCCGGACTACGTGATTCACTCCTATACCAAGGACCTGACCGGGAACGGGAACGCGACCGCTGGCGTGGTCATCGGCGAGAACCACCGGATGTTCATCCCGAAGGGGCAGAGCTACGCCGGGGTGAACTGGGACGAGACTCTGTTCTGGGGAGTCTACTACATCAAGGGCGCGTTCCTGGATGCGGACACGGCGTTCGAGGTCATGAGTGGGATGAAGACGATGGAGCTGCGGATGATGCGGAAATGCATCAATACGCTGATCCTGGCCCGATTCCTCGCCTCGCATCCCAGAATCCGAGTCAACTGCAACGCCATCGAAGGCGACCTGAATCGGCCGATCCGGAACAAGGTGCTGAAGTTCGGCCTTTCCGCGCCATTGTTCACGATCGATTTCGAGGAGACGGGCCTCGATACGGATACGTTCGTACGATTCTTCGACAGTCTCGAGCCGGCCTTTCACCACCAGGTGACGCTCGGGCAGTCGAACACGGTGATCCTGTGTCCGGCCATGACCTCACACTCTGAGATGGACGACCAGGCCCTGGCGGAAGCCGGCATCGCGCGCACCACGATCCGGGTGGCAGTGGGCGACGAGAACCCGAAGGAACTGATCGCACACTTCGTGAACGCGGCGCGTCTGGCGATCGACCCGGACGCGCCCGGATTCAGCGGAGAGTTCCTCAGTCCCGAGGAGACGGACCAGCTGGTCCGCCACACGTACCTGAAGGTGCACGAGGCGTATATCGATTGCCTTCCGACCACGGCGGAAGTGCTGAAGTAGTGATCGCTTCTGCCAGGACCCCCGGGGTGCGGTTCGCGGCGTACTTCGACTTCCGATCGGCGATGGTTCTTCTCTAGACTCCCGCTGTCTCCCCCGCCATCGCCTCTTCGAGCGCCTGCTCGAGGTCCTTTTCCAGGTCGTCGTAGTCTTCACAGCCAACGGCGATACGGACCAGATCGTCCGTGATCCCGGCCTTACGGCGCTCGTCGGGGGACACGCCCGCGTGGGTCATGGACGCGGGATGCTCGATCAGTGTCTCGATTCCCCCGAGGCTGACGGCCAGGGTCGCCAGCTCGACGCTGTTGATGAAGCGCCGCCCGGCTTCCCGTCCACCGCCTACCCCGAAGCACACGATCGCCCCGGGACCGCGCATCTGCTGCCTCATCAAGTCGTGCTGCGGGTGGTCCACCAGGCCGGGATAGTTGACCCACTTCACCGCCGCGTGCCGCTGGAGGAAGTACGCCAGAGCGCGGGCGTTTGCCTGCGCCCTTTCCATCCGAAGACCTAGCGTCTTCATGCCGCGCAGGACGAGCCAGGCCTGATGAGGGTCCATGGTCCCGCCCACGTTCACGTGCACCCTCCGGAGCCGCTCCAGGACTCCCTCTTCGCGGGCGACGACGATCCCGGCGATGACATCGGTATGCCCGTTGATGAACTTGGTCATGCTGTGCACGACGACATCCGCGCCGAGCTGCAGGGGGTTCTGCAGATAGGGCGAAGCGAACGTATTGTCCACCGCCAGCAACGCTCCGGACCTGTGGGCGATATCCGCGCAGCGCGCGATGTCCGTGAGCTTCAAGGTCGGATTCGCCGGCGTCTCCACGTAGACGAGCTTCGTGTTGGGCCTCATCGCACGGGCCACATTGTCCGAATGGGACGAATCGACGAAGGCCGCCTCGACCCCGAACCTCGCGTACTCCGTCTCGAGGACCGTGCGCGAGGGTCCGTACATACAGTCGGTAGCGACGACGTGACTGCCCTGTCCGAGCAGGGTCAGGTACACCGTGTTGATGGCTGCCATCCCGCTCGCCGCACCGAGCGCTCCGTACCCGTGCTCGAGCAGCGCGACACTACGCTCCAAGGCCTCCACGGTGGGGTTTCCGAGGCGCGTGTACTTGAAGCCGGGCGCCCCGCCGAACCGAGCCGCCCCTTCGTCCGCGTCCGTGAACGCGAAGGTGGAAGACTGGTAGATCGGTGTGCTGACGGCCCCGGTTTCGGGATCTGCCTGCTGCCCGCCGTGAATAATCCTGGTATTAGGTCCGGCTCGCCTGACGTCGTCCATCGTACTGTCCTCGGGAATGCGTTCCACTTCTGGACTTCGTCAGTACTGCAAAACCTTTGCCGTACTCTCCGCTGCTTGGGGCTTGCCTGGAAGAACGTCGGGCTGAGGGTGAGCATGCCGGTCGCGTCCGCCCCCGGACCGGGATACAATGTCCGGGCGCACTACCGTGCGCGCGACTGCGGGCCACAGAACAGAGACACTCGTGAGGCGCCGCCTCGCCAAGAGGCGCGGGCGGCCAGGGCTACTTCACGCGGGAGGCGGAGTTGGACGACCTTACCGCCCCGACCAGGCTCACCGGCCGTACTGGTACCTACCCCGAGTTCACGTGGGCGGGTGTCCTGGTGGGCTACGGAATCGGGATCCTGATTGCCGTCAGCATCGGATACCTGAGTCTCAAGCTGGGCTTCTCGATCGAAGGCTCGGAACTGGCGGCAATCCTCGGCTTCGGGATCCTCCGCGGCCTCATGGGCCGCAACAGCATCATCGAGAACAACATCCAGCAGACGCTGGCGAGTGCCGTGAACGGAGCCTCAGCCGGGATGATGTTCTCGGTACCGGCGCTTTTCATCCTCGGGATCACGGATTTCAACTACCCGCTCCTCGTACTGGGGTGCATCGCCGGCGGGATCCTCGGAATTGCGTTCATCATCCCGCTGCGCAAGCAGATGATCGACTACAACCGGCTTGCATTCCCGGGTGGAATAGCCACGGCAGCAGTGCTCAAGTCACCGGGGGCCGGGATCCACAAGGCGTGGCTGCTGGTGGGCGGCGCCCTGGTGGCGGCGGTTGCCCACTTCATCAGCCTCAGGACCGGGGTGGAGAACTACGACCTCGGGGTGGTTCTCGGGCTGCCCGAGTACATGAACGGGATCTGGTACCTGTCGCTACTCACCGTGGGTGTCGCCTTCTTGGCCGGGAAAGGCGGCTTCTTCTTCATCGTGGGTGGATACGTGTGTTACTGGTTCCTGGCGCCGATCATGAGCGCCTCGGGAATCCTGCCGGACGCCGCCACGCTGGAAGCCTCGGGCATGGGTATCGCCGACTACCTGCGGCTGAACCTGTTCCGGCCCACCGGGATCGGGATGCTTGTCGGCGGCGCCCTGATGGGCATCGTGCTCGCCCTGCCGCTCGTGGTCAGCGCGATTCGCAGCATGCGGGACGCGGCGAAATCGCGTTCAGAGATCTCTCAAGACGAGCTCCCGATCCAGATGCTGTACATGGGAGTCGCGGCGGCCTTCATCGTCCTGGCGATCATCTCGTGGACCGCGGTCGCCGAAGTTGGCCTGGTACGCGGCCTCACGATGGCGCTGCTCGGCACGCTGTGGATCTGGGTAGCAGGGGTCGTTCTCTCGGAGTGCATCGGGCGGACCAACTGGTCACCGCTGTCGGGCATGACCCTGATCGGCGTCACGCTCATGATCCTCGTAACGAGCGGGATCGGGGACCGGGCCTCTATCATCGCTTCGGTGACAGTCGGCGCCGCCATGTGCGTCGCGATGGCACAGGCCACCGATCTGATGCTGGATCTGAAGACGGGCTATCTCGTCGGAGCGATCCCGAAGCAGCAGCAGAAGGCCCAGTTCCTCGGCACGTGGATCGGGCCGATCATCATCATGGCCCTGATCGTCGTGCTGCATCAGGCGTACACCCTGGGGAGCGATCAGCTGCCGGCGCCGCAGGGGCAGGCACTGGCCAGCGTGATCGAGGGGATCCTCGGGGGCGACGTGCCGCGCGACAAGTACCTGACGGGGGCCGGGCTCGGAGCCCTGCTCAGCGCGAGCGGCATCGGAGGCCTGGGGGTCCTCGTCGGCCTCGGCTTCTACCTCCCGTTCAACATCGTCCTCACATACACGATCGGAACTCTGCTGCGTGTGGTCGCGGACTGGAAGCTCGGCAAGCTATGGAGCGAGGACGTGGGCATCCCCATCGCCGCCGGCCTGATCGTCGGCGAGGCGCTGATCGGTGTGGTCTACTCGCTTTACATCGTGTTCGGGTGAGGAGGGCGACATGAGTCTCAGATACTTCGGTTACCTGCTCATCACGGTCGGCTTTCTCGGCGGCTCGTTCGAGGTCGTCAAGCAGATAGAGGGCGTGAACACCGCGCCATTCCTGCTCTGGCTCGGCATCGGAATCGTGGGCGTAGTGGTTGCCCAGCGAGCCCGGAAGGCGGAAGCGACGGACGTTGAGGTCATCACGACCAACGTCCGGGCGATTGAAGCGAGCCTGGAACGTCTTTCGGCCGAGGCGCAGAAGCTGAACGCCGAGAAATCGGAGATCAACGTGTACGATCTCCGTCATCATATCGACAGGACGTTCATGGCCGACCTGACCAGGTTCGTGGATGCACGCGAGAGCATTGCGCACAGCTACGGCCTGAAGGCATACGCGGAAGTGATGAATCGTTTCGCGGCCGGGGAGCGATCGCTGAACCGCGTGTGGTCGGCTTCGACGGACGGCTACATCGACGAGACGTCCAACTACCTCGAGAAAGCCGCAACGCACTTCGAGGATGCCCTGGCCACGTTTCAGGACATCAAGGCCGGCCGGCCGATCGTAGAGGGAACGGAGGCGTAGGTCTGCGGGGCCTGGGGGCGGTTAAGCCCCCAGGTTCCCGGGATTCAATCCATCCAGCTCCGGAAGAGTGAACAAACCGTCCTTCCGGATCAGCACCTCGTCGAACCAGATCTCGCCCCCACCGTATTCCGGCCGCTGAATCAGGACCAGGTCCCAGTGAATCTGGCTCTTGTTTCCGTTGAACGCGGTGTCGTAGGCGTTCCCCGGCGTGAGGTGCATGCTGCCGGCGATCTTCTCGTCGAACAGGATGTCCTTCATCGGCTCCAGGATGTGGGGGTGGAAGCCGAGCGAGAATTCACCGATGTACCGTGACCCGTCGTCCGCATCGAGGACCTCGTTCAGATGCTCCGAACTCGTGCTGCGCGCCTCGACGATCTTCCCCGCCTCGAAACGGAAGAACACGTCCTCGTGCGTCACGCCCTGGTAGATCGTGGGCGTGTTGTACTGAATCGTTCCCTCGATGCTGTCCTTCACCGGGGCGGTGAATACTTCTCCGTCCGGGATATTGCGCTTACCGTCGCACGGCATGGCGGGGATGCCCGCGATGCTGAACCGGAGGTCCGTACCCGGTCCCTTGACGTGTACCCGGTCCGTGGCCTGCATCAGCTCACGAAGGGGCTGTAGGGCCTCGGACATGCGTTCGTAGTCCATCGTGCACACGCGGAAGTAGAAATCCTCGAAGTCCTCGGTCGAGCGCTCCGCCAGCTGCGCCATGGACGCGCTCGGCCACCGGAGCACGACCCACCGCGTGTCCGGCACCCGGATCTCCATGTGAACGCGCTTCCATATATAGCGCTCGTACATCTTCTGGCGGTCCTGCGGCACGTCTGAGAGCTCGGAGACGTTGGGGGCACCGCGCACTCCGATATACGCGTCGACGCCCTTCATGTAAGTCTCCTCGGACGCGGCCATCAGGTCGAGCTGTTCCTCGTCGGCACCGAGGAGGAGTCGGCGGAGCACCTCGTTGTTCTTGAGGAGCACGTTCGGCACGACACCCGCCTCGTGTGCCACTCGAACCAGTTCCGTAGTGAACGTGGTGGGCGTATCGATCGCTTCGATCAACACCTTCTCTCCCGCCTGGAGCTCGCAGGAATAGTGGATCAGGGTGCGGGCCAGCTTGGTGAATCGGGGATCGGTCATGGTTCGCCACTCGGTTGGATGCGATAAGCCTCGGCCGCCGGCGGGGGAAGACGACGCTCGAGAGTCCGGAAAGTGTGAGGGTCCGGGGCCTCGAGTGCAATGCTTCTTCGTTCACGCGCCGGTCCCGGCAGGGCCCCGCTGGCCTCGACGCCACGCACGGCCTCGTACCGATTGCTAGTATATACCGGCGCCACCTCTCTGTCCCTTATCAGGAGCGAGTCGAGAGCATGAAGATACTCCGTGTCCTTGCGACCTGGCTCCTGTGCATTTCCGTTCCGTCGGGCACGGCGGGCCAGGAGCCCGCCAAGAAGGTGCTCCTCATCGGTCTGGACGGCGTGCGCGTGGACGTCATGGCCGCGGTTCATACTCCCGTGATCGATTCGCTGGCGGCGGCCGGGTTCTTCTCCGACGAGGCGAAGACGCGCGTGCGAACGATGAGCGGTCCGGGCTGGTCGAGCATGACGATCGGTGCACGGACGGACAAACACCTGGTGGATGGCAACGACTTCGAGAGCAACGACTACGCGACGTACCCCGATTTCCTGACCCGAATCGAGCGGGAGCGGCCCGAGCTCAGCACTCTCGCGGTGCTTGACTGGCCGCCGCTCGGGACGACCGATTCGGGCGGGCCTCTGTTCAGCGACGAGATCGACGTGAAGATCAATTTCGACGGGGAGGTGGACGGCTACCGGTACGCGGACTCACTCAGCGTCGAGGCGGCGGTCGAGCAGCTGCGGGACACCGACGTGGACGCCGCGTTTGTCTACCTGGGCGACATCGACGTGGTAGCTCACGAGACGAACTCCAGGTCGCCGGAGTACAAGGCGGCCATCGAGTGGGCGGACACGCGGGTGGCTCTCCTGCTGCAGGCAGTGCGGGACCGGCCCACGTACGAGGAGGAGGACTGGCTCATCCTGATGAGCACCGACCACGGTCGAAATGACGCGGGTGGCCATGGCGGGAATTCGCCGTCCGAGACCACGATCTTCTTTCTCGCCAGCGGGCCCTCGGTAGAGCCGGGAACCACCGAGTGTCCGGCCGAGATCGTGGACGTGGCTGTGACGGCGCTGTCGCACATGGGTCTCGGGCCCGACCCGGCCTGGCACCTCGACGGGCGCGCGCGCGGCCTGAAGAAGCAGGGTTCCGGGCGATGACCGGGCTTCGCAGAGCGCTGGCTGTCCTCGCGCTCACCGCTCTGGTGGCGCTCGCCCTGATGCTGGCCCCCCGCGACGGGACCGGCCCGCCCGGAAGCGAGCGCCTGGGAATCGCGATCATCCTCCTGCTCTTGCCCCTGGCCTGGGCGGCGATCGGCCTGCTATTGCGCCGACCTTCGGGACGGTGGCTCGGCCTGGCCGTCGCGATCGCTGTGCTTCCGTGGGCGATAGCCTTCGTTCTCGGCCCGAGCTACGGGGCACCGACCTGGCCTCAGTGGGTGGCGCTGGCCGCCTCTCTCACCCTGCTCCTGACGCTGACCGGTCGCCGGATGTTCGAAGCCCACGAGGGCAGGGTGGACCTGGACTGGAGCGGGTCCCGCATGGGCCTGCTTCGGTGGACGATCATCTTCAACGCCGCCTCGGCGTTCGCCCTGTACCTGTTCGTGATGGCGTACGACGCGGACACCGGCGGATTCATGGTCGTCGGTGCCTGGCTGTTGCTCGGACTCGTGCTGGGCGTATGGCTTCTCGCTCACCAGAAGACGGTCGGGCTCTTGGTTCTGACGCTCGCCTGTGTTGCTTTTATCCCGCTGGGCGCCCTGTTCCTGGACCGGGAAGCTCACTCGCCGGAAGAAGCGTGGCTCCTCGTCGCCCTGTTCCTTCCCGGCGTCTTGATGGGGTGGGCCAGCCTGATCGCCTTCGGCCGGCCCGTTCTGCGCTTCCTTCGCTCCGGAGACTGAGGCCCGGCGCCGGAATCCGGTCCTTGCCGGGTCGCCGATCCCGGAATTCGAGTCGAGTTACCGGACGCCCTTGCGCGCCTCCGGATCGCGCCCCATTTCCCAGCCACGCACTCGTTCAACCACTACCATCGAGGACCATGCAGCACGACGCCATCGCCGTGATCGACTTCGGCGGTCAGTACGCTCACCTGATCGCCACGAAGGTCCGACGCCACGGGGTCCTGGCCGAGATCCGCCAACCCGAAGACCCGATCGACGCCTTCGCCGCCTACAAGGGGATCATCATTTCGGGCAGCCCCGCTTTGGCTTCGCACGGCGAGGACTCGGAGTACAACAAGGGCATCTACGACCTCGATCTGCCGATTCTCGGGTTCTGTTTCGGACACCAGGAGATCGCCCAGCACTACGGAGGCAAGGTGGTGCACGGAGGCCGCCAGTGGGGGCGCACCGACCTTCACCTCACGGGCGAGCACACGCTGTTCAAGGGCTTGGATCCAGTCCAGCCGGTGTGGATGAGCCACTACGATTCGGTCGCCGGGGTAGGGCCCGAATTCACGGAGCTCGGCTGGAGCGCGACGACGGCGGATGGGCCCGGACACCGGTACGCCGCGATCGGTTCGGACTCCCTGCGCCGATACGGGTTCCAGTTTCACCCGGAGGTGGACGACACGGTCCACGGCGATGAGATGATCGCCAACTTCATTCTCGACATTTGCGGGTGCGAGCCATCCTGGACGATCGAGGCCTTCATGGCGGAGGAGATGGCAAAGATCCGGGAGCAGGTCGGCGACCGCTCCGTCTTTCTCCTCGCGTCCGGTGGGGTCGACTCCACGGTCGCGGCGACTCTGCTCACGCAGGCGCTCGGTCCCGAACACGTCGACCTTTTGCACGTGGACAACGGATTGATGCGAAAAGGCGAGAGCGCCCGCGTGCTCGAGTTCTTCGCCGGCCTCGGGCTCGGCTCGCACGTGCACTTCGTGGATGCCAGCGACCGTTTCCTCGAGGCACTCGAGGGTCTCATCGATCCCGAGAAAAAGCGCCGGGCCATCGGCAATGCGTTCATCGACGTGTTCCGCGACCAGGCCAGCGACCTGGGAATCGAAGGCCACCTGCTGGGCCAGGGCACGATCTATCCGGACACGATCGAGACGGGCGGTACGCAGCGGGCCGATACGATCAAGACCCACCACAACCGCGTGCCGATCATCGAGGAGATGATCGAACAGGGAAGGGTGATCGAGCCCCTAAAGGAGCTGTACAAGGTCGAGGTGCGCGAGCTCGGGGAGAAGCTCGGGATCCCGCACGAGTTGGTATGGAGGCACCCGTTCCCCGGTCCGGGACTGGGCGTGCGCTGCCTGTGCGGGGACGGGGAAGGCGATCGAACCGGGTTCGAGGCGATCAGGCCGGTCGTGGAGAGCGTCGGACGCGACTTCGGACTTGAGGCACTGCCTCTCCCGATCCGGTCGGTCGGCGTCAAGGCGGATCTCAGGGCGTACGAGCATCCGGTTCTTCTGAGTGGCCCGGGCGACTGGAACCGGCTCACAGAGACCGCGGCGGTGCTCACGGCCGACGTGCCGGGCATCAACCGGTGTATCTGGAATCTGGATCGGGGCGCTCCGCGGTTCGCGCAACCGCTACGGGCGACGATGACGCGCGATCGCCTCGACCTCCTGCGTGAAGCGGACCACATCGTGATGGAGGGCCTGCGTCATCACGGTCTGTACGATGAGGTCTGGCAGTGTCCCACCGTCCTGATTCCGCTCGACCTGAAGGGCGATGGGGGTGAGCTCGTGGTCGTCCGGCCCGTGCACTCCAAGCGCGCGATGACCGCCGCTCCGGTAGAGTTCCCCATGGCCCTGCTGGACGAGTTCCGAGCGGAGATTCTAGGTCTCGAGGGCGTGTCGGGGCTCGCACTCGACATCACGTCCAAGCCGCCGGGCACGATCGAATGGGAGTAGCGCCGGGTACGATCCAGCGACAAGGAATGCGGTCCCGGATGCCTGCACCCGTTAGCTCGAGAGATGCATGAGACAGAAATCGCTGCCGCATCGCATCGCGACACTCGTGCTGGTCGTGATCATCGCGGCGACCCTGCTCCGCACGTGGGACCGCCTGCGGTCCCCGCCCGAACCGGTCGTGCAGGCAGTCGTCGAAAGACCCGACCTCGCGAAGTGGGAGATGCCCGGGTGCTACGCCCTTCGCGTGAACCCCTGGGAATGGACGTCTCAGGCCTCTGACACGACCGCGATCGAGGCTCCGGGGTTCCTCACTCTCCCGACCCGGGTTCGGCTGACGGCCGATTCCACCGACCAGTGGCGCCGCTCCCGAACCACGTACCGGGCGGTGCCTCTCACGGGCGACCACGACCCGCGGGTCCGCGAGTACATGCGCTGGGTGGTGCGGGCCGACACCCTGTGGCTGATCTGGTCAGATGGGAGGGCAGGGGGAGGCGTGGCGCTGCGGTCGGTGGGCGACAGTCTGCTGGGACGGGCGCGAGTCTTCGATCGGGCGCTGGAACTCGACGGCAACTCCCTGGCCGCCGCCTGGCGCATCGACTGCCGCACGCTCGAACGCCAGTCGACGGAGCGCCGGCCGCGTCGCTAGGCCTGGGGCAAGGGCGTCCCGGTCGCCCCGTGAATCCGCGCTGTCGGGGAACCGGGTCACGACCGTGGCATCCTCGCCCGTTCGGTCATGACTGTGACTCTGGCTCCGGCCGGTAAAGCACGACGGTGCGGCCGATGACCTGAACGAGGTCGGCATCTTCGATGCTCGACGCCAGGGCTTCGCCGGTGGTCCGGGCGTCCATCGGCGCCGAGTCGAGTACCTTGACCTTCAGGATCTCACGCGTGTTGAAGGCCTCGCGCACCGCCTCGATGGCCCGCTCCGTCACTCCTTCCTTTCCGACCTGAAAGATCGGCTTCAGCGAATGAGCGAGAGATCTCAGTTCGGCCCGCCGGCCCGGCGTCAGGGAGTCTATTGCGGTTCTTCCGGTTCGAGGACAGAAATGCGTTGGTGAAACATAGACCGGGAGCTGTTGACACTCCAGCCGCCGGGCCTCCGTACAGGCTGTTGACCATTCTGCGTACGAGGAGCGATCCATGAGCGCGTCCGATCGGACCACCGACGGAATCACTACACGCGAGTCCGTGGCGGCGCTCGCCTATTTCGCCCTCTACCTGGCCTTCAGCTTCTGGAGCCCCGGCTCTGAGATCCGTCACTACCTGACCCTCGTGGCGCTGCCCCTCGCTCTGGTGGTTCTCCTGCGTGCCGCGGATCCGCTCAACCGACGCCCCGTTCCGGTCCTCGCCTCATTCGGACTGCGACGTGGAAATCTGCGCACCGGTCTGGTGTGGGCCGTGGCCCTCGGACTCCTGCTCGGTCTGTTTCAGCTAACGCAAAGGAGCGCCGGCCCCGAGTTGTGGGAGCTGATCCGCACTGGGAAAGCCCTGTACCTGTTTCCGATCGCGGCCGCCTTCGGTCTCCTGACTGCCGGATTCACGGAGGAGTTCTTCTTTCGCGGATTCCTCCAGACGCGCGTGGAGAAGCTCACCGGGTCGCCGTGGATCGCGGTTCTTCTGGTGACGGTGGCGTTCGGCCTGTACCACGTGCCGTTCGCCTACCTCAACCCCAACTGGCCAACGGCCGGCGATCTCCCGGCGGCCCTGCAACTCGGCATGGTGGAAGGCGGCCTGGGTGGAGTCATCCTGGGTGCGGCTTACGTGTTATGGAAGAGGAACCTTCTGGCGTGCATCGTGCTGCACGGGATGATCGATGCCGTCCCCATCATGACGATGATCAAATTCGGGGGGCCGGGAGGCGGCTGAACGGAGGGAGGGGTCATGTCGGCCGACACGGCGGTCAACGCCGCCTACATTGCGCTGTACGTCGTCGCCGCCGCGACCCGGGCACCGTACGCTCACGCCGCGCGCTCTCTGCCTGTCCGAGCGCACCGCCGACGTCTCGCGGACAAGCTTCTCCTGATACCGGTGTCGCTCGGATTGATGATACTTCCACTGGTCGAGGTGCTCTCGCCGTGGCTGGATCGTTTCGAGATGGGCCTTCCCGTGTGGGCCAGGGTGCTCGGCCTCGTCGGTTTCGCCGTTGCCGTTACTGTCCACGGGTGGACCCACAGGGAGCTGGCCTCGAACTGGTCGCCCGTACTGGAGATACGTGAGGGTCACTGCCTGATCAAAACGGGCCCGTACCGCCTGGTGCGCCACCCGATGTACGCCGGCTTTATTCTGTGGGCCTGGAGCCAGGGGTTCGCGCTGTCGAACTGGTTGGTCCTCGTGGCTGGCGTAGCGTCCTTCACGATCATGTACGTGGCACGGGTGCGGCAGGAAGAAGCCCTTCTGATCGAGGCGTTCGGGGCCGAATACAAGTCCTACATGGGGCGCACGGGCCGCCTCTTTCCCGCGAGGAGGAGGTCGACATGACGGAATCGAGAAGCGGTTGGCTGCTCCTGTCGCTGGCGGTCGCGCTCGGATCCCCCCGGGACGCTTTGAGCCAGGAGGACGGCCGGGACCGTGAAACCGAGTTTCCCGTGATCGCGAGAGTTCTCGCGGACGGTGCCTTCCGGCGGTGTGAGGGCATCGCCTTCAACGGTGAGGGCGATCTGTACGTCGCCGGTAACGCGGCCCTGTGGAGGGTCGACACAGAGGGCGGCGTGACGAAGATCGCCGAGATGTACTCGAACCTCGGTCTGGCCCCCATCGGAGACCGCGACATCCTGATGGCGGACTTTGGGCCCACCAACCGATTCGATTCGGGCCCGAACGCCGACGGCATCGTGTGGCGCGTGACCCCGGAGGGTGACACGATCCGCCTGGTGAACGGCGGCATCGGCGACCCGAACTTCGTGATGATGCTGGCGGACGGACCGTTTCTGGTCACGGATGACGGGACGGACGAGATCCTGTGGGTCGGCGACGATGGGCAGCCACGGTTGTTCACGGACGCGGTCGGCCATCCGAACGGCATCGCCCTGTCGATCGACGGAAGCACTCTTTACGTGGCCCAGATCTTCGAGAGTCTCCGTCCCATGGTGACGAGCGGAAAGCTGTGGGCCATTTCGCTGGAGGAAGGCGACGTGGCGGGTCGACCGCAGCTCGTGGCTGATCTCGGCGACCGGGCGGCCAACGATGGGATCGCCCTGGATGAGCACGGCCGCATCTACGTCGCTGCGAACGGCTACGGCCAGATCTGGCGCGTGGACGCGTCAACCGGTGAATCGGTCCTGATCGCCGAAGACATGCCTGGAGCGGCAAGCATCGCCTTTGGCCAGGGGGAGTTCGATCGGGAGGCCATCTACGTGACTTCGACGCGTACCGGCCGGGTGTGGGAAGTGCAGGTGGGGGTGAGGGGCGCCGCTCTCCAGCGTTGAATCAGCTGTCGCCAGTGCGCGCTTCCCAGGAGTCCGCCACCCAGCTGGAGACGCCTTCGAGCCCCGCCAGCAGCCGATCGCCGATCCACTCGAAACCACTGCCCACGACAGTCTGGTCCAGTATCCCCGCCCATACCGCCACGATCGCGAGCCCGACGATCACCAGCGCCGGCTTGAGGATCACCTTCACCGTCTCCTTGATGACGACGAAAGCGATGATGCCCAGCAACAGGAAGAACGTGATCGCGCCGATCAGGGACGACGGTATGGTCGAGTCTTCCATCCTGCAGGCTTCCGCTCAGGGTAGCATGGCTCCGCTGTTTCCTACGTCTTCGGCGAGCGTCTAGATTCAGCGTAGGCGTTCCGATGCAAACCCGCACCTCCTCACCGGGAGCCGTGATTCATGTTCCTTCGTCGCAGACTTGCAATCCTGACCCTTATCGGCATCCTCGCCCTGTCAGGAGAGGGTGCCGAAGCCCAGGAGATGGAGCAAGGCATACCGGGCCTCGACGCGTGGGTGGACCGTA
This sequence comes from Gemmatimonadota bacterium, assembly GCA_039585235.1. Classification (GTDB taxonomy): domain Bacteria; phylum Gemmatimonadota; class Gemmatimonadetes; order Palauibacterales; family Palauibacteraceae; genus Benthicola. Next base: position 14,685 of record JBDGWG010000015.1, on the reverse strand, counting down.
CGCTGGAGACGTTCGAGGTGCCGGGTGTCGCCGTCACGATCGTGAAAGACGGCGAGATCGTCGTGGCACGAGGGTATGGCGTGCGTCGACTGGGCGAGGCCATACCGGTGGACGAGCGCACCCGGTTCGGCATCGCGTCCAACACGAAGGCGTTCACCGCCACGGCGCTCGGCCTGCTCGTGGAAGATGGCCAACTCGAGTGGGACGGCCGGGTGATCGACTACCTGCCGTGGTTCCGCATGTGGGATCCCTGGGTCACCCGTGAGATTACGGTGCGCGATCTTCTCGTTCATCGTAGTGGCCTCGGTCTTGGCCAGGGTGACCTGCTCTACTGGCCCGAGTCGGACGCCACGCGAAAGGAGATCGTGGAGGCCATCCGGCACCTGGAGCCCGCGACCAGCTTCCGCAGCGCTTATGCGTACGACAACATCCTGTACCACGCGGTGGCGCTCGTGATCGAGGAGGTCAGCGGACTGACCTGGGAGGAGTTCGTAGAGTCACGCATCATCGAGCCGCTCGGCATGGACGACACTCGCGTCACGCGGGCATCCACGCTGGAAGAGGGCAACGTCGCGACTCCGTACGCACGCGTCGAGGGGGTGGTGAAGCGCGTGCAGCCCCTCGCGGCGACGGCGACCAATGCCGCCGGCGGGATCAACTCGACGGCCGCGGACATGGCGAAGTGGCTGATCGTGCAGCTCGATTCCGGTCGGGTGGCGGGAGCGGATCGCCTGTTCAGCGCGCGTACCGCCCGTGAGCTGTGGAGCCCGGTCACCCCCATGCCGATCGGGATCTTGCCGGAAGCTCTGGCGTCCCTGCAACCGCAGTTTCGCGGATATGCGCTTGGATTCCGCGTGCAGGACTATCGCGGCCGCAAGCTCGTGACCCATACCGGCGGACTCCCCGGCTACGTGTCTCGTGTGGCCATGATCCCTGACATGAAGCTCGGCGTGGCCGTCCTGACGAACCAGGAAACGGGAGCGGCCTACGAGTCCATCGTCGCGCACGTTCTGGACCACTATCTCGAAGCCGAGCCGCAGGATTGGATCAGCGCGTGGCGTGATTATACGGCTCAGCGGGATTCGGCCTGGGCGGAGCGTGACCGATCGAAGGCGGCCGCTCGCGACACCTCGTCACGTCCATCGCTGCCAACCGCCGGTTACGCGGGAACGTACCGGGACGCGTGGTACGGAGACGTGGAGATCGCCGAGGAAGCCGACGGCCTCACCATTCAGTTCGGCCGCACGCCATCCCTGCTGGGGGACCTCAAGCACTGGCAGTTCGATACGTTCTACGTGCGCTGGCGCGACCGCGATCTGCGGGCCGATGCATTCATCACGTTCGAGCTGGCGGCTGATGGTAAGGTGGCGAGGGCGCGCATGAAGGCAGCCTCACCTTCCGTCGACTTCAGCTACGACTTCCACGACCTGGATCTGAGGCGCCTGCCATGACCATGCTCGTCGCGTTCGTCGGACTGCTCATCCTGGGGATCGGACTCACGATTCTCTTCTCGCCGGGCCGAATGCGGTGGGCCCTGAAGACCCTGATCACGCGCCGCATGATGCCCGTGTTCTCGATCGTCCGGATCGGCTTCGGGATCGTGTTCGTGCTGGCGGCGCCATCGACGCGTCTGCCCGGATTCGTGTGGGCGTTCGGCCTCTTGATGATCTTTTCCGGCGTGTCGCTCCCGATCCTCGGATTCGACCGACTTCGGAAGTGGGCCGACTGGTGGAGCGAGAAACCGGAGAGTGTGATCCGGGGCTGGTCGCTGTTGGCGATGCTGCTCGGTGCTCTCCTCGCGTGGGCCGGAACCTGAGCTGGCTGCCACCCGATACTCAGCGAGTGATCCAGAACCGCTGACCTAGGACTCCTCGCACCACGCGCGCGCGTTCTGGAACATGCGTAGCCAGGGCGAGGGGAAGGGCTGACCCTGCTCCGCGGCCGCCCGGATCCCGTGCCTCCACTCCGGCGGGTTCCAGCCACACTGCCAGCTCAGGAATCCGCGCTCCGGGTGAGGCATGATGGCCAGGTGCCGGCCATCCGGTGAACAAAGCGCCGCGATTCCGTTTGCCGATCCGTTCGGATTGAACGGGTAGCGCTCGGTCACGCCGCCCGCGTCGTCCACGAAACGTACGGGCGCCAGACCCTCGGCCTCGACGCGCTCCAGGATCCCGGCTTCGGGGAAGAACGCCCGACCCTCTCCATGCGCGAGCCACACCCCCAGCGTAGCCCCCTCCATGCCTCGCAGCATTACCGAGGGGCTCTCGAGGATGCGCACGGCGCTGTACCGGCACTCGAACCGATCCGAGGCGTTGTGGATGAAGCGCGGTTGGATCTCGTCCGCGATACCGCGCCACGGGACCCAGCCGAGCAGGGCCTCGAGCTGGCATCCGTTGCACACCCCGAGCGTGAACGTGTCCGGACGCTGCGCGAAGACATCGAACTGCTCCGCGAGCTCCGGATGGAATCGGATCACCCCGGCCCAGCCCTTGGCCGAGTCGAGGACGTCTGCATAGCTGAAGCCACCGACGAACGTAATGCCGTGGAAGCTCTCGAGGGAGATCCGGTCAGCCAGCAGGTCCGACATCGCCACGTCCCACGGCTCGAAGCCGGACAGGAAGAAAGCGGAGGCCATCTCCCGGTCGGAGTTGGAGCCTTCCTCGCGGACGATCGCCACCTTGGGCTTGGCGGCCCGGACCAGGATCTCGGGTGCGGTGGCCGCCATCTCCCAGGGGATCTCGTAAACGGGCGCGACCCGGTCGCGAAGGCCGTCGCGTTCCTCCGCCACGCACGCCGGATTGGCCTGTAGCGCGTCGAGCTGGAAGCTGGTGGCTTCCCACGTGTCTCTCAGATCGCGCATGTCCGCCTCGAGAACCGGCTGGCCACCGATCATGATCCGGATCTCAGCGCCAGCCTTGGCATGTCCGATGTCGTAACACGGGATGTTCGAGGCCCCGAACATGGCTACCGCCCGATCGGCCCGGTGCGCCGGCACTTCGAGGACAAGCCCGAGCTCTTCGTTGAACAGGATCGGAATGGCATCGGCCGCGTCGCCAGGCAGCTCGATCTCGATCCCGCAGTTCCCGGCGAACGCCATCTCGAGGAGGGTCGTGACGAGGCCGCCATCGCTCCGATCGTGACCGGCCGTCACCTGGTTCTCGCCGATCAGACGCTGCGTCACCTCGAAGGCTCGCTTGAACTGCTGCGGATCTCCCATGTCCGGCGCGTCCTCGCCCAGCTGTCCGAACACATGTGCCAACGACGAGCCCCCGAGGCGCGTGAGCCCGTGCGCGAGATCCACGTACAGGATGCGGCCTGACTCGCCGTGCTCGAGGTCCGGTGTGACGATCTTCGTGACATCCGGGCACGTCACGTAGGCCGAAACGACCAGCGAGCCGGGAGCCTTGACCGTCTCGTCCTCGCCGTCCTCGCCCGGTGCCAGCGCCGCCATGGACAGGCTGTCCTTGCCGCCGTCGATCGCGATTCCGAGCTGGAGCAGGCAGGCGCTGAGCGACTCGGCAGCCATCGCCAGGCGGGCCCCTTCTCCCGGAAGCTTGGCGGCCCACATCCAGTTGCCGGAGCACTTCACGTCCTCGAGTGCGCTGACCGGGGCCCACACCAGGTTCGTCAGCGCCTCGCCCACGCACATGCGTGCCATGGCGGCCGGGTTCAGGAGTCCCTTGATCGGCTGCTCGCCGATCGCCGTGGCGCCTCCCGTGATCCCGAAGTGGCTCTGCCCGATCGCCGCCACGTCGGAGACGGTGAGCTGGAGGGGGCCGGCCGTGGGCTGACGCGCCACCAGTCCGGTCACGCACCGGTCCACCTTCGTCGTCAGGAATCGCTTCGAGCCGACGGAGAGAAGCCTCAGCACGCGGTCCAGGGCGCCTGCGACCGTGAGGTCCGCCGGCAGGTCGAGGGAGCGCAGCTCGGGATCCGCGCGCTCGAGATCGAACGTCTTCTGCGGCATGTCTCCGAGGACGGCGTCGAGATCCAGATTCACGGGGGTCGATCCGTCCGTCTCGTCATGCAGCACGATGCGGCCGTCTCCGGTCACCCGGCCGACGAACGCGACCGGCACCTTCTCGCGCTCGGCGAGGGCTCGGAACAGTTCCTCGTGTTCCGGCCGAAGCAGCAGGGCGTCGTTCTCCTGGTACTCGGCGCCCCAGATCTCGAGCACCGACAGCGACTCGTCACCCACCGGTATGTCGCGCACTTCGATCTGAGCGCCTGCCGGCTCGACGATCTCCTTGAGAACGTTGCAGTTGCCGCCCGCGCCCTGGTCGTGGATGCTGACGATCGGGTTGTCATCGCCCAGCTCGACGCATGCGCGGAGGACCCGGTTCACCTTCTGCTCCATCTCGGCGTCGCCGCGCTGTACGGCGTTGAAGTCCAGCTCGGCCACGTTCTCGCCCTGCACCATGCTCGACGCCGCGCCGCCACCCATCCCGATGCGGTACGCCGGCCCGCCGATCTTCACTACCCACATCCCGGGCTCGGGCGGGTCCTTTTCCGTGTGCCGGGCGTCGATCTGACCGATCCCGCCACTGAACATGATCGGTTTGATCCACTCCCGACGTTCGCCGCCTGGAAGCCGCATGCCGAACGAGCGCGTGTATCCCTGGATCAGCGGCTCTCCGAACTTGTTTCCGTAGTCGGACGCTCCGTTGGAGGCGTCGATCTCTATCTCGAGCGGTGAGGCGAGGTTGGACGGGTATCCGAACGCCGGGTCCTCCCAGGGGAGCTCGTAACCCGGGATGTACAGGTTGCCGACGCAGTAGGCCGCCGTGCCGGCCACGACCAACGAGCCCTTTCCCGCGGCATGGACGTCGCGGATACGACCCCCCGTTCCGGTCTCGGCTCCCGGGAACGGAGCCACACCGGAGGGGAAGTTGTGGGTCTCGGCCGTGAAGATGATGTGATAGTCCGCCTCAGCCGGGACCATACGCCCCGGCTGCCCGGGGCGCTCAGGCATCAGCGTCCGGATGGGATAACCGCGTATGCCGCTCGAGTTGTCCTTGAAGGCAATGACACTGTTGCCGGGATTCGCATCGAGAGGCGCGCGCAAGAGCTCCATGAGGTTCCGCGGGGCTTCCGTCCCGTCGATGACCAGCCGGCCCTTGAAGAACCAGTGCCGGGAGTGCTCGCTGTTGGACTGCGCGATGTCGAACAGCTCGACGTCCGTGGGGTCGCGGCCCACGTCCTCGCGAAACAGGCGCGTGTAGTAGTCGAGGTCCCAGTCATCGAACGCGAGACCCATGCTGCGATTCACGTGTTCGAGGGCCATACGTCCCCGCTCGACGACTGGTATCGTATGCACGGGCTCCGGCTTGATGCCGTGTTCGAAGGTATCGAGCGTCGCCGGGTACGGGCATTCCGTCATCCTATCGTGCACGAGTCGCAGGAACCGGCCGACCTGCTCATCGTCCAGTCCGTCATCTGATTGAATCAGGTAGCGTCGGGAGCGCTCGATCCGCCGAATGCCGATCAAGCCACATGCGTGGCAGACGGACACCGCGTTGGTGGACCACGCGGTCGTGAAGCTCATCCGGGGACCGACTTCCACCAGCCGCGCGCCGTAGATTCCCGCGCGCAGAGCCTCCTCGTCGATTCCGTCGAGCAGGAAGCTGTCTTCCCCGAAGCCCCCGGGCTCGAACGTCTCACTCAGCAGCCACTCGAGGATCCGCAGGTCGCTGTCGGCGAGCGGGGCCGCCGCCTGGACGGTGAAGCAGGCCTCGGAGCGGATGTCCTGGATGTTCTTCGAGACCCGCGTTCGCGCCTTGTCCAGCAGGCCCAGGCGGGCTGAATCCGACAGGCCGGGTGAGCGGTAGTAATGAAGTAGGCCCATTCGGTACCCGTGATCGAGTGTGAGGCTCGCGACGGCGTCGACCGTGCGTAATGCAGGGGTGATAGGTCGGGGGCCCGGGCGCGTCAAGACGCGCGACCGGTCAGCCCGGGAATCCGAGCTTTCGAGCCACCACTTCCTGCCGCTCGTCCAGGGTGATGAACGGAAGGTCGCGCGGATTACCCGCAAGGTAGAGAGCACAGGACAGGTGCCACAGGTCGGCGCCCCTCAGGTAGCCGGCCCCCAGAATGAGCCCGAATTCCGGTCCCAGCGGCCGATCGGGAAGAACCCATGTGAGGTTGCCGAGCAAAGGGTGGTCTGCCGGGAGACTCTCCCGCATGAACGTGGCCCTGAGTTCTGCCTCGAGAAGACTGGATGCGAACAGCCGGTCCATTCCACCGAGACGCTGCGCCAGGACCCCACCTCCGGGCTCACCGAACGCGATCGCGACCAGACAGGACGTATCGACGTAAGCGGCGGTCATTCTTCTCGCTCAGCCAGAAATCGGGCGAGACTAGTCAAGCTCACTTCGTCGCTCGACACGTGTCGATCCCCTATCTTGAAGCGCTCGGGTTTCGCCTGACTCCCGCGGAGGCACTCATGGACGGATGGAAGAAGCGGCTGATGGTCGTCGGAGACCGGGTCCTGGTGTCCCCCGAGGAGGGTGAGGAGCGAACCCGGGTCGGGCTGTATCTTCCGCCCAGCGCAGTGGACAAGAAGGAGGTGCAGGGCGGAACCGTCGTCGCGACGGGCCCGGGTACGCCGGTCTCGGCTCCAACGGAGCTGGACGACGAACCGTGGAAGATCGGCCAGGGAGAGGCCCGCTTCATGCCGGTGCAGGCCCAGCCGGGCGATTACGCGTTGTTCTTCCGCAAAGCGGCGGTCGAGATCACGTTCGAGGGGAAGACGTACCTGGTCATTCCGCAGGCCGCGATCCTGACCCTGGTCAGGGAGGAGCTTCCCTGATCGCCGGGGAGATCCTCACGACTGAGTTCTAGTATTCCGAAGGTCGCGGACCCCACTCCGCGACCCGTTCCGTCGGGTACGCTCACTCCCTGCATCTGCGGCCCCTGGCGCCGGCCCTGGCGCTGAGCAAGCAGCGATGGATCGGAGACACGCATGACACCACTCGATAGACGCGATTTCGTGAAGACCGGTGCCGGCACGGCCCTCGGCATGTCGCTGGCGCCGGGGGCGCTGCTCGGCCGTGAATCATCGGGGCCGGCCGATCGGCTGCGCCTCGGCTTCATCGGAATGGGCGGCCGCGGGTCCTGGCTCCTCGGGCTCGCCCTGCGCCGGGAGGACACGGAGATCAAGGCCGTGTGCGACATCGTTCCGGAAAAGTCGCAGCAGGCGGCGGACGCCGTGACCGCGGCCGGCCGGAAGGAACCGCGTCAGTTCACGGCCGGTGACGAAGATTATGTAAACTTGCTGGAGCGCGACGACATCGACGCCGTGATCATCGCCACGCCGTGGCTGTGGCACACACCGATGGCGATCGCGGCCATGGAGCAGGGCAAGGCGGTCGGCGTGGAAGTTCCGGCGGCCACCACGGTGCAGGAGTGCTGGGACCTGGTGGAGGCTCAGGAGCGCACCGGCATGCCCTTCATGATGCTGGAAAACGTGTGCTACCGGCGCGACGTGATGGCCGTGCTCGAGATCGTACGGGAAGGCCTGCTCGGCGAGATGATGCACCTGCACTGTGGCTACCAGCACGACCTGAGGGCCGTGAAGTTCAATCCGGGAGCCGAGTTCGGGCCAGGCTCGAACGGCGAGGCCGTGTGGCGCACGTATCATTCGATCCACCGGAACGGCGAGCTGTACCCGACACACGGGGTCGGCCCCGTGGCCAACTGGCTGGACATCAACCGCGGGAACCTGTTCGTCTCACTCACTTCGCACGCCACCAAGACGCGGGGGCTGCACGAGTACGTGGTGAGGCAGGGTGGCGAGGATCACCCGAACGCCGATGTCCGCTTCAAGCTCGGCGACATCGTGACCACGATGATCCACACGCGAAACGGGGAGACGGTCATGGTAAGCCATGACACCAACCTGCCGAGGCCGTATTCGCTGGCCTTTCGAGTCCAGGGCACGCGGGGCCTGTGGATGAACGACAACCGCTCCATCTACATAGAGGGCGTGAGCCCCGAGCCGCATCGGTGGGAGTCGTTCGAACTCTACCAGGAGCGCTACGACCATCCCCTGTGGAAGCGCTACTCGAGCGACGCGGAGGGCGCGGGGCACGGAGGCATGGACTTCTTCGTCCTGCACGCCTTCGTCGAAGCCGTGAAACGGGGCGAGCCCACGCCGCTGGACGTGTACGACGCGGCCGCGTGGAGCGTGATCGGCCCGCTGTCCGAACGCTCCATCGCCTTGGGAAACCACCCCGTAGCGATCCCGGACTTCACGCGCGGCCAGTGGGCCAGGCGTCAGCCGATATTCGCCCTCGGCGACGAATACTGAAACACGGAGGGTTTGCGCGCTCGGCGGACGGCTACGAGATTCGCGCCTTCGATCCAATCTCGAGGCGGGCGGGATCCTCCGCCTGCACGACGAACCAGAGTACAGGACGGAAGATGATCTCGATCAACCGACTGAGCTGGACTGTGGCCGCCTCGGCGATCCTGCTTTCCACGATGGCGGTACCCGCCTTCGCGCAGGACGATGAGCGTGAGCTCGGCTGGGCCTTCGAAGTGGACCTCGGAGCCCTGTGGACCGGCGGGAACCAGGAGACGAACACCTTCGCTGGCAATGGCAGGGCGGCCTACCTGTGGCCGCGCAGCGAGTTCATCTTCACCGGCGGCGGTTTCACGTCCGAGTCTTCCCTGACCACGTCGACGGCGGTCGGCACGGGACAGGATGACTTCCAGCTGTTCGAGGAAACCGTTACCGAGAAGACCGCGGAGACGTTCTTCGCCGGGGCGAGGTACAACTACGACGTGAGCGACAAGTTCTACCTCACCGGTGTCGGCGACTGGCTTCGCAACCCGTTTGCCGGGATCGACGACCGCTTCGTGTTCGGGGCGGGCGCAGGCACCCGGTGGGTGGACAACGGGAAGGTGCTGTTCACCACGGACTACCTGGTGACGTACACCACGGAGACCACCGTCATCCCCGACCCGACCGTGAAGTCGGACTTCGCAGGTGCCCGACTGGGGTACGACTTCCTGTGGGACGCGACGGCGAGCACGAATTTCGAGAGCACGCTGGTGGCGGACTTCAACCTCGACAACACGGACGACATCCGGCTCGACTGGTACAACGGCCTGCCGATCGACATCAGTTCGGTCCTGGCGTTCAAGCCGAGCCTCAGGCTGCTGTGGCGGAACGATCCCGCACTCCAGCTCGTGCCGCTGTTCGACGGGCCGGGCGGCACCGAGACCGGCGCGGTGTTCACGCCACTGAACAAGCTGGACAGCTTCTTCAACCTGTCCCTGCTCTTCAAGTTCTGACGGTAGCTCGGTGGGGCCTGCATCGCGGGCTCCGTCGGCCGCCAGCCCTGACCGTTCCGGGTGCGACAGCAAGGCCCAGCCAGCGGGAGAACGCGATGCCGGGTAACCTCGAGGCGACGTTCCGGGAGCGATACGGGGTGCCCCCGACGCACCTGGCCCGGGCGCCCGGCCGCGTGAACCTGATCGGCGAGCACATCGACTACGCCGGTCTCCCCGTGTTCCCGATGGCTCTACAGCGCGATGTGCGGATCGCCTTCCGGCCCCGGGAGGATTCGCTCATCCTGGCGGCGACCACGGAGCCTTCCTACGCCCCGTGCCACTTCGAGATCGGCCCCCACATCGAGCCCTACGAGGACGGAGACTGGGGGAACTACCTCAAGGCCGCCACCCAGGGAATGTCGAGGGCCTACGGCCTCGAGCGTGGGTTCGACGCCGTGATCGAATCCACGGTGCCGGTCGCCGCGGGGCTCAGCTCGTCTTCCGCGCTCGTGATCGCCTCCGCACTCGCCGTTGCCGGGTCCAGCGATCTCGAAGTGGACCGGATCGAGCTGGCCGAACTGATGGCCGAGTCGGAGCAGTACGTGGGCATGAGAGGCGGGGGGATGGACCAGGCCATAAGCGCTGGCGCCACTCGCGGGTGTGCGGCGCGCGTGGATTTCGCACCCCTCAGGCTCGAGGCTGTGCCCGTGCCTGATGACTGGCAATTCGTCGTCGCCCACAGCCTCGTCCAGGCGCACAAGTCGGGCGGAGCGCGTGAGGGCTACAATCGGAGACGAGGCGAGACCGAGGAGGCCCTGTCGCGCGTTGTCGAGGCCCTCGATCTGCCGGGCTCCGAGATTCACTCGTACCGGGACCTGCTGGAGCGCGTCTCGGGCCCGGAGGCACTGGCGGCGGGGGCCGAGTGCCTGGAAGGCGACCTTCTCAAGCGGTTCCGCCACGTGATCACGGAAGGCGCACGTGTCGTCCGGGCGGAGGTCGCGATGCGGGCCGGCGCGATCGACGGTTTCGGCCTGCTGATGAACGGTTCTCACGCCAGCCTGGCCGAAGACTACGAGGTGAGCATCCCGGAGCTGGATGCTCTCGTCGGTATCGCGCGGAACGCCGGGGCGGTCGGCGCCCGGCTGACCGGCGCCGGCATGGGCGGATGCATCGTGGCGCTGTGTCCTGCGCCGCGGGCCGATGCCGTGCTCGAGGCCCTCAAAGACAGATTCTACGAGCCGCGCGGGGTCGTCCGCGGCCTTGAGGAGCGCGCTTTCATTGCGGAGCCGGCGGCCGGGGCTTCCGTCGAGGCGATGTGACTTCCGGTGGCCGGCGCTGTCTGGCTTTCTGAAGGCGGATCTCATATTGCCAGGGACGGTGCGTCCGACCTAACGTGAGCCCGAGATCCCGTCCGGTTCCAGATTCTCTAGAAGGAGATGGCCATCCATGCTCAAGGAGTTCAAGGAATTCGCGGCCAAGGGCAACATGCTCGACATGGCCGTCGGGATCGTCATTGGCGCCGCGTTCGCCACGATCATCACCTCCCTGGTGAACGACATCGTCATGCCGCCGATCGGCATGGCCCTGGGTGGAGTGGACTTCGCCGAGTTCTACAAGGTCCTCCAGCAGGGCGACCCGGCCGGTCCATACGCCACCCTGGCTGCCGCCAAGGAAGCCGGCGCCGTCACGATGAACTGGGGCATCTTCATCAACAGCCTGATCAGCTTCACGATCGTGGCCTTCGCGCTGTTCATGGTCATCAGGGGCTTCAACAAGATGAAGGCCGAGGAAGAGGCCGCACCCGAGGCTCCGCCCGAGCCGTCCGCCGAGGAGACGCTCCTCGGCGAGATTCGCGATCTGATGAAGGCGCAGGCCTGACCGAATCACGAGGTCCGTTTGACACCACCCGATGACCCGACGGGAGCGGCGGCGGAAACCAGCCCTCCGCCTCCCGCCGGTGTCCAGCCGCCGCGTCATCGGCAGCTTCCGGAGCTTCTGCGCAGGATCTGGCGCCCCGGACGAAAGGCGAAGATGCTCGGATACATCGCGTTGGCCCTCCACGTCAGCGGACTGTTTCTGGCGGTGCACGCGGTGTTGAGCACGCGCACGTCCCAGGGCGCGGTCGCCTGGGCGGTGTCGCTCGTTTCCTTCCCCTACGTGGCCGTACCGGCCTACCTGGTGCTCGGACGCAGCAAGTTCAACGGCTACGTTACCGCGCGTCAGCAGGACGAAAGGGCGATCCGCGTAGATGTCGAGGGGGCCGAAGCCTCCGTGGGGCCTTTTCTCACCGAACTGAGTTCGGAGTACCCGGGTGTGCTCGCAGGCGAGCGACTGGCCGAGCTCCCGACCCTGACCGGCAACGACGTCGAGCTGCTGGTCGATGGCGATGCCACGTTCGCCAGCATTCTCGAGGGGATCGGTAGGGCAGGCGAATACCTGCTGGTCCAGTTCTATATCGTGAAGGACGACGAGATCGGGCGGGCCCTCAAGGACGCCATGGTCGAGCGCGCCAGGGCTGGAGTGCGGGTCTACTTCATGTACGACGAAGTGGGGAGCAACAAGCTCCCCCGCCGCTACAAGGATGAGCTGCGGCAGGCGGGCGTGGAGGTATGCAACTTCCACTCACGGCGCGGCCCGACGAACAAGTTCCAGCTCAACTTCCGCAATCACCGCAAGATCGTGGTAGTGGACGGCGTTCAGGGCTGGGTCGGCGGACACAACGTGGGCGACGAGTACCTCGGCAGGGATCCCAGGTTCGGCCACTGGAGGGACACGCACGTCCGCGTCGAGGGCCCGGCGGTGCTGGCGCTGCAGCTGTCCTTCTTCGAGGACTGGCACTGGGCCACGGACGCGGTGCTCGATCTGAGCTGGATCCCCCGGCCGGCAGCGTCGGCCGACATTCCGGTGCTGATCGTTCCGTCTGGCCCCGCCGACGTCCGCGAGACGGCGGCCCTGATGTTCACGCAGGCCATCAACTCGGCGCGGCGGCGACTGTGGATCGCCAGCCCATACTTCGTACCCGACGAGGGGCTGATGAACGCTCTCCGCCTGGCGGCGCTGCGTGGCGTGGACGTGCGGATCCTGATCCCCGATGAACCGGACCACTACCTCGTGTACCTGGTCGCCTTCCACTTCTACGAGGAGATGAAGGACTCCGGCATCCAGATCTACCGCTACACGAAGGGTTTCATGCACGGAAAGTCGATCGTGGTGGACGATGTGTCTGCCGTGGGCACCGCCAACTTCGACAACCGCTCCTTCCGCCTCAATTTCGAGATCACGGCCCTGTTTCTGGACCCGGACGTGACCGCGGACGTCGCCTCCATGTTCGAGGAGGACTTCCGGAATTCGCGTCTGATGACTCCAGCTGACCTGACCGAAAAGCCGTTCTGGTTCCGGCCTGCGGTGCGGGCGGCGCGGCTCACGGCGCCGGTTCTCTAGCCCCCTCGTGCCCCCGTACGAAGAAGGCCCGCCTCCTGTAGGAGACGGGCCTTCAATGTGTCCGGTAGAAAGGACGATCAGCCGCCCATCGGAACCGCCCACTGCAACGTGAACTGCCACGATCGGTTGCGGACGTTGGTGTTGTCGAATACGTCCGACAGCCCGAAATCGTACCGGATGTCCAGGCCGAGCAACGAGCCCCCGAGGTCCCGCATGAAGGCGAAGCCGAACGGGATAGACCAATCGGTCGTCTTCTTACTGGGCAGGCTAGTGTCGTCACAGTCGGTCGAGGAGCTCGATCCGGTCGGCTGGATCTTGCACGAGATCTGGAAGGCAATGGAGATGCCTATGTAAAGGGAAGACTCCCAGTCGCCGAACTGATTCACGTAGCCGATCGTGAGCGGGACCTGGATGTACTCGAGGTTCAGGTCCTGGGTGGAGCCCTGCGAGAAGCCGACTCTCTTGCCGCCCTTCTGTACCCAGTAGGCTTCCAGGCCGACATAGGTCTGGCGCGCCACGTGGTATTCGCCCAACACACCGGCTATTCCTCCCCACTTCCAGTCACCGACGGACCAGTAATCGCCGCCCACGCTGCTGGTCACCGCACCACCCTTCAGGCCGAGACGCATGGGGGAGCTCTGGGCTTCGGCCTGCGGTGCGAACGCCAGGACGAGAGCGAGCGCTACAACCAACGGGGCGAAACGCTTCATGTATTCCTCCTCTGATTGTGTGCGAGTTGGGTGTGAAAGTTCGTATTCAACGCGTAACCGGCACCGAATGTGGCAGATCGTGGGCCTGTTGTCACGCCCTCGGTTGGCCAATGGGTCCTGTATACCGAGGACCTGCAGCACGGAAGCAGGTTCGACGGGCTGGAGGTGGTGGATCCGTTCCTTTGAGACCGGGCCCCGCGTTCCGTCCTAGACCGAGATGTCCCACTGGACCCGGATGTTCGTCCCGCCCTCCTCCCCCTGAACCGGATCCTTGAAGTTCAGGTAGGAGATCTCGGCCGTCAGCTTGTTGCGGTGCCCGCTGAAGAACCAGTTCCCGGCGAACGAGTACACTGGTACGTTCGGTACTGGCCCTCCACGCCCTCCTCGAACCCCTCCAGCTGTCCTCCGCCGCCGGTCGAGAAGCGGGTGAACGGGCTGCGGTTGGTGTTGCCGGCCAGCGCGATGAGCCCGGCCGGCGCTGTCCGGAGCCGCGGCATCGGCAGGCACCGAATCCGCGTCCTGGGCCGGCGCCGGGCCGGGAAAGAAGAGGCTGGCGGCGAGGAAAGAGAGCGCTGCCGTCCGCAGGCGCCCCATACCTGCACTAAGCCCCTGGCCGGGCTCGCACCCGACCGACTGAAACTCGCTCATATCGGATCAGTTACCGCCGCCTGCCCCCGCCCCGGCTACGCCCGCCTGATGACCGGGAGCGCTGGCTGTTGTAGTTGTTCGTCCGAGTGGTCCCTGCACTCCTGGCGGTGCTGCTCCGCTCCAGGTTCTGCCCCGTCGTGGCCCCGCCGGTAGACGGCATCTGGTACGACGGCTGCTGCTGCGGTCGCTGAGCCTGGCCCGCCTGGCGGTCCCCGGCGCCTGCACGATCGGCGGCACCTGCCCGATCGGCCGTTCCCGCCCGCTCGCTCGCCGCCTCCCGGTTTACGGCGTCGTTGCCCTGCCAACCGTCACCCGAGCGCTGCTCCCAGTTCCCGTCGTTGTTGCGGTAGACATTTCCGTCACGGCCCGAATAGACGTTGTTGTCGCGGCCCTGCGCAACCTGGCCCCGTGTGTTCGCGCGGGCCCGGTCCGCAGGGGCGTTCCGCGCCGTGTTGTTCGGACGGTTGTAGATGTTGTTACGCCTGGCTGCGTTCGAGCCGGCTCGATAGCCCGCCCGGTATCCGGCCCTCGCTCCCCGGTGCCAGCCGCGGTGATAGCCGCGGTGATAGCCGCGATAGCGACCCGGTCCCCACCATCCGCCCCGGTACCA
>JBDGWG010000014.1:0-52445 GCA_039585235.1 Gemmatimonadota bacterium | reverse complement strand
AGATCACTCTGCTCCAGGCCGAGGTCGACCTCATCCGAAGGCGCTTCGATTACCAGCTCGGCCTCGCACGGCTCGAAGCCCTCCTCGGCACCAACCTGAGATAGACCGGACGGATCGGAGACAGGTGTTAGGCATGGCAAGGAATATGAAGCTCGGCGCCGCCCTGACCGCGATCCTCGCTACAGGTGTGGCCGTTGGCGCATGCGGGGCCAGTGCGGCGGACGAGCCGGCGATGGGCCTGACCACGACCACGGCAGAGGTGAAGGACATTACCTCAGCCGTGGCTGCGACCGGAACGATCGAGCCGATCAGGGTGATCGACGTGAAGTCCCAAGCGTCCGGCGAGGTGCGAGAAGTGGCGGTCGAGCTCGGCGAAAACGTCGAGCGGGGTGCCCTGCTGGTTCGCATCGATCCACGGGACGTCCGCAACGCCTATAACCAGGCCGTGGCGGAGCTCGACGTCGCGAACGCCCGGTACACGGTCGCCCAGCGGAAGCTGGAGCGCACCGGTAATCTCCGAGACTCCCAGGTGGTGACCGAAGAGGAGTATGAGAATGCCCTGCTCGAGGATGCGAACGCGAAGGCGGCGCTCGTAAAGGCGAAGACCAACCTCGAGCTGGCGGAGGATCGTCTCAATGACGTCGCCGTGGGCGCTCCGATCACCGGCATGGTCGTCGAGAAGACCGTCGAGGAAGGGCAGATCATCACCTCCGCCAAGGAAGTCACCGGCGGGACGATCCTCCTCCGCATGGCCGACCTCGAGGAGGTCCAGGTCCGCACGCTGGTGGACGAGACGGACATTGGCACGATCCGCGCCGGGCTCCAGGCCTCGATCAAGGTGGAAGCGTATCCCGATCGGGAGTTCACTGGCCGGGTGCTACAGATCGAGCCCCAGGCCGTGGTGGAGCAGAACGTGACGCTATTCGCGGTCCTGACGCGAATCCGGAACGAGGAAGGCCTCCTGAAACCGGGCATGAACGCCGACGTGGAGATCGAGGTCGGCGCCCGCGTTGGCGTGTTGGCGCTCACGAACGGCGGCATCAAGACGGTGGACGAGGCCCGAGCCCTGGTGGACGCCCTCGGACTCGATTCCGACCTGCTGAAGCAGCGCGTGGAAAGCCGGGGTGACGCGGAAACCGGGGTGGAAGCCTCGGCAGCTCCCGACGATTCCGGGCAGGCGGACGACTCGGGCCTTCCGACGATGCAGCAGGTCCAGGCCATGTCGCAGGACGAGCGCCGGCAGTTCATGCAGACGCTGAGCCCGGGTGACCGTCAGCGGATGATCTCCATGTTCCAGGAGCAGCGTGAGGCCCGCCGGCGGACGGAGCGGGCAGACCCCGCCAGCCCGAAGCCGGCTTTCGTATTCGTCGAGACCCCGGAGGGCCAGCTCACCCTCAAGCCGATCACTATCGGCCTCTCGGACTGGGATTACACCGAAGTGGTGGCCGGGCTCGAGGAAGGAGACGTGGTCTTCCAGGTTCCGCAGGGCCTGGTCCAGCAGAGCGAGATGCTGGAGTTCATGCGTCGCCGGACGTCCATGCCCGGCATGGGCCGCTGAGGAGCCGCCGATGCTGATCTTCGAGATCATTCGAGTGGCGCTTCAGGCCATCGGGGCGAACAAGATGCGGAGCCTGCTCACGATGCTGGGCATCGTGATCGGGGTCGCGGCCGTAATCACGATGGTCGCCCTCGGTACGGGTGCCCAGAGGTCCGTGGAGAGCCAGCTTCGGGCACTCGGTACGAACGTGCTCACCGTCCGCCCGGGCCAGGGGTGGCACCGCGGAGTCAGGTCATCGAGCGCCCGCATGTACCTCACGGACGCCTACGCAGTGGAGAGCGGTGCGGACGCGATCACACTCGCCGCCCCAGAGATGGTCTCGAATGCACAGATCGAGTTCGGGCGCTCGAACGCCAACATGAGGGTAACGGGTACGACGGCGAATTATGCGGAGCTCAACAATTATGCGGCCGAGTACGGCCGTTTCTTCACTGAGGAGGAGGATGCCGGACGACGCAGGGTAGCGGTGCTCGGAGGCACGGTGCCGGAGACATTTTCGAGCACTCCGCTCGATATGCTGGGGCAGCGCATCTCGATCCGGAATGTGACGTTCGAGGTGGTCGGTGTGCTGGAAGCCAAGGGCGGTTCCGGCTGGTTTAACCAGGATGAGAGGATCTTCATCCCGGTTCAGACCGCGCAGTTCCGCATCATGGGAACGGACCGGATCGGCTCGTTCAACGTCAGGGTCGCGGAGGGATACTCGCAGACTGCTGCGATGGCCCAGATCGAGCGTGTGATGCGCCGCGAGCACAAGCTGCGCGTCGGGACCGACAACGACTTTTACGTGCAGGATCGAGCCGAGCTGATGGGCACGATGCAGGAGGCCACTCAGACCTTCACATTCCTCCTCGCCGGCATCGCCGCGGTGAGTCTGCTCGTCGGCGGCATCGGTATCATGAACATCATGCTCGTGTCCGTGACAGAGCGAACCCGTGAGATCGGCATACGGATGGCCATGGGTGCCACGCGCCGCCAGGTGCTCACTCAATTCCTGCTCGAAGCGCTGGTGCTGTGCCTGGTAGGCGGCTTCGTCGGCATCGGTCTTGGCTTCGGAGCCTCTAAGGCGCTGGCTGACCTGGCTAACTGGAGCACTGCCGTGTCACCGGAGGCGGTGGGCATGGCGGTCGCCTTCTCTGCGATCGTCGGCCTGTTCTTCGGCGCGTGGCCAGCCCGCCGCGCTGCCGGTCTGGATCCCATCGACGCACTTCGTTACGAATGAGCATCGTGGGGCCCCGGGGCTTGCGCCCGGTGCCCGGCCGGACCAGCGTAGCCGCATGAGCCTCGTATCATTCGACTCCCTGCCCGGCGAAGCGCGACTGTGGTGTTTTGGTGCCGCGCGGCGGCTGGACGACCCGCAGACAGAGCGTTTGCACGATTCGATGGCGGATTTCGTCTCCGAGTGGACGGCGCACCGGCGTGATCTGCGGGCAGGATTCACGTTGCTGCACGGGCACTTCCTGCTCGTCGCCGTGGACGAATCCGCAGCCGGGGCCTCCGGGTGCTCGATCGACGCTCTCATGGGTCGGCTCCGGTCCCTGGGCTCGGCGCTCGACCTGGACTTCCTCGACTCGATGCCGGTCTGGTTTCGGGATCCTTCTGGCGGGATCCGCAAGGTATCCCGGGCCGAGTTCACCGATATGGCCCGGCGCGGAGAGGTCTCCGCCAGCACGCCCGTGTTCGACCTCACGCTCGCTCAACTATCGGACCTTCGCGCCGGACGTCTGGAGGCGGCTGCGGGTGACGCCTGGCACCACGGTCTGCTGACTCCGGGTTGACTGTGGACCCCTGCACACCTGCACTGGTGCTCTCGGGTGGAGGCGCGCGTGGCGCCTACCAGGTGGGAGTCCTGAGACAGATCGCGCGGCAACATCCCGAGTTCAGCTTCCCCATCATTACGGGTGTTTCGGCGGGCGCGATCAACGCGGCCTTCATCGCCAGCCAGCGCGGCGACCTCGAGGAAGCGACACAGCATCTGGCGGAACGCTGGTCCGCGCTGTCCACATCCCGGGTCATGCGCAGCGATCTCCCTTCCCTGTTCGCCAACGCGGTGCGGATCGGTGGAAACGTGGCCACGGGTGGAGCGCGTATCGCTCCGCCAACACGTGGGCTCGTGGACACGAGGCCCCTGCGCAGGTTTCTCGACACGCTGATCCAGCCTGCCAACATCGAGGCGAACATCAGGCACGGGCGCCTGCGTGCCCTCGCCGTATCGGCCACTTCGTACCGGACAGGCAGCAGCATCACTTTCGTCCAGGGACCGCCCGACACCGAGATGTGGAGGCGCTTCAGGCGCCGGTCGCGCGCCGACCGTATCGAGGTGGATCATGTCATGGCGTCGGCTGCCATTCCGCTGTTCTTCCCGGCCTGTCCGGTCGATGGCGAGTACTTCGGTGATGGGAGCCTGCGCCAGGCCTATCCTCTGGCACCCGCCGTCCATCTCGGTGCAGACCGGTTGCTCGCCGTGTCCTCGCGGTTCGTCAGCACACCCGGCGCGGAAGATCGGGAGCCCGGTACATACCCGAGCACCGCACGTATTCTCGGCCTGATACTCAACTCGATCTTCCTGGACCATCTCGACGCCGACGCGGAGCGACTCGAGAGCGTGAACCAGTTACTGCACCGGGTAGACCGCAAGCAGCGATGGCTCCTGCCGGAGCGCGAGGTCGAGCTTCTCGTGCTGCGGCCGTCGCGGGACATCGGACGCATGGCGGCGCTGTACGAGCACAAGCTGCCGCGGGCGCTCAGGTATTTGATCCGCGGTCTCGGTACTCGTCAGGGCTCCGGCTCGGACCTGCTGTCCTACCTCCTGTTCGTGCCGGAATTCCTGTCGGACCTCATTCAGCTCGGGGAGCGGGATGCGGAATTGAATCGCGTGAGGATCAGCCGTTTCGTCGAAGGATGCGCGGATCCGCCGTAGCCCGTACCGCGGTACCGAGTGCCTAGCCGTGCTACACGTGATTGAGCAGCATGAGCTCGTGCGGATGAGGCGAGAGGTACGCCTGGTCCAGGAGGTAAGTGCGATCCTGCCGGCGAGCGTGGTGGCGGAGGAGAGTCAGCGGCACGTTCAGAGGAAGAAGACCCCGCCGGTAGTCGTCGATCGCCGTCGTGAGCTCCATCCGATCGGCGGGATCGAGCTCGGGCGACACAAAGCCGGCGAGGTGCTGCAGGACGTTCGTGTGCCCCTTTCGTGAGGGAGGACGGCGCATCACGGCGGAGAACTCGTCCAGGTAGGCCTCGTCCAGTGCCGCACCTGAATCGCCGGTTCCGGATGAACCGAGCAACCTCCCCAGTCGCCTCGCACCGGCCTGATTCCGCGCCATGCACAGGAACTTGTGCGTCGCGTGAAACTCCATCAGTCGCGCGCGGGTGACCCCCGCCGTTTCCATGTCCTTCCAGCGCCGTAGGGCAAAGACCCCGGCGATGAAGTTCTCCCGAATCCTCGGGTCGTTCAGCCGGCCCTCCTCCTCGACCGGCAGATACGGTGCGCGGCGAAGCAGGGCCTCAGCGAACACACCCACGCCGTCTCGTGCGGGCACTCCGTCGCGATCGAAGACCTTCACACGCTCCATCCCGCAGCTTGGCGAGTCCTTCTTGAGGATATAGCCGCATAGGTCCAGATCGCCGAGGCGTTCCACCTGCTGTTCCGCCCAGTCCTCCATCCGGTTCGTAAGATCCTCGCCCGATAAAGGCATTACCAGTCGCGCGGTCCTGTCCTTCCCCCGTTCCAGCCGGATCGTAGGACGCGGAATACCGAGCCCGATTTCGACTTCGGGACACAAGGGAACCCACTCCACGTACGGCTGCAGCACATCGGTCGCGAAGCGATCCCTCTTGTGACCGCCGTCATACCGGACCTTCTGGCCGAGAAGACAGGAGGAGATCCCGATTCGGATGGGCTTGCCCGACGCTGACTCCGGTGACACGAGACTCCAGTCGCGTGCCTTCAACCCGACCCCCGCGGTCGGCCCAGGAGATGTCGCAGCGCGTCCTCGAGCTCCGGGTAGCGGAAGTCGAACCCTGACTCGATCAGTCTCGTCGGTCGGACCCGGGCGCTCGCCAGCAGGAGCTCCTGGCCCATTTCTCCGAGGAGGATTCGGATGACGTGGGCGGGAGCCGGAAGGAATGACGGGCGCCGCAGTACACGGCCCAGGATGGCTGAGAATTCGGAGTTGCGGACCGGTGTCGGCGATACCGCGTTGACCGGCCCGACGAGATCATCGTTAGCCGCGGCGTACAGCATGACGGCCAGGAGGTCGTCCAGCGCGATCCAGCTCCAGTACTGCCGTCCACTGCCGAGACGGCCGCCGACCCCCATTCGGAAGGGAACGAGCATCCGGGAAAGCGCTCCGCCCGCGGGGGTCAGGACGATGCCTATTCTCAAGTGCACGACCCGGATGCCCGCTTCGCTCGCCGGGCGGGCCGCTTCCTCCCATTCCCGACCCACATCGACCAGGAATCCAGAGCCGGCGGCGGTGCCCTCGTCCAGGTGCATATCCCCACGGTCACCGTAGTAGCCGATGGCCGACGCGCACACGAGCACCCGGGGTCGGGGTTGGGCCTGCGCCAGAGTACGCGACAGCAGGTCGGTACCCAACACCCTGCTGTCGCGGATCTTCCGCTTGCGCTCCGCGGTCCACCGGCCCTCGGCGATGTTGGCCCCCGCGAGGTGCACGACCACGTCATGACCTGACACCGATTCCGGATCCAGCCGGCCTTTCTCAGGATCCCACGTGGCGATCATGGAGCCAGGATGCGTCTGGGGCCGGGTCGGCCCCCGGACAAGCCTGCACACCTGTTGCCCGCCGGAGGAGAGGAGGGAGGTGAGGGCGGTACCCACCAGGCCGCTCGATCCGGTGACCAGGAACCGCTCTTCGACATCGGGCAAGTACGCGCGGCCTGCCTCGAGGTGGTGAACCGCGTTCAGCGTCGTCGAGGGACGTCTCGATCGGTGGATCATTTGGTCTCCTCGCATCATTCCGGACACCCGTGCGGACAAGTCTGGCCCTGCCAGCGCCAATCGTTATGATACGCTGTATGATGCGTATCCTGCACCTTGCGGACGTACACCTCGGAGCCTCGTTCGCCTCCTTCGGCGCACACGCCGGGGAGCGGTCAGAGGCCGTGCTCCAGGCCTTCCGTGCCCTTCCGGAAGTGGCGCGCGAGCACGAGGCGCACGCCGTGCTCGTGGCGGGAGATCTATTCGACGCGCCGCGACCGGACGAGCGGATCGCTGCGGAGGCGCGGGAAGTATTCCGCCGGCTTCTCGAGGTCGTGCCCGCTGTCTTCCTGGTCCCCGGGAACCACGATCCGCTGGTCATTCCCGGACCGTACGCCGACCTCCCCGAGGCCGCGCACGTCTTCAGTGCGCCGGATCCGGGGGACCCGGTGAGCGTCGACGCCGGGGCCGGTCCACTCCACGTGTACGGCTTCGCGTACGACTTCGCGCACAATCCGGCTCCTCTCGCCGGGTTTCGGCGCACGAACGCCGATGGGGTGCACGTGGCCCTGCTGCACGGAGCGATACGCGACGCCCCGCACTGGTCCGCTGGGGACTCGCTGCGCCTCACGCCTGCCGAGCTCGCTGCCCTCGGGGTCGATTACATCGCGCTCGGCGACTATCACCGGTTCCGCCCGCCCGCCGAGTTCGCGGCGGACGGGTCCGTGCCCGCCTGCTACAGCGGCTCCTTCGCCGCGCTCGATCACACCGAGGCGGGTCCGCGAGGTCTCGTCCTGGTCGAAGTGGCGCCGGGTTCGCCTCCGGACGTGCGGCTCATTCCGTCCGGCGTGCCCCCGGTGCAATCCCTTCCGGACCTGGACGTAAGCACGTGCTCCGACGAGCTGGAGATCGTCGAAAAAGCGGCCGAGGCCGTCGAGCCCGCTGCCTTGCCCGTAGTTACGCTCATCGGACAGACAGAGTTCGCTGTCGACCCGGATCGCGTGCAGGCAGGGCTCGCAGCCCGGTTCCCGTTCGCTCGTGTCCGGGATCGGACGAAGTACTACGATTCGCAGCGGCTCGGAGAACTGGCAGCGCGCACTGACGTCGTCGGACACGTGGCGCGCCTGGGTCTCGACCGGATTCGAGGCGCGGCAGACGAAGACGAGGTTCGGCTCCGCGAACGGGCCCTTCGCAAGGCGCTGCGCGCCATGGGAGCCACATGAGCCGGCCGCGCCTGGATTCGATCCGGCTCGAGTACGGACGCCATTCCGGCCGTTTCGAGCTCCCGGACGAAGACCGCCCGGTGGTGATCGCGGGGCGGAACGGCACAGGGAAGACCACCCTTCTCGAGGCCTTCTTGAGGGGCCTGTACGGATTCAGCCGCCGGAGACCTGAGGAGAGAAGGCGACTGCAGCTCCGTGAGCCATGGTCGGGCAGACCGATCGAGGCGGAAGTGTGCCTCCGGGGTGCAGACGGCACGCGGTATGTCGTGCACCGCGATTTCACGACCGATGAGGTCGTCGCTAACGACGAGACAACGGGGCGGGAAGTGTTTCGTGGGGACGGCAATCCCGTGGGCGTGCGCAGCGAGAGCCGTCGCTACCAGGATCTCCTTCGGGAGTGGATGGGTTTCGGCACCCTGGAGCCGTACCGCGGAACGGCGTGGATCGCCCAGGGTGAGCTCGTGGACACGAAGCTCGACGATGAGCTCCTGCGCGCGGCAGCCGGAACGCACCGCAAGGTCGAGGCGGCCCTCAAGGAGCTACGCGAGGCCTTCGAGACCCTGACATGCGAGCCGCTCGAGCTCGGAGGTCGGCGTAAGAACCGATCGCGCGAACTCGAGAACCTGCGCGAGGCGCTCGAATCGGGAGTCGAGCGGCTGGGTGCGGCCCGGGCCGCCAGGGAGAGGAAACGGCCTCTCGTCGAGCGCGCCGCCGAAATCCGGCGTGAGATCGAGGAAGTCGAGTCGGAGATCCGCCTTCTGGAGGCTGCCTACCGGCCGATCACCGAACGACGCTCTCTCGTCGCTGAGCGCAAAGAAGCCGAAACGCATCTGGCGGCCGTATCGGATTCGATTCGGTGGCTGAGCGAGGCCGAGGCGGACCTGGCGCAGGCCGAGGCCGAGGAATCCGCCGCCGAGGTCGGCGGTCGGTATCCGGAAGACTTCGAGGCGCGCCTGGGGCAGGCGCAGGTGCTGTGGGAACGACTGCAGACACTCGAGGGCATCGAGCCCGAAGCCTCTGGCGTGAGCCCGGTCCGGCCCGGAAAGCGTGGAACCCGGATCGCCATCGTGGGCGCCGGACTCTTGGCCGTGGGCGCCGGACTCTCGCTGATCGCGTCCGCCGGAGCCACGCTCGCTGTGGGTGGCGCTCTCCTCCTGGCGGTCGGCATATGGCTCATTCGTGCCGACGGGTCGCGCGCGGCCGAGCAGTATAGGCAGACGGAAGATGAACTTACCGCGATCGGGGTACGCCTGGATCCGATCGCGACGGGCGTGCCGGGCCCCGATCTCACGCCGCAGAACGAGGCCGTGCACCGCCGGAGCTACCGCCAGCAGGCGGATGCCCGCGCGGCCACCCGGCGGGCGCGCGACAAATCGGCCGAGGCGGCGAAACGTGCGCATGGATTCCTGAGGGGCTCGGGACCGGCCGGCAACCCGGGCAGTGAGAAAGCGCTTCCACGCCTTGAGACGGTCCAGGAGGAGGCCCGGACGGCGCTGGCCCGGGCACAGCTACGCCTGGAGGAACAGCCGGCAGATCCAGCGCTTCCGGATGGAGTCGAGCCCACGGTGGTGGCGGTGGAATCGGCACGCGAGGATAGACGAGCCCGCCGGGATTCGGCGAGGGAGAGACTCGCCCGACTGGACCTCGAGCTGCGTGATCTGGATCGGACGTCGGAGGACGTATTCGCGCTGGAGCGGGAGTTGGCGAGACTGCGAGAGGAAGTGTGCGAGGCGGAGTCCGAGGTGGCCGTCCGACGCTTCGCGTGGGAACTCGTGCGAGACGCGTACGAAGAGTTTCGCTCCACCGATCAGGACCGACTTCTGTCCTCCGTCAACCGGAGGCTCGGCGAGCTATCCGGTGGTCGGTTGGGTCCGGTCGAGGCCGTGGGTGACCTGGCCACTGCACATGTGGGCCTGGGAGGTCGCAGGGTGGCGCTCGACTCGCCGCCACTCAGCTTCGGCGAGAAGCATATCGCCCTCCTGGCCATCAGACTCGGCGCCGCAGATTTCCTCGCGGGCGAGGGTACGCACCACCCGCTGCTGATCGACGAGCCCTTCACACATCTGGACGAGGTCCGATCGGCCGAGGTGTGGGATCTTCTTCTGAAACTCGCCGCCGAGCGACAGGTCATCGTCACTACGCAGGACCGGCTCGTTCTCGATCACCTCGGAATCCAGCCTGATTTCGATCTACTCCTCCCGGGCGAGCTCGAGGAGATCGAGGCGCCGCAGGTAGCCGCCCAACGACCGCCTCCCCACAAGGCTGACGAACTTCAGGGCGAAGCCGCGCCGGACCCGGGCCCTTCATCGAGCCCCGTGCAGGCCCAACTCGAACTCGGCTGACGTTCCTCTGCTCGGACGTGCTTCCCTTTCGCTGCCTTCCAAGCGATCCTTGTGGTCCGTCGCACGCCGCACACAACGGAACGAATCGGACGGGTGTTGTAACAAGACCGGTACATCGGACTGGTCATTGGTGGTGAGGTTGCATTGATACTCTCTGATACATCGATCCGCCGACCCGTGCTCACGAGCATGGTCTCGGCGGCCCTGATCTTGTTCGGCTTCCTGAGCTTCACCCGGCTCTCGGTCCGGGAACTGCCGGACGTCGACCCGCCAGTCGTTTCCGTCTCGGTCTTCCTCCGCGGCGCGAACGCCAGCGTCATGGAGACGACGGTCACCGATATCCTGGAGGAGGAGCTCAGCACGATCCCCGGCGTGCGCACGATGAGCAGCTCAAGCGCCGAGCAGATCACCAACATTTCGCTCGAGTTCACCCTGGACCGGGAGCTCGAGGTCGCGGCTCAGGACGTGCGGGACAAGGTATCGCGTGTGCGGGGCCGGTTGCCGCAGCAGATCGAGGAACCGGTCGTCGAGAAGCAGGACGCGGACTCGCAGCCGTTCATCTGGATGTCGATGACGGCCGGCAACTACGACATGATGCAGCTCTCAGACCTCGCGGACCGGGTGGTGAAGCGCAGGCTTCAGTCCGTTCCCGGGGTGGGACGAGCCCAGATCTTCGGCGAGCGACGCTTCTCGATGCGCATCTGGCTTTCGTCCACGCAGCTCGCGGCACGCGGTCTCACGGTCCAGGACGTCGAGAACGCGGTCCGAAGCCGGAACGTGGAGATTCCCGCCGGACGCATCGAGTCCGAACGCCGCGAGTTCACCGTCAGGTCGCTCGGCGAGCTCAAGACGGCCGACGAGTTCGCCCGCCTGGTCGTGTCGAGTCGCGATGGACAGGTCGTTCGTCTCTCGGACCTGGCCCGGGTCGAGCTCGGCCCGGAGCAGGAGCGCTCGTACCTGAGGTTCAACGGGGAATCCGCCCTCGCGATAGGCATCGTTCGTCAGTCCAAGGCGAACGTCGTCGAGGTATCGGATCGGGTCCGCGAGGAGATTCCGGACATCGAGGCCGCGCTTCCTCCGGGTGTGGAGCTCGCGATCGGGTTCGACCAGGCCACCTTCGTCCGAAGGTCGATCCGTGAGGCGGAGGATGCGTTGATCCTGGCCGGAATCCTGGTGGTGCTGATCATCTTCGTGTTCCTCCGCAACGTACGCGCCACCATCATCCCCGGTCTGGCGATTCCCACTTCCATCACGGCCGCCTTCGCGGTCCTGTATGTGCTCGGGTTCTCTATCAACAACTTCACGCTCCTAGCCCTGATCCTGGCCATGGGAATCGTGGTGGACGATGCGATCATCGTCATGGAGAACGCGTACAGGCACCAGGAAGAACTTGGGGAAGAGCCGGTCACCGCGGCGGTGAAAGGAACGAGCGAGATCGCCTTCGCGGTCATCGCCACCACAGTCGCCCTGGTGGCGGTGTTCACGCCGCTGGCGTTCATCCAGGGAACCACGGGACGCCTGTTCAACGAATTCGGGATCGCGCTCGCGGGCGCCGTCGTCGTGTCCAGCTTCGTGGCCCTTACGCTCACGCCGATGCTCAGCGCGCGGATCCTGCGCGTTCCCTCCAGCCACGGCCGGGTGTTCAACGTCTTCGAAAGAACGTTTGAGGGAATCGCCTCCCTGTACTCGGGCAGCCTGGCCTTCGCCGTGAGGCACCGTGCATTCGTCGTGCTGGGCGCCGGGGCCGTCGCGGCCATGGCAGTGGTCCTGTTCAACGTCATGGAGCGGGAGTTTCTGCCGCCCGAAGATCGCGGGTTCATCTTCGGGGCGACCCAGGGCCCCGAGGGGGCATCGCTCGAGTACATGAACGGCTATCAGAAGCAGGTGGAGGCCATCGTCAACCGGACGGAGGGGGTCAATGCCACGTTCAGCGTCGTGGGCAGCAACAGCTTCCAGGCGGCGGTGAACGGAGGCTTCATCTTCGCGGAGCTCGTGGACTGGGAGGAGCGCGACCGGGGCGTCGCGGAAATCCTCGGCGAGGTCCAGCCCCAGCTCTTCGGCATCCCGGGGATCTTCGCCTTCGTGTTCCAGCCGCCGGCCATCGGCTGGGGCAGTCCGGTGCAGTTCGTGGTGCGCAACCCGAGCTTCGACTCGCTGGCCGCGAGTATGGACCGCCTGGTCGCGAGAACCCGCCAGATTCCCGGCATGATCAACGTCGACACGAACCTGAGGGTCAACAAGCCGGAGCTGGAGATCCATTACGACCGCGAGCGCGCGGAAGACCTGGGCGTCCCCGTCGGCGACATCGGGAGCGCCCTGCAAGCACTTCTCGGCGGTAAGCGGGTCAGCCGGTTCACTCTCAACAACAAGCAGTACGACGTGATCGTGCGTCTGGAGCCGGGGGAACGGGCGACGCCGGGCGACCTTTCCGGCATCTACCTCCGCGGACGGGACCAGGCGCTTGTCAGCATGTCGGCGCTCGCGAGGGTCGAAGAGACCGTATCCGCGCGCCAGATCAACCACTATGATCGCGTGCCCTCCTTCACGCTCACGGCAGCGCTCACCCCTGAGTTGTCCCTCGGCGCCGCGCTCGATTCTCTGCGGGCCGCAGCGAGTGGGCTGCTGCCCCCGGGCAGCAGTACGGCGCTCACCGGTGAGTCACGGGAATTCGAGGAGAGCGGCAACGCGCTGTACTTCGCGTTCGTGCTCGCCCTGATCGCGGTCTACATGGTCCTGGCGGCACAGTTCGAGTCCCTCGTGCACCCGTTCACCGTGCTCCTCTCTGTGCCCCTCGCGGTGACGGGCGCGCTCCTCACGCTTTGGCTCACCGGATCCACGCTCAACCTGTTCAGTCAGATCGGAATGATTCTACTGATCGGGATCGTGACCAAGAACTCGATTCTCCTCGTCGAGTACGCGAACAGAGCAAAGGCGCGTGGCCTCGACGCCGTCGAAGCCATGCTGGAATCGGGACGAATCCGTCTGCGGCCGATCCTGATGACGTCCGTGGCAACCATCATCGCGCTGATGCCCATTGCCCTCGGCCTGGGAGCCGGCGCTGCCAGCCGCCGCCCGCTGGGCTATGCGATCGTCGGCGGGCTGTTCTTTTCCACGGCTCTGACGCTGTATCTCGTGCCCGTCGTCTACGTCCTGCTGGATTCCCTCGGCGCCTTGCTGAGGGGGCGAAGGACGGTTCCCCGGGCGGTGGAAGTGGTGGAGGCGTCGCCATGAGACGCATGCATTCCACGGCGGCCGGCCTGATCGCAGGGGCCTGGTTGCTTGCGGCCGCCGGCGACGTGGCTGGCCAGTACGCCACGTCCATGCCGGGCACCGGGGCGTATTCAGTGACTTCGGCCCCGACGGCGGCGTTCCAGGAGGCCAACTCGGTGGTCCGGGTGGATCTCACGGAGGCGCTCCGGCGCGCCGCGCAGGTAGACCCCAACTACGTCGCGGCGCTCCGCCAGGTGGGCGATGCCGAGTGGGTCCGACGACAGGCGTGGTCCGCGTTCTTGCTGCCGAGCATCGACTTCCAGTGGTCGTACGCGAAGTTCTCTTCCGAGCAGTTCAACATCGGAACCGGCGATCTGACCGATCAGCTGACCCAGGCGTCGCTGGTCGGTCGCTACGATATCTTCCGCGGCGGCGCCAAGATCTTCGACATGCGTGGGTCCGGCGCCGAGCTCGAGGGCGCGAAGGCGGGCGAGCTGGCGGCGAGATTCGAGACGGCTCTGGGCACGGAAGCGGACTATTACGAAGTCATCGCGCAGGTCGAGCTGCAACGGGTCGCCGCGGAGCGCGTTCGACGGGCGGAACAGCAGCTCGTGGTCGCGCGCGCCCGGGTCCTGTCGGGAGCCGCGGTGCAGACAGACTCTCTCCAGCTGGTGCTCGAGCTCACGCGGGCGCGGGTGGACCTGCTGAGGCAGGAAACGGTGGTCACGGTAGCTCGGCTGCAGCTGGGTCGACGCATAGGGCACGCGGGACCTGCGGACGCCGTGCCGCTCGACACGGTACCGGCGGGCCCGCTTCCGATCACGCAGGATTCCGCCTTCCTGGAGGCCGTCCAGTCCAGTCCCACTGTCGAGGTGGCGCGGGCGGACGCGCGGGTGGCGAACGAGGCGTTCAAGTCGGAGAGGAGTGCGTATTTCCCGACTCTCAGCCTGTTCGGTCAGTGGGCCGGTTTCGACGACTCGCTCGTGCCTGACGCCACGACCCGAACGACGTACGGCGTGGCCCTGAACTTCCCGATCTGGAACGGGGCCGTTCGCGAGCTGAACGTCTACCGGGCCAGCACCCGGAGGCAGGTGGCCGAGGCCGTGCGGAACGACAGGGAGAGGGAGGTGGGCCGGGACATCGTTGCCGCGTACCAGGCATACGAGACGGCCCGGGCCAGCGGAGATCTCGCGGCGCACGCCGTGATAGTGGCGCGAGAGAACCTCCGCGTGCAGGAGGAGCGGTACCGGGCGGGAGCGACAACGATCATCGATCTCCTCACGGCCCAGGTGTCACAGACGGAAGCGGAAGCCGCACTGGTTCAGGCTCGCTTCACCACGCGTCTGGCCCTGGCGGCCGTGGAGGCCATACTGGGGCGGAGGGTGTTCGACAAATGAGGGACCGGAGTCCTGTGAACGGATGGAGCGCCGGCAAGCGCTGGTTGGCTGCCGGCGGATCGCTGGCTCTGTGCCTCCTTGCGGGCGCCTGCTCGGGAGGCGAGGAAGCGGAGAGCGGCGGGGGCGCTGGAGGGCCGGGCGGCGGAGCGCCTATGGGCCTGCCTGTGGATGTGGTCGAGGCGCGGCGGGAGACCGTCGTGGACGCCATCCGGGCCACCGGTCAGATCGAGGCCGTGCAGGCTATCGAGCTTCGCCCCGAGGTCTCCGGTCGTCTCGTGCGGATCTTCGCCCGCGAGGGTACGGAGGTCAGAGCCGGAACCGCTCTCTTCAAGATCGACGACGCCGAGCTCTCCAGTCAGGTGGCCCGGCTGGAAGCCGAGCGCGACCTGGCCAAGCAGGCCCTGGCTCGAACGCGCGAGCTCATGGAGCGCGACGCGTCATCGCAGGCGGACCTGGAGCTGGCGGAGGCTACGTTCCGTAGCGCCAGAGCGCAGCTGCAGCTGCAGCAGACGCGGCTCGACCGCACCGTCGTACGGGCGCCTTTCGGTGGTGTGGTGGGCGAACGGTACGTCAGTCTGGGGGATTACGTCACGTCAAGCGATCCTCTTACCACTCTTCAGACAGTCGACCCCCAGCGCGCGAGCTTCCAGGTTCCCGAGCGCTTTTCGCAGAGGTTGGAGATCGGACAGCGGATCACGTTCCGCGTCGCATCGGGAGAGGACCGCTTGTTCGAGGGCACGGTGGACTTCGTGGACCCGAGGGTCCAGCTGCCCGCGCGCACGATCACGGTCAAGGCGGAAGTCGCCAACCAGGACAGGGCCCTGAAGCCGGGCATGTTCATCGAGGCGAGCCTGGCCACCGAAGTCCGCCCCGAGGCCATTGTCGTTCCCGAGGACGGGATCCTGCCGCTCCAGGGGGCCGACTACATCTGGATCGTGAACGGCGAGGGAGCGGCCGAGAGAGTCGAGGTCACACTCGGTGTTCGCACACCCGGGTGGGTGGAGATCCTCGGGGGCGTAGAGGCCGAGACGCAGGTCGTCGTCGGCGGAATCGAGCGGTTGTCGCCCGGCACTCCCCTCACACCCAACGTCGTGGAGCGCCGATTCCAGCCTATCGAGTCAGGTGATCTCTGACATCGGCTCGGCAGAGGGCGGCATTTTTAGGATACCGGCCGTCCCGTAGTCGATGATCGCGTAGACGGCAGCGATACCGGCCAGATACACCGGGACCTTCACGTAATCCGGATAGAATATCAGGGTCAGCAGCGCCACCACCTGAAGCGCCGTCGTCACCTTGCCTCCCATCCTGGAGTGGAACGGCATCTCCTTGCCGGCCAGCTTGCCTACCCAGAAGACGCCACCCGTGAAGATGTCGCGCAGAATCAGGATCAGGAACTCCGCCCAGTCGATGCGGCCCGTCGGCAGGAACGAGACGAGAGCGAGGAACACGAAGATTCGGTCACAGAAGGGATCCAGCAAAGCCCCGATCTCGGACTCCGTGTGCGTCACTCGGGCGATGAAGCCGTCCAGCAGGTCCGTAGCAGCCCCGACGACCACGATGGAGGCAACCCACTTGGGATCGCTGACCACCAGGAACATGAACCCGAGCGGAATGCGGAGCAGAGACAGGAAGTTCCCGACGGTCAGGAAGCCGGCGCCGTGCCGGTCTTCCGGTGACGCCTCCCGAATCGCGGAGGTTGGCTGGCTCTCGGCGCGGTTCACGTGGCGGCTCCCGAATCGAGGCTATCGCCGGGTCTGCCGGATTCAGGCGCCAGATAATCTTCAAGCGCGTCGCGGAACGGAAGTGGCTTGACCCGAAACACAGACCGCAGCGGATTCTCCGTTCCGCTCAGCACACTCCCCCACCGCAGCACATCCAGCTGCTCTCTTGTGAACGGCGTCTTCAATCCCGCTCCGTGCGCGAGACGCGCGACCGGAGAAACCACCAGGTCCGGGAGGGGAAGGATCGGGCGCCGGAGGCCCGCCACCTCTCCGACAATGCGCACGATGCTCGCAAAACTGATCTGATCCGGCCCGGCGATCTCGTACAGTCCGCCCTCGACGTCGGAACGCTCGACCGATTGAGTCAGGGCATCCACCAGGTCTTCCACGGCGACCGGCTGAAGCCGGAACGTACCGTCCCCGAGCATGGGGAATACCGGAAGTCTGCGCAGAAGCGCGAGGATCGCGGTCACGAAGTAATCGGACGGGCCGTAGACGACTGCCGGCCGCAGGATCACGTGCTCCATGCCGGAAGACATGACGGCGTCCTCCGCCTGGAAGCGACTCTGATAGTAGGGGCCGGCGGCCGGGCTCGCGCCGAGCGCGCTGACGTATACGAAGCGCTGGACGCCCGCATCGAGACCGGCGACGAGCAGGCTGCGGGTTCCGGCCACATTCACCTGCTCGATAGTGGATCCCGGCGCGGACGCGCTGCACCCCGCAAGGTGGACGATCGCATCGCATTCGAAGGCCGCTGACCCGAGGGTGTCGGGACGAGTGACGTCACCCTCGACCCATTCGACTCCCGGAGCGCTGGAGCGGCCTCGACCTTGCCGACCCCTCCACATAGCGCGCACCTGGTGGCCGCGGGAAGCGAGCCGGGGAAGCAGGTGCCCGGCTATGAAACCCGATGCGCCGGTAACGAGCACCCGACACGACGGTGTCGCTGCCACGTCGATCGGATCCAATTGTTCGCACGCGGCCACCCCCCCTACCGGGTCGTCGGCACGGGGATCGGTCTGAGCTGAGCCTGACGACATCGCCACTCCATTGCTGCTCGGAACTCGCACTAGTTTGGCGATTACCGTGCGACACGCGCAACGCTTTTCAGTCCAGGATGCTCGACTCTTCAAGGGCGAGCTCGCCCGCGGCAGCCTCCCCGCTTGGCCTTTGATCGAGGAAGACGAATTCTTGCACGATCACGTCCGCTGTGGGAATCGTCACCCCGTCGCGGTCGTAGGAACCGTATTCGATCCTCCCCTCCACGTACATCCGTGTTCCCTTGCGCACCCACTTCTCGATCGTCTGTGCGGCTCCAGCCCAGAACGTGAGACGGTGCCACTCCGTCTTACGCTGCTCCTGCCCGTTGTGTTGGAACACGCGGTTGGTAGCCAGTGAGAGGTGGGCGACCGTGCTGCCGGAAGGAGTTTCCCGCACGTCGGGGTCCGACCCCGCGTTCCCCACGAGAATGACCCGGTTTACTGAACGGCTCATGTACGCCTCCTCATTCGCTCTCGACATGCCAGGGCGTGACTCACGCCAGCGGTCTCAAGGAGGTTCAGCGAAAGAGCGGGTCTCGGGAAGGCGGATTGTGACAGTTTGCGGAATGGCTGATCAGGGCACCAGCCGGATGTCGTTCACCGGGGGCGCTTCACCGATCTCGGACGCGAGATCGAGGAAGCGCCGGAGGCCGGCGAGCATCCTGTCGTCCAGGTCGTATCGAATCCTGGACCAGTAGGAGCACAATCGGGGCGCCGGGAAGCCGTATCTGGCCCCGGCGAGCTGGGCCAGAGAACCGATGTCCGTCTCGATCGCGTCGCGTCGCTCCAGGAGGAGTCGGTGCAGCTCTCCGGTTTCCGCCCGCGCGGCGGCCCGATCGGTGACCAGCCACAGAGCGTACACGAACGGCAGACTCGTCCAGTCCGTCCATTCGGCCCCCAGATCGAAACGTTCCTCGCCGGGCTGCAGGGATCTGCGCAGGGCCACGTCGCCTATGAACAGGGCCGCATCCACGTCGTTCAGGCTCGTACGGGCCGCGATCGAGGTCCGTCGAGGAACCATGGGATCCACCTCGCTCTGATCGAAATCTACCCACAAGGGCCGCACTCCGAGGCGCGTTTCAAGCAGGATCCGGAGAAGGCATCGCGAGGTCGCCGACGCCGTGGGCAGAGCGACGGTCTTGCCGTCGAGCTCCTCCAGTGGAGATCGGGTCGCGATAATGATGCTCTCCACCGGGCCCGCGCTGCCGATGCACAGCCCCCGAAGCGCTCCGTACTCGCGTGAATGCCGCGCAAGCTCTATGCTGGAACCGGGAGCGACGTCGAGCTCCCCCTTCGCCAGGCGGCGATTGAGATCGGAAGGCGTTCCGTCCACGACCTCGAGCCACGCGGGACGCGACCCTTCGAGCACCGGCCCGTGGATCGGATAACAGTTGCTGTAGTCAATGTTCCCGAGACGAAGCATCATTCCCCGCGCGTACGAATTTGCGATCCGTGATGGATCGCGCTCGTCTCGCGTCGGCGCAAGACTTTGAGACGCGCGGGCCCCACCGGCCGGCGGCGTGCCGACCTGACCGGTTTCCTGATCCTCGCAGGTCTCGCCGCCATCTCCACCGTGGTGTTCTTCCTCGACACGATACGCCGCGCCCTGGTGGAAGGACCCGAGATCGTAGTGCTCGCCGCCGAGGCCAGGGGCCTGACCCCCGGGGCGGACGTCTGGGTCGCCGGCTCCCCGGCTGGCCGAGTCACCCGCGTGCTGTTCGATGATCCCGAGGGTCCGGCGGAAAAGCGGGTCGTGATTCACGCTACGCTGCATTGGGCGGCCGTACCGTTCCTTCGGTCGGACGCGGAAGTGAGGATCGGCAGCTCGTCACTGCTGGCACCGGTCGTGCTCAAGCTGGACCCGGGAGCGCCCGGCAGCGGACCGTTCGATTTCGCTGACACGCTTACC
This sequence comes from Gemmatimonadota bacterium, assembly GCA_039585235.1. Taxonomy (GTDB): domain Bacteria; phylum Gemmatimonadota; class Gemmatimonadetes; order Palauibacterales; family Palauibacteraceae; genus Benthicola. The sequence goes on along the minus strand of JBDGWG010000014.1, from coordinate 33,109 downwards.
GGTCCTCCTGTACGATCTACCGATCAAGTGCTGTCGCTGGCACGCGCGGCGCGCGCGGCGGTGGACACCCTTGCACTCCTCTCACGGGAGCTTGGGGTCAGGCTCGAGGAGGGTCCAGGCACGGCCGCTCGCCTGAGGCGTGACACGGCGTTGGTGGACCGCATGGTGGCGATCTCAGCGAACGCGAAAGCCCTTTCGGTTGCCGTCCGTGCAGATGATGCCCTCCCGAGCCGGCTGGCAGCCGATTCCCTGGGCGCGGCCGTTGCGGCGGTGGCGAGCGCATTCCGGAGTCTGCGGGGGCAGGAACGCGCTGCGGAGACAGCCGACGCCGTCGTCGGCCTCGCCGAACGAATCGAGCGTATCTCGGTGAACCTCGACCAGATGGACGGCGAACTGCGCGCCGGCAAGGGCACCGCCGGAAGAGCCCTGTACGATGACGAAATCGCCCGGCAGACGGCGGCGTTTCACGCCAGGCTGGACAGCCTCCGATCCGAACTGCGGCAGAGGCCCTGGCCCTGGCTCCGGTTCAAACTGTTCTGATTTTCAGCCCCGCGGAGGCGGAAGGCGTGCCTCGAGGACGTACTTCACGACCTCTTTCCTTCTTCCTCGCTTCCTGCGAGTTACCACGACCACGGACTCGACCACTCCTTCCGGGTCCTCAACTGAGATTCGAAAGTCTGCAGAGCCATCCACGGCCGACACACCCGTGCGAACAGTGCGACCCGGAGGCGATTCTGCCCTGCGAGCCGGATTTCGGAACAGCGTCACCATCGAACGCCGCCGGTCGCCGGGAAGCTGGCGGGAGATCTTGACCCGACTCAGCCAGTCGGGTTGGTAGCTGATCCGCCACAGAGTGCCCAACTGGTCCACGCCCCGGGCATCTCGATTGTGTCGCGCCATGATTCCGCCTTCCCTCGATTCGTAACTCGAGGCCCGAATCCACTGAGCCCTGGAACCGAACTCGCTGTCGAACGTATATGCTCTCGGTCCCGGCCGCGATCTTGACCGCGAAGTCGGATCCGGTTATATGAGAGTCAACCACCCGATTCTCACCGAATCCCCATATTTCGGACCGCTGAACGAGTCGTTTTCTGAACTGATCTCTGTTTGAGAGACCGCCTCCCTGTTCGGTCAGGCCTTGGTAAGACACGACGGATACCAACCAACCGGAGCACCCTGTGGACATCGCCGAGTTGAAATCCAAATCGATAGCCGAACTGCATGACATGGCCGAGGAGCTGAGCATCGCCAACTTCTCCGGTCTCCGAAAACAGGACCTGATCTTCCGAATCGAGCAGAACCTGCTGGACTCCGACGTGGTCCTTCGCGGCGAGGGGGTGCTGGAGATCTTACCCGAAGGCTACGGCTTCCTGCGCAGCCAAGACTGGAACTACCTGTACGGTCCGGATGACATTTACGTCTCGCCGTCCCAGATCAAGCGCTTCGACCTGCGAACCGGTGACACGGTCATGGGGCGGGTCCGTCCGCCAAAGGAGGGGGAGCGCTACCTGGCCCTCCTCAAGGTCGAAGAGGTGAATACGGATGACCCGGAGGCCGCCAAACACCGCATCGCCTTCGACAACCTCCGTCCTCGCTACCCCGAAGAACGACTGCGCCTGGAGAAGGAGGACGGCGACATTTCGATGCGGGTCCTAGACCTTATGGCGCCGGTGGGCAAAGGGCAGCGGATGCTGATCGTCTCACCGCCGAAGGCCGGAAAGACGATCATCCTCCAGAAGATCGCCAACGCGATCCTCGAGAACAGCCCGGACGTGTACCTCATCGTGCTGCTCATCGACGAGCGGCCCGAGGAGGTGACCGACATGGAAGAGCACGTCGCTGCCGAGATCATCTCGTCCACCTTCGACGAGCCGGCGGACCGCCATACCCAGGTCGCCGAGATGGTCCTCGACAAAGCCAAGCGCCTGGTGGAGTACAAGAAGGACGTGGTGATCCTACTGGATTCGATCACCCGACTGGCGCGGGCCTACAACACGACCGTTCCACATTCCGGGAAGATCCTGTCGGGTGGCGTTGACGCCAACGCCCTCCACAAGCCGAAGCGTTTCTTCGGAGCCGCGCGTAACATCGAGGAAGGCGGCAGCCTTACGATCATCGCTACGGCGCTGGTGGAGACGGGCAGCCGCATGGACGAGGTCATTTTCGAGGAATTCAAGGGGACAGGGAACAGTGAAGTCCTCCTCGACCGCCAGATCGCGGACAAGCGGATCTATCCGGCGATCGACGTCAACCGGTCGAGCACGCGGCGCGAGGAGTTGCTCCTCGACGAGATCGAACTGAACCGCATCTACCTGCTCCGGAACTTCCTGGCGGACATGCCTCCGGCCGAGGCCATCCAGTTCCTCATCGAGCGCCTGAAGAGGACGGCCGACAACACGGAGTTCCTCGACTCGATGGCCGCCGGTGAGTGAGGACCTGGCCGGGTCGCGCACTGACGAGGCGCTCCAACGGTCCGGTCTGGCCGACATGCGACCGGCCTACCGGAGACTTCTCATCCGGTTGAAGTCGTCAGACCCGGCGGCATTCGAGGAAGCGAGCCGTCGCTATCGGGACGAGCTCGAGCCATCGATCGCCGGTGGCGACGTGGACCCGATCGCGGCCTGGCTCGAGTACGGAATCTGGCTCGCCGGCCGATTTGCCACGGGCAGGCTGCTGGAGATCGATTCCTCCGGCAGGGCGCGTCCGTGCAATTCCGGATCGCCTCCCGGCTTTGGCGTCATGGTTCTACACGTGCCCGAGGACGACCGGGCGCCGGCGATCGTGCTGGCCATACCGTCCACTCCCAGCGCTCCCCAGCGCGAGACGGCCGACCTCCTCGTGGGCTGAGTCGTGTCGCGCGTCTCCGGTCGGGCGACCCCAGGACGCCGCGGCAGGTCCAACACGTTGACTCTTGTGCCCCGTGACGCGCGCCGCGACAATCCGATCGTGAGCTCGATCCGGACCATCCACGTTCCGAAAGGACGCGCCGTCTCACCGTGAAAACGACCGCCCGCAACGAGAGAATCGTCACCCGATTGATCGAGGAGGAGCTTCGGGACTCCTTTATCGACTATTCAATGAGCGTCATCGTTCAGCGCGCCCTTCCCGACGCCCGGGACGGACTCAAGCCTGTGCACCGTCGTATCCTGTACGCCATGTACGAGCTGGGCCTTCTACCGGGGCGAGAGCACAAGAAATGCGCCACCGTGGTGGGCGACGTGCTCGGCAAGTACCACCCTCACGGAGACAGCGCCGTCTACGACACGCTCGTACGGATGGTGCAGGAGTTCTCGCTTCGTTACCCGCTGGTGGACGGTCAGGGAAACTTCGGCTCAATCGACGGAGACAGCGCGGCCGCCTACCGGTACACCGAGGCGAAGCTCGCCCCGATCGCAATGGAGCTGTTGACTGACATCGACCACGAGACGGTCGATTTCGCGCCTAATTTCGACGGCCGGCTTCAGGAACCCACTTCGCTTCCAGCGCGCCTTCCCCACCTCCTTCTGAATGGATCGGACGGCATCGCCGTCGGGATGGCAACGAAGATCCCGCCTCACAACATGCGGGAGCTGACAGCGGCTACGGACCATCTTGTGCGGCATCCGGAGTGCAGCGTGGAGGACCTGGTCGAGCTCGTCGAGGGACCTGACTTCCCGACCGGTGGCTACATCTGGGGATGGGAGGGGATCGGAGACGCGTACCGCAAGGGTCGCGGCCTCATTGAGATGAGGGCCCGCATGCATCTGGAAGAGGGCATGTACGGCAAGCAGTCGCTGGTCGTCACAGAGCTTCCCTATCAGGTCAACAAGACCCGCGTGATCGAACAGATCACCAAGATCGTGCGCAACGGCCGCGTCGATGCGATCACCGATCTGCGCGACGAATCGGACCGGGACGGGGTGCGTCTGGTGGTCGAGCTGAAGCGAGACGTGAATCTGAAGAAGCTGCTCAAGACGCTGTTTCTCAAGACGCAGCTGAAGAGCACCTTCGGCGTCATCATGCTGGCCCTCGTGGACGGAAAGCCCGAGCAGTTGGACCTGAAGCAGGCGATCGAGTGCTTCGTGGACCACCGGCTGGACGTGATACATCGGCGAGCCGTGTTCGAGCTGAACGGGTCGGAGGACAGGGCGCACGTGCTGGAGGGCCTTCTCACGGCGCTCGACCACATCGACCGAGTGATCGAGCTCATCCGGGCTTCGACCTCACCGAAGTCCGCTGCGGATCGCCTGTGCGCGGAGTTCGGTCTCACGCAACGCCAGGCCGACGCCATCCTGGCCATGCGCCTGGCTCGCCTCACGCAGCTGGAACGGAAGAAGCTGATCGAGGAGCTTGAAGCTCTCCAGAGCCGAATCGAAGAGCTTCGCCATCTGGTCGAAGAGGACTCGGCGCGGCGCGACTTGCTGCGATCGGAGCTCGCCGAACTCACCATCCGCTATGGGGATGACCGGCGGACCGAGATCCTCGACGAAAGCGAGGCCTTTCCTCTCCCGGCCGGAGAAGGTGGCGAGTCGTCGCTCGTGATGATCAGTCGCCTGGGCTACGCCAAGGCCCAGGCCGTTCGGGGCAGCGGGGGCATGTCGGGTGCCAAGGCGATGGGCGAGCGCGACGGCGATTTCGTTCGGCAGGCCTTCGTGGCACGCGGGTCCACGCCGGTTTTGCTGTTCACCGCCCAGGGCAGCGTCCATTCCGTGGCCGTCAGGGACCTGCCCCGCGGCACGCGCAGCTCGCGAGGGAAGCAGATTTCCGTGGTCGTGGAGCTGGCGCCCGGCGATCGAATCGTCTCCATCGTGCCCGTTCCCGAATTCGACGTGGAGAAGTTCCTGTTGTTCGTGACGCGAGACGGGCAGGTCAAGCGCACCGCGCTGTCCGAGTACTCGAACGTGAGAAGCGGTGGGATCAAGGCCATGGGGCTCGCCGGGGATGACGAAGTGATGATGGTGCGCCCGAGCGTTGGGACGGGGGATCTACTGCTCGCCACGCGGGGTGGCCTGGCGATACGGTTCGCCGAGGACGGGATTCGGCCCATGGGTCGGACGGCCCGCGGAGTTCGCGGAATCGAGTTGGGCAAGGGCGACATCCTCGCGGCCGCGCTGGCGCCTCGGCGGGACAGTGAGCTGCTCGTGATCGGGGCAAGCGGATTCGGGAAGCGCATCCCATTCACGGATCTGAAGCGCCAGGGAAGGGCCGGCAAAGGAATGGTCCTACTGCCGGACACCGACCGCGCAGGTCAGCTCGTCGGCGTACTCGCCATACATCCCGGCGATCTGGGAATGTGCGAGATGGCGTCCGGAGAAGTCGTTCCGGTGGCCGTCGAGACCTTGCCCGTGAAGCCGCGGCGGAGCGCTTCGGTAAGGATCGACGCGCTCGGCGGGCGCGCCGGGCCAATCGTTGCGCTTCATCCTCTGCGCGTCCCGTCGGGTGGAGATCCGGCGGAAACGGATGGTCCCGGAGCGGACGATGAAGGAGTCGATTCGGCAGCAGCCGTGGAACCCCGGTTCGATGGACTGGATCAGGGACCCGGACGGACGGAACAGGGTGCGACGGGCCATTCCCAGGGAGAGTTCGGGCTCTAACGGGTTGGGCGCGTCCCTCCCGAATTCACCACGATTTCGGTCCGGATCGGCAGCGTGGTGTGGCCGCTGGTCAGGTCGCGCACAGTGACCGATGTTGCATAACGGCCGGGGGCGGAGGCGGATAGATCGATCCGAAGGTACGCGCGGGTCACGATACCTGCTCCTGCGGGTGCGGTCCCAGGGTAAGACAGATCGAATGTCTGGCCGCCTGCTTCAGGCTCCAGCACGACCCTCGTCTCGTACCGGCCGCCCCGCGTGAGGTTGTAGGCCTCGTAGTAGATGAAGGCGACACCGTCGTCTCCGGTAACGTGGGCCAGGGTCGGATTGAGGCTGATGCCGGGCGCCGGGGACCACGCCCCGGATGAGTCGGGGGATACGGCGACATCGGACAGGACCGGAAGGTCGCTTCCCAAGTCCCGTACGATCACCTCCCCGCTCGCGTAGCCTCCCCGGACCCTCTCTCCATCGCTTTCCACGGCCGAATTGGTGTCCGTCACCACGAACATCCACCGGTACGTCCCCGGGGGAAGATCGGTCGAAAGGCGGAGCGAGAGGCCCGCTTCATCGTCCAGCTCTCCGGTCACCGGCACATCGAACGACGCCGGGATCTTCCGGAACGATAAGCCCGTCTCGTCCAGAAGCGTCCAGACTGCCTCCACGCGGTACACATTTCGGTCTTCCTCGTCGACGGATGTGAGTTTGGACGCGGGGACGAGGCCGTTGAGCCACAAGCTGGTGAGGCCAGGCCGTGGGGCTCGGAACCGGAGCCACTCGAGGCCGAAATCGACGCTCAGGTCCACGGCGGGTCGCTCGGGCACACTCGCGACCGCATACTCCCCGTCCTCCCGCGTCCAGTCCCGCTCCTCACTCAACGCTTCGGCCAATCGGGCCGCCGCGAAGTTATCGCCCTCGAAGACCCGCGCTTGATTGGCCATCCGAGCGTACGCCGGATCGAGACCCATGCGTGACAGGTACAGGTCGTGGAACGGGAGCCCGGGCACGTCCACGAGCGGAGGCGAGATCGCCACCATCGGATTGCTGTCCCAGGTGCCGCAGCGGTATACCATGGCCAGGTTCTCCAGCAGGTACCAGTCGTCGGTAGCGCCGAGCGGGGACAGGTGGTAGATCCGATATCCGCCGGGACGGTCATACGCCCACGACACGTTGGGCTCGATGCACTCGCCCCCACCGTGGAAGGCTACGTCATCGGGATCGCCCATACGCACGTACAGGAGGCCACGATCGTCGTACGCCGAGTTGGTTGGCCTGCCCAGCCGGTTCGAGAACGTCGGCCCTTTCTTCCCACCACGGCGTCGGTAATGATCGAGGGCGAATCGGGTACGGGCGTAGTGAACCGACATGCGCTGACCGACCTCCATCGCCGAAGCGAGCGCCCGCTCGTTCCAGAAGACCCTCAGGTGGCGGCACAGGTCGGTCTGCGTGATCGGTAGCCGACGGAAGCGGTCCCAGTCCTCCAGTTCTTCAGGCGTGGCCAGCGATTCGATGTCTAGCCAGTACTCCTTGTAGCCCGTCTCTCCGGCGTTCTCGCAGCCTCTCCAGTAGGCCTCGGTCGCCACGTCCCGTTGGCCGGCCATGAACGCCACCCGAGCCTGGTCAAGCAGGAGGATCGGTGCCGGGACTTCACCCGAGGCTTCGGCCTCCATCAGGGCCGTCTCGGCCTGCCGCGCGCGACCTGCGCGCAGCCACAGTCTCGTCACGGCGATGTAGTCCCACCCGCCGTTCGGGCCTCCTTCTTCCCGCTCCCAGCGTTTGAGCAGCGATTGCACGTCTTCATCATCCGGACCAGCCCGAAGCTCGAGTTTCTTCGAAATCCGTTTCGCGAGCTTCTCATAGCCGGCGTTGGTGAGCTCGTAGTAGACCTGGGCTGGCATGGTCTGCGCGTGGGCGACCCCTGCCGAAGCCACCGACCCGAGCAACGCCGCGACCGCGCCGGCCGCCACGACCCGACACGACACTGACGGGACTCTCCTCATCCTCACCCTCCCTCGGCTCCTTCGTCGCTTCGCACCTCGATCTCCGTGATCGGGGCCGACCGGCTCGTGGGCTCGCGTATCTTGAGTCTGGCCTTCCGAACGTCACTTCGTTCGCCAGTTTCGAGATCGGTCACCCGCACCCTGACCTCGTAGGGTCCCGGCTCGGCGTCCCGCGTGTCGAGGCGCATCACGGCGCGCACCGGAACCGTCGGGTCGGCGGGAACACTTCCGCGGTATTGCATCTGGAACGGGTCATACGGACCGGTGAATCTCTCTCCCGCGCCGCGCGATACCCAGGTGGACGACAGCTTGATCTCTCCGCGGTAACTGCCCCCGGGGGTCAGTCCGTAGACCTCGAAATAGACGAACGGGCGCGCCTCCTTCTCCACGATGGCCGCAGCGTTCAACTGCAGCTCGACGCCCGTGGCGGGCCTGAAAGTGCCGCTCGAGTCGGCCGCCACTGCGATCGAGCTGACGATGGGACGTACGGCGTCGACCCGCGGGACCGTCACGCTTCCCCGGATTACGTTGACGGACCGGTCGTCGGGCCAGTTCCTGTCCTTGACCACCAGGCGATAGTCGTACTTACCGGGCGGTACGCTTACCATCGTCTGCAGTGGAAATCCATCCCTCGTCGTGTCGGCGACCTGGCTGTTGAAAACGAACTCTGTGCGCCGGGTCTTTTCGACCACCAGCGAGTCGTCCTGGAAGAGCTCCAGCCCGAGGGAGAGCGAGTATCGCCACCCGCCATCGAACACGCCCCGGATGCGGCCCGCCTGCACGCTTGCCGCCGCCCAAAACGCTACGATATCGGGGGATCCACCGTAGAAGACGAGGAACTGGTAGTCGAACGGAAACGGCCCTGTGGATTTCAGTCCGCCCGACTCGGCAAGGGTGTTCAACGCAGCCGGGTCCGCGCTAGCCCGAGCCTCGAGTGCATCTTGCGGAAGTGCGGCGAGGGAACCGGGAAAAGCTGCCAGAAGCACCGCGAGCGCGACGGATGCCGAAGCAGCCCGGGGCAACCGACAACGCGAACGCGTCGAGGCGCAGACTTGCCTCGGTCGGTAGTCCGGCCCTGCGCGGTCGAACCTGCGAACGGGTGACCCTTCCCGCATACGGCCCCTCCAGTCCCTGCTTCGCACGACACGCCGCCCCGACGCCGATGGGCAGAACACATCGGTGATTCGGTCGGAGTGCGCACGAAACGCCTCCCAGCCTCACGACACAGTTCTTCTACGGACAAAGAGGGAAAAAGTGCCGCGCTCCGGCGCGCGACCACCGCACGCACCGGGCGGTCAGCGATCTGACCTACTCGAAGTCGCCCGGGACCGCGGCCTGCATGCGCGACTGAAACTCCTCGGGAGACTTCATCTGAGACAGGTCCAGCTCGAAGTCCGGCCGCTCGGCGGGACGGAGCTTCTCGATCAGTTCGATGGCCTCGCGCTTCGACAGACCGCACCCCTTCAAGGCCTCGATATCGAGCGAGGTGCCGTCGCGGGCACTCAGCCGGTCGTCTCCTCCTTCGATCAGCCCTCTGAGGGCTTCAAGCTCGCCATGGCTCATATGCTCGCCGCTGAACTCGTAGTCCAGCCACGCCTCGTAGCTCAGCGGGGCGACCCTCTTCAGCATCCCGGCCATGACCCTTGCGAATTCCTGGATCTCCCACTGGGCGTGGGGATCGGCTCGCAGGCTGAGAAAGTGGAACAGGTTGTGAAGATCGATCTTCCAGTACCACTGGGTATACGTCGACAGGGGCAGGTCGATGCGGGCAAGCTCACGGGCTACGTCCTCCTCGACCAGCCAGCCGTAGGCGTCGCTCGAGATCCGCCGCACTTCCTCCCACCGGCGAACCGCTTCATCGTAGACCTTGCGAGGAGCGGGGTCCCCTTCTCTTCCCTGGCGGTTGGAGGCGCTCTGGATGGCAAAGTCTTCGTATTCGGGCTTGTAGAACAGCAGCGGCATGAGGCTGTATCGTCCGCTGTATTCGTTGATGTTGGCCGTCCGATGTCGCACGAACTGCCGCGCCACGAACATCGGCATCGCGCAGTGGAACTTCAGCTCCACCATCTCGGACGGCGTCGTATGCCTGTGCCGCCGCAGGTAGCGCACAAGGCCGCGGGTCTGACTGGTCTTCCGTGTGCCGAAGCCGTAGCTCACCCGGGCCGCCTGCTCGATGCTCTCGTCGGTGCCCATGTAGTCGATCAGGGCCACGAACCCGTGATCGAGCACCGGAAAATACGCGCCGAGAATCTCCTCCGCCGCCGGAACGACCGTGCGCTTGGTTTCCATGCCGGGCCTCTGCTATACGTCCAAATTGCGGACGAACTTCGCGTTCTCCTCGATGAACTTGCGTCGCGGCTCCACATCGCCGCCCATCAGGCGCTCGAACAGTAGTGACGCCTCGGTCGCCTCGTCGATCGTGACCTGCAGCAGCGTCCGGTGCTCCGGGTTCATCGTGGTCTCCCAGAGCTGTTCGGGATTCATCTCACCGAGTCCCTTGTAGCGCTGGATGTTCACCGACCCCTTACCCTTGCCGTTGCCGAATTCCGTGACGGCCCGGGCGCGCTCGTCCTCGCTATAGCAGTAGAGCTCCTTCCGTCCCTTGTAGACGCGATACAGGGGAGGCTGGGCGATGTACACGTAACCGGCTTCGATCAGCTCCTGCATCTGCCGGAAGAAGAACGTGAGCAGCAGGGTGCGGATGTGAGCTCCGTCTACGTCCGCGTCCGTCATGATGACGATCTTGTGATATCGCGCTGAATCGAGCGTGAACTCCTCGCCGATTCCGGAGCCGATCGCCGTGATGATCGCCCGAATTTCCTCGTTGGAGAGGATCTTGTCGATCCGGGCTCGCTCGACGTTCAGAATCTTGCCCTTAAGCGGCAAAATCGCCTGGAACTCCCTATCCCGGCCCTGCTTGGCCGATCCGCCGGCACTGTCTCCCTCGACCAGGTAGAGCTCGGACAGCGAGGCGTTGCGGCTCGAGCAGTCGGCCAGCTTACCTGGGAGGACACCGGTCTCCAGCGCCGATTTCTTCCGCGTCAGATCCCGAGCCTTGCGGGCCGCCTCGCGCGCCCGAGCCGCCTGCACCGCCTTCTCAATGATCCTGCGGGCGGAAGAGGGGTTTTCCTCCAGCCAGGTGCCCAGCTTGTCGTTCACCAGGCTCTCGACGATGCCCCGGACCTCGCTGTTGCCGAGCTTCGTCTTGGTCTGTCCCTCGAACTGCGGCTCGAGGACCTTGACCGAGAGTACGGCCACGAGGCCCTCACGTACGTCGTCACCGGACAGGCTCGGCTCGCCCTTCTTGGCGTTCTTGCTCCCGTAGGCGTTGATCGTGCGGGTCATCGCCGCCTTGAAGCCCGAGAGGTGCGTGCCTCCCTCGTGCGTGTTGATGTTGTTCACGAAAGTGAACGTGTCCTCGTTGTACCCGTCGGTGTACTGCATGGCGAGCTCGATCTCCGTCCCCTCCTGCGAACCCCTCAGGTACACGACCTCGTCGTGCAATGGGATCTTGCTGCCGCGCAGGTACTCCACGTACTGGACAATCCCGCCCTCGTAATAGAATCGCTCGTCGCGCACCTCGTCGCTGTCGGTACGGCGCTCGTCGCGCAGCGCGATGCTGACCCCGGCGTTCAGGTATGCGAGCTCCCGCAAACGGTTCGCGAGGGTATCCCAACTGTACTGCAAATCCGTGAAGATCTCGTGATCCGGCGTGAAATGAACCGTCGTGCCCGTGTCCTTCGTCTTCTCGCCCTTCGCCAGCTCTCCGTCCTTGGCGCCCCGCTGAAAGCTCTGCGTCCACACGTAGCCATCGCGCTTCACTTCGACGCTGAGTTGCTCGGACAGTGCGTTCACGACGGAGACGCCTACCCCGTGCAGACCGCCGCTGACTTTGTAGGACTCCTTGTCGAACTTGCCGCCGGCGTGCAGCCGGGTAAGCGCAAGCTCAACCCCGGGGACCTTCTCAGTGGGGTGTATGTCCACCGGGATCCCTCGACCGTCGTCCGAGACCGTGATCGAGTCATCGTTGTGGATCACGGCCTCGATGCCGGTGCAGTAGCCGGCCATCGCCTCGTCGATCGAGTTATCCACCACCTCGTACACCAGGTGGTGCAGCCCGCGCGCCGAGGTGGACCCGATGTACATTCCGGGTCTCTTCCGCACCGCCTCGAGGCCCTTGAGGACCTGAATCTGGCGAGACGTATATCCGTCCCCTTTGCTCTTTCCAGCTCTTCCTTTAGCCTTGGCCATCCCGCTCCTCCGAATACCTTCCGTCCGCCTGCACGAACACGATTCTCTCTATGCGTCCGCGGCGCTTGCCGGCGTTCAGCTTCCGCATTAACTGCGGCCGCATCATCGACAGCTCCATGCGCCAGGATGCGCTTTCGACTTCCACGAACAGCGTGTCTCCCTGCACCCGCACCGGGCGGGCTACCCGCGCGATGTGCGATCCCACGAGGTCCTCCCAGTCCGCCACGACCGAGGCACGCTCCACCTTCTCGGCGATCCCGAGTCGGGCGAACAATATCTCGATCATCCCACCGATCTTCTCGGGCGGCGCCTTGCGGTTCCCCCGGTCACCGACCGCCCGGCGCCACCGCGCCCGGCGCGAACCTCCGGACGTAGACTCAACCATCCGTGAACACGACGCCCTCGCGGATCCTCCACTGGGCAAGGCCTCCGCCCCTGAGCTCCACGTCCGCCGGCTTGGGGGCCGTCATGAGCACCTGTCCGGAGCGGCCTTCGTCCAACAACCGGACGACCCGCTCGGCACGGTCTCGATCCAACTCGGCGAACACGTCATCGAGCAGGTAAATCGGGTCCCGGCCCAGCTTTTGGCGCAGGGTGTCGGCTTCCACTAGCCGGAGGGCGATCGCCGCCGTGCGCTGCTGGCCTCCGGAACCATATGTCCTCAGATCCCGCTCTTCCCCGCTGTCTTCCACTACGGCGCGCATCACCAGGTCATCGCGCTGCGGGCCCGCTTGCGTCGACCCGCGACGACGGTCCCTTTCCACGTTGTCACGCATCGCCTGGTGCAGGCGATCCGTCCAGTATTCGACGCGCTCATCCGCCGCGTATGCCAGCGTGGTCTCCGCCACGACCCCGCCCGGCGACGGCGGCCCGTCAGGGTCCGATCGACCTCCCAGCGCCGGCTCGTAGGACAGGGCCCCCGTCCAGCCACCCGCGATGTCGGAGTGGTACGTCGCGAACGTCGCCGCGCGGGAAACGATCCACGCCTCGCGCTCTGCCATAACCCGCGCCCCCGGCTCGATCAGCCCGTCCGTCCACACGTCCACCGTCTCGAGGGCCCCCTGCCGCAGCGCCTCGTTGCGCTGGGCGAGCACCGCACGATATCGCTGCAGCGACGCCAGGTAACCGGGTGCGACGAGTGACATCAGGATGTCCAGGAATCGGCGCCGCCGGCCGGGCGACCCACAGACCAGGGCCGCATCCTCGAGGCTGAGCACCACAGCTCCGAGCGCCCCAAGGGCGTCGGCAATGCGCTCCGCTTCACCTCCGTCCACTTCCACCTTCTTCCGCCGACCCGTCTTCTGGTAGGCGGCCGCCAGCTCCTCGCGCGACTCTCCGTCCCGGACCAAGCCCTCGATTCGGAAGACATCCTCGCCGAAGCGCACCTGCTCTGAGTCGCGCGCCCCCCGGAAAGACCGGAAGATCTCGAGATAGTAGATCGCCTCGAGCAGATTGGTCTTGCCGGAGCCGTTGGGCCCGATGATCATCGCACCGGCTTCGGGAAGCTCCAATCGGAGCTCGCCGAAGTTCCGGTAGTTTCGGGCTACCAGGCGCTCGAGGGAGGCCGAAGGGGCCCGCCCCGTCGCCTCGATCGGGGCGCTGGCAGAGCTTGACATATATCACCTGAGAATACCCCGAAACACCCCTGCACCGCAACGGTCGGGAGGCCTTGAAAACGTTGATCTTATGGGTATGAACGTCGGGTCAGGAGGTATCAGGCCGAATCGTCGGCTCCTCAGCTCTCCAGCACACGGATGTTCGCCGCGATATCGGTCGGAATCGCACACTTCCGGCGGACGTTGTAGTCGTGAGAGACGACGACGCCGGCCCCCTCGGCGGCCACCTTCGAAGATGCTTCCGATACGACCCGGTACTCCATCGTGAATCGGGAATCGTGGTGCTCATGAATCCGGTGCCAATCGTCTCACCGCCTCCCGCGCCTCCTGCACGATCGGCTGCAGCTCCGGATCCGCGTTGCGCCACATTTCGACGAACGCCGCATAGTGTCGGGCCGCCGCAGCCGGCTGCCCCAACGCCTCGTGGATCTCCGCCTGCCGCAGGTGCGCAGCCGGGACGAACGCCACCCCGAATATGGTCACGAAACCGAGGTTCGCATACCAGCCGAGAGCTTCCTCGTACCGCCCAAGCTCCTGGAGCGCCTGGCCGCGAGCGTACCGTTGGAGGACAGCGGCCGAGTATGGCGACGCCAGGGCCCAGCTGTACAAGATCTCGGTGCGCTGGGACTCCATGCTCGCCAGTGCGTCCCCTGTGCGTCCATCCGAGGCGGCCACTTGCGCCCTGATGCCGGCGGCGAGGTCGATCATCAGCGAACCGGCCTTCGGCGGAGCGGAAGCCGAGTCCAAGACGGCTGCGAAGCTCAGCGCGGCCGAAGAATCACTCAACCGAGCGCTCAGCATGCCCGATAAGTACAACCGGATCACGTGGTGAAGTCCGTTGTGCTTGTTGAAGAAGAAGCTCCGATTCCTGCTGTCCGGGATGTCCACGGGGTCGATCGCCAGGACCGCCGCACGTAGCGACCCCAGTTCTCCACGATCCGCTGTCGCGAAGGGTATCAGAGCGTGCAGTGCGCGGTACTGAGCGGCGGATGCCGGGTCATAGCGCCCGATCGCCTCGACTTCCGCTCGAGCCGCCTCAAACCGGCCTTGTGCGAGCAGGGCAGCCGATTCCATGGCATGACCCGTCGTGCGAACCTCGCTCGCGAACCGGGACTCGTCGGTCAGCATCCGGGCGGTTCGCTCGACGCCGGCCAGATTCCGAGCGTAAATGGCCGTGTTCCATCCGACTTGCCAGATCGCCTGGTCCGTCGCGTCTTTCAGCTCGTCAAACAGGCTGTCCTTCCGAGCGGGCGCATCCCGCGAGAACACATCGAGCGCCCGCATTTCCGCCAGCCGATCACCCGCTGGATTCAGGTCATAAAACCGGTTTACCAGCGAGTCCAACGTGCCCAGGTCTCGATCGAAGGCGGCCAGCCGGATCAGATGGATGATCGATACCGCGTCATCCGGCTCGAAGGATAGCACGCGCTCGAAGACCTCGCGTGACTCTTCGATCGAACGTCCGTGCAGAGGATTGGCGTGGAAGTAGACCTCACCCAGCTGGAACCACGCCTCCACGTCAGTGGGGTACTCGGCCACGATCGCCCGGTACCGCTGCTCGGCCTCACCGTGCGCCCCTCGACGCCAGGCAAGAAACGCTTCCAGCACCCGCCGATCCCGGTCGGAGAGACGCGAACTGTGCAGGTACGCCTTCTCAGCCGCGGCCACCTCGATTTCCGGACGCGTTAACCACTCCGCGGCCACGCTCATGCGGTAGTAGGCCATGGCGAACAGGCTGTCGATCCGCGCGGCTTCCTGGAAGGCCTCGAGTGCTTCCGCGAACCGACCGGCCCTGAACTGGGATTCTCCTGTAAGGTAGGCTCGAAACGCCTCGAGCGAGGTAGTGGTCACGGCTGCGATGCGCCGCACCCGCGCCCCGGGACCTCCTTCGACGCCGGCGAGCAGGCTGGTGGCGAGCTCATCTACCAGTTCGAAGGCGTTGGTTCCCTCGACAGACGCTTCGGCGATGGGCCGGGAGGGCGCCCGGGACTCATACAGCTCCGCCGTGATCTGGAACTCACCTCCCACCTCGACCAGGTCGCCCAACACGAACAGCCCCGCCCCGAACTGGCTGGCCAGGCTGGCGCCGGAGGT
This sequence comes from Gemmatimonadota bacterium, assembly GCA_039585235.1. GTDB lineage: Bacteria > Gemmatimonadota > Gemmatimonadetes > Palauibacterales > Palauibacteraceae > Benthicola. Next base: position 17,581 of record JBDGWG010000014.1, on the reverse strand, counting down.
CGGGTTCGACGGCTCACCCGCCTGCCCCTCCACGAAGCTGAGCAAGGCCCGGGAATCAACGCTCCTCAGGTCGCCCGCACCATCCAGCTTGGTGCCGAGAAGGTTCACCATGCCACCGCCCAGGTACTCGAAGTCGGGGCTACCTCGAACCGAAAAGGGAAACACCGCGACTACCGAAGGCGACACGGGAAGTTCGCCGGTACCCGCGGCAGGCCCGGAAGCCGGGACGCCACCCCCCCCAAGCAGCCAGAAAGCAGCGACCACCCCCCACGCAGCGAACGCAACCACACCCCCGGCAAGCGCGTTGCGCCTCGTCAGCCACCGCCGGACAACGGCAGTGGTACCGTCTTCCGTATCCGCGGTCCCGGCTTCGCCCTCTTCCGAGGCTGAGGTCCGCCGCTGAACGAAGTAGGTTGCCAGGATGATCGGGAGGCCCAGAATCAGAAGTCCCAGTGCAACGGTGGGGAAAGAGCCGGGCAGGTTGAAGTTGTTGGCCAAGATGTCCACGACCTGCAGGCCGACCCATGAACCGGCAGCATACAAACCGAGCACCTGCCACAACGTGCGCTCACGCATGCCGTCGGTCAGACGTCGTAATGGATCCATTCTGTATCCTGATTCGTGGGATGTGGCCTGAAGCAAAGATGGCACGAGCGCCGCCACGGAATCAATCCGGGCGGCGCCCCGTCTTCACACCAGCCGAGAATGCCGGGTCCGAACTCAGGGCCACTTCTGCCCGTGGCACGTGAAGCATGAGGGTGCCTCGGGTCCGCCCCTGAGATCCGCCCCGTGGCAGGCCACGCAATTCGTCTCGGGATCAGTGAGACCGGGCAGGTGCCGCACTCCGTCTTTCGAAACGGTATGGCTGGCCGGAGCGTTCGACGGGCCCGTGAATTCCTCATCGTCGTCGTCGCACCCCAGAGGCGCGACTGCGATCGCCCCGATAAGAGTGATCAGCCCAATCCGTCTTGTCACCGTTTTAACCAGCGTCGCCTTCTCCGCATCGGCCGCGCGTTCTTCGGAGCGCGTCTCCGCAGCGAAGCGAGGACTAGCGCGAAGGAAGGGTGTCGGCTCGATCATCGCTTCACGAACTCCGACACTACCGGTTCGTCACCCGAGTAGTCGTAGAAGCCCTTGCCGGCCTTCCGCCCGTGGTATCCGGCCAGGTACATCCGCTTCAGCAACGGCGGCGGGGCGAACCGCTTCTCGCGGTACTCGTCGAACATGATCTCGGCGATGTAGTACAGCGTATCCAGACCCACGAAGTCGCCCAGGATGAATGGCCCCATTGGGTATCCGCAGCCGAGCTTCATTCCGGTGTCGATGTCCTCGATCGAGCCGATTCCCTCTTCGTACGCCCGGATCGCGTCGAGCATGTACGGAACCAGCAGCCGGTTCACCACGAAGCCCGAATTGTCCCTGCACGCTATCGGCGCCTTCCCGAGAGAGCGGGCGAACGAGAACGCGCGGTCGAACGTTGCGTCCGACGTTGCGCCCGTGCGCACGACCTCGACCAGTTTCATGATCGGAACCGGGTTGAAGAAGTGCAGGCCCACGAACCGATCCGGCCGGGCCGTTGAAGCCCCCATCTCGGTGACCGTCAGACTGGACGTGTTCGACGCGAAGATCGTCGAGGCCGGACACTGGCGATCCAGGACCCCGAACAGGTCCTTCTTCACCTCGATGTCCTCGACAATCGCCTCGACGATGATGTCGCAATCCGCCAGTTCCTCGAGCGATACGGTTCCGGCCAGGCGACCGAGGGTGGCATCCCGGTCCGCAGATTCGAGTTTTCCCTTCTCAACCGCCCGGTTCAACTGCTTCCCGACGGCCTCGAGGCCGGCCTGCAGGAGCGCGTCGTTTACTTCGCGCACGACCGTCTCGTAACCCGAGACCGCACACACCTGCGCGATACCGCGCCCCATCAGACCGCACCCGATCACGCCCACTTTCTCTATGTCGCTCACCTCCGGCTCCTTCATTTCGCAGTTAGTCCAACAGATCCGTGATTCTCTCCCGAAGGGTCGGCTTGTCCGTCGCGAACCCCGAGTCCCGCTCGAGGCGGTCCAGCAGCCCCTGCACGGCCAACTCGACCCGACCGCGGCGACGGGCCAGCGTCTTGGCCGTGCCCAGCGTGCCCACCGCGGCCACTCCGGCGGCCACCGATGGAAACACGATGAACGCGGAGGCACCTTCGCCCAGGACAGCCCCCAGGGCAGAGCCGAACGCAAACACACCCAGCGACCCGTACCAACCGGCGGCATGACCCGCCCGCGTGCTCGAAAGATCGGCGATTGCGCTGACCAGCGTGCGACCATCTTCGAGCGGCTGCGTGAGGATCGTTAGCGTCTTCGTCTTGGCCAATTCATAACCGCGTCCGCTGAAGTCGAATCCGCGCTGAATCTGGCTCATCAGGTCGGAGGCAGGCTCCCAAACCTGCTGACCTGGTCTGTCGCGGACGCAGCGCAGACACTCCCTGTCCGTCAGATAGCTCCGGAGCTTTTCGAGGATCTCTTCCGATCCGCCGGGCACGACGCGGCTCTCCATCACCGCCGCCTCGCCCCACACCCGCGTCGCAAAGGAACGATCCTCGGCCTGGGAAGGAGCGAGAGCGTCCGCGCGTATCTCGGCGAGCGCTTGGCGGACGTAGCGCCCCTCGAGACCGACCTCCTCGGCAATACGCAAGACCTCGTCGCCGTCCAGGCTGTCGTGCTTCTCACCCTGGCTGAACTGCAACTCGGTTGCCCGGTGGATGATCTTCTCGAGCTGCTCCTGCGAGACCTCGCTCGGCACCGGTAGCCGGCCGCTCGCGCTGTCCTCAGTCACTCTTCCCGATCGCCTTCAGGTCGTGGTTTCGAAGATGGATCGACCGTCACTCATCGGCCGTATCTCGCTCGACGCGCAAGGCTTCTGCCTCGTCAGTCTCCAGGGCGGCGTCCATCGGACCCTCTCCGAGCAAACCCGACTGGTCCGCAGCGTCGGAGATGCGTGAGGGCATGCTGAGGCCCGTGGCTTCGTCCGCCGCCTTGCGGGCGCGCTCCTCCAGCGCCTTGATCTCGACCTTCTCTTCCTCGGTCAGTTCCTTGCGCTCCTCGAACATCTTCTTGAATGGCGTGAACAAGTCTACCGGAAGCGGGAACAGGGTCGTCGAGTTGTTCTCGGCCGCGATTTCCGATGCTGTCTGCAGGAATCGGAGTTGCAAAGAAGCCGGCTGCAGGCTGAGCAGACGGGCCGCGTCCTTCAGACGGGACGCCGCCTGGAGCTCTCCCTCCGCGTTGATTACCTTCGCCCGCCTCTCGCGCTCGGCCTCGGCCTGCCGGGCCATCGCCCGCTTCATTTCCTGCGGGAGGTCCACGTCCTTGACCTCGACGGCCGTGACATCGATCCCCCAGAGGTCGGTGCCCTCGTCGATGATGCGCTGGAGGATGCGGTTGAACTTCTCCCGCTCGGCCAGCAGTTCATCGAGCTCCGCCTGTCCGATCACGGACCGGAGGGTCGTCTGCGCCAGCTGAGAAGTGGCGAACAGGAAATCCTCGATCTCCAGCACCGCCCGCGACGGGTCGCGCACCTTGAAATAGAGGACCGCGTTCACCTTCACGGAGACGTTGTCTCGCGTGATCACGTCCTGGGGCGGAATGTCCATCGCGATGATCCGAAGGCCCACGCGGACCATGCGTTCGACGCCGAAAGGCACCAGAAAGATCAGTCCTGGACCCCGTATCGGCCGCACGCGACCGAGTCGAAACACCACCGCGCGCTCGTACTCGCGGAGGATCCTGAGACTGGTGGATAGCGCGGCCGCGCCGCCGATGGCGATCAGAGCGAGAATGACGTCCATGGAAGCCTCCATGGTCCCGAGGATCAGATGAGCGAGGGATCGAACCGCGTGGGGGGCAGAAGCCCTGCCTCGTGGCACGACTCAACATACACCGCCCGCGTAGGATGTGCCCCCCGCCAGCAGCTTGGGAATCTAGCCGTCCACCTGCACGATGATCGCGATCCCCTGCCCCCCGCCGATGCACGCGGAGCCCAGGCCCAGCCCGCCGCCCCTGCGGTTCAGCTCGTGAAGCAGGTGAGTCGTGATTCTCGCTCCCGTGGCGCCCAGCGGATGGGTCAAAGCGATCGCTCCACCGTCGACGTTCACCTTCTCGCGGTCCAGGCCGAGCTCCTTCTCCACCGCTATGTACTGCGGGGCGAAGGCCTCGTTGACCTCGATCAGATCCATGTCGTCCAGGGTGAGGCCTGCCTTCTCGAGCGCCTTGCGCGTCGCGGGAGCCGGCCCGATTCCCATGATGCGCGGCGGCACTCCGGCCACGGCCCACGAGACCAGGCTCCCCATGGGAGTCAGGCCGTGGGCCGACGCGAATTCCGAATCGGAGATCACGAGGGCGGCCGCCCCGTCGCCGATACCGCTCGCGTTTCCCGCCGTGACCAGCCCGTCCTTCTTGAAATAGGGACGGAGCGACGCCAGGGCCTCCGGCGTAGTGTCGGCGCGGATGTGCTCGTCGATTCGGAACTCGATTTCCTTGCCACGCCTGAGCAGGGTTACGGGGACGACCTCCTCGTCGAACTTCCCCTCGTCCCACGCCGCCTTCGCCCGGGTCTGGCTTCGAACCGCGTAGGCATCCGCTTCCTCGCGGCTGATGTCGTACTCCTCGGCCAAGTTCTCGGCCGTCTGCGCCATCGAGAAGCCGCAGTACGTATCGGTCAGGGCCTCCCACAGCGAGTCCTCGAACGGAACGGCCGGACCGAGCCGGAGACCCCAGCGGGCGCCGCGTACCACGTGCGGCGCCTGACTCATCGACTCGGTTCCCCCCGTCAGGCAGACTCGCGAGCCGCCGTACAGGATGTCCTCCGCCCCATCGATCACGGCCTGGAAACCGGATCCGCACAGCCGGTTCAGCGTCATGGCCGGCACTTCGATCGGCAGCCCTGCGTTGAGGCCCACGTGCCGGGCGAGGTAAACGGCATCGGCCGAGGTGTGGATTACGTTGCCGAAGAACACCTGCCCGTACTCCGACGGATCGACCGCCGCGCGTTCGACAGAAGCGCGTCCGGCGAGAATTCCCAGCTCGGTGGCCGAGTGATCCTTCAGGCTCCCCCCAAAAGTGCCGAACGGCGTGCGCGCGGCAGCGAGGAATACGACCTGTCTATCCGTTGCCATCGTCCCCACGGTCTCTCTGTGGAATGGTGCAGTCAGGAATCTGTCCGCCGACTCCCGGTGATCATCGGTGTCAATCTTTCGCCACGTGGTCCGCGATCCACGTTCCGACCTCTTCCGTGGTGCAGGCACCGCCCAGGTCCGGAGTGAGCAGCCCGTCTCGGAGCGCCGCGTCGACGGCCGCCTCGACCCGGTCCGCGGCCTCGGACGCACCCCCGTCGCGAAGCAATAGCGCCGTACTGAGAATCGCGGCCACCGGGTTCGCGGTTCCAGTGCCGGCGATATCGGGAGCACTTCCGTGCACCGGCTCGTAGAGACCGTGATGGCCCGGGTTGACGTTTGCCGACGGCGCCAGGCCCATCCCGCCGACGAGCTCGGCGGCGAGGTCCGACAGGATGTCCCCGAGCAGGTTCGACGTAACGATGACCTCGAAACGATCGGGGGCTCGGACCAGCTGCATCGCCAGTGCGTCTACGTACTGTGCCTCCGCCTCGATCTCCGGATAGCTCTCCGCGACCTCGGAGAACACCCGGCGCCACAAGCCATACACGTGCGGCACAGCGTTCGCCTTGTCGCCCAGCGTGACCCGACCGCGCCCCTCGGATCGGGCGTATTCGAAAGCGGCCCGCACGATCCGCTCGACCCCGTGCCGCGTCGCGATGGCCTCGCTCACGGCCCGTTCGTCCGGCTCACCCGGCGACTCGATCCGCCCGGCCCCCGTGTACAACCCTTCCGTGTTCTCGCGGAAGATGACGAAATCGATGTCACGATCGTCGGCCGATCGCAGCGGAGAGAGCTCGGGGAGCCGTAGCCGGGCGGGTCGGAAGTTGATGTACAGATCGAGTCGGAACCTTAGTCCCAGGAGGATGTCCCTCGCGTGCCTGCCGTCCGGCACCCTCGAGTCTCCGACCGCCCCAAGCAGTATCGCGTCAAACTCATCGCGAAGCCGGACGAAGCTCTCGTCCGACAGAGTCTCGCCCGTGGCGAGGTAGTGGTCGGCCCCGTGTGGGAAGGTCTCGGTCCGGATGTCCGCGAGGCCGGCGCTGACACAAGCAGACAACACTCGCTGGGCCTCCTGCAGCACTTCGGGGCCGACTCCGTCACCAGGAATCAGGGCGACACGAATCATGGGCGGATCATCTCCGCACGGTCCTCCCGTCGAGGGCTCGGTTGAAGAAAGAGGCCGGCGACCCCGCGGGGCGCCGGCCTCCAGCACTGCGAGACGCCCGATGGCGTCAGCTGGTCACTTGCTGAGCGTCCAGACATACGCGGCGACGGCCTTCACCTGATCGTCCGTGATCGCTGTGCCGCCCTTGGCCGGCATCGGGACCCCGGAGCTCGACTCCTGCGCCGTCACGCCGGTCATGATGTTCTCGACGAGCTGCTCGTACGAGCCGTCGACGTGCAGCCACTCATCATCCGTGAGGTTGGCACCGAGATTCGGGATGCCTTCTCCAGTCGGCCCGTGGCACGACATGCAGATACCGGCGCCGTTGTAAATGCCCTCGCCTTCCTCGACCATCGCGGCCGTCACCCCCTCGGGAAGCTCCTGCTCGTCGACGTCGGCCACGTCCATGTCGGCTACGTCCATCGCAGGCTCGGCGGACACCACCTCTGCGGCCGCGGCGTCAGTCTCGGCGTCGCCGTCAGCATTCGCATCGCTGCCGCAGGCGGAGAGGCCGATTACGACGAGGGCGACCAGCGGCAGCCCCCAGATCTTGTTCTCAGTCATTATCGATAGCTCCTGTGTGCGTCTCGTTATTCGCAACTCGTGCGAGGCACGTATGCCGCACCCCACTTTCCTGTCATGTGGGCAACATTTTACCGCACAGGGCGCAGTAACTCCAGCCCCGTTCGACTTCCTCTCCACAGGCGGGGCACGGCCAGCGTTCCTGGTCGGCCCCGCACTGCGCGCAGAACCGGACGCCAGAGCGCTCCGGCAGCGCTGCCTGACAACTCCGGCAGGACCCGGCCGACGGGACCGGCCCGCCCGGAAAAGGCACGATGTCCGTCGGTCTCCGACCCAGTGCGTCCGCCGACTCGTCCTGTGGTACCAGCAGAGGATCGTCGAGCCCTGGCAGGTGGTCGCCACGGGACCGGCCCGTCTCCAGCTCCGCAATCGGTGGTCCGGTCTCCAGCGACTCTGTTTTCGCCCCACCCTCGTCCGCGCCAGAAGATTCGGGATCCCTGGTCGAGCTTGGCGGGCGGGCACGAAGCCGGACCTCCGACGCTGCGAAACGCTGCAAGAGCGCCAGTCCCGGCTCGGGAGATTCGAGCTCCCCCCTGGCGGCCTTCAGCAGGGCGACTTCGGGAACGTGAAGGCTCTCATCGTCCACCAGCAATTTCAGAAAATCGACGTCGTATTCGGCCTTGCTCGCGAATCCCAGGCGGTCGCGGCACACGGCGTACGGCAGCAGCCGGCGATGCAGCTCCGCCACCGAGATGGGAATCTCCAAGGCCATTCCTTCCTCCGCGAGCCTGTGGGCCAGAAGCTCATGCATATCGTCACTCATCATCTCTTCTCCCTGTCTTCCGCCGCGCATCGCTCTAACGGTCGATGTGCAGCACTCCGGCCCTGGCCGATGCCTTGAGGAACTCCTCCGGATCGTCGTCCGGGATATGGATGCCGGTAATGTCCCTGACGCGCCGGGCCGTCTCCCGCATGAACTCCTCGACCGACTGTCCGGGATTGGCCGAGCTCTCGCACATCGCACGAACGATTCCGGTCCAGTCCGTCCGTTGCCCCCCGGGGGTCACCTCGCGATTACCTCCGAACAGGTCGAGCTGGTCCCTAATCCCTAGCGCCGGGGCATCGAGCCCGGCCGCTTTCATCTCGACGTCGAGCAGGATACGCTCCTCCGGCGACGGATCCACGAACAACTGGTCGAGGCGCTCGAGGTACGGATCCAGCTCGCGGGCCCCGTCCGTGATCTCTCGATACGCCCGCACCAGTTCGACCAGCCGCCACACGCTCACCGGATCCCACAGACTGTCCAGGGGGATGCGCTCGAGATGATGGAGCGCGCTCTCGGGCTCGCCCCCTTCGTAGAACAGGTTGGCGAGGAGTACGCGGGCGTCGTGGTTCTCGGCGTCGAGCTCGAGGCACCGATCGAGCCACAGGCGTGCCTGCACGCCGTCGCCCTGCCTGTGAAGGGTGTAAGCCAGGTCGGCTGCCGCGTCGCCGCTGTTCTCATCCGCAGCCACGGCTCGTCGGAAGAAGCGCTCGGCGTGCTCCCACAGCCCCTCGCGAAACAGCGCCCGGCCGATGGACATCATCAGTTCGAGGTCCCGGCCGAAGCCAAGGTCCAGCACGCGCTCGAAGCACTGAAAGCCTCGAGCGCGCTCACCCAGCTTCAACCGGCTTTCGCCGAGGCCCACCAGGGCGTCTTCATGGTCGGACTCTCTCTCGAGGGCCCGGCTGAACGACCTTCGGGCCCACACGAACTCCTCCCGCGCAAGATGCGTATACCCGAGGGAAACCAGAAGTTCGACCGCGTCGGGGTAAAGTGCGGCGCCTCGCCGGAGCATCTCGAGTGCGCCGTCGTAGTCTCCGCCCTCATACAGGCGCTGAGCCTGCCGGTCGTACTCCTCGGCACTCCAGAACGGGGAAGCTTCCATGGCCGTCCTACGCTCGCTCGAAGAGGTATGCGCTGTCCGCCAACCGATTGCCGAGCCTGTCGTTCACCGCATGTTGCCGACCGGACCAGATGGCAGCCCCCCCGGTCTCGCCCCGTTTGCTCACCGCGTAGTAGTTGACATTGAAGCTTGGTCGGCCCGTCTCGTCCAGCAGACGGCTCTCGACCGTCCAGTCCACGATCCGCTGCAGTGCCGTGAGGCAGGCATCCGTGGGGTGAGCTCCCCGACGCATCTCCTCGACGATCAGGTGAGAACCGACCGTCTTGATGACGGCCTCTCCCCTTCCCGTCGATCCGGCCGCCCCGACGTCGTTGTCGCAATAGCACCCACATCCGGGTAGCGGACTGTCGCCGACCCGTCCCGGGATCTTGAAGAACAGGCCGCTCGTCGTGGTCGCGGCGGACAGGTCACCGGCAGCGTCAACTGCCGAGCAGTGAATCGTGCCCATGGGCCGGACACCGTCGAAGGAGTCGAGGGCTCCCACGGCTTCACCGGCTGCCGGCGGGGCCGGATCGCCGGGATCCGAGAAGTCGTCGACCACCTCTCCGCTTTCCCGGGGACTGACATAGTCGTCCTGATCCGAAAGACCCGCGCGCCACCGCAGCCATTGCTCTCTCGACTCGTGTGTGAGAAGGTCGCTTGCCTCGAAGCCCATTTCCGCGGCGAAGCGCGCGGCCCCGCGGCCCACCAGGAGCACGTGGTCCGTGTAGCGCATCACGGCGAGTGCCACCCGGGAGGGATGTACGTAGCCCTCGAGCGCCGCTACGGCCCCAACCCCGCGGGTAGGTCCATGGTACACCTGGCTGTCGAGCTGAACCACGCCGTGCGCGTTCGGGAGTCCTCCGAAGCCCACCGTCCGATCTTCCGGATCTTCTTCCACCCGGTTCACCCCGCTTATCACCCCCTCCAACGTACCGCTTCCCCCGCGAATCGCTTCGAGGGCCGTCTCCGTGGCACGCAGCCCGTTTCCGCTGGATACAGCAGCCGGTTCCGTCGCCACGCCGTCGAGGATCAGCGGACCGGCCGACCGGCCATCCTGGGCGCCGGCCGTCAGGTCCCGCCCGAAGACCGCGGGAGCGAGCGCACTCGCCCCGGCCACCGCCCCGGCATTCCGAATAAACCGTCTGCGGCTCAGTTTCCCCACGCCTTCTCCCAAGAGGGTGATTCGATCAGGTCTCCCGAGGAGGAATCCTGTCATCCCCGGTTGTTCCTTCATTCTCCGCTGCCGGGCCCAGGACCCGCAGCTCGAGACTCGTCACGCGCTGCTCGGTCGTCTCGGCCACCTCGAGTTCCGCCGAGCCGAGGCGCACGGTCTCTCCCGGCTCAGGGATGCGGCCCAGGTTACCGATGACGTAGCCGGCCACCGTGTCGTACTCGTCCACGCCCTCGACGTCTCCGAGGCCGAAATGCTCGATCAGGTCGGCCGGGTCGGCGCCGCCATCGATCCGAGCCCGGCCCTCGCCCAGGAGCACGATCTCCTCCTCGGCCACGTCGTGTTCGTCGAAGATGTCGCCGACGATCTCCTCGACGAGATCCTCCAGCGTGACCACGCCATCCGTGCCCCCGAACTCGTCCACGACGACTGCCAGGTGCAGCTTCTGGTCCCGGAACTCGGCCAGAAGATCGTCCACCGGCTTCGTATCTGGCACGAAGAACGGCTCTCGCATCACACCCGTGAGCGCGAACTCGTCAGACGGAGAACGCCGCATCCAGCGAAGCAGGTCCTTGATGAGCACGACCCCGGTCACATCGTCGATCGACTCGCGATACACCGGGAATCGGGAGAAGCCGGATCCCGCTACCGTGTCCAGCACTTCGTCCAGGGACTCGGTCTCCGGAAAAGCCACGATGTCCGGCCTGGGCGTCATGACCTCGCGCGCCACCGTACGCGTAAGCTCGAAGACCCCGTGGATCATCTCCTCCTCGTCCTCCTCCACGGCTCCCTCGGCTCGACTGTGGCGGAGGAGCGCCTCGATCTCCTCGGGCCCGTGCACCTGCCCGTAGCCACCCGGCCCGTTCGCTCCGCTTCGGCTCACGATCGGCGCGGCCACCGCGTTGAGCGCCCACAGGAGGGGGGAGATCAGAACCGTGAACAGGTTCAGCGGCAGCGCCAGCACGCGGCCGATCCGCCCCGCGTGGCTCAGCGCGACAGCCCGGGGCGCGAGTTCGCCCAGTACCAGGTAGAGAGCCGCGACCGCGACGAGGGACAGGAGGACAGCGACCGTGAAGCCGACTCCGCTCGGAAGCGCTATGCCGGCTGCATCCAGCGCACCGTGTATCGCGGGCGCCAGGAAGCTCACGGCAAGCCACCCGAGGGCGAGCGAACTCAGGGTGATCCCGACCTGTACGCTGGAGATCGGACGCTCCAGCGATCGCCGGGCACGCGCGACCGCCGGATCGGCCTGGAGAGGATCCTCGCCAGGCTCCTCCTGGGGCCGGTGCTTGGACGCTATCAGCGCGAACTCGGCAGCGACGAAGAAAGCGTTCGCGGCAAGGAGACCCAGAGCGATGACGATCCTCACCGCGGAGAGAGAATCCATCAGCCGTCGATCGTCGGGGAGGTGCACCCGTTCCCGGAGGCTCCGCGGAGCCCACCGGGTCGCGAGTCAGGTCTCGCCCGCGCCTCGCCCGAGGCGCGAACGTGGGAGACCGTTGCCGGTCGCTGGAGCGGCAGGTTCAGGTTGTGCCGACCTCGTCTTGCCTCAGTCGGTGGCCACGGGGTTGTCCCCCTCCGGCGAGCCAAAAGGAATCGCCGGCTGACAGTATCTATGCCCGATCGCCTCGAGCTCTGTTACTTCACCTTCGGAAAGAGCCGGATACCGCTCACGCAGGTATTCGACGGTATCCGACATCCACTCCGTGCGCTCCGTATCCTCGGCATCGAGAACACCGCATCGCTGAATATGACTGAACAGCTCATCACGAGCCAGATCCAACGTCGTCTGCTGTTGTTTTCCCCGCGACAAAGTCCCTCCTTCTCGATTCAATCCTCCCGGTGCCGCCGGCTCTCGCGTCGAGCCGCCCGGCCGCCGGGGCTTGCCTGTCTAATATATCGGAGCCCGGATGACGCCGCAAAGCTCGTCCCGAGACACCGAATCCGTTGATATCGCAGTTGAATTCAGCGAATCAGCGCGACAACTCCTCGCTGATGGCCCACGCCAGAAGCGGCACCATGATCTCGTGGTGCCCCGTGATCTGGTATCCCGTTCCACCGCCGGTGCGCGTCGGGCGCTCCACCACGTTCACGCGCGGCCGATACTGGCGGATCATGTCGAAATCCGCGGTGACGAAGCCGCGAGGCGCGCCATCGTCCCGGTTGCGACAGATCGTGAGAGCTTTGAGAAACACCTCTGGCAGGATCACGGCCGAGCCCACGTTCGCCACGACGCCGCCGTCGTCCAGGCCGCGCAGGGTCTCCACCAGCGACAGGAAGTCGGTGTACGACGTCTCACCGATCGCGGCACCGTCCGCCTCGGGGTGCTGGTGAATGATGTCAGCGCCAATCGCTACGTGCACCGAGATTGGAACGCCCAGCCGGCGGCACGCGAGAAGGAGTGACAACTCCGGATGCCCGTTGTCTCCCCGAGCTTCGAGGTCGGTGCCGAGTGCCATCCCCATGCCCAGCCCATCGTCTCTCCCCCTGCGGATCGCCTGGTTCATGTCTCGACCGGTCTCCAGCGCCATGCCGAACGTGCCGTCCGACAGGCCGGCCTCCACGTTCTCTGAAGTACCACCCCACCGGCACGTCTCGTAGTCGTGAATCACCGTAGCGCCGTTCACCGCGAGGTGCGTGACGGCTCCACGCTCCATGAGGTCGATCAGAACGACCGACAGGCCCGTCTTCACGACGTGGCCGCCCAGCATCCACACGACTTCCCGATCGCGGTTCACGGCGGACGCGACCCCGCGCGCTACGGCGCGCAGTGAATCGGCGACCAGGATGTGCGGAAGCGAATCATAGAACTGGGCGAAGGAAGCGCCGGATTTAGCCGGCGGCGGACCTGCGAAGTCGCCGGACGACACTTTGTTCGGCCGGTCGCTGACCGGCACTCGGCGCAGGCCAGGTCTCGGGTCGCCGGCTTCGGTGCCCGGGCTCACGGCTGATCCTCCTCCGGTGTCGCCGGACTCGCCGACACAGCCATCGAATCCTCGACGGGGATCAGTTCCCCGTCGCCGGGTTCGTACCGGGTCAGAAACAGGTTTCCGGATCCAACGGCCATGCTCGTCTTGAGGCGGACGATTGCCTTCCGGTCATCATCGGTCAGGTAGAGCTCCGCCTCGCCGTCATCGGCGAACGCTCCGCCCGTCTGAATGATCGGCCTCAACACGATCGTTTGAAACGTTCCAGCGGGTACGCGGATCTCCTCGCGCCGCAGAACCTCGATGATGACTGGATTGCCGGACTCCTTGAAGTACCGATCGAGCTCATATCGTTGTCCCACTTCGAGCGGAAGCAGCCGAGCGAAAAACATGAAGGAAATGTCGTCCAGCGCCCCTTCGAGAATCGGAACGTCCGTCTCGTCGTCGCGGGCGCGCCACTCGCCGTCGACAATGTCGTGCCGGTCGTAGGTCATGCCCTCCAAGTCGAATGTGTACCTCGTGTCCCGCTTGTAGCTTCCCTCGCTCAGTCGCTGCTCGAAGCGGATCGAGCTGAGCGGCCGAGGCCGGATCCAGCTGACCTGGCGGTCCCGGACCCGGTAGAACGGTGGGCCGCCCCACATCTCCATGGCGACGCGATATCCGTCCTGCCCGTCGATCGCATCGATCGCCTCGACCTCCAGAGACCCCTCGCCCAGCCGCACGCGACCCCAGCTCACCGAGAACTCCATGCGTTCGCCGACCGGGAACCGCCACGCCTGCGCAGGATCGGTGGCCGCAGGTGCAGACTGGGCGGCGGCAGCATGCGGATGGCCAACCGAGAGGAAAACCAGGAGAGGCAGGACGAACCGGAGCAGTTGGCCTGGACTCACGCTCGGCCCTCAGCCGCGCTCCGGCGGAGCCGTGGGTCACGCGAGGCCCTCAGCAGGCCCCACAAGGTGGCGATTGCCCGGAAACGGCTCTCCCGATAGCGCCGCGAGTAGTCCGTTGAAATATCCACCTGCGCCGCGCTTCGCAGGTGGGGCGTGACTGCCGTCAGCAGTTCGAGACTCGAAGCCCACCCTTCGTGGCGCAGCAGCGCGCCGCCATCGGGCACTTCCTTGAGCGCCCGCTTCAGGGCCACCAGCCGGTACATGCGGAAACCACAGAACGGATCCTCCACATCGGTCGCCGTGGCATGAGGCTTCACGATCATCCCAGCGCCGATGCGCGCGAAGCGCACGGCCCGCGGTGCCTCCCGAACGTTCACCGGGCGGCCCGCAACGAGGTCCGCTCCACCCTGAAAGCGTCTCAGCATTTCCGGGATCATCTCGGGACCGTCCGTGAAATCGGCCTGCATGACCAGGACGGCGTCCCGTTTCGGATACCTTGACACCCGGGTGGCCTCCCGGATCAGCCTTTCCAGAGACGCCGCGTATCCCTGCCGCGTGGTGTTGCGGTACACCGTGAGGGGCAGGACGCGGCGGTACGGGTCCAGCACGTCCGCAGTGCCGTCCGTAGACGCGTCGTCCACGACCAGAATCCGGAAGTCGCGGCCGAGCTCGGCGAACACCTTTCGGATCTTCCACATGAGCACACCGATCGTGTGCTCCTCGTTATGTACCGGCAGCGTGACGTAAATCACGTCGCGCATCGCTCCTTTCCAGATCCTTCGCCACCGCCAATCGGGCGATTCGCGAGGCTTCCGTTCCGCTATGTACCGTCACGCCCGGCCGTCGTTCCAGTGGGCCGGGTCTTCCAGCGCCGGTGGAACCAGAAGTACTGCTCCGGGTGCCGGCGCACCTGATACTCGAGCCGGCCGACCCAGCGGCGCGTGAGCTCCAGTTCGGCGCCTTCGGCGCGATCTCCCCCCGCGGGCGCGTCCACTCGCTCCAGCACGGCTCCGTAGCCCGACCCCTGTCGAACTGCCGCGCCGAAGAACAGTGGCACATCCTGCGACAGCGCGAGACGGGCCGGCCCCCGAAACGTGGAAGCCTCACGACCGAGGAATGGCACGAAGACCCCCCTTTCGCCGGCGTCCTGGTCCGCGACCAAAGCGACCGTCTTGCCTTCCCGAAGCACTTCCGGAATCCTGGTGCGCGCGTCCTGCATATAGATCGGCTCGATCCCCGCCCGACGACGGGTGGCCAGCATCCGGTCGTTGAACGCCGGGTTCCGCTGCCGCTTGACGACCGCGGCCATCGGAAGGCCGGCCGCGGCCAGGTACGCTCCAGCGGCTTCCCAATTGCCGACGTGCCCGGTCACGATGATCGCACCGGATCCACGCGTAGCTTCCCGATGGAGGGAAACCGCGTCCTGTCCGGCTTGCATCCGGGAAAGAAGGGAGTCTCCTCCCGATCGTCCGATACGGGCTATAGCTGAGATTTCCCGCCCGAAATGGCGGTAGCACGCTCTCGTGATTCCGGCGACCCACTCTGGAGTTCGATCAGGAAAGGCCGCCCTGATCTGCTCCTCCACTACCCCGCGCCTGGTACCAAGCCTCCACGCAGCACTTCCCGCTCCAAAGCCGAGCCAATCAGCCAGCACGGCAGGGCTCCAAGCGCCGCTTCCGCCAAACGAGCCGGAGCGTATTCCGCCATGTCCCTGAGCCTCATCGACTCCTGCGACACTGCCGGGCCACTGCTTCATAAGCCTCGAGCGTGGCGCGGACCATCTCGTCGGATCGATGGGCTCGTGCATACTGCCTCGCTCTCTCGCCTGCCCTGCTCCGGTGCTCCGGATCATCGATCAATCGGCCGATCGCAGCCGCCAGATCGGCGTGATCCCCCCGGCGAACCGGCTCGATCCCCTCCGCCCTGAGCCTCCCATCACCGGCGGCCGTCATCACGACGGGCACACCCGCCCACATGGCTTCCAGGCAGCCCGTCGACAGCTCCTCCTGCAGCGAGGGCATCACGAAGACGGCAATGTCGGACAGGGACGATCGGGCGTCGTCGACGTAGCCGGGCAGGCAAACCCACCCTCCGAGGCCCAGGGTATCGATCAGGTGCTCCAGCCGGCCTCGTTCCGGCCCCTCGCCAAAGATCGCGAACCGCACGTCCGGGCGGTCCTTCACGACCAGGGACGCCGCCCGGACAAGCGTAGCGTGATCTCTGTCAGACCCGAGCGCCGCGAGGGAACCGACGATCAAATGGTCCGGTCGAGCTCCAGCGGCCTCGCGCAGGACGCCGGACCGATGAACATCCAGTCCACGCGTATCGACACCCTCCGGCACGACGGCGATACGCGGGCGTTCCACTCCGGCGGCGATCAGCGAGTCGCGGGCCGACTCGGAGACGGCGAGAACCAGGTGTGCACGCCGCCACTTCCACGCGGAGCGAGGTGGCCTCACGGCCCGGCGCGTCGCCACGATCCCGCTCTGCGATCCCTCGAGAGCCATCAGGTAGGCCATAAGGCGGAGGGCATGCGTATCGTGTACGTGCACGATGTTCCAGTGCCGGCGCGCCTGCCGTGCCAGGGTTCGCATCGCGCGTGGGTCGGTGCCGACCGCCCACGGAAGCGAAATTACCGGCACACCGATGTCCCGAGCCGCCCGCTCCAGCCGCGAGTGCTCCAACGTGGCCACGGTCTGCTGGACGTGCGGAGTGCGACGAAGTCCGTCGACGAGCAGGCTCACCTGGTTTCTCGTCAGGCGCCATTCGTGACCCGACTCGACGTGGAGAACTCGGAGTGGCGGACGGGTCACCCGCGCCGCCTCCGGCCGTATGAGCTCTTCATGTGCGGGAAGGTAAGCGCCGGCAGGCCACCCTACAACGAGAGGGGTCGTCGCGCCGGCGCGACATTCGTGGCATCTTGCGGCCATGCGAGTGCAGCTTCCCGTATGGATGACCAGCGAGTTCACCGTGATTCGCGACGGGCGCACGACCGCCGTCGTGCGCAACGACTTCGTCGATTCGTTCCATCGATACCGGTTGGTCGACTGTTCGCGTCCGCCACTGCTGTCTTTGCCGGGAACGCAGCAGGAGTCGGAGGGGTCGCGGTCCGGGGTTTCGGGAGGTCGCGGCAGCGTTCGGATCGTTCCGGCCGGATCGCTCGGAGAGGCCGTGGTGAGGCCGTACCGGCGCGGCGGTCTCGTCGAGAAGATCAATCGGCGAACGTATTTCGTCGGGAACCGGGCCTTCTCCGAGCTCGTGGCCACTCACCGACTGCGCAGGCGTGGGGCGCCCGTCCCGGAGGTGCTCGCCGCCATCCAGTCCGAGGTCCGTCCGGGCTACCTGGCGTGCCTCGTGACGCGCCGGATCGCGAAGGCCCTCCCCGCGGCCGTGGTTCTCGACAGCGCATCCGCAGCGCGCAGAGTGATCGTCCTGGAGTCCGTGGGCCGTGCGATCCGGCTCCTGCACGAAGCCGGCGGCGTCCACGCGGAGGGGCCGGCGTTCGTCGTCGACCTGGACAGGGCTTCCGTTCTGCCCGGTCCGGTCCCGGAACGCCGCGCCCGCGCCAACCTTAGGCGGCTGAGGCGCTCCCTTCTCAAGCTGGGATTGGACGACGCAGTGGCGCATTGGGACGAGCTGGAGGGCGGTTACGACGTCCCTCCGCAGCCCCCGCCTGCCGCCTAGCTCGGTGCCGAGCCAGCCGGTCTTCCCGTCGTCTCCGTCGGAGACGGGGGCGATGCGAACTGCAGGTCACACAGACGCCGGTACAGGCCGCCCGCCTCGTACAGCTCGCCGTGGGTCCCCGATTCCACCA
>JBDGWG010000013.1:0-60992 GCA_039585235.1 Gemmatimonadota bacterium | reverse complement strand
CGATGACACCGACCACGGCGGTCGCGACCTCCTCGGGCACGGGATTGGTGCGCGGCAGGGCCCCGGTCGGATCGACCGTCATGTAGTCGGCGCGCCTGACCAGGGGCTCGACCGGCTCCCCATCCACGGTGACCCCGGTCCACCCGAGTACCATGCTGACCAGGCTGTCCGCGACCGCCGACTGGTCCGCCGTCGCAAGCGTTGCCTCGGGATCCAGGTCCAGGGCCGCGGACAGACCGGCCAGCCTGAGCATCACCTCGTGCCGCACCTCGAACGGCTCCACTGCCAGGAAGCTCTGTATCGGCGCGTCAGGCGACGATGGAGCGAGACGCTGCGAAGCTGCGGGCCCCGCCGTGCCCGATGCCGTACCCTGCGGCAGTATTCCGTCCGCTCCTCCGGCGGGAGCGGTGGACACCTGTCCGGCAAACGCCACGGAAAGGGCGAAGGCCATGCCCCCCATACCCAGCGCGTAGCCGAGGCCCGTCCGCACCTGTGACCGGGCCGCCGCGCGACCCGCCCGGGCGAAGACCAACCCCAGCAGGCCTGCCCCGACGAGGTGCACTGAGTCCATTCCCAGAACCGCCACGACCTGGGAGGCGAGACCGGCGCCAGCCCCCAGATCCTCTGCGAGCAGTGCTCCCAGGCCGAGACCGTGGACGAGGCCGACGGCCGATGCGAGCCCCATCAGTCCTCGTCTCTCCTCCTCACTCGTCAGAGACTCGCGCGCCAGCAGGACCACCCCGATCGCCAGTCCGATGGCGGCCGGACCCGCCGGCAGACCGGCCCCGAACAGGGTCGAAAGGACCACGGCCGCCAGCTGCCCGCCGGCGAAGAAGGTGATGAGCCGAACGGGAAGCCCGGGTACGCCGAACAGCGCCACGACGATAATGAATGCCAGGTGAATCCAGCCGGTCGCGTGGACGGCGCCGGCCATGACGGCGCGCTGCGCGCCCAGCACCGGGTCCGGAGGAGCCGTGCCCTCCGGTACGCTCCACGATCCCTCCCCCGGCGACACGACGTGAGCGAAGCGATCGCCCGAGAGAAGGTCCACCCGGATCACGGTGGTGAGCGCCAGGTCGCCGAAGGGGTAGCGGATTCCCACTTCCTTGCCCGCCAGCCCTCCATCACACCGCCATTCTCGAGACAACAGCCAGGCGGCTGGCTGATCGACCACCGACCTCTCGCCGGTGGGTCGGCAGGTCTCGGGCAGGACGGGCGCTGGCACGGCCCGCGCGGGAAGCGCTTTCGGCACGCGCCATTGCACCACGTAGCGCCCCGGCGATGTTTCGGTGACCTGCATGTGAGCGGGGGGGCCGACATCGGCGAGGGCCACGAGCGGCACGAGCACGGCTCCCGCGGCCGCGAGGCCCCCAATGACCAGCCTCGGCGCGAAGGGCCGGCCCGATCTTCCGGACCGGCCCCCCGTACCGCCGACGAAGCGGCCGGCCTTACGCCTCAGGATTGGCCTCGTCGCCTGGGGACTCCTCGCCCTCGGCCTTCGCCTTCTCGACCACGCTGCCGAATCGCTCTCGCAGCGATCCACCCAGCACGCCCAGGTGCTCGCGGATCTCGCCCATCTGCTCGCCGAGCTTGTGGCCGAGATCTTCCATCGAGTCGCCCACACCCGTCTTCATGAACGGGTACTTGAAGTCGGTCGGCGGAACGAAGGTCTCCTTGATCGAGCGAGGAGAGACCCAGCGCACCAGGTTCAGAAACGAGCCGGCCTTGTCGTTGGTGCCACTCGCACGGGCCCCGCCGAACGGCTGCTGACCCACGACAGCACCGGTCGGCTTGTCGTTGATGTAGAAGTTGCCGGCCGCCCCTCGCAGCGTGGCCATCGCCTCGCGGCTCGCCGAACGATCGCGCGAGAACACGGCCCCGGTGAGAGCGTACGGAGACGTCGAATCCACCAGGTCGAGCGTCTCGGACCACTTGTCGTCCGGGTACACGTGCACGGTCAGCACCGGCCCGAAGATCTCCTCGCACATCGTCTTGAACTTCGGATCCGAGGCGAGAACGACCGTCGGCTCGATGAAGTAGCCCTTCTCGTCCGAGTACCCGCCGCCGAACAGGATCTCCGCGTCCGGCGAAGACTTCGAGTGCTCGATGTAACCCGTGATGTCCTTGTACGCCGACCCGTCGATCACGGCGCACACGAAGTTCTCGAAATCCCGCGGGTCGCCCATCTTGATCTCGCCGAGCTGCGCTCCGAGAGTCTCCTTCACTCGCGGCCACAGCGAGTTCGGGACGTACGCACGGGACGCCGCGCTGCACTTCTGACCCTGGTACTCGAAGGCTCCGCGAACCATGGCGGTCGCTACGACATCGGCATCCGCCGACGGATGCGCCACGATGAAGTCTTTCCCACCGGTCTCGCCCACGATCCGCGGATACGAGCGGTAGTTCTCCAGGTTCTCGGCCACCTTCTTCCACAGGAGCTGGAAGATCTCGGTCGACCCCGTGAAGTGGATCCCGGCGAGGTGCGGGCTGGCCACCAGCCTGTCGGTGATCTGACTCGAGTTGCCGGGCAGGAAGTTGATGACGCCCGGCGGCAGACCGGCTTCCTGGAGCAGACGCATCAGGTAGTACGAGCTGAACAGGGAGGTCCGGGCCGGCTTCCAGATCGCCACGTTGCCCATGAGCGCCGGCGCCGTCGGCAGGTTGGCGCCGATGGACGTAAAGTTGAACGGGGAGATGGCGTACACGAAGCCCTCGAGGGACCGGTAGTCCGTCATGTTCCAGATGCCGGGCGACGAGATCGGCTGGTTCGAGTACAAGTCTCGCGCGTAGTGCACGTTGAAGCGCCAGAAGTCGATGATCTCACAGGCGCTGTCAATCTCGGCCTGGTAGCAGGTCTTGCTCTGGCCGAGCATGGTCGAGGCGTTCAGGACCTGGCGCCAGTCACCGGCCAGCAGGTCGGCGGCCTTCAGGAGAACCGCGGCACGGTCCTGCCACGGCCAGTTCGACCATTCCTTCCACGCCTCCATGCACGAGTCGACAGCCATCTGGATGTGCTCGTCGGTCGCCTTGTGGTACCGAGCCAGCACGTGGGCGTGATCGTGCGGCATCACGACCTCGGCCGTGTTACCGGTCGTGTAGTCCACCGCGCCGATGATGATGGGAATCTCGACGACTTCGGAGGCCATTCGCTCGAGCTTCCTCTTGAGGTCCGCTCGCTCAGGCGAGCCGGGCTCGTATTCCCATACGGGCTCATTGATCGGCGTCGGGGGCCTGAGGTCGCCCTCGATGGTCATTCCGGGTCGCATATGCAGGCTCATCGCTTCGCTCTCCGTCGGTTCAGATGGGATCGCTCCGGCCAGCGGGAACGCGAGTAGCGTTCGCAGGGTTCATCATGACCGCGAGACGGTTATTATTCGTGCGATTACGGGCTGCCGCGCGGCCCCATATCCTACTGGCTTTCTCGCCTCGAAGCTACCGCGAGAGGATGATGATATGACGCCGATCAGCGAGACCCCGACGACGACCCCGGAGAACCTGAAATCCTGGTGGGATGAGGGCCTCACCTGGGACCGTTACCTGGCCGATGAGATCGAAGAGCACCGAGCCCTGTGGGAGGGCGTGCACAGGAAGAGCAAGACCCCCGCTTGGGCCCTGGAAGAGGTGGAAGCCATCGGACGCGACTGGAAGCTGATCGCGATCGCCGAGGACTGGTGTGGCGACGCGTCCAACCTGGTGCCGATATTCGCGCGACTCGCTGAAGCGTCGCCCCGCATCGACCTCCGGGTCGTGAAGCGAGAGGAGCATCCCGAGCTCATGGACATGTACCTCACGAACGGGAGTCGGTCGATCCCGATTGTGGTGATCCTGGACCAGGCCCACCAGCCCGTGGGGCAGTGGGGACCGAGGCCAGCCGAGCTGCAGGAGTTCGTGATACGGGAGAAGCGGGCGGGTGAAAGGCCCGCGTCCGAGATCTACAAGGACGCCAGGCTCTGGTACACCAGGGACCGGGGGGAGACGACGCTCAGGGAGGTGCTGGCGGCCATGGCGGCGGCCGGCTGACTATCCGGGGAGAATCCCATGTTGATGAACACGGCCGGACCCGCACCGCAAGCGAGTCGATGCGTGACAATCATGGCTGCTCTTCTGGCGTGCCTCACGGTCGTGGGCACCGCCCGCGCCCAGACGGTCGAGCAAAGGTTAGAGAGCGCCATCGAGCGCCTCGACCGTGCCCGCGCCGATCACCTCGACATCATCTCGCCGCGCAACTTCGAGCGGGCCGCACAGAAGATAGCTGAGGCCCGCCAGCGCCTGGCGACCGGTGGACGCATCGCCGACATCGACGGCCGCGTTGAGGAAGCTTACGCCGAGCTCGACGCAGCGGACGCGCTGGCGAGCGTCGGGAACGTGCTGCTGGGCGACGCTCTCCAGGCGCGAGGGGAAGCCCTGGCGGTCAACGCTCCGAAGTTCGCGGACCGGGACTGGCAGCGAGCCGAACAGACCGCGCGCGATGCCGGTCGGCGGATCGAGAGCAATGACCAGAACGGGGCCCGGGAGCGGGCCGGACGAGCGGAGAACGAGTACCGGGAGGCGGAGCTCAACGCCATCCGAGCGGACATTCTCGGACGGGCCCGTACCCTGCGGGAGGAAGCCCTCGACGCTAAGGCCGATCGTCGGGCGGCCTTCACTCTGAACCGGGCCGACTCTCTTCTCACGGCGGCCGAGGTGATCCTGGCCGAGGATCGCTCGCGCATCGCCGAGGCCGGCGGCTTGGCGACCGATGCGGCGTCTGAGTACCGGCACGCGACGCGCCTGTCGGCGCTGGCCGACAGCGTGGACCGGAACCGGGTCTCGGTCGAGACCACGGCCCTGCGGGCCGAGGGCCAGGTCCGCCGCATGGCCGAGCTTCTGCGCTACGAGGCGGACTTCGCCGACGGAATCGAGCCCGTGGTGAACGACGGTGTCACGGCGATCGAGAGCCTGTACGGGGAGCGGGATGGTCTGCATGCGGACCTTGCTTCGCGCGGCCGGGAAATCGAGCGGCTCGAAACGGTGATCGACTCGATGGACAGGCGACTCGCAGCAGTCGAGCAGCGCGAAGCCGCCGTCGCGGCTGAGCTGCGGGAACGCCAGAGGTGGGAGCGCCGGCTGCGCGAGGTGCAGGCGATGTTCACACCGCAGGAAGGTGAAGCCCTTCTCGGGGAGGACCGCCTCATCCTCAGGCTGGTCGGTCTCACTTTCGCCTCCGGCTCGGCGGAGATCCGGCCCGACAACTTCTCTCTTCTGACCAAGGTGCAACGCGTGATCCGCGAATTCCCGGAGTCGGCCATTACGGTCGAGGGACACACGGACTCGCAGGGCAACGAGGCCATGAACCAGGAGCTCAGCCGGCGCCGGGCGATCGCGGTGCGCGAGTACCTGCTCTTGAACATCGCGATCAGCGCGAACAGGATCACAGCGGTCGGATACGGGGAGTCGCGTCCGGTGGCGCCCAACGATACCGAGGCCGGGCGATCACGAAATCGTCGCATCGAAATCACGCTTTCGCTCGAAAGCAACTGAGTCGGGAGTCACGACCGCGCGAAAACCGCCGTAAGCCGGGAGGAATCGCGATGATAACCAGACAGGGGCCGACCGGCCTTCTCGTCGGGTTCGTGCTGCTGACCGCCTGCTCTTCGTCCGGCGGCGAAGGAAATGCAGCCTCTTCAGCGACACCGGCTGTCGCCCCCTTCGCACAGGTCTACCTCCAACCGCAGGAGAGCGGCACCGACGTTCTCCTGCAGGCCGTCAGCGTAGTTGACGAGAAGGTGGTCTGGGTAAGCGGGCACGGGGGCACATGGGCCCGCACCGTGGACGGCGGCGAGACGTGGATAGCCCGCGTCTTGCCAGGCGCGGACACGCTCCAACTCCGGGACGTTCATGCCCTGGACGCTCAGCGGGCGTGGCTCCTGAGCGCGGGACCCGGGGAGCTCTCCCGCATTTACCGCACGCAGGACGGCGGCGAGACCTGGGACCTGCAGTTCCTCAACCCGGAGCCGGAAGGCTTCTACGACTGCATCGAGTTTCGCGATCCCGACCATGGTCTCGCGTACGGCGATGCGGTGGATGGCGAGCTACGCATCGTCCGAACCCGGGACGGTGGCGACACGTGGGAGTACACCCGCTCCGCCGACATCCCACGGGCTCTGGCGGGGGAAGGAGGTTTCGCCGCCAGCGGAACCTGCGTCGCCCTCGGACCCGGTGGGCGAGCATGGATCGGTACGGGGGCCGCCGGCACGGCGCGTGTCCTCGCGACCCGTGACGACGGGCGGACCTGGAGCGCGATCCCGACGCCCCTGCCGGCCGGCGAGGCTGCCGGCATCTTCACCATCGCCTTCCGCGACTCCCTGCACGGCGTGATTATGGGCGGCGACCTGTCACGGCCCGACGATCACACGGACAACGTGGCCGTGACCTCGGACGGAGGCCGGACCTGGACGACGTCCGGCAGGCCCGTTCTCGCGGGGACCGTGTACGGGGCGACCTACGTCCCCGGCGCGCCCACCCCTACCCTGGTGGCCGTCGGTCCACACGGGGCGGACTGGTCCATCGACGAGGGAGAGACCTGGTCCTCGGCTGACACCGTCAGCTTCTGGGGCCTCGGGGTCGCCTCGCCCGCCGCCGGCTGGCTGGTCGGACCCGGTGGACGGATCGTGCGCGTCTCGTTCGAATAGGTGCGACCTCCGGGCCTCCAGGCGGAATCGACCGAAACCCCCGGCCGTCCAATCTCGTAGATATGGCCAACGATCGGACCATTCGCGATGTCCAAACGAATAGAAGGCGGCGGAGGACCGTCGCCACGCCCGCGAGGGACCGATGCGGAGGGGTGGAGAGATGATAGGGCGAGTCGAAATATCAGAAATCCTGGGAATGGCCGGGACCTGCGCGGTCTTGCTGTTCGCAGGATTCGGCGTGGAGACCCTGGACGGAAGCGTGAACCCGTCGTGGGCCGTAACCGTGGAGGTGCGGGCTCCCGACGTGCCCGGGGCCGTTTCGTTGCCGGATGAAGTCCGGCTGGAGCTGCCGGACCTGGAGCGGCCGGTTCATCCGGCGCCTCCGTCCATTTCCGTCGACCCGATGCTGGAGTCTGTGACGCGTCCCTACGCGTGCGGTTGCCGTCACGTGATTTCGTGACGCGGATTCCCGCCCGGAAGAAGCCTAGCCGCGCTGACTTCCACTCGGTTCGCCGAGCGGCGGCATTTCCGTAGGGCTGCGGTAGACCTCGGGGCGACGATCCGCCACGTTGGACTCGGTCTCGGCTCTGCGGGGCGCCAACTGCACCCCGCAGACCGCGAGCATCAGTCCTCGGACAGAGTCGTAATGAGGGCCAGGCCGACCCCCACGACGAGCGCGCCGACCGCGAGGCCGAAACCGGCCCAGCGGCCGAGTTCCGCCTCGGGCGTACTCCTGCCCGTGTGCCACGGACGCGTGATCTCGTCCCTCAGCGCCAGAGCTCGGTTCCGAACGGCCCAGGCGGCCATCCGGGCCAGGCCTTCCTCATCTTCATGCTTCCGAAACATGTCGTCACCCCGTGGATGGCATGGATCCCACGAAGTCCTCTCCACCGTCCACGCGGATGACGTTGCCCGTCATCCAGGCCGTTCCCTCCGCCGCTAGGGCGACCAGGCAGCGGGCCACGTCCTCCGGAGTGGTGAGCCTGCCGTAGGGGTTCTGCTGGGTGGCCTCCTCGATCATGTGCTCCGCACCCGGGATCTTCCGGAGCGCGGGTGTGTCCGTCACGCCCGCGCGGATCGAGTTCGCCGTGATTCCGTAGGGCGCGAGCTCGAGGGCGAGCTGACGGCAGTGGGACTCCAGAGAGGCTTTCGCGGCCGACACCGCACCGTACGAGGGGATGACCCGGTCGCCACCGGAGCTCGTCATGGCGTAGATGCGCCCGCCCTGGCCCATGAGACCGCGGCGTACGAGGCCCTGGGCCCAGTACACGAGGGAGTGAGCCATGACGGTGAGCGTCATGTCCATCTGCTCCATGGTCATCGAACCAGCCTCCTCCGCGGCCACGAAAGGACGCAGCGTGCCGAAGGCGAGCGAATGGAGGAGCACGCGGACCGAGCCTGGCTCGACAACGGCGGCGACGTCGTCCAACACCTGATCCCGCTTCTCGGGGCTGGCGGCGTTGATATTGAAGAAGGTCGCCTGGACACCCTCGGCCTCGATAGCGGCGCGGATCTCCTCGACGCGCGCCAGTCCGGCCCGGCGGTCGAGGTGAATTCCGAAGATATCGTAGCCCGCCTTGGCGAACTCCAGCGCCGAGGCTTCGCCGAATCCGCTGGACGCCCCCAGGATCAGAGCCGATTTCGCTCCGCTGTCGCTCAAAGAACCCTCCCCGAAAAGACTCCGGGCGCTGATCTCCGGTCTCGCCCGCCCCGAAAGTAGTTTCCGGGAACGGAGTTGTCACGATCGAACGTGCGCTGCTCTCCCCTGCGGTGCGCCCGGTTTCTACACGATCAACGCGGCCAGGGCAGTGTACAGCGCGGCTGCACCCGCCGCGGCCATCATCGCCAGCGGGAGCTGGGTGGTCACGTGGTCCATCAAATCACAGCCAGTGGCGACGGACGACAGAATCGTCGTGTCCGAGATCGGTGAGCACTGGTCGCCGAACACGCTCCCCCCGGTGACGGCAGCGAAGCACAGCGTGAGGAACGCCGGATCGGGGTGCACGGACCAGGCGAGCGGCATCGCTACCGGGAAGAGTACGGCGTACGTGCCCCAGGAGGTCCCGGTCGAGAACGCCACGAACATGGTCACGACCAGCAACACTGCGGGGAGAGCTACGGGACTGACCCATGGTCCGATCGTCTGGACCACGTAGTCCGCGGTGCCGAGCGCATCGGCAACCGACTTGAGCGTCACCGCAAGCGCCAGGACCAGGGCCCCGATGGTGACTCCCTTGCACCCGTCGACGAATCCGTCCATCACGTCGCGCAGCTTCATCCCACGGGCCAGCGCGATTGCCATTCCCGCGAGGACCGCCAACACGAACGCCTCGGCGATCGGTAGCGACGGTGACTCCCGGTTCCCCTGGATGTAGAACGTTACAACGAACGGGATGACGGCCACGGCCAGAAGGGTCCCGATGGGCCCGAAGAAATCAACCAGGCTTGGCTCGAAGTCCTCGGGAAGCCGAAGCACTGTGAGTTCCTCGGCAGCCATCGGCTCAGCGCCGTCGCGGTCGAGCCTACCGGTTTCCCGCGAGCGCCGCATCGCTTCCCGCATGCGCCGGGACACCCACGGCCACTTTTCCCACGCAAGCAGCAGGGTCAAGAGGACGGCGAAGATCGCGTAGAAGTTGAACGGCACGGCCTTGAAGAAGAACCCGATGGCCTCTTCCTGCGTAGCGATCACCGGCACCGTCCCAGCCACGAGCCCGCCCACGTAGATCGGCCACACGTTGAACGGAATGATGGTGGCGGCGGGCGAAGCGGTGGAATCGACGATGTAGGACAGCTCCTCGTGCGACACCCGGTGCCGGTCACCCACGGGACGCACCGTGGCTCCAGTGAGCACCGTGCTGATCGTGCCGCCCTGGTGAAACACGAGGCCCATCGCCCAGGCGAAGAACTTCGCCGAACGCGGGCCCCGGGCCACCTTCGCCCCGGCCCAATCGGCGAACCTCAGCGCCCCGCCCGTCCGGGTCCACAGGCCGATCAGCCCGCCCAGCGCCCACAGGTACACGAGGAGAATGAGGGCGAAACCGGGAGATCCGATGGAGGGAATCAGGAATTCCTGCACGATGTTGAGCTGGCCGGTGATGACGCCGCCGAGCGCGATTCCGATGAACAGCGCCGCGATGACGTCGCGCAGGGTAAAGGCGAAGACCAGGGCGACGACGGGAGGCACGACAGACCAGAACCCGAAGTGCGTTCCGTTCGTCGGAAAACGTCCGGCCACCGCCAGGCCGGCGCCCAGGAATAGCGCCGCCACGATGCCTCCGATCCACCTGCGGCTTCGACGATCTGCCATTCGCTCTCCGGTCCGGGATCCGGTCATTACGGGCGCACGCAGGATAGGTCCTCCCGCAGCAGACCGGCAATCGAGGCCCGATACAGCTCCCGATACTACTTGAGACCGGGGCGCCATCCGACGCATCTTGCCGGATCCCGTTCACTGCCTTTTCCGCGGACGTACAGGAGGCTCTCATGAATCCGCGCCGCTCACCGCACAGACGTGGGGTGCGCCTGGCCGCTTGCGCCGGCGCTTTTCTTCTTTTCGGGCCTGGTTCGGCAATGGCGCAGGACGAGGGGCCCGGGTGGAAGGTCCGCTCACCGTTCCGGCCGCTCGATCTCGCGACGCCGACCACGATTCGAACCGGGGCCGGTCTTCCGGGTCCTGACTACTGGCAGCAGAAGGTGGACTACCGGATCGAGGCGACCCTCGACCCTTCGACCCACATGCTGACCGGATCGGAGATCATCCGGTATCACAACAACTCGCCGCACGCCCTCTCCGTCCTGTGGCTCAAGCTGGACGCGAACCTGTGTGACGAGGAGAGCAAGGCGCACGTGCTGGCGGTCCCGCCGCTGCTGTTCGGTGACTCCGTGTTCGACTTCACGTGCGACGGAGGCGGGATTAGCCTCGACCGAGTGGCCGGCGGCGGCCGCGACCTGGCGCAAGAAGTCCTGGGCACGATCGCGCGGGTCGAGCTACCTCACCCGTTGCCCGCCGGCGGCATGACCGAGATCGAGATCGATTGGCGCGCCACCATTCCCGAGTACGGATATGGTCGCACGGGTCGGGACGGCAGCCTGTACCAGGTCGCCCAGTGGTATCCGCGGGTCGCCGTATACGACGATGTGGGCGGCTGGAACCTCGCGCCGTTTCTCGGCGCGGGCGAATTCTACCAGGAGTTCGGCGACTTCATGGTGGCCCTGACGGCGCCTGACAACTTCGTCATGACGGCCACCGGCACGATCGTGAACCCTGACGCCGTGCTGACGGACGAGCAGCAGGCGCGCCTAGCCCGCGCCGACACATCCGAAGACGCGGTGGCGATCATCACGGAGTCCGAGGCACGGTCCAACCGGGGGCGCCGCGCTTCGGGTACGAAAACGTGGCGCTTTGCTGCCGAGAACGTGCGCGATTTCGCGTTCGCCATGGCGCCGGACTTCCGGTGGGACGCGAGCAGCTACGACGGCATTCGCATCCAGACATTCTACCGACCGGAGGCCGAGTTGTGGGAGGAAGCGAACCGCATGTCGTGGGTCACTATCCAGCACTTCTCGGACCGCCTGTTCCATTATCCGTGGCCCCACGCCACGACGGTCGAGGGACCGAACGACGGCATGGAGTATCCCATGCTCACGTTCGTGCCCACCGAGACCACCCGCGAGGGCCTGTACTGGGTGCTCACGCACGAGTTCGGGCACGAGTGGTACCCGATGATCGTGAACTCGAACGAGCGGCTGCATCCCTGGATGGACGAGGGATTCAACACGTTCATCAACATCGAGTCGGTCGAAGTCTACTTCGAGGGCGAGCCGTACGCCGAAGCGATCTCGGTCCAGCCTCTCGAGTTGTGGGCCGAACATGCGATCGCGGGCGCCGAGCAGGCGATGGCCCTCCCACCGGACGAGCAGCACGACTTGTTCTGGGCTGCTTACTTCAAGCCGGCGCTCATGATGCATCTGCTGCAATTCGAGGTGCTGGGGAAGGAGCGTTTCGACCGGGCCCTCTCCGAGTACACGCACGCCTGGGCGTTCAAGCACCCCACCGCGTCGGACTTCATCCGCTCCATGCAGAACTCAGCCGGCACGAGCCTCGACTGGTTCTGGCGCGGATGGGTCTACTCGACTGCCCGGCTGGACCAGTCGATCGCCGGTGTGTCCATGAGCGACGAGGGCGTGACCGAGATCCGTCTCGAGAACCTGGGTGACATGGTGATGCCAGCGGAGCTGCAGGTCGGCTTCGCCGATGGGACCTCCGAGACCGTCCGCTTGCCAGTCGAGATGTGGAAGCTCGGACCCGAGTACACGTACCGCGTCCCCGACGGCCGGGAGGTCACGGCGGTCACGCTGGATCCCAGAGCGGTATACCCGGACGAGGACAGGCTGAACAACGAGTGGTCGAGGTAGGGCAAGTGCAGTCTATTCCGGGGATCGTTCAGCCCGAGAGTTTTGAAAAACTTCACTGGCGTCGTACCTCTGGCAAGCAGAGGTATCAGAGAATGCTCTGGTCGTTGTTGTGCGCATATCCATCGTTGGCGGACGGCGGCACACACCTCGATTTTCACACACAATCCACACTGAGAGCGAGGTTTTCTACATTTCATCTATCGTCTTGTGACTGAGTCACTTAACGTCGCGAGCCTCCGAGTTTTCCCCTGCTTCTGGACTTGCTCCGCGACCGCGTGACGTGTACTGTTGAGTCACCGGACCACCCGAGGCGCACGGACGCGGACGTCGCATGTGGACACGAACGGGATCTCGGTTCAGCTAATTCAGGAATCGCCGGACTTTTAGCTACAGGTGCGCTCAGATGTCGAATACTCGACCGGTCGAACTGGTGCTGCGACTTCCCAACGACGTGGCTGACTCTGTCGAGGAAGTCCGTGAGAGGGATCCCGAGTACCTGAACCGAGTCATCCGATACGGCATCGTCCGTCGCGCCGTGTATCGCGAGCTCCAGCGCTCCAGCGAGTTCGCACCTCCCCTCACACACTCCTGACTCGGCCGGCATCCCGGCCGCCTATCGCTTGACGCTCCTACCGCCCCACGCTACATCCGCTTAGGGACCGCACGGATAGTATGACGTTTCAAAGGTGAGCGGCGGGCGATACCGAACGTGGGCCAGAATTCCGGCGAGAAACGACTCGGCACCTCGGCAGATGCGCCCCGGCGTGCGGACGCGGACGACGTTCTGCGGGCGAAGTATCTGGACTACTGCTCGGCCCGTATCTCCGAAGTCTTCCTCTCTCTTACCGACGATCATACGTATCAGCTGATGGAGGAGGCGGCGCGGGAGGCCAACCTCACCGTCGGAGCGCTCAGCTTCCAGGCGATGATGCAGCTCGTGACCCGCAAGCTGCGCAGGAGCGTTCCTCTCCCGGACATCGAAACGTGGATCGAGGAGTATATCGAGGACCCGGAACGCTACGATCCGTATCTGCTTGGATTGTGGGAGTCGGAAGGCCAGGATCGGAACGGCCAGATGGGAGATGAACGGTGAACGAGTCGGGCAAACGTAACGGCGATCCGCCGCAGCTTCAGATCTGGGATGCTGCGACCCGCGAGTTCGAAGTCGGCACTCTCCACGATCACGATGAGACCTGGAGTCTCGTGGTCGTGGCTGAACGTTCCTCGGCAGACCTGTGCCGGGGCCGTATCTCGTTCCGGCGCGGAGAGGAGCGATACGACACGGGCGCGATCCTGCTGGAGGAGTCAGAGGAGGACCTCGTGCGTCGAGCCACCGAGTTGCCGGCCTCCACGCTGCGTCAGTTCCTCGCCGCCCTTCTCGCGGACTGAACGGACCGACGGGTGGCCGACGAACGTCCGGTACAGGTTGATCAGGACTCACAACGGGCGTTCGTGGGTGGCGACGAGGTGGACCTCACGCCGCTTGAGTACCGCCTTCTGAAGGTGTTCCTGGAGCGTCGCGGTCGAGTGCAGACTCGGCGGCAGTTGCTCCAGGCCGCCTGGAATACGGAAGCTCAGATCCAGACACGGACCGTAGACATGCACGTCGCGCGCCTGAGGGCAAAGCTCGGGAATGAGGGGGGACTCCTCGAAACCGTACGCGGAGTCGGTTACCGGTTCCGCGGACCTGGATAGCCAACTTGCTCCATCCCGGTCCTGGCAGGCCGATCACCCACAGGAGGCAGAGCATGAGACGGGGCCCTGGTGTGGCCGCCCTGGCGGCAACCCTGGCTTTGGTGGCACCGCTGCGGGCACAGGAGAACGATGAGGTCCGGTTCAAGACGAAGGCACTGGAGCTCACGTTCAATGGACGCATCCAGGTGCAGGCCGGCACGAGCTCCTGCAGCGAGTTTCCGGTACCGGACGACTCCGCCTGCGAAGAACAGGTGCCGGCGACGGATCTGTTCCTGCGGCGCGCACGCCTGACGGTAAGCGGAAAGATCAATGACATGATCGACTTCCGGATTCAGCCGGACTTCAATAGAATCGATAAGGTAGGCCTGAAGGACGCATGGGGAAGGTTCACGTTCAGCAAAGCGTTCCGCCTCAAGGCTGGGCACTTCAAGCGGCCGTTTGACGGGTTCGTTCTGGTATCATCCACGCAAACCCTGACGGTGGAGAGGGAGGTCGCCATTCGCGGCCTGGATGGGCTCCTTGCGCCTAACGTGACGAGCTTCACGACCGCGTTCGATCTGTCCGACCGGGATATCGGGGTGGAGCTCAACGGATCGACCAACAACGGGGCGTTCACGTACTGGGTTGGCGGGTTCACCGGCAACTCGGATCTGAAGTTCCAGGACTCGAACAACTCCAAGCAGTTCGTGGGTCGAGGACAGGTGAAGCTCGCGGCGGGGCCAAAGGATCTGAAAATCGCCGCCGCTGCCGCTGCTACCGATGCTTCGTACGAGTCCGTCACCGAAGGCATCAAGTCGAAGTACTACTACAACTACGAGCTGTTCGCGGACTGGGGCGACTTCAGCGACGGTCCGCATGCGCAGCTCGGCTTCGTCTTCGGTGACAACCCGCGCCAGAATGCGCTGGGCGGGGACATCGACCTCGAGGCCGGCGAGCACTTCGCGAAGATCGCGAGCTGGCAGGCCATCGTTTCCTGGAAGTGCCCGGTAGGCTCGGGCGACATGGCGCTGGAGCCCGTGTTCCGGCTTTCGTGGGCCGATGTCAACACGGACCTGGATAGCAGCGAACTGTGGGCGTTTACGCCAGGTCTGCAGATCTTCTTCTACGGCCGGAACAAGCTTGCCTTGAACTGGGATATCGCGAATCCGATGACCGACGTGCTTCGGGGCGAGAACTCGTTCAAGGCGCGGCTCCAGTTCTACTTCTAGAAGGCCAGCTGCAGGTTCAGGAGGAACTGGTTGTCCGCCAGCGCCGGCCCGGTGTTGGTCCGATCGATGGCTTCCGAGACACCCACCAGGCTCTCGTCGATTCCGACCGAGTACTGCATGCCGATCTTGGCGTTGAACCCGGGATTGACGTTGAACCCAAGCACCAGGAATTGCGTGCGTTCCGGCTCGGTGCCCAGGCCCACGGCAGGTTTGAACGAATCGTAGCGGGCGAGCAGGTCGAAAGCGCCCCACAGGCTGTACCTGCCCTGCACGTACCACGCGTCGGACGACACCTCGGCCGCGCCGCCCTCCGGATCGTACTCGGCGCGGGCGTACTCGGCGGCGAACGACCAGCCGCGGTAACGGAGCCCCGCGTCGGCGCTCCACGCGAGCCGGCTCCCGGTGAACTCGGCGTAGCCCGGGATCCCTCTGCCTGTTCCCTCTTCATCCCCCGCCGGCCGGCTCACCGGAAGGACCGGATTCGCGCTGTCG
Source organism: Gemmatimonadota bacterium (assembly GCA_039585235.1). GTDB lineage: Bacteria > Gemmatimonadota > Gemmatimonadetes > Palauibacterales > Palauibacteraceae > Benthicola. The sequence goes on along the minus strand of JBDGWG010000013.1, from coordinate 45,511 downwards.
CTGGCCACCGCCAGGTCGACCCCGAACTCGTACACGAAGTCCTCGAAGAACTCCACCTCGCCGACAGAGTTGTACTCGACTCGACCCGTGCCGAGGAACCGGCGATCGTCATTGCCGAAGGTGGCTCCCTCGCCGTTGTACAGGCCGCCCCAGTACCGCAGGCGCTGCTCCATGGCCATCCCACGGAGCGTCGCCCCCACCTGCCGGCCGGGCGCCAGGGCGAGGGAGCCCTGAGACCGGGCCACAAACGGGATTTCATCCTTCAGCTTCATGGCCTCCCGGCCGAAGCCCGACATCAGGAGGCCCGCATCGAGACGCAGGACTTCGTCGCTGAGCGGCACCGAGAGGCGCACATCGAGAAGGCGCAGCGCGTCGGCCTCGAACTGGTACTCGGCCCGGAGGGCGTAGTCGAAGACGATACCGACCTTCCCCGAAACGCCGAGCCGAGCATCGAAGATCTCGAATCCGCTCACCCCGTCGTAGCGGGACGACTCGATTCGGATCCCCGTGCGAAGAAGGCCGTCGATCTCGAGCTCTGGCACCTCCTGCGCCGGCGCCCGGGCTGCCCCGGCGCCGAACAACACGACGGCGCCGATCAGGCGTAGCATGTCTCCGAGTGCGTGACGTGACGTCATCTACTTGCCATCCCTCATGTGCTGTCTCGAATCGATTAGCCATCCCACAAGTCGTCTGAGCGGACGCTCGCTTCTGCCGCGAGTCCCGGAAACAGTCGTTTCCAGCCTCCGAGTCCCACCGCGGCGTTGATCCAGAAGTGCGCCACGATGGAGGGAAACAGGCTCCCCGTCCAGATCACCGGAACGGCGAGCAGAGCTCCCAGAAGTGTCGCCCGCATCATTCCAATAGTCTTCTGGTACCCGTGCGCGACGCCAAAGGATACGCTCGTGAGGGTCGCGGCGATCCATGGACCGCCCAGGGAGTCCACGAATACATGGTACATGAAGCCCCGGTACAGGTACTCCTCGCCCAGAGCCGCCACGGCCGCGACGAGCAGAAACGCCCGCTTCTCGGCGCTCGTGCGCGGCATGAGTACGAAGGAAAGCCGGCTCTCGGGAAGCTTCAGGACCTGGCCGACTCGCACGACGAGCCATACGGTGGCCAGTCCGGCGACTGCCACACCGATCGCCCAGACGAAGGCGGGCCCGGCTGCCTCTACCTTCCATCCGACGGCGCCCGGAGGGATCCCCTGCCACGCCGAGATCCCGAACGTGACCGCGGCGAGCACTCCGATCGACACGGCGGCAGAGAAATAGACGGCCGAGCGCGCCTCGGTCACTTCCCTCACGTGCTCCTCTCGCAGACCGGTTCGGAACGCGAGCAGTGGCAGGCCGATCGCCAGAGCGACCGCGTATCCCAGCATGAGTGGTGTAAAGGTCAAGACCGGTTTTCTCCCCACGGGTCGAGGCGGTGGACGTCACCACCCGGGGCATACGATACGCCAGCCGCGTGTCGCGGGAAACGGTGCCCGGACGGTGCCCGGATTGACACCGGGGCTAGCGAACCTGACGTTCCACTCCCGAACCCCGACCCCCATCCAGGGGCCCTGGTCATATGCATGTCGAGATCGCCGTAGCCCAGTTCCGCCCCGTCAAGGGAAATCCGGCCGCCAGCCTGGACCGGATCGAGGAGTCATTCACGCGGATTCTCGAAGGGGATTCCGTGCCGGATGTCCTGCTCTATCCGGAAACGGCGCTCACGGGTTACTTCCTGGAAGGCGGCGTTCGCGAGCACGCGGTCCCCGCGATGCGCCTGGCTACTGACATGGCCGAACGGTACGCGCGGGCTGGCGGCAGCAGGCGCACGCTCGACGTCGTGCTCGGATTCTACGAGGTGTGGGGGCATCGCCTGTACAACTCGGCCATGTACGTCGAGCTGGGTGCGGGTGAGGCCCGCATCGTCCACGTCCATCGCAAGGTCTTTCTGCCGACCTACGGCGTGTTCCAGGAGGAGCGGTTCGTCGAGGCGGGCCACGCCGTGAGAGCGTTCGACACCCGGTGGGGCCGGACCTCGATGCTGATCTGCGAGGATCTCTTCCATTCGATCTCCGCGACCCTCGCCGCGCTGGACGGCGCGCAGCTTCTCCTGGTGCCCAGCGCCTCGCCCGCCCGCGGTGCGGGTCCGGGCAGTGGCATACCGTCCAACCTCGGAAGATGGCGTCGACTGGCCCAGGGCGCGGCGGAAGAGCACGGGGTGGGAGTGGCCGTGGCGCAGCTCACAGGATTCGAGGGAGGAAAGGGCTTCGCCGGCGGATCCCTGGTATTCGGTCCGCGGGGCCAGCTCCTTGCGGAGGGACCGCTGTGGGACGAGGCGATCATTCGGGCGGGGCTGGATCTCGAGGAGCTGACCGCCGCGCGCACGGACCAGCCGCTGTTGGCGGACCTGGAGCGTGCCCTGCCGCGTCTACTGCAGAGCCGTCACCTGCCACCTGACGAGGGCTTTCCCTCGGTCCACCGGGACTCGGCCACGAATTCCGTGGACGAAGACGAGTGGGCGGGGCGCCCGCCGCGCGCCGGGATGTCCGCGGCCATGGATCCCGCCCTGATCGCGATTGACCCGGATCTCGTGACCGAGTGGCTGGTGCGGTTTCTCCGGGGCGAGATGATGGAGCGCCGCGGCTTTGAGCACGCCGTGATCGGACTGTCCGGCGGCGTGGACTCGGCGCTCACGGCCGCCCTGTGCGCCCGGGCCCTGGGCCCGGAAAACGTGACCGGCTTCCTGCTTCCATACCGGACGTCCAACCCTGAGAGCGGTGCGCACGCCGAGCTCGTGGCCGAGAGCCTGGGAATCAGTACCCGCACCGTGGACATCAGTGAGGCAGTCGACGGCTACCTGGAGCGGCACGAGCCGGAGGCCGATCCCAACCGGCGGGGCAACGTGATGGCGCGAATGCGGATGATCGTGTTGTTCGACCAATCGGCCAGTCTACGCGCCCTGCCAATCGGAACCGGCAACAAGTCGGAGCGCCTGCTTGGCTACTTCACGTGGCACGCCGACGACTCCCCGCCCATCAACCCGCTCGGCGACCTGTACAAGACCCAGGTGTGGACGCTGGCCCGACACCTGGATCTGCCATCTGAGGTGCTCGACAAACCGGCCACCGCGGACCTGATCCACGGACAGACCGACGAGGACGACCTCGGCGTCTCCTACCCCGAGGCCGACCTGATACTGCACCACCTGCTGAGTGGCCGCTCTCCCGCCTGGCTGGCAGAGGCAGGGTTCGACCCGGCCAAGGTGGAGATCGTGCTCCGCCGCCTCGAGGGCACGCACTGGAAGCGCAATCTCCCGACCGTGGCGATGCTGTCCGGCACGACGATCGGGGAATGGTATCTCAGGCCGGTGGACTACTGAGGAGCCGATGCCGCGGACCCCAGGACCAAGCGGTTCAGCCCTCGTCCTTCGTCTTGCGGCGCGAGGAACGGGTACTCACGGAATCGACAAGAGAACGGGCGCCTCGACCGAGTCGAAGCGCCCGCTGATACCCCCTAGGGGAATCGAACCCCTGTCTCCTGGCTGAGAACCAGGTATCCTGGGCCACTAGACGAAGGGGGCCCGCCCTGCTGAGCAGGGACGCCTATTCTACATTTTTAGGTTCCTCTGTCAACCCTGATTTCGATCCCCTGAACACGTCTGCACTCTTGCCGGAGAAGGCCGCCGCACCGCTATCTTGTCGCCCGGCAGGCGGAGCGCCTGCCGCGGGCACCACGTTCTCGGAGCGACAGAAGTGAACTGGGAATACCTGCACCTCGTGACACATCCATTCGCGATCGTGTTACCGATCGTTGGAGCGGCCGTCGGACTCGTCGGCTGGGCTGCGGGCCGCGACGAGCTGGAGCGCTACGGTCTTCTATCCCTGCTCATCGCAGCCGTTGCGGCCATCCCATCCTACATCACGGGGATCTCGACCGCGGACGATGTCGCGGCCCGCACGTTCGTGGAGCCGGGCGTTGTTCAGGACCATCGCACGTGGGCCACCTGGGCGGCGATCGCGCTCGTCACCTGCGGCATCTTCGCCGGGTTTTCCATGGCCCAGCCCAAAGATCGGCGTCTCCGACGCTTCGTCCTCGTCGCGGGAGCGCTGGCCGCCGTACTCGTGGGTTATTCGGCCTTCCGGGGAGGTAAGATCCTGCACGACGAGGGAGATCAGGCTTTCGGGGACGTCACCGCCTTGATCGTCCTGGCGCCCGCGCGAGAGCCAGCTCGGATGGACGTGCCGTGAGCCCGTCGATTCCCGACCTGCCCGTGCTGATCGGAAAGGGGCTGGACGAATCCCATCCGGTGCCGCAGTCCCAGGTCACGATGACACAGCTCATGGCCCCGCAGGACACCAACCTCATGGGCAACGTGTTCGGGGGCGTGATCCTGGCGGCCGTGGACCGGATCGCCTACGTGTGTGCGACGCGGCACGCGGGACGGCCCTGTGTCACGGCGAGCTTCGACCAGGTGGACTTCCGGTCGCCGATCCAGATCGGGGAGGTGGTCACGGTCCGGGCATCCGTGAACACCGTGGGCCGGACATCTATGGAGATCGGGGTGCGGGTCACGGCCGAGCCCGTGACGGGCGGGGAGACGCGTCACACCAACTCGTGCTACGTCACGATGGTGGCGCTGGATCCGGAGGGACGGCCGTGTGCCGTCCCGAAACTGGAGATGCGGACCGAGGACGAGTACCGAAGGCACAGGGACGCGGAGGAGCGTCGGGAAGCCCGCCTCGAACTGGCGAAGAGACGTCGCGTGAGAAGGGAACGGAAGACCGGCGGTTGATCGCCGGCCACGCTCGGTCCTACAGCAGGTTCACCAGCCCGTAGAACATCAGTGCCGCGCCGCCCATGGCCGCGCACTGCAGAACGATTTGCTTCGGCGGCATCTCGGCCAGCAAACCAAGAATGGCGCCGAGTCCGATCGCGGCTGCCAGCAGTATTCCGAGTACCATTCGTGCTCCCGTCACTGGGCAGCGCAAAGGGCGCCGCCACGCGTCTCAGGTTGGCCTACGATGGCCCGAACCGGGCCGATCCTTCGCCTCTCGTGCTTCCCTTGCGCTGCAGCCGGACAAGCTCCGTCATCCCGGAGCGCGCGGCAATTTCCTGTCCGGCGGGCGTTGCCGCCAGTCCGCCGAGCGCCGTCTCCCGAAATCGAACATCCATCTTCGTTCCGACCTCACCCATCACATCAACGACCTGGTCTACCGGGATGGGAAAGTCGAGCCCGGCGAGCGCCATTTCCGCCGACGCGACGGCGTTCACGGCGGCCGAGGCGTTACGGTAGGCGCACGGGATCTCCACGAGGCCGGCGACCGGATCGCAGATCAGGCCGAGCATCCCCTGGATCGTGAGGGCCACGGCGGTCGCCACCTGTTCATCGCTTCCGCCTTCCAGCCACGTGACCGCGGCTGCCGCCATCGCGGCGGCGCTCCCGGTCTCGGCCTGGCACCCGCCTCCCGCGCCCGCGATCGATGCCCTCTCGGCTATGATGATTCCAGTGCCCCCGGCCACCAGCATCGCGTCGACGAGCTGGTCGTCCGACCAGCCGCGGGCCGGCGCTAGCGTGAGCAGAACGGCCGGGACGACACCCGCGGCGCCCGCTGTTGGCGTGGCCATGATCAGACCCATGCGGGCGTTCGTCTCGAGCGTGGCGATCGCCTGCGACAGCATCGCCGTGAAATCGTCGCCCAGCAGGCGCGGTCCGTCAGCGGCCAGTCGGCCGGAGCGGCCGCCGGTCAGCCCGGACGGCGAGGCGCCGGACTCCTCCAACCCCGCCTGAACCGCCTGCCGCATGACGCCCAGAGCAGCCTCGATCCTCTGACGAACCGCCACACGCGTGACGCCAGTCTCCTTGACCTCGCGTAGCTCGACGAATTCTGCCAGTCCGATCCCTTCTGTCCCGGCCTGCTCGAACCACTCCGCGAACGAGCGGATCATCCTGCCTCCTCTCCGCTCACGCGTTCAGCTGATGGACGTTGCGGATCCAGTGAACCCACGGCTGACCCGCGAGCTCCGCCAGGACCTCGTCCGGTACGTCCTCGTCGGTCTCGATCGTCATCAGGGCTCGCTCGCCGCGACCCGTCCGGTCCACGCGCACCGTCGCCACGTTGAGGCCGCGGTCGGCGATGAGGCCTGTGATGCGAGCGACGGTGCCCGGTACGTCGTCCGCCAAGACCACGATGGTGGGCAGCGATCCCGAGAGGTCTACCGCGAAGCCGTCGATCTCCTGGACCCGGATCCGACCTCCGCCGATCGAGCAGCCCGTGATCGCGATCCGCTCGTCGGCCCGAGTGACATCGAACACGGCGCTGTTGGGGTGCGCGTCAGAACCGAGATCGACTGTACGGAACTCGACCTCGAGCCCCTTTTCGGAGGCCTCCGCCTCGGCCTCGCGCAGCCGCTCGTCATCCGGCCGGTGTCCGAGGAGTCCGCCCGAGATGGCCGTTCGGGTCCCGTGGCCCTCGCCCGTCATGGCAAAGCTGCCGTGCAGACCGACGACGGCCCGGTCCGGCATCCCGCCCAGTATGGCCTGCACCACGTAACCCAGCCGGCAGGCGCCAGCCGTGTGGCTGCTCGAGGGGCCGACCATGCGGGGGCCCAGGATGTCGAACAATGTGGTCATCCGTCAGATCGGCTGGATTACGGCGGGGTCCAGAATCGGGTGCTCTCCGACCCTTACCGATGGCGATATGAGAACCGAACAGTCGAACGCGTGGCCCAACCCGAATCCGACCGCGCTCCGAACCGCCTCCCAACCGTGCGGCGCCCCTTCCGACTCGAGCGTCGTCATCCGAACCTGATCGATCCCGCACGGCACGATGAGACCGAAGTTCCGTAGCGGCTCGTTCGTCACATTGAGGGCAAAGCCATGCCACGTGACCCAACGGCTCACGTGCACGCCGACCGAGCCGATCTTCCGTACTCGCCCGGCCGCCCGGCCGGCAGCGGACAGGACCCTCTCATCCCCGACCCACACGCCAGTGTAGCCCGGATACCGGAACCCCTTGAGACCCAGTCCACGCAACGCGTCGATCAGCGTCTGCTCGAGCTGCTGCAAATACCAATGGAGGTCACGCTTCCAGCGACTGAGGTCGAGGATGGGATAAGCTACGAGCTGACCCGGTCCGTGATACGTCACGTCGCCGCCACGCTCGACTTCAACCGTCTGGACGCCCGCGACCGTCAGAATCTCCCGAGGGGCTACGATGTTGGACCTGTGAGCCCCGCGACCGAGCGTCACGACTGGTTCATGTTCCAGGAGGAGCACGAGGTCTTCCGGAAGACCGCCTGCGATCTTCGCCTGCGCAAGATCCCGTTGCCACTCGAGGCCGGCGGCATATGGCACCCGCCCCTCGACCGGAACGAGGTGGATCGAATTCACCTGCTCACCTCGACCTTCACCGTAACGCTCACCTCCACCGAGCCGTTCATGGACCGCCGATACCTGATGAGGACTCCTCGCATTCCGGAGCGAGTCTCCGTAGCGCTCATACGCCAGCGATCCACCAGAGTTACATCGTGAGGACTCACTCGCGAAGGGAAGCGAGGAGCCGCGTCAGATATGTATCGCGCGATCCATGACCGCGAGCGCTGCTTCCATGACCGCCTCCGCCATGCTCGGATGCGCATGAGGGTGTGCCGCGATCTCCTCGACCGTGGATTCCAGGGCGCGCGCCATGCCTGCCTCGCCGATCAATTCGCTGACGTTGTGGCCGATCATGTGCACGCCCAGGATCTCGCCGTAGCGAGCATCCGCGATGATCTTCACGAACCCTTCGTTGTGGCCGGCCGACAGGGCACGGCCGTGCGAGGTCAGGGGGTACTTGCCCACCTTCACCTCGTGCCCGGCCTCCTTCGCCTCGTCCTCGGTGAGACCGATGCTGGCGACCTCCGGGTGACAGTAACCGACACTCGGGATGTTGTCGTACAGCATCGGATGGTGGGCTACGCCCGCGATCCGCTCCGCGGCGACGATCCCCTCGTGCGAGCCCTTGTGGGCCAGCATCGGCTGCCCGGCCACGTCTCCGATGGCGTAGATCCCGGGTACGCTGGACTCGCACCATTCGTTGATCTTGATCCACGGGCCGTCCATCTCGACGCCCAACTCGTCCAGCCCCAGGCCCTCGGTAAAGGGCCGGCGGCCCACGGCCATCAGGAGAACATCGGTCTCGATCTTCTCCTCGCCCTTGCTCGACTCCACGGTAAGTACCATCGGGCTGGCTTCACGGTCCACCGATACCACCTTCGTGCCCGTCTTGATCTTCATGCCACGCTTCTTGAACGACCGCGCGAGGGTCTTGCCGACTTCGGGATCGGAGACCGGGACCAGGGTGTCCAGCATCTCGACTACCGTAACGTCCACCCCAAACGCGTTGAACACGTCGGCGAATTCGACGCCCACGTAGCCGCCGCCCACCACGACCATGCGCTGCGGCAGGTTCCGAAGGGCCAGTGCTTCGCGGCTCCCGATCACTTTGCCACCATCCATCTCGAAGCCCGGGAACGACATCATCGTCGCCCCGGTCGCGACCACCACGTTCGTGGCCTCGACCGTGTACGCACCGCCTTCGGGAGGCGTGACCTCGACGGCGCCCCGTCCCGTGATCCGACCGCGACCCTCGAACAGCTCCACGTCGTTCTTCTTGAACAGGAACCGGATCCCGCCCGTGAGCTTATCGCTGATGAACCGGCTCCGGTCTACGGCGGCGCTCATGTCGTATACGACCTTCTCGGCCCGCACGCCCATCTCGTCGCCGTGCGCCTTGAGGTTTTCCGCCAGGGCGGCGCTTTCCAGCAGCGCCTTGGCCGGGATGCAGCCCCAGTTGAGGCACGTGCCGCCCAGGCCGCCTTCGTAGAAGGACGCTTCGACGCACCCGGTCTTCAAACCAAGCTGCGCCGCCCGGATCGCGCACACGTAGCCGGCCGGACCGGCTCCTATCACCAGTATGTCGAGCTTTTCAGCCATGGGTTCGCCTCGTTCGGTTCGTGCCCCGGCATCTGCCGGGCGATACGCCGCTAGAGCACCAGCTCCAGCGGATTCTCAAGCATCGCCTTGAAGGTCTGCAGGAAGCGGGCGCCGCTCGCGCCGTCGATCACCCGGTGATCGCAAGACATCGTGACGCGCATGCGCTGCCGCACCTGGATCTCGCCGTCCACTGCGACCGGTTTCTCGATCGTGCTCCCCACTGCCAGGATCGCTGCCTCGGGCGGGTTGATGATCGCCGTGAATTGGTCAATTTCGAACATGCCCAGATTGCTGACCGAGAACGTGGCGCCCTGGTACTCCTCGGGGAGGAGACGCTTCTCACGGGCCCTCCCGATCAGTTCGACGGCTTCCGCCGAGATTTCCAGCAGGCCCTTTCGATCGGCATCCCTGAGCACGGGCGTGATGAGACCGTCCTCAATCGCAACGGCGATCCCGATGTCCACCGATCCGTGCCGGCGGATCGTGTCCTCCTGCCACGAGGCGTTGATCTCCGGATGACGCGTGAGGGCCTCGGCGGCCACTTTCACCAGGACGTCGTTCACACCGACCTTCCCGTCCTCGAGACGCGCGTTCATCGCCTTCCTGAGCTGGAGCACGCGTCCCATGTCCACCTCGGTCGTGAGGAAGAAGTGAGGCACGGGGCCGATCGACGTCACGAGCCGGCGGGCGATCGCCTTTCGCATCTGCGACGGCTCGAGCGTCTCGTCCACGAGCCGCGGTGGACCGACCGGCGCCGCGGAACGGGAGGCCGCAAGCGCCACAGGCGGCGGCGCGGGCACTCCGGCCGCGATCGCGGCCTCTACGTCTCGCTTCACCACCCGGCCCCCGGGCCCGGATCCCGATATCTCGGACACCCGAAGGCCGGCTTCATCAGCCATTCGGCGCGCGACCGGCGACGCCATCATCCTGCCCGTGACCGCCGACTCGCCTGCATGGCTGTGTGGAAGCTCGACTCCCGGGGGAGGTGGCGCGGCCCGTGGAGCCGGCGGCACGACGACCTCTTCCGTGGCGGGAACGTGGTCGGACGGCGAGGCCTCCACCGGCGTGCCGGAAGCCGCGGCCTCGGCCTCCGCCAGGAGCGCCGAGATGTCCTCTCCTTCCTCGCCGATGATCCCGATCAGGGCGCCGACGGGAACGGTTTCACCGGCCTGGACGAGGATCTTCAGGACTACCCCGCCACCCAGGGCCTCGATGTCCATGTTGGCCTTGTCGGTCTCGATCTCGGCCAGCAGGTCGCTGGCTTCGACGGTATCGCCCTCAGCGACCTTCCACTCGAGCAGCTTGCCCTCCTCCATCGTCGGGCTGAGCTGCGCCATCACGACTTTCGTTGCCATGCTCAGTCCAGATAGCAGACGTGGCGGACCGCGTTCACCACGGCGTCGGCGTCCGGCACGATGATTTGTTCGAGAGCGCGGGCGTAGTGCATTGGAACATCGAGCCCGGACACCCGGGCTACCGGGGCATCGAGGTAATCGAAGGCCTCACGCTGGATGTCGTCTACGACCTGTGCCCCGATACCGGCCACCGGCCAGCCTTCCTCCACGACGACCGCCCGATTCGTCTTCTTCACCGACGCCACGTAGGTGTCCAGGTCCAGCGGGCGCAGGCTGCGGAGGTCCACGACCTCGGCCTCCACCTCGTGCTCCGCCGCAAGCTTCTCCGCGGCCTGAATAGCCACGTGCAGCATCCTGGAGTGCGCGACGATCGTAACGTCCTCTCCCGTGCGCTTGATCTCGGCGACGCCGAGCGGAATCAGATGCTCGGTGTCCGGCACCTCTCCCTTCACGTTGTACAGCAGCTCGCCCTCGATGAACACGACCGGGTCTTCGTCACGTATCGCGGTCTTCAGGAGGCCCATCGCATCGGCCGGGGTGGCCGGGGCACACACCTTGAGTCCCGGGATGTTGGCGTACCACGGATCCGGGACCTGTGAGTGCTGCGCCGCGAGCTGGAGCGCCGAACCTCCCGGTCCGCGGAACACGATCGGCACCGTGAATTGTCCGCCCGACATGTGGCGGATCTTGGCCGCGGAGTTGACGATCGCGTCGTACGCCAACAGGGCGAAGTTCCAAGTCATGAACTCGACGACCGGGCGGAGGCCCGCCATGGCGGCTCCGACTCCCAGGCCCGCGAACCCGTTCTCCGCGATCGGCGTGTCCCGCACGCGCATCTCGCCGAATTCGTCCAGCAGACCCTTGGTGACCTTGTAAGCGCCGTCGTACTCGCCGACTTCCTCGCCCATGATGAAGACGCGGTCGTCGCGCTGCATTTCCTCGCGCAGCGCTCGATTCAGTGCCTCGCGGTAGGTGATCACCGCCATGCGTCCCTCCGGTTCAGGCCGCCCCGGAACTCGTCGGCATACACATGCGAGTAGATCTCCTCGCGACCCGGCACGGCGCTCGCCTCCGCAATCTCCGCAGCCCGTTCCACTTCCGCGATGACCTCGGCGTCGAGCGCTTTGTACTCCTCGTCCGTCAGCAGTCCAGCCTGTTCCATGCGCTCCGCGAGGCTGTTGATCGCGTCATTCTTCCGCTCGGTCTGCACCTCCTCGCGCGTCCGGTACGTGCCGTGCGCGGGATCGGACATCGAGTGGCCGAGATAGCGGTACGTTTGGGCTTCGATGAACGTCGGCCGCGAGGTCTCCCTGGCGCGCTTCACGGCCCGGGTCGTGGCGTCGTACACCGCGAGGACGTCCATCCCATCCACCTGCTCGGCCTTCTTTCCCTGGTAGGCGCACGCCCGGGTGAACAGGTCGTCCACGGCGGCTACCCGGTCGATGTCGGTGCCCATGCCGTAGGAGTTGTTCTCCACCACATACACCACCGGGAGCTCCCATTTGGCCACCATGTTGAAGGCCTCGTGGAACGGCCCTCCGTTTACCACCGAGTCACCGAAGAAACACAGCACGACCTGGTCGCCGCCCCGGTACTTGATCGCGTAGCCGACACCCGCGGCCAACGGGAGGTGTGTCCCCACGATTCCGTGGCCGCCCATGAAGTTCACGTCGCGGTCGAACATGTGCATCGACCCGCCGGCACCTCGGGACGCTCCGTCGATCCGGCCGTACAGCTCGGCCATGACCGCGTCGGAACTCACGCCGCGTACCAGCGCCTGGGCGTGGTCCCTGTACGCCGTGAATACGTAGTCGTCGTCACGCAGGGCGGCGATGGCTCCCACCGCCACCGCTTCCTGTCCTATATACAGGTGACAGAAGCCGCCGATCTTGCCCGTCTGGTAGGCCTCGGCCGTCTTTTCCTCGAATCGCCTGGAGAGCACCATCCAGCGCAGCATTTCGAGGAGTCTGTCGCGGGGTATGCCCTGCAGATCCCCCTGCATGATCTCGTCTTCCGTCTTTGCCAAACCGTTACTCCTTATGGACGTCCGGGCGCCTTACTCCAGGTTGGCGTCATACAACGCCGGCCCGCGCCCTCAGCTCTTCTACCTGTTCGCGCGCGTGGTAGCTGCTCCGCACCAGCGGCCCGCTCTCCACGTGCAGGAAGCCCATGTCTTCTCCGTGTTCCTTCCAGGCGGCGAACTCCTCTGGCGACGCATACCGATCGATCGGCAGGTGGCCTTCGGAGGGCCGCAAGTACTGTCCTATCGTGAGGATCTGCACGCCGGCCCCAAGTGCGTCGTCCATGAACTCACGGACGTCATCCCCATTCTCGCCCAGCCCCAGCATGATTCCCGTCTTGATCAGCACGTCCTCGTCGAGCCGGCGAGCCAACCGAAGCACGTCCAGCGACCGGTCGTACCGTCCGCCCGGCCGGGCCGTCTTATGAAGGCGCCGAGTGGTCTCCATGTTGTGATTGAAGATCTCCGGCCTCGCTGCCATTACCCGGGCGATCGAGTCCGACATGCCCTGGAAGTCAGGCGTCAGAACCTCGATCGAGCAGTCGGGCAGACGATCGCGTATCTCCTCGATCACCCACGCGAAGATGCGGGCACCGCCGTCCGGCAGGTCGTCGCGGTCCACCGAAGTGATGACCACGTGCCGCAGCTGGAGCTGCTCGATCATCTCCGCGACGCGGCGTGGCTCGTCCTCATCCAGCTCGTCCGGCCGCCCGTGCGCAATCGCGCAATACGGGCAGTTCCGGGTGCACTGGTCTCCCATGATCAGGAAGGTCGCGGTGCCCGAATCCCAGCACTCTCCGATGTTCGGGCAGTGGGCCTCCTCGCACACCGAGTTCAGCCCCAGCGTCCGCATCATCTGCTTGAGATCGCGGTACCGGTCGCCGCCCGGGGCCCGAACCCGCAGCCAGCGGGGCTTCTTTTCGGGCCAGTGCGCCGCGCCCGGGTGCGTCCGTATCACGTTCAGTCTGCGCATGGTCTTTCGTATTCTGGTTCGGTGCTCGGAGCCGGCGCTCGTCCGGCCGGCGGCGCCCCCCTCGGAAGCCGGCGGAAACTACCGGCTCCCGCCGGGCAAGTCCACTTCGCGGAGGCCCTGTGACCGGCGTTGCCGCCGGAAGGTGCGTCGCTTATTCTGCTTGGCCTCAGCCGGAGACGATGCTTCGGGCGGGGGCCTGAAAGGGTCCGTCCGTGTTCGACTGCCAGCGAACTGCAGAGGAGCCATGACATACATCATCGCTCAACCCTGTCTCGAGGTGAAGGACGCTTCCTGCGTCGACGTGTGTCCGGTGGACTGCATCTACGAGGGTGAGGACCAGTACTACATCCACCCCGAGGAGTGCATCGACTGCGGGGCCTGCGTCCCCGAGTGTCCCGTCGAGGCCATTTTTCCCGACGATGAAGTGCCCGAGCAGTGGACGGAGTTCATCGAGAAGAACTACGTGCGCTTCGACGTTCCGCTTCCCTGACCGGGAACACGCGGGCTCCTTCCCGAGTTCAGAGGTGAGGGGCGATCGAATCAGAGAGACGCCCGTACTGCGCGGGCGCTTTTTCTTGTCCGCGGTCCCGGTTGATGGTCCGAACGCTGGCCTCTATATTCGCGCGACGTTCACCGGCAGCGACTGACCGTGCCTGCCGACCGAGGCTGTCCCGACACAATAGAACTTTGACGGAGAGCATGATGATGTACCGCATCCTGGTCCTGATGGCCGCGACGGCCTTCCTTCCCGCCGCCCTGACCGCACAGCAGATGACGGTGTCCATGGTGGAAGAAATGAACCTTGCGGTGCCAGAGATTCCGACCGGGAGCGAGTATGTGCGGGTCGAGGACCACCCGGACGAGCGTGTGACCGATTTCGTGATCGGTCCCCTGAACCTGCCAGCGGACATGGGTCACATGAGGTTGCCGATCCAGCTGGCCGAGATCCCGGTGGACGGGTGGCTCCACGGTTTCGAGGTAAAGATGGAGGATGGCGAGGGACGAGCTCTTCCGATGGATCTGCTGCACCACGTCAACTTCATCGATCCTGACAAGCGAGACGTTTTCGCCCCCATCGCGAGGCGTGTCATAGCGGCCGGCCGGGAGACCAGTCAGAAGAAGATGCCGTCCCTGTTCGGGTATCCGATCCAGGCCGGCGACCGGTTGATCATCTCCTCCATGTTCGCCAATCCGGTTGGAGAGGACATCGCGGAGGCCTATCTGAGGGTGAGGATCTCGTACAGCCTGAAGGAAGACGGCTTCGTGCAGCCACGTGACGTCTACCCGTTCTACCTCGACGTCATGGGTCCGGTAGGCGCGAAGGACTTCGCGGTTCCTCCCGGAAAGACGGTGCACGCCTACGAGGCCAGCCCGGTGATCGAGGGACGAATCCTGGGCATTGGCGGCCACCTGCACGACTACGCGAAGGTGCTGCGGCTCGAGGACGTGACGGCGGACAAGGTGCTCTGGGAAGCCGAGCCCGAGTACGACGATGAGGGCCGGCTGGTGGGCGTTTCGGAGAGTCGGTTGTGGATGACCGGCGGAATCAAGGTAAGCCGGGACCACGTGTATAGGATCTACGTCGAATACGAGAACCCAATGTCGCATCCGACGCCGGATGGAGGAATGGGCGAAATCGGGGGCGTGATCTGGGCCTCGAAGGACGTCGTGTGGCCCGACTTCCGACGTGATGATCCAGCTTATGTCGCTGACCTCATCAACACGATCGAAGCGCCGAAGAAGGCGGGCGGCCATGGGCACGGCGACCACGGCGAGATGGACGGCATGGACAACGGACAGATGGACCAGGGGGCCATGCCCTCGGAGGGACAGGTTCCAGTGGCCGCCCACGAACACGAAGGGAAGTAGTAGACTTTACCCCGACATCATGTCCGTTCCCTGGCGGATGCCGTGGGGCCGGCCGACGGGTCATGTCTCCTCCGTCACATCTCCCCGATGCCCCACCGGTCCTCCAGAGCCTGGAGCAGCGCCTCCGCATCGCGGCCATCGTCGACGAGCGGAGCCAGGACTTCCTCTGCCTCCGCGTCACGGCCTGATTCCCGGAGCACAGAGCCCAGCAGCAACCTCGCGGCCACGTACGATGGCCTGAGGTCGGTAACCTGGCGTGCCGACGCTTCAGCCGCATCCGGTTGTCCGAGAAGCTTCAGGGCCACTGCCTCTCCGTAGCGGGCCGGTACCCAGGAAGGCTCCTCGGCAAGCGCCGACCGGAACCTCTCCAGGGCGGCCTCGGCTCTCCCTTGCTGAAGGTCACACACGCCGAGGTTGGCGCGGGCAGCCACTTCGTACGGATACGACCGGCCGAGGTTGAAATACGGTTGGACGCGTCGGAAGTTCGTTTCGCGCGTCACCTGGAACAGGAAGGCCTCCAGCTCCGACCGGGCGCTGCCGGCGTCTCCGCGGCGAAGAAGACGTAGTCCCCGCCGGAATCGGCGGGTCTTCCAGTGCCACCAGCGGCCCGGCAGGAACAGGACCAGGAGAAACAGGACCATGACCCATCCCGGGGGGCGGACGAGAAGAAGGACCAGCAGCAGTCCGAGGGCGGCGATCAGGGCTGGAGCGATCAAGGCTGCGCGGGTGCCTCCACGGGGAGTATGATGTGGCGTGATACGTTTCCATTACCATACAGCGCTGCGCGACATCCCGCGCCTGGACGTGAAGAAGGGCGACACCCTGGTGCACGCGTACAGCGACACGTCGGTGGAGGAGTTGATCGAGTGGGGAAGGTCGTACGGCCTCGAGGCGGAGTGGATCGATCGCCGCAACGCACTGCCCCACTACGACCTCTTCGGCCAGGGCGTGAGCCTGGCTGGCCAAGGGGTGACTCGCGCTGAACTGGTGGCGGATCTGAGGATGTGGCGGGTGAGGAAAGCGAAATGATCCCGGTTGTCGTGGCGGCCGTACTGGTCGGACTGCTGGTCCAGCTGGGCTTTGCCCATCGAAGGACCGTACGGGCGCTGCAGATGAGGGACGGACAGCGCCCCGAAGGACTCGCCACGTATCCGCCGGTGACGGTGATCCGTCCCGTGAAGGGTGCGGATGTCGAACAGGAGGCCAACTTCAGGGCCGCCCTGGACACCGGCTACCCGGGCGAAATCGAGACCATCTTCGTTCTCGAGGACGAGGAAGATCCGGCTTACCCTCTCGTTCTTCGAGCGATCGCGGCGCACGAGTCCTCCGGCGACCCCGGGTTCGCCCGGATCGTCCTGGCGGGTCCGCCGCCGGCAGGTCGCACCGGGAAGATCAACAACATGATCGTCGGAGAAGCCGAAGCGCGCGGGGAGATCATCGTCTTCGGCGACTCCGACACGAGACCTGATGCCGCCGTGCTGACAAACCTGGTCGAACACCTCATGGCGGACGGGTCCGCGGGTGCGGGCTTCGCCCCCGTGGTCAATCCGTGCCGCCCGCGGTCCGCCGGGGACGTGGGATACGCCATCATTCTTAATGCGTACCTGGTCGGCGGGATGGAGACGGCGCTCGGGCCCGGGCGCACTCTGCCCTTCCTCATGGGCCAGACGATGGCCTTCCGCCGATCGGCGCTGCTGGATATTGGCGGAGTGAAGTGCGCAGACGGCCAACTGGTGGACGACATGTACCTGGGCGCCCGCATCGTCGAGGCCGGCTACAGCAACGTCATGGGCACACACACGCTCCAGGTCATCAACCACGGTCTCGGCTTCGCGGGCTTTCTCAAGTTGTGGCGGCGCTGGCTGTTCTGCGGTCGAGGAGGTATTCCGGCCTCATTCGCCCTACCGTTCGTCGTGCGTGCGGTCAGTTACTTCATCTCTCTCGGACTGGCTATCGCGATGCTGGCCACCGGACACCCGTGGCTCGCCGCGCTCGCCACTCTCGTCTGGACCCTGGAGGGACTGCACTTCATTCGGCTGCATCGCATGGTCGGAGGCGAGTCCCTTCCGCTCCGATACGCCTGGATGGCCTGGACGCCTTTCCCGGCGACGATTCCGATCGGTCTCTCGATGCTGGTCCGGCCCGAGCTCGACTGGCGCGGCCACACGTATCGCCTGGACGGGTCGGCCCGCCTCAAGTCGGCTCAACCCGCACCGGCAGACGGGCCCACCGAGAGATCGAGAGAGCAGGCGTGATCGACCGCGACGGTCGTCTCGAACGGCTGCTCGGCGATTGGGTGGTGTGGTCCGCCCGGCATGCCCGCCTAGTGGCCGGGCTGAGTTTCGTCTTTCTCGTTCCGCTGGCGTGGTTCGCCTGGACGCATCTGCGAGTGGACGCGGACACCGGGAACCTGGTCTCGGATCAGCTTCCCTGGCGACAGGCCCACGCGGCGCTCGAGCGGACGTTCCCGCACCTTCTCGAAGACATGCAGATCGTCATCGACGCGCGGACTCCGGAGATAGCGGCGGAAGCCCAACGCCTGCTGGCGCGGGATCTCGCCTCTCGCACCGACGTGTTCAGCTTCGTGTATGCGGCGGGGGGGGACGACTTCTTCCAGCGTCACGGACTCCTGTTCTCCAGCGCCGAAGAGCTCGAGGATCTCCGTGCGCGAATGAGGGACTACGGCTCGACGTGGCTCGCCCTCGAGAAGGAGCCGACGCTGGGCGGTCTCGCGTCGGCCGTGGAGGACATGGCCACCGCAGACTCGGCGAGCGAACCGAGCGTGGCTCCGATTCTCATGGCTCTCGGAGGTGCCTTCTACTCGAGCCGGAGCGGCAATCTCTTCGTGTTTCCGTGGACCGATCTCATGCGGGGACGCCGATCGACGACGGCTGACCTCAGACGTTTCATCCTCGCCAAGCCCAATCTCGACTACTCGGCTTCCAGGCCAGCCGCCGCCGCCATGCAGGCCATTCGCGAGGGCGCCGCGCGGCTCGATCTGGACCCCAGGGCCGTCCAGGTCCGCATCACCGGATCCGAGGCGTTCGAGCACGAGTCGATTGACGCCGGTCTTTCCGACGTGCCCCGGCTCCTGGTCGGAGCACTGATCATGGTGGCGATCATTCTGCTGATGGCCCTCAGGTCGGCCCGTCTTCTGTTCGCGAGTCTGTGCGTGCTCTTCGCTGGACTGGTCGGCACGGGGGCGTTCGCCGCTGCCGCGGTGGGAAGCCTGAACATGATCTCCGTGGCCTTCGCGATCCTGTATGTCGGACTGGGCATCGACTACGCGATCCACTTCTGCCTGAATTACAGGGAGTCGCGAGGGGAGACCGGCTCGCACATCGAGGCCCTGCGCGTTACGGCCAAGCGGGCCGGCGTGGCGCTCTTCTTCAGCGCCGTGACCACCGCTCTGTGCTTCTATGCGTTCATGGCCACCGATTTCACCGGAGTCGCGGATCTGGGTAAGATCGGCGGCACGGGAATGCTGATCAGTTTCGTGGCCACGGTCGGTCTGCTTCCCGCGCTCCTCAGCGTGCGCCCGTTCCGCCTCCCGGAGCCGGATCCGGAAGGGACCGTCCGCACGGCCGATCGATCCGGTCCACGGCGCAGACCCATGGCCTGGCTCGACCAGGCGGTCACCCGGGGCCGGCGTCCGATCCTCGCGGCGGCTCTCCTGCTGGCCGTCGGCTCCGCGGTTCTCATTCCACGGGTCCGATTTGACCAGGACGTCATCAACATGAGCGATCCGGCCTCCGAATCCGTGGTTACGCTGGGTGAACTGCTCGAGGACCCCAACACGGCGGTGCGCGCCGTATCCATGACGGAGCCGGACTCGGCCAGCGCGGCAGCTGTCGCTGCCCGACTCGAAGAGATCGATGGAGTGCGGGGAACCATGACGCTGAGCACGTTCGTGCCGTCGGATCAGGAGGCCAAGCTGAAGGTCATCCGCGGATTGGCAGACGACCTGGGGCCGGGGCCCGTACCCGCGCAAAACTCAGTCGTGGATGCGGGAAACAGCGAGGGGGCCCACGAGGACCGTCTGGCCGCCGTGGAACGCCTCCGCGACACGGCGTCACGTCTCTACCTGGAGGGAGATTCGGCAACGAGCGCCGCGGCCCGCCAACTCCTTTTCCTCATCGACTCATGGCGATCTTCGCTGCGCGTATGGCCCGCAGGGACCCGCGTGTCGATCGCTACGGGCCTCGAACAGTCACTGGTCGGTACATTGCCGTGGGTACAGGCCGCCTTCCGAAAGGCGCTCAGCGCCGGTCCCGTCACGAGAAACGACCTTCCGGTGGCTTTGCGGGAGCGCTGGGTGGCGGAGAGCGGCGTGGAACGAGTCCAGGTCCTGCCCGCGGAACGACTCGATACGCCGCAGAAACTCCGTGACTTCGTCGAGGCGATCCAGGTTGAAGAACCTGCGATCACGGGCATGCCTGTCGAGAACGTGGAGCTCGGGAAGGTCACCGTGCGGGCCTTCCGACAGGCCTTCGGTCTGGCGCTCCTGGCGACGGCCGTCACCCTGCTGCTGTTGCTGGGCGATCCCCGGTCGAGCGCCATAGTGATGACATCGCTGATCCTCGCCACCCTTCTGACCGGAGCGGCGGCCGTGCTGTGGGACATCCCGTTCAATATCTCGAACATCATCACCCTGCCGCTTCTCCTCGGAATCGGTGTGGACGCTGGAATCCACATGGTGCACAGACGGCAGCACAGCGGGGCCGGAGAGCGACTGCTCGACACGGCCACCGGGCGGGCGATTCTGTACAGTGCTCTCACCACGATGGCTGGATTCGGAAGCCTCACGTTTGCCAGCCATCGGGCAATCTCTGGGATGGGAGCCCTGCTCATGATCGGAATGACCAACGTACTGATCTGTACGCTGATCGTGCTTCCGGCCATCATGGCGCGGGGACCGCAAGGGCCATCATCGGCTCTGCGACCCTCCGCCTCCTCGGGACGTGATTGATGCGCGGCCCTGGCATGCGGCGGGCGACGCCGCTCTTCGCCGGCCTGTTCCTGGTCGTCTCGAGCTTCTCAGACGCCCTGGCGCAGGAGAGCCAGCCGCAGTGCTGCGCTCGATTCGACTACGTGCTCGAGAGGACTATTTTCAAGGTCGATGCCGTTCGTCTCGAGCTCACGGTACTCGGCGAGACACCTGACCGTGCGGCCGAACTCGTGAGCGAGCAGGTTGATCCGCGGCCCTCGCCAGATTCGGTCGCCGCGTTGTACCTGAGTGCCGATCGGGCCGATGTCCGCATGGTGTTTCTCCGATCGTTCGGCCTGAAGCGGTTCCTCGACGCCAACCGGAACGCGATGCAGAAACTGGTGAGTGCCGGCCTGCTCACGGATGCGGAGTTCCGGAGGCTTGATACGGAGAACGCGGGTCGATTCGGGATCCTGGCCGCCGACGGCATTCGTGACGGGGACCGGCTGGAGCACGAAGTGCGTGGCGACACGGTGTCCACTCGCTACGTCGACGTGACCGGGGCGGTCCGCGTCGACGAGATCCGGATCGGGTCCGAGCAGAGGAGAGTGTTGCTGGGGTCCCTGTTCGGACCCCAATCCGGTTTTCGCAAGGGACTGCTCGACCTCGTGTTCGAGCGTGCGGAGCGGAAGACCAGGGGGAACTAGCCCCTGTCCGAAGCCGCTCGTCGGCCCGGTCAGCGAGCCGTATTCAGGACGTCGATCCCCGCGAACCGGGCAACCGGGCAGCCGTGCGAAACGGCGTTGACCTGTCCCGGTTGGCCCTTTCCGTCGTAGAAGCTCCCGCCCATTTCGTAGGTCGACGGACCCCCGATCATGTCCAGGGCGTTCCAAAAATCAGTGGTCCGGGCCTGATAAGCCACATCGCGAAGCATGCGGGTCTTCCGGCCGCCGCGGATCTCCCAGAAGGCTTGCCCACCGAACTGAAAGTTGAACCGCTGCTGATCGATCGAATAGGAGCCGCTGCCGTCGATGAGAATTCCTCGATCAGTCGCTGCGACGAGGTCATCGATCGTCGCATCCTCCGCGCCTGGCAGAAGGTTCATGTTGGGCATGCGCTGAAACGGGATGTTGGCCCAGCTATCGGCGTGGGCGCAGCCGTGGCTGCTCTCCACTCCGGTGAGATCCGATATCCAGGCCGCCTGCTCTCGCGTCGTCTGATAGTCCACGAATATGCCGTTCCGTATCATCGGCCATTGCGTGGCCTTCACTCCCTCTTCGTCCCACCCGATTGACGCGAGGCCGCCGACGGATGTTCGCTCCCCCTCCACGTTCACTAGCTCCGACCCGAATTGCAGCTTGCCGATCACGGCTTCCGGCGGCGCCAGGAAGCTGGTTCCGGCGTAGTTCGCCTCGTACCCGAGGGCCCGATCCAGCTCAGTCGGGTGACCGATCGATTCGTGGATCGTGAGCCACAGGTGCGAAGGGAGCAGGATCAGGTCGTGGCGGCCCGGCTCCACGCTCGCCGCGTCGAGCTTCTCGGCCGCCTCCGCTGCCCAACGCTCGGCCGCCTCCGGGGTCATCCGGGCCAGCACGTACTCCCATCCCCGTCCGGCCGGCGAAACGCTTGCGGAGCGGGTCTGGAAATCCGTGCGATCACCAGACACCGCCGTGATGCTCATTCCCGGATTCGTGCGCACGATGGTCTGCGTGGCGACCGTGCCCTCCGTCGTGGCGCTCGTCTGCTCGATCTTCACGAAATGCAGGCTCGAGTTCACGAAGCTCACGGATGGATTCCGGAGCGCCACTTCGTTGAGGGCGAGCAGGTGTTCCACCTTCTCGGCCAGGGGCACGTCCCACGGATCCACTTCGAGAGCGCTCGCCCAGCTCACCTCTCCGTACGACTCGACGGGCACAAGACTCACCGTCGCGGGCTGAACCGCCGCGCTGGCGCGTCCGATGGCCGCCGCCTCGCGCCCGGCCTGGGCCGCCGCTTCACGAGTCAGATCACGCGTGGCAGCGAACCCCCAGCTCCCGGCGACCAGAGCGCGAACGCCCAAGCCGAGCGAACTCGATTCCGACACCTCGGTGACGCGGTCCTCGCGCGTGCTCGCCCTCTGTTCCCGGTACAGTCCGACTCTCGCATCGGTGTAGTCGGAGCCTGCCGCCGACGCAGCATCGAGTGCGGTGAGAACCACATCGCGGGACGCGGCGTCGACGGGAGACGGGGTCGGGCCTGGGGACGACGGTGGGTGCGCGGACGCGAGACCGCCTCGCACCAGTACCAGCCCGCCCGCCGCGCAGGCGGAAGTCCGCACGAACTTTCGTCGCTCCATCACACCGCCTCCGAGATACTGCTGAAGTTGAACTCGCTGGCCCGAAGCGGGGGCGTCTCGCGCATGGAGTCACCCGAACCACCGGACGTGACACGCACTGGCCGGCCCAGTCCTTCCAGGTTGCGGAGCACGAAGAGCGGGGAGTCGTTCCACCGGAAGTTGTTCACGGGATGGGAGATCTGACCGTTCTCCACCCAGAACGTGCCGTCGCGCGTGAGGCCGGTGTGCAGGATCGTCCGGGGGTCGACGCTCCGGATATACCACAGTCGCGTGACGAGAACGGCGCGCTCGGTGGAAGCGATCAGGTCCTCGAGTGTTCCTTCGCCACCCTCCATGCGGAACGAGCTGGACAGACTGATCGGCTCTCGGCCTTTCTCCTGCGCCCAGAAACGCGAATACGCCAGGTTGCGCAGCACGCCGTTCTCGATCCACGGAGTCAGCCGCGCCGGGAAACCGTCGCTGACACGAAACGGGGCACCACCCATGGCAATCGGATCCGATCGCAGCGTGACACGCTCCCCCACCACGCGCTCGCCGAGCTTCGTTCCGTCGGGCGCGGAAAACGCGCTGCGTCCTTCGTCGGCGGCCCGCGCGTCGAGAGCTCGAACGAGCAGGCCGACCAGATCGGCCACGGCCTCCGGCCCGAGGATCACCGGATACTTACCCGGCTCGAGCGACCTGGGACGCCGAGACCGGATCGCCTTCTCGATCGCCGTGACGTGCATCGCATCCGAATCCACGCGCGACCAGTCCCTGTGTCCGACCCCGGCCCAGCCCGATCCCGTGCCGTCCCCCGTGCGCGCAGTCAGCGAATAGGAGACCGACGTGGCCGGATGATACGCGAACAGACCGGCAGAATTGCCGAGGGCGCGCGCGCCAGCACGCACGTCCATGAAGCCGGACGCGGTGATATCTCCGTTAGCCGCTTCCGCCTGTTCGATGGCCGACGCGGCGACCGCTGCCCTGCGCTCCGCATCGAGGCCCGCGGTGGACTCGTGCCAACCGCCTGATGTCCCGTATTCCTGCGGTCCGAGAAGCGGCATCCATTCCGGATCGTCCGGGGCGAGTCGGGCCATTCTCCCCACCGCGCCCACCGCTTCGAGCAATGACCCGTTGTCGAATTCGTTGATGGAGAGGGTGGCCGACCGTCGCCCGAAACGCGCCGTGATGGCCGCGATCAGGTTTACGGACTCTCCTGCCGTCGTGATGCGATTGACCGCGTAGCGTGAGTTGACGCGGCGGGTGCCAGAAAGGGCGACGGATGTCTCGTCCGCCCCTGATGCGGTCAGGATTCGATCGACGAGGTGGTGAGCTTCCTGTTCGGAGAGAACGGGGCCACCGTCCTTCGGTAAGGTCAGGAACGTACGTCTCTTCATCCCGGAGCACCGCCTCTCGTCAGTACGTCCTGAGCTCCTCCATCGCTTCCGCGAGGTCCGGCACCTGCGGCAGGATCTCCGCCTCCAGCTGTGGGGCGTAACCCACGAACGTGTCCGTCGCCGCCACCCGGCGCACCGGGGCGTCCAGCCACTCGAACAGCTCGTCCGCGATGCGGGCCGCGATTTCGGCGCCCCACCCCCACGACTTCGAGTCTTCGTACGCCACGAGCACCCGGTTCGTGCGCTTCACAGAATCGGCGATCGCGTCCATGTCGAGCGGGTTCAGGGTGCGAAGATCCAGTACGTCGGCCTGGATCGGCCGCCCCTCCCGCTCGAGCGCGCGAAGCGCCTTGCGGGTTCTCTCGACGAGGGCACCGTAGGTCACGACCGTGATCTCGTCACCCTCTTCGACGCGGTTCGCCCTTCCGAACGGGATCATGTAGTCGGGGCCCGGATACCGGCCCTTGTTGTAGGTCTGGCGGTACAAGTGCTTGTGCTCGAGGAACAGGACCGGGTCGTCGCACCGGATCGCCGTACGCAGCAGGCCGTTCGCGTCCTCGGCGTTCGATGGACAGACCACGTGCATGCCCGGCGTATGCGTGAACAGTGACGCACCGGTCTGTGAGTGGTATATGGCGCCGCCCGACAGATACCCGCCGTACGTGGTTCGCACGACCAGAGGCGCGGTGAAGGTGCCATTGGAGCGCCACCGCATCGTGGCGACTTCGTTTCTGAGCTGGTGGAAGGCCGGCCAGATGTAGTCGAAGAACTGGATTTCGACGACCGGCTTCATCCCGCGAAGCGCCATTCCTACGGCGCGCCCGACGATGTTGGCCTCCGCGAGCGGCGAGTTGAACACGCGGTCCGACCCGAACTCCCGCTGCAGACCCCAGGTGACCTTGAAGACCCCTCCCTTTCCCTTCACCTCGTCCAGGTGTTGCTCGCGGGAGACATCCGCCACGTCTTCGCCGAAGGCCACCACACGGAGATCGCGCCGCATTTCGTCCCGCATGCAGGCGTTGAGGAGATCCACTACCGTGGTCGGGCCCCCTTCGAACGCGGGCTCGGTCGCGAAGTCAGCAGAGGTCACGTCCACTTCGGGCGAGAACACCTGATCGTACACCGTCTCGGGGCCAGGTTGTCGCTGATCCACGGCCAGCTCGCTGGCCTCCAGGACGTCGGTGTCCACGATCTCACGCAGCTCCTCGAGCTCGTCTTCGGTCGCGATCCCCGCGCTCACCAGGAAAGCGGCCATGTTGGCGATCGGGTCCCGGGCTTCTTCTTTCTCCCTCTCGGACTCCGGCTTGTACAGCCGCTCGTCGTCGGACATCGAGTGGCTGTACGGGCGCGTCACGTGGGCGTGCACGAGGGCCGGGCCCCGTCGGGCGCGGCAGTGCTCCGCCGCTCTCCGCATCGCACCGTAGGAGGCGATCGGATTGGTCCCATCAACCTCGATCACCAGCAGGTCCGGGAAGCCGGACACGAGCTTCGAGATGCTGCCGCCGGCCGTGTTCACCTCCACCGGCACCGAGATCGCGTACCCGTTGTCCTCCACGAGATAGACGACGGGAAGCTTGAGATTCGAAGCCGTGTTCAGCGACTCCCAGAACTCGCCCTCGGACGTCGTCCCGTCACCCGTCGTGACGAGCACGACCTCATCGTCGTGAAACTCGACACCCGCGTCGGCCAGACCGAGCCTGCCGGCACGGACTCCGGCCTCTGCGCACCCGACCGCCTGCAGAAACTGGGTGCCGGTCGGGCTGGAGGCGCTGACCAGGTTGTGGTCCTTGTGGCCCCAGTGGGAAGGCATCTGCCGCCCACCGCTTGCCGGATCTTCCGCCGCGGCGACGCCCTCGAGAAACATCTCGTAGGGAGTGACTCCGAGCTGCAGGGCCAGGGCCCGGTCCCGGTAGTATGTGAAGAACCAGTCGTATCCCGACCGCAGGGCCATGCCGGCCGCGACCCCTATGGCCTCGTGCCCCGCTCCACTGATCTGGAAGAAGATCTTCTGCTGCCTCTTCAGCAGCAGCTCGCGGTCGTCGAGGCGCCTCGACAGGTACATCGTCCGATACATGGAGAGCAGGTCGGCCGGCTGCAGGCCCTGCTGATCCTGCTCCGGCACCCCTTCTTCTCGGTCCTCGACGTGCTCCATCGGTGTCGCCATTCCCGCCTTCCGCTGCGCGCCGGAGCGCGAAAACCGTTCGAGGCCCGCTGCGGAGCCGACCCCCTGTCGTTCATGAAGGCGGGAATAATAGCGAGTGGGCCGAGGGCGTACCAATCAGTGCTCCCCGGTTACGAACCCGGACGGCCGGGTAGCCCTGTCAGAACCTGCCCGTAATCTGAACGCTGACGCCACCGGCGTACACGTCCGGGGTGATGCGGATCTCCTCGATCGGCACGGTATCCCATTTCTCCGATCGGAAGGGCAGACCGATCAGTGCCCCGAGCAGGGCACCCGTTGCCGCACCGACAGCGATGCCAAGTGGAATGATCGACGCCTCGGCGCCGCAAAGCTCGAAGCTGAAGTCCAGAAACCCGCTTGGCGAGCATTCGGTCGTGTGGGCTACCACGCCGGCCACTCCCCCGGCGACGCCAAGGAGCGCCGCTCCGATCAGGGCGCCGGTTCCCGCACCGGACTTCGTGCCGCGGTACACTTCGATCCGCCGAATGTCGTCGCGGGTGACGCGAACGTTGGTGCCGTGTACCGGAAACCGACCCGCCGCGTAGAGGTGCGCGCCCTCGATGAGGAGGCCCCGCTCGTCGACAGCCGAGATCGTGCCGTCGATATCGACCTGGCCGGAGGCGCTCGTGGATGCGATTCGTACCCGGTCGCCGGGACGGACCGCGTCGGCCTCCTGGGCCGCCGCCTGCATCGGGAGCAGGAGTGCGATCAGTGTCGTGATCACGGGTGTTGCAGCGTGCTTTCGCATCGTGTCCTCCACGTTCGGTGGATCGGCTTTCGCCCTGAACGTGGACGCCTTCGATCAAGCGGGGATCAAGTGGCCTACCTTGACAGGAGTCAGAGCAAGCGGCAGGATCCCGACAAGAATTTAGCTTACTCTAAACTATGCAGTCCTGGTTGGGTATGTGGTGTAACACGATCATGATACGAGCTGCGGTCGGGAGCGCTTTGGCGATCGCGTTGATCCTGGCACGACCCGGGAGAGGCCTGGCCCAGGAAACCGAGCCCATGGTCACTGACCGGCCTGACTTCACGGAGAGCGCGTCGACGGTCGCCCCCGGCCGCTTCCAGGTCGAACTAGGGTACACTTTCACGAAAACCGGCGACGAGGAGCGCGACAACTTTGGCGAGCTGCTGGTCCGTGCCGGGATCCTGTCGTGGCTGGAGGGACGGCTAGGATTGAACTCCTTTTCACTGCTTCGGGCCCCCGGCGAGGACAGGGGCGGCCTCGAGGACCTGACCGTAGCAGCGAAGGCCATCATGTACCGAAGGCCGATCGAAAGCTCGGCCGCCGTTCCGCAGGTGGCATTGCTCATCGGCGCGAACCTGCCGACGGGTGAGAGCGGCTTCGGCGAGGACGCCTTGCAGCCGGGAGCGAAGGTGGCGCTCGACTTCGGCCTCACGAACCGACTCAACCTGGGATCCAATGTGGGTTGGGCATACCTGGGGTCCGACGGAGAACGCTTTCACCAGGGCATCGGGAGTATCGTGCTCGGATACGCGATCGGTGATCCACTGACCGCCTACGTCGAGTGGTACGGGCTCTTCCCCGAGAACCGGGGAGGCGGTTCGGACCATTACCTCGATGGCGGACTCACATGGGGTGTTGGGGCGAATTTCCAGGTTGATTGGCGGATCGGCATCAGTCTGCAGGACCCGGATCCCAACTGGTTCACCGGCGCCGGGATCTCCTTTCGGCTCTAGGGGCTAGGTCTTCTCAGTCCCTGCATTTCCCTCCGTCACGGTCGCTTCCTTCGCTTCGTGCGCCTCGCTCGTCCGGAGATCTACGGAAGGCAGCGCTGCTCGGGCCATCCGCTTCGTGAAGTAGTAGACCCGCTTCAAGCTCTCCAGGACATCCACTTCAAAAGTGTACGCCGCGAGGCGTCCCGGCTCATGTGCGACGAGCCGCCGGGCCTCGTGCAGCGCGGCAGAATCGGCCAGTCGGTTGATGTCCGCCTTCATTTCCACGACTTCGGCCGCCGCCGCTTCGTTCTTCTGTGACACGGCGACCAGCGCCATGTCGAGGGCCCGAGTGACCGCGAGATGAAATTCGTCCAGGACGCCCGCGGTAGCCGCGCTGACGCGCACTCCATCGTCCAGCCGGGAGTGCCCGAGGCTTACCAGGTTGGTCTCGATGATGTCTCCGATGTTCTCGAGGTCGTTCGTGGCCTCCATCAGCTTGAGCAGCTCGTCAGTCTGGCCTCCCGTGAGGGTCTCCTGGCTCACTCGTCCCAAGTAGGTCACGATCTCGCCGTGCAGCTGATCCACCTCGTCGTCCTTCGCCGCGAACCCCTTAAGGTCTTCCCGGTCGCCGCCGAGCGTGACGGGAAGGATGTCCCGGAGCATGTCGCGAACGCGGTCGCCCATGTGAAGCATCTCGAGGCGAGCCCGGTCGAGCGCGAAGGCCGGCGTGCTCAGCAGACCCTCGTCCAGGTACTTGATTCGCACCAAGCGGTCGCCCTCCTCCCGATCCGGCACCAGGCGACGCACCAGCCACACGAAGACGTTGACGAACGGCAGGAAGAGCAGCGTGTTGGCGACGTTGAACAGCGTGTGCGCGTTGGCGACCTGGCGCGGTGTCTCGGCCGCCAGCCGGGCCGCGCCGGCCAGCTCGGGGTGGGAGGGTGAGACCTGGACGGCGAGCCACATGAGCTGGTCGATCAGGAACACCCAGATCAGAACACCCACGACCTTGAAGATCAGGTGGATCACAGCGGATCTCTGGGCCTCGCGCGGCCGGCCGATCGAGGCCAGGAGGGCCGTCACCGTGGTTCCGATGTTGGCTCCGAGGAGGAGCGCGATGCCGGCCGGCAGAGACACGAGCCCCTGGCTGCCGAGAACGATGATGATCCCCACGGTGGCGGACGAAGACTGCACCAGCGCCGTGAACACCGCTCCCACCGCGATCCCGAGCCACGGATTCTCCATCCCGGCCATGACGTTCAGGAACGGCTGCCACGTGCGGAGGGGCTTCATCGCCTCGCCCATGATCCCCATGCCGAGGAATACCAGGCCGAGGCCCATGATGGCCGTCCCGTAGTGACGGGTCGTCTCGCGCCGCGCCACGAACATGACGAGGAAACCCAGCGCCACCAGGAGCAGCGAGTATTCCTTGATGTTGAAAGCGATGATCTGTGCCGTGATCGTGGTGCCGATGTCGGCCCCGAGGATGACGCCGACCGACTGGGCGAGAGTCATGAGGCCGGCCGAAATGAAGCCGACCACGAGGACCGTCGTGACCGAAGACGATTGGATGACGGCCGTGACGAACGCACCGGTGAGCACGCCCGCCACCCGGTTTCGGGTCAGGCGGGCCAGAATGGACGTCATCCGGTCCCCGGCCACGATCTTCAGCGAGCCGGCCATCTGGTCCATTCCGTATAGGAACAGGGCCAGTCCGCCGAGAAGCCCGAAGATCAGTTGCAGGGAACCGGGATCGACAAATCCCGTTGCGTCCATCTAGCGACCTGCTATTCCTCGGAGGTCTGCTCGAGGGCCCGGATGCCTCGCGGCTTGCGCCGCTTCAGCCGGGTCGCCTCCTTGTGCCGGGCTTCCGCCGAGCGAATCAGCTCGGATTGCGAGCTGCGCCGGTTCTCGCCGCCTTCAGGCCGGCGCTGCTCGTAGCTGCCGTCCGCCCGCATCTCCCACGCGGAACGTCGGTCCGCCAGCTGCGTGTCCAGGATCAGCCGCAGCTCCGAGCGGAGCTCTGGATCCTCGACTGGAGCCACGATTTCTACCCGGCTTCTGAGGTTACGCCGCATCGCGTCCGCCGAGCCGATGTAGTACTCCTCGTCCCCGCCATTGTGGAAGTAGTAGACCCGGCTGTGTTCCAGGAACCGTCCCACGATGCTTACCACCCGCACGTTGTCCGACAGTCGCTCGATGCCCGGCCGGAGTCGACAGGTATCGCGGACCACCAGGTCTACCTTCACACCGGCCCGGGAGGCCTCGTACAGGGCCCGGGTCACGTCCACGTCCTCGAGGGCGTTGAGCTTCATCTGGATCAGCCCGTTGCCGTACTCCCCGTGCTGTTGGATCTCGCGTTCGATCTTCGCCAGGATTGCCGGCTTCAGGATCTTCGGAGCCGGAAGGATCTTTCGGTAATTCCGACTCGGCTTGTAGCCGGTCGTCAGATAGTTGAACAGCTCCGTAAGATCGCTCCCGATATCAGGATCTGCCGTGAGCAGGCCGATATCGGCGTACAGACGGGCTGTGCCCGCATGGTAGTTGCCGGTCCCGACGTGCGCGTAGCGCCGCAGTCCGTCGTAGTCCTGCCGCACCACGAGGATCGCCTTGCAGTGCGTCTTGAGCCCCACCACGCCGTACGTCACGTGGATTCCATAGGCGCTCAGCCGGTTCGCCCACCGGATGTTCGCGGCCTCGTCGAACCGGGCCTTGAGCTCCACGACCGCCGTGACCTGCTTGCCGTTTCGGGCCGCCTCGATCAGGTAGTCGACGGCTTTCGAATCGGCCGACGTGCGGTACACCGTCATCTTGATCGCGCGCACCTTCGGATCGAGACTCGCCTCGCGCAGGAACCGCTCGACGGACGTCGAGAACGATTCGTACGGATGATGCACCAGCAATGAGCCGGAGTCACGGATCGAGTGGAAGATCGTGCGATCTGACACGATCTGAGGATGGTCCACCGGGTGGTGCGGTTGGTCCTTCAGCCCGGGCGCGTCGGTGCCGACAACCTGCCACAGGTCGCCGAGGCCAAGCGTCCCCTCCATCTCGAATACATCGGACTCCTCGTCCAGGCCCAGCTCAGCGGCGAGCATGCCGCGGTGCACCGGGTCCATGTCCGGGGTAACCTCCAGTCGCACGATCGGAGCTAGCTTCCGCTGCCGGAGCTCCGTCTCGATCATCGCGAGCAGATCGTCCGCTTCGTCTTCCTCCATCTCCGTATTGGCGTTCCGCGTGACCCTGAATAGCTCGCACGCATCGATCTCCATGCCCGGGAACAGGAGGTCCAGGTTGGCCGCCATCACCTGCTCGAGCGGCACGAACACGTTCCGGTCGGGAAGCGCGAGTAGGCGCGGCGTGCCCGTGCCCACCGGCACCTTCACACGGGCCAGCGACGGGAACGGGTCGCCCGGCAGGCGCAGCGTGACGAGCAGGTTCAGCGACAGGTTTGAGATGAACGGGAACGGGTGGGCCGGATCCGTGGCCTGCGGCGTGACCAGCGGATAGACGTTCTGTACGTAGTGGGCGCGCAGCCACTCGCAGTCCTCTTCCGGGAGCTCGTCGTGACTGGCGATCACGATGTCATGCTCCGCGAGAGCGGAGGCGACCTCCAGGAAAGCGAGTCGCTTCCGCGCCTCGAGATCGCGCACGGTCGCGTAGCTCTCGTCGATCTGTTCCTGGGCGCTCCGGCCGTCGACGCTCAGCTTCGTCACGCCGGCCCCGACCTGCTGCTTGAGTCCTCCGATCCGCTTCATGAAGAACTCGTCGACGTTCGAGCTCACGATCGCCACGAACTTGAGGCGCTCGAGCAACGGCACACGTTCGTCCTCCGCCTCAGCGAGCACCCGGTAGTTGAAGTTGAGCCACGTGAGCTCGCGGTTCAGGTATAGGTCGGAATCCTCGAGAGCGAAGACTCCGTCCGGGCCTGCCTGGGGCACAGGTATCGTGTCCGGGGGAGTGGTGCGTGGGCCAGTCGACGTGGCCGAAGCCCGGTCACCTGCGTCCGACTCCGGCAGGATGCCACCGAACGGGGCAGTCTCCGGCTCGGCGAGATCCGGATCCGCCACCGGAAGAGCGATCTCCTCTTCTTCCGGCGCGGGCGGCTCCTCGGCCGGCCGGCGCACGGGCAGCGGCGGCCTCAGGTGATCCGGAAGGCTGACTCGCTCCGACCACGCGGAGCGCTCTTCTGACCCGTTACCATCCGGTCGACCCTTGAATTCGTTGTCGTCCATACGTTTACCGATCCGTGCTAGCCAGTTGCAGCCCGTCAAGATCGCGGAGCGGGTAGTCGAGGGCTCGATCCAGAGCATCGCACAGGATGTCGAGCACCCGCACCCGCGCGTATCGCTTGTCGTTTCCCTCGATGAGATACCAGGGCGCAATCGGCGTGCCCGTGAGCCTGACCATGTCATCCACGGCGACCTCGTAGGCCTTCCAGCGCTCGCGGTTTCGCCAGTCTTCGTCCGTCAGCTTCCAGCGCTTGTAGGGAGTTTCCTCCCTTGCCTTGAAGCGGCGGTCTTGCTCCTCCCGCGTGATGTGGACCCAGTATTTCACGACGATGGATCCGTGAGTCACGAGCTGCGCCTCGAAATCGTTGATCTCCTCGTAGGCGCGGAGCCACTCGTCCTGCGTGGCGAATCCCTCGAGCCGCTCGACCAGGACCCTGCCGTACCAGCTCCGATCGAAGATCAGGAACCGGCCGGCCCCCGGCAGATGTCTCCAGAATCTCCACATATAATGATGGTCGTTCTCTTCTTCCGTCGGGGCGGCGATCGACACGATCTGGTAGTCCCTGGAGTCTAGCGCTGGCGTGATTCGGCGGATCGCTCCGCCCTTCCCGGCGGCATCCCACCCCTCGAATACGAGGATCGTGGAGCGGCCGCGCTCCCGGGCAACCCGGTACAGGCGATTGAGTCGGGCCTGTAGCCGGATCAGCTCCTCCCGATATGTCTTCTTCTCGATGGTCTTTCCGGTATCCAGGGCCGAGAGAACCGTGACGGGCCGGATCTCCGTTCGGATCGGCTGTCTGGCGTCGTCGGCCGCTTCTGCCCGACCCCCGCCGGAGGTCGCGGCAGTCTTTTCCAGCCGTTCCGTGATCCGGTCGAGCAGCGCCTCGCCCACGGTCAGACTGCGGTAGTTGGCGTCAGCCCCCTCGACGATGTGCCACGGAGCCCACTCCGTATCGGTGCACCGGATGATGTGTCCGGAGTAGCGAATGAACCGGTCGTACATCGTCCAGTGCTCCCAGTCCTTCCGCGTCACGCGCCAGCGTTGCAGAGGATCCGACTCCAGTTGCTCGAAGCGTTCCTTCTGCGCTTCCCGTCCCAGGTGCATCCAGAACTTCAGGAAGAGGTATCCGTCGTCCGCCAGGGTCTTCTCGAACGCGTTGATCTCGTCGAGCTGAGCCTCGAGCAGCGCATCCGTGGTTTCGCCGTACACTCGCTCGAGCAGCGGATCCGTGTACCAGGCGCTGAGGAACAAGCCGATGTCACCGCGCGGAGGAAGATCTCGCCAGAATCGCCAGTACTTCGGGCGAGCCGCCTCTGGAACTGACGGGTCGCCGAACGCCCGGGTCGCAATCCCCCGGGGGTCCATCCACTCGTTCAACAGGTTCGTGAGCTCGCCTTTCCCCGCCCCGTCCACGCCGGCAAACATCACGACTACCGGAAAATCCGCTTCACGGAGGCTCGTCTGAGCTTCCAGGAGTTCCTCGCGGAGGGCGTTCGCGCGTGTCTTGTAGTCGGACCTGGAGACCGCTGCCCCCATCTCGGCGGCCTCGAACAGGGCGTGGGCTTCGTCGAAGGAGGGGACTCCGTTCGAATCCGGCTGGCTCGAGCTCATGCGATCGGTCCTCAGCGGGCCAGGTTTACGTTCACGTACTCGGATTCGCCGGTAACCTCCCGCACCACGTAGGGTGCGATCCACTCCGGCAGCTTCGGTTTCACTTCCTCAGACGGGAGCTCGACCTCGGCAAGCAGGAGGTCCCGGTCCGTGAACTCGTCCACTTCCCATACGAGCCTCCCTTCCGGCACCCGATAACGGCGCTTGATGACTCGACGTCCTTGCGTCAGTGGCCACAGGACCTCGAACGTCTTCCTGTCCGTGTCCTCCTGGAGTTCGATCCTCCGAATGCCGGAGCCCACTTTCACGGTGCGTACGTACCACTCGGCCCCGTCTTGACGGAAGCAGCGCACTCTTTCCTGCAGTCTCTCGCCGGGAATGTAGCCCTGCTCGATCTCCCGGTACGGTCGTCCCTCGAGGCTCGGCGGCATCTCCGAGAGCAGGTACTTCCGCTCGATCTCGACGTCTGCGGCCCCGCTGACGACCAGTGATTCCCTGGCTTCCTCGACCGACGCGAAGAACTCCGTACTCCGATCTCCGAGCCAACTATCGCGCAGGCGTCCGAACATCTCGCGCTGCTCCGCTTCCAGCCAGCCGGCGACTTTCCGGAGGCCCGGCCCGGCGTCCCCCGGTGCTCCGCGAGTCGCCTGTGATTCGAGGTCCGCGACCAGGCCTGCAAGCAACTGTGAGTCGCGCAGATCGCCTAGCAGATCCTGCAGGTCTTTCAGGCTGGTGACGAGGCCTTCAACGCCCTTCACATCGGGCGCGATCGGCTCGAGCAGGTACCGGAGCCGCTTCGCCCGAATCCTGGCGCGGTGAGCTTCCGCTTCGTCGGCTGGCGTGTGCACGCGGGAAAGATGCACGTCGAGCTGGGCGGCGTACTCCGGAAGACACCGCTCGACTGCCGTCGCGAACCGCACACCCTCGGTGAGCCCGCTGGCGCGGGCCGTCGTCTCCAGCGCGTCCAGCCGCCGACAGAATCTCCGGTCGAGCTTGTGGAACTTGTCGGGCGCCTTGGAAACGGCCTCGCCGTACCCTTCCTTGAGCCGCCCCTCGAGATCGTCCCGGAGGAGCTCCACACCGGGAGCCTCGGCTATCGTCACGTCCAGCTGACGGTTCTCCAGCCACGCCAGGTGTACCTCGGCGTCCCGTCCACCACCCGTCGATGACGCCAGCTTCTGGATCTTGCGTTGCAGCTTGGGTGAGACGGCCGTGGCGAGGTACGGCGCGTACGCCTGCACGTTGCTCCGAAGACGGCGCAGGCTCACCCGGAAATCATGCAGAGCTTCTTCTTCGCCCTTCTTCTCGAGCCGGACCGCGGCCTGTTCCGCCCGATCCAGATAGAACCGGGCGATGCGGACCGCTCCCTCGTAGGCGGGAAGGTCGAGTAAACCGGACGGACGGCGGGCCATCGCCGGCTACCCCCCGAGCCGCCGGAGCTGAGCCGGCGCCAGGAACCAGTGGAGCGATGCCGTGCCCGGCTTCAGGGACCCAGGGAACTCGAGGAGCATCGCCGAGCCCTTCTTCACGACGGCGAAGTCGTGCCACGCGCCCGTGAGCATCCAGGCCGCCCAATCCGACATGTGCGGCTCGTGCCCCACCGCCGCGACCACGTCGTCGGGACCGCACTCACCCAGCCACTCGAGGAAGGCCTGGCCGTCGCCCGTACCCAGGGCATCCGCGTGCTCGATGCGCAACCCGTCGTATGCCTGCGCCACGATCTCCGCCGTCTGCACGGCGCGGGTGAGGGGACTGGTGACGAGCACGTCGATATCAGGGATCAGGGACCGTATACCGGCGGCGCCCTTCGCCATGCGCGCCCGACCCCGGTCGGTCAAAGGGCGGTAATAGTCCGACCGTTCGGTACGAGCGAACTCGAACCGGTCTTCGGCAATCGCGTGGCGGATGAGCAGCAGCTGCATCTAACGTCCCGTCATCTGCGGCGTATCGGCATCCTGACACCGAGTCACCAGAGGCCGTAGAAAGTGGGCTCCCGTGGTGCAAAAGTCGAGCAATTGACGGGCCGCGAGGCGGAACGGCTGCTTCGAAGAATCAGAAGAACGCGGTCAGAGAGACGTAGAGGCTGGACGGAACGATGCCGTACTCGGATCCGGGGAGGCGGATATCAGGCTCTTCCGGAACGATCGGCACCTCGATCTGCCGCTCGTTCGCCCCAATACCGAAGAAGAGGCCGCCGCGCACGTACACCTCGTTCGACACGGAGTAGCTGGCGGCAGGGGAAAGCAGAAAACTCCCGTCGTTCATGTTCCAGATGGTGAGCAAGTCGGTCGTGACGAGCGGAGTCGCCTGCCACGAGGCCTGGATCGCGGTCTCGTTCCGCCCTATCACCTGCATTTCGCCGCGGCCGTAGGGGTCGGAGAGGAAGACGTCCACGTAGTCGTCCGGGTCTGTGGCGCCGTATCCGTCGCGCTGATACTCGAGAATCACATACAGGTCCCGGCCGGCGAGCGGGAAGCTCCGGTCCACACCGATCGACAGCCGGAGCACGTCGTCCGGCCAGCGTAGCTCCATCTCCCCGCGAAACGCATTGCCGGCGGCCGTGAGCGTGGCCGCCGCGGACACGGCGCCCTCGTCGTGCAGCACGCCGGCCCACGCCGACACTTCCCACGGACCGGACGCCGTGGCGATGCGTCCGAGAGCGGTGATCGTCGTGCCGTCCCGCGTGTCTGCCGGGCGCAGGACGAAGTCGAGCTCCGTGAAGGGACCGGAGAAGCCCTGCACCCGGAGGGCGTCGACGCCTGCGCGGAACTCCCGGAACGGATCGGCCGGATCGAACGGAGCGAACGGATCGGCCGGCGTGAAGATCAGGCTCGTGGCCCACGAGACGGTCTGCCGGCCGGCCGTGATCTCTGCCGATCGGCCCAAGGGTGCGCCGATGAGCAGCCGGTCAAACCGATGGCGCCACTCCGCGTGCTCGCCCTCGGCGATCGTCCACTGCAGGGGAAGCCACTCGATCCCGGTCCGGGCCTCGCCGAGGCCCGGCGTCAGTCCGAGGAGCGGGTCGGTGACGAGGTTGAGGGCCTGCTCGTAGGCAACGTCGGTGCGGAGTGGGCCGAGATCCGGGGCCATCATGATCCGCACGCGCTGAAACAGGGCCGCCCCGGAGGGAGTAAACGGACCTTCCAGATAACCGGATCCCACGCCCAGGTAGTAGCCGCCGAGGCGCAGATCTTCCCGCAGTTGAGCGTGCGCGGTGTCGGCTACGCCGAGAAAAGCGGCCAGTCCGACGAGCGCGAACAGCGGCCCGCGGGCCCGCATCATGGCATCAGTCTCGCCGGTCGTCATCCACGATCGCGCCGTCCACGAGGCGAACGACGCGGCGGGCCCGATCCATGAGGCGGGTATCGTGCGTGGCGAAGACGAACGTGGTCCCGAGGTCGCGGTTGAGCTCGGCCATCAGGTCGATCAGCGCGCTGCTTGTAGTCGTGTCCAGGTTGGCGGTCGGCTCGTCGGCCA
Organism: Gemmatimonadota bacterium; assembly: GCA_039585235.1. GTDB lineage: Bacteria > Gemmatimonadota > Gemmatimonadetes > Palauibacterales > Palauibacteraceae > Benthicola. The sequence continues at coordinate 8,506 of JBDGWG010000013.1, read as the reverse complement.
GCACGAGCGCGGGCTCGCCCACGACGGCTCGCGCGACCGCCACGCGTTGCTGCTGTCCACCCGAGAGCTTCCCGGGGCGCCGGTCCTCGAGACCCGCCATCCCGATGCGCTGAAACAGCTTCTCGACCTTTTCGCGCCGTTCCTCGGAAGGCACGTCACGGAGAAGCAGGGTGAACTCGGCGTTCTCCAGGGCCGTCAGCACGGGAAGCAGGTTGTACGCCTGGAACACGAAGCCCAGGCGCTCGAGACGGAGGCGCGCCAGCTGCCGCTCCGACAGGGACGTGACGTCGATCCCGTCGATCCAGATTCCGCCTTCGGTGGGCTGTGTCAGGCCCCCGACCATGTTGAGGAGAGTCGTCTTCCCCGATCCCGAAGGACCCGCGAGAACCACGAACTCGCCCTGCTGGATGGTCAGCGTAACGTCGCACACGGCTTCCACTCGGATCCCGTCGTGCGCGTAGACCTTCCACAGGTTCTCGGTCCGCACCGCAGGCGTCCCGGTCCCTCTGACCTCCCCCGTCGAGAACTCGCTTCCGTTCGATCCGCCGCTCATCGCTCTATTCCTCGAACTTCATGGCCTCGGCCACGTCGATCCGTGTGGCGCGCCAGGCCGGGTAAATAGATCCCAGAGAGCCGATCACCAGGATGAAGGCGAGGCTCTGGAGAATCTGGTTCCAGTGGAAGCGGGGGACGATCACCGGGTCGATGACGACGCCGGCCGCCTCCATCTCCATGTCCCATATGGCCGAGAAATCAAGACCGTTTCGGAAGAAGATCCACACCACGGCCGCGCCGAGGACCATGCCCACGAGACCGCTGATGGCCGTGAGGATCATTCCTTCGATGAACACGACGCGCCCGACCTCGCCGCGCTCGAGGCCGAGCGCCCGCAGGACACCGAACTCACGCGTCCGGTACATCACGGACATGAGGATCGTATTGATGATCGCGGTCGCCGCGATTACGAATAGCATGATGTGGAACACGTAGTCCGCCCAATCGTCCATGCGGACAGCGGCGTTCAGCTCGGGCATCGACTCGCGCCACTCGATGACAGCGGCTTCATCACCCCAGTCCACGAGCGACGCCGCCAGGTCGCGGCGCACAGGCCCGACGTCGCGGCTGTTCCTGAGCAGCAGCGCCTCGGACGTCGAGGCGCCGGGCACGCCGAGCCACTCCTGCGCCGTGGTCAACGGGATCTGTAGGAAGCCCTCGTCCATCTCGGGAATCCCGCTGCGGAAGGTCCCGGCCACGCGGACCATCTGGCCCGTGATATCGCCGGCCGCGTCCTGCGCCGTGAGGACGAAGCGCGAGCCTTCCTTGAGCTTCAGGCGACCGGCGAGGCGGGCGCCAACGTATGCGCGCAGGTGGTCGTCCGGCTCCAGCCAGCGACCGTCCTCGAGCTTCTCGTCGAGCGCCGAGAACGCGCGCTCGGCCTCCGGGTCGATTCCCACGATCAGGGCCGGTAGCGCGCCCGAGGACGAGGAGGCGAGCCCCTGGATCATGAGGCGCGGCGCTGATGCCACGAGCCGCTCAGTCAGCACCTCACTGGTGAGCGCGTCCTTCACCGCCGCCCGAGCCTCGGGCGACAGGCGGTGATCCAGCGTGCGCCGGGTACGGTATTCCGGCGCTTCGACGGCGACGTGGCCATTGCCCATTCGTACACCGCCGTCGATCCAGTCCTCGTGTCCGCCTTCCGCGATGGTTCTGGAGAACACGAGAAGCGCCATCGCGAGGATCATGGCGGAGCCGCTGAGCAGGCTCCTGCGCTTGTGGCGGCGCAGGTTCCTGAGCGCGAGGCGCAGCCGGATCCGGCCCCGGGCGCTCATCGGCCTGCCAGCGTGTCGGCGGGCGGCACCCGGGCGCTTCGCCACGCCGGGTACAGGGCCGCCAGGAGGGCCGTCACGAACATCGCCCCCGCGGTGATGAAGATCATCGAGGTCGGCCACTCCACACGCAAAATGGGCCGCATGAGGCCGCCCGCCATCGTGAAGCCCCCATACACCCAGCTCATGTCGGGCGGCGCAGTGCTCCACCACACGAGGACAGGAAGCGTCATCAGCACTCCGCCGGCGAGCGCTACTGCCCCCAGTACCAGAGCCTCGGCCAGCACGGAGCGCACGATCAGGCCTGGGCCGCCTCCGAGGGCCAGGAGAACGGCGAACTCGCGTCGTCGCTCGAACGAGGACATCAGCATCGTGTTGGCCACGCCCCAGATGGCCATCCCGAACACGAACACGATCAGCATCCACTCCATACTCGTGGCCAGGTTCGCGTACTCGACCATCTCAGGGCGGAATTCGGTCCACGGCCGGACGTCGGCCGCCGGACCGTCCGGGCCGATCGCGATTCTCAGGCTGGTCGCCGCGTCGTTAGCGGCCCACGGATCGTCCACCCGCGCCGCTATTTCGTGGATGCGCTCGGGTGGCAGCGCCACGAGCTCCTGTACCACCTCGATCGGCGCCACGGCGTAGCCGAGGTCCAGCTCGGTGACGGTCGTGCCGAAGATCCCGGATACTATGAACAGGTCGTTGCCCAGCGAGCCGTCCGCCCCCGGTGCCACGACGATCACCTCGTCTCCGGGGCTCGCGTCGAGCTGCCTGGCCATCTCGCGGCCGATGGCGATCTCGTACTGCCCGGGCGTCGGGGCGCGTCCCTCGTCTATGTACGAGAGGAGACGGGACACGTGAATCTCGCGCTCCGGATCGACGCCCAGCACGACGCCTGCCGCGGTCGCCGCTCCGGTGCTCACGAGCCCTCCGGCGTATACTCGCGGGGCCGCCGCAGTGACCCGCGGATCGCCATCCACCTGGGCGACGAGCGCGTCCACGTCTATGCCATCGCGCCCCCCCAGCGTGTCATAGATGCCGCGGTCGGGCAGGTAGTCCTCGGCGAACACCTGGAGCTGGCCCGTGAGCATTCCGGTGCCGTTGTCGATCATTTCCGCCACGAGCCCGCGCGACAGGCCCGTCATGACCACGACCGCCGAGTACCCCAGGGCCAGGCCGATCGCAGTGATCAGTGAGCGGCGCCGGTTACGTCCGAGGTTGCGCCAGCCGATCTTCCACCACGCCCGTTTCATCACTTCACCTCGTATCCCTCAGCCGGCGCAGGGAGAAGAACTCCTCGTCCAGCTCGACGTCGAACTCGAGATCTGAGTAGCGGAATTCCGTGTATTCGTCCGGCTTGTCCTCCGGCACGACACGCATCGCCGCCGGTACCAGTCGCCCACCGAGCTCCCGGTAGTCGAAGAACGTCATCGTCCGCACGAGCTCCCCGTCCTCGTCGTAGTAGCGCGCCCAAACCGGCATCGTGTCCGACTTGCGTACCTGGTAGGCGATGCGACCCCACACGACAGGGGCCTCGGGACGTGGAATCAGGTCGAACTCCCACACGTCGATGCCATCCCGGTCGCCCTCGTACGCGAGTGTGATCTCGTAGTCCTCGATCAGCCGGCTCTCCTTCACCAGGTCGTCGTTCGTGAAGTGCGAGCCCATCCACGAGGCGCTCATCAGCGACGCCGGGATCTTTATCGTCCGGTCCACCCGCGGCAGGTAGTTCCAGATCTCCGTTCCCGCCTTGAGCGTAGCCGTGCCTGCGTCCTTGCGGGGCGACAGGATGCGGACCAGCGCGTGGTCGGTGCCGAGGGACCACACCTGCATCTCCATGGCGCGATCCCAGTTCTCGGTCACGACCTCCATCGTCGAGATGCCCTGACTCGAATCGCCGCGCATGATGCGGTCCACGCAATCCACGATCTCCGTCGGATCGGAGAGGCCGGCGCACGCGGCCGCCTGGGCCGCGGCTTGGGGTGCCAGCGCCAGCGATGCACTGGCGAGCGCGGCGAGAGCGATCGTCCCTCTCATCCCTTCACCTCCCTCCAGCGTTCCAACAGTTCTTCTATCTGCTCGCCCATGAACATGTAGAAGTCGAGCATCTCGGTCAGTCGGTCGCGGGCCCCGGAGGGCTCGTCACCCACGGCCTGGAGTCCTTCGGCGGCGAGTCCCGCCATGGCGTGGATCGCACCGACCCGTTTGGCCGTGACGTTCTCGAAGGCGTGCGGCTCTATCTCGTAGTAATCGCGTCGATCGCCCCGGAGGCCTACCCGGCGCGCCAGGCCCAGCTCCTCGCAGGAGCGGGCGTTGGTGCTCACGGATGCCTTGCTGACGTGGAGCTGCTCGGCGATCTCGTCCAGCGACAGCGGGCGCTCGGCCACCATCAGCAGGCCGAACAGGCGGCCGAACGTGCGCGTCAGACCCAGGCGCTCGATCGCCAGGCCCATCCTCTCGACGAACTGCAGGGTGTCGGGGTTCAGCATGTACGTTCCCTCCACCACTACGTTACCTGTTTAGAACGTTTAGTCAATACTGAATAAGATGAACGACAAGTCCACGACACGAAGACCCAAGGTCGCAGACGGACCGGTTCAGGCGAGTGGGTGTGGGATCAGGTGCCGCCGAATCCCGGGGAGGTGGTGGCCGAAGTCGCAGGTCTGGCCGCCGTAGAGAACTCCCCTCTTCAACCCTCACGCGTCCCGCCGTGTCTACTAAAAGGATAGACCTCATCGGTTATTCACCCCTTCCGCAAAGCGAGCCCCGACGACATGATCGCCTCGTTCCTGTCCGACCTTCGTTTCGCCATCCGCCAGATCATCAAGAGGCCAGGATTCGCGATCATCGCCGTGCTGACGCTGGCACTGGGGATCGGCGCGAACGCCGCCATCTTCAGCGTGATGGACGCCGTGGTCTTGAGCCCGCTCCGCTTCCCGGAGCCCGAGCGACTGATTAGGATCTACGAGGCAGACACGGAAAGCTCGGTTGCGGGCATCGGTTATCACACCGTTCCGGGCTTCCTGGACCTGCGACGCGAAGCGGAGGGAATCGAGCACCTCGCGGCCATCTACACGTATCGTGAGGCGGGGAGGGATCTGACGGACGGCGAAGTGCCGCAACGAATCCAGGTCCTCCCAACGAGCGCCGACTACTTCGAGGTCTGGGGGATCTCGCCGCTGCTCGGTCGCAGCTTCACCGTGGAGGAAGAGCGGCAGGACGCCAACGTGGCGATCCTCGGCTACGGACTGTGGCAGGCGCATACCGGCAGTGACCCTGACGTGCTCGGCACCACGATCCGCCTAGACGGGGAGGCGTACACGGTGGTGGGCGTGGCGCCGGCCGGCTTCCGGGACGTGGCGGGTGGTGACGTCGATGCCTGGGTGCCTCTAGACCTCCCCGAGGGCGAGTACTCCCGGCAGAACCATTTCCTGTCGATCATCGGCAGACTCGAGCGCGGGGTCTCGGTCGAACAGGGACAGACCCACGTCAGCGCAGTGAACGCCCGGATCGTGGAGGCGCACGACGAAGTCCCGGACACGCAGCGCATGCGCGTGGTCTCACTGCATGATGACGTGGTGGGCTCGACGGACTCGATGCTTCGCATTCTCATGGGCGCCGCAGGCCTCGTCCTGCTGATCGCCTGCGTCAACGTGGCGAACCTCTTCCTGGCCCGCAGCCTGGGCCGGCGTCGTGAGATCGCCATCCGCTCGGCGCTCGGTTCCGGAAGAGGACGTCTGGTGCGCCAGTTCTTCGCCGAGAGTCTTCTGGTCGCCACGCTGGCCGGATTGGTGGGACTCGTCGTCGCGCACTTCGGGGTTCGGTTCCTGCTTTCCATCAGTCCGGACGCGGTGGCGCGCGCGCGGGAGGTAGGCCTGGATGGCCGGCTCTTGCTGTTTGCGGCCGCGGTGACCGTTCTCACGGCGCTTCTCTTCGGTCTCGTCCCGGCGCTGCGCGGCTCGCGCGTGGACCTCACGGCGGACCTGAGGGAGGGATCGCGCGGCACGGACGGCGGCATACGCTCGACGCGCATCCGCACGGCCATGGTAGCCACTCAGGTAGCGCTCGCCCTGGTGCTCCTGATCGGGGCCGGCATCCTGATCAAGAGCTTCACGGCTCTCCAGGGGCAGGACTTCGGGTTCGACCCTTCCGACGTCCTGACGTTCGAAGTGCACCTGCCGGAGGCGCGCTACGAGGACCCGGCGCTCCGGGTCGATTTCCACCAGCGGTTCCACGAACGGCTGCTCTCCATTCCTGGAGTGGAAACCGTCGCGGCCACCTCCTGGCTACCGGCCACAGGGCCGTACCACGACTGGGGGTACCGATACAAGGACGCGGACGGAGAGCTCCAGTGGGAAGGCGCCCAGATGCGGATCATCGAAGGCGATTACTTCGAGGCCATGGGCATCCCCTTGCTGTCGGGGCGAGCGTTCACGGCGGCGGACGACGAGGATGCTCCGCCCGTAATGGTCATCAGCGAGACGGCCGCTCGGATAGCCTTCCCCGACCGTGATCCGATCGGGCAGCGGTTCTACTCCGCCGACACTCTGCGAACGATCGTCGGCGTGGTGCCGGATGTAGCTTACGATGCGAGGGGAAGCAGGAAATCGAAGGTCTATATCCCCCACACCGAGTACGGCGACGATCGAAACTGGGCCCTGATCCAGGTGCTCGAGACGCGGGCGGGTTTGGAGATCCTCCCGCAGGCACGCCGCGAGCTCGACGCGATAGACCCGGAGCTCGTGATCTACCGGGCCAGGACCATGGAACAGGTGCTCGGACGACACATGGAGAGCGAGCGCTTCGCCCTCACCTTGATGGGGATTTTCGCCGGAGTCGCCCTGCTCCTGGCGGCGATCGGCGTGTACGGCATTCTTTCGTACTCCGTGAGTCAGCGCACGCGCGAATTCGGAATCCGCATGGCGCTCGGGGCCACCAGCAGTGCGGTGCAGCGTCGCGTCCTGGCCCAGGGGGCCACGCTGGCTGGCATCGGCCTTCTGACAGGGCTTCTTGGAGCGCTCTGGTTGAGCCAGTTGCTGAGGGGCCTCGTGTTTGGCGTGAGCGTAACGGACCCGGCGATCTTCGGTCTGGTCGCGCTGTGCCTCGCGGCCGTGGCGATGGCGGCGGGCTACGTGCCCGCCCGACGGGCGACGCGGGTCACTCCGATGGAGGCGCTGCGCGAGGAGTGATCAGGGGCTCTTTTCTCGCTACCCCGTGTATACGGCATCGATCTGCCAACCCGAGACAGAGGTGATCGATGAGGCCCGTTTCAAGTCCAGGCTCCTGCAAGAGCGGCCTGATCGCAGCTTTGTTCGTCGCTTGCGGGGCGTCGCTGGCCTCCGCTCAGGCGCCTGAAGTCGGCGGCACCCTGATCATCGTCAACAAGGGAGCGGCTTCTGCCAGCATCGTGGACGTCAGCACCGGCCAGGTCCTGACGACGCTTCCCACGGGCGATGGCCCGCATGAGGTGGTGATCTCGAGCGACGGCAGCTCGGCGGTCGTTACCGACTACGGCGGCCGGAGCGGTGGCAACACGCTCACCGTGATCGACGTCCCCGGGCTGGCCGTGAAGCGGACGATCGACCTGGGGTCGCACCGCCGTCCACACGGGATCGATTTCATGCCCGGCGATGAAGTCGTGGCCGTGACGACCGAGCAGAGCCGCCACGTGGTTCTGGTGGACGTGGCCACCGGAGAGATAGTGGCCGAGCTACCTACCGAAGGCGACGTGTCTCACATGCTGGCGATGCCTGGAAGCGCGGACCTTATCTACACGAGCGATATCCGGGACGCGACGGTCACGGAGATAGAGGTGGCACGGGGTGCGTCGGTGCGGAAGTTCAAGGTGCCAGTTACTCCGGAGGCCGTCGGCGTCACGCCGGACGGATCCGAGGTGTGGGTGGGAAGCAATGAGCTTGGACTGGTGTCGGTGATCGACACCGAGAGCGGCGAGGTCAAGCAGGCTCTCGAGGGCTTCGGCTGGCCGTACCGGGTGGTGTTCAGTGAGGATGGCAAGACGGTTCTGGTCCCGGACCTGCGCGGAAACGAGCTCCGCATCGTGGATGTGGAGAGCCGGGCCGAGAGGACGCGCGTATCGTTCCCGGGCGGGGGACCCCAGAGCGTGATCTTTTCGGCCGACGGCAAGTACGCGTTTCAGTCGCTCAGCCAGGAAGGCCGCGTGGCAATCGTCGAGCTCGAATCGGGGGCCGTGATCGGCTACCTCCCGGCCGGCAGCGGTCCCGATGGCGTGGCTCATACGGCACGGGTCGTGGACACGCCACCGTAGTGTACAGGGCGCGAGCCGGCGTTTCGCACCAGTGGCCGCCACTTCCAGTAAGTTTGTCCCCTGATTATCTTCTCGCCGTCCGACACACGTCTGTCGGCGCTGATATGGGGCCGTAGCTCAGTCGGGAGAGCGCCTGGTTTGCAACCAGGAGGTCGTCGGTTCGAATCCGATCGGCTCCACTTCTCGTCGGTCTGCCGAGCCCGGCTGATCCACCCTCAGGAGGCCTTGAAGGCTGCCCCGAGCCAACGTGGCCACATGTTTCCTAGTTGAGCCAGTTTGGCACGCGCGAGCGTTCACGACCTGACAGCTTTCCGCTCCAAATCAAGGTTCAAGCTGTCATCTGCCATATATGGCTGGCGGCACAGATGCTGCAATCAGCGGCCTTTCGCTA
>JBDGWG010000012.1:0-64668 GCA_039585235.1 Gemmatimonadota bacterium | reverse complement strand
TGGATTCCAACGGCGACAGGCAGGAGAAGATCTACGACGTCGTGTGGTCGGGCGATCGGACGCCGGGGGCCGATGGCAAACTCCCGCCGGTCGGCAACACGGTGGACGTGGCGAACGCCACCTGGTCCAACACCATCGGGGCCCCCGAGCTCATCGCGGTGTGGGAGGATCCTGATTTCGACGCCTCCCAGCGCGCCGTGTACTACGCCCGCGTGCTGGAGATCCCGACCCCGCGCTGGACTGCCTACGAGCAGGTGCGGTACGGAATCACCATGCCGGATGAAGTTCCGATGATCACGCAGGAGCGGGCCTACACGTCGCCGATCTGGTATACGCCGTAGGGCCGGACTTCAGAGGTTTCGATTGCGAGAGGGCGGTCTCCGGAAGGTGGCCGCCCTTTCTTGCATCGAGGCATCGGTGGGGGGCACTGACCCTCTACGCGAATTCCCACTTTCCCACTTTCGGGCAACGGTCCCCGAGCACGCATTCGTCGCAGCGCGGTCTCCGTGCGCCGCACACCGTCCGCCCGTGCCCTATCAGCAGCACGTGCAGCTCGTACCGTAGCTCCGGCGGAACCACTTCGTTGAGAATCTCGTGCGTCCGGATCGCGTTCGCGCTCTCGGGAACAAGGCCGAGGCGCATGGCGATGCGGTGAACATGGGTGTCCACGGGGATCACATCGCGTCCCATGGAGAAGCACACGACGCAGGCGGCGGTCTTGACTCCCACGCCCTTGAAGCCGGTCAGATATTCGAGCGCGCCCGCATCGTCCAGCGCCTCGAGATGGTCGAGAGTGGGCCTGCCGTGCTCGTCCTTCAGGTGGGCCAGCGTCGAGAGGATCGTGCCTGACTTCTGCTTCGAGAGGCCGGCCGGCCGGATCGTTTCCTCGAGCTCTCCGGCCGGTGCCGCGAGGATTGACTCCCAATCCGGGTATCTCGCTCGCAGGGCCTGCCAGCCCCGGTAACAGTTGGCGTCGGACGTGCTCTGGCTGAGGATCGTCAGGATCAGTTCATCCAGGGGATCCCGTCGCACCTTGCGGCTCGGCGGCTGCTTTGCGGCGATGCGTGCCGCGACGTCACGGATGCGCCGTTCCTCGTTCTGTCGGCCTGCCGGGTCCGTCATTAGCTTGCGGCGTTCCTCGTCAGAGACGTCGAAGTCATCGGTTCCTCAACGGCGGCCAACGTACCGACACGTGAAGAAGCGGCAAAGAGGCAAGAGCCAGGTCCTCGACCTGCAGGACTCCCGTCACACGGAGGCGTTCAACCCGCGCACGGCGGGGATCGACGACGCATCTCCGCTGGAAGTCGTTCGGCTCCTTAACCAGGAAGATCGCACCGTGTCCACGGCCGTGGCGGCGCAGGAGAAGGCGATCGCGGCGGTCATCGCCGACGTGGCGGACCGTCTGGGGCGCGGCGGGCGTCTGTTCTACGTGGGCGCCGGCACGTCGGGCCGCCTCGGGGTGCTCGACGCGTCGGAGTGTCCGCCGACCTTCGGAAGCGATCCGGAGACGGTGCAGGGCATCATGGCCGGGGGGGCCGAGGCGCTGCTCCGGAGCCGCGAAGGAGTGGAGGACGACTGCAAAGGGGGCGCCCGCGCGATCCGGGATCTGGTCGTTGGACCCGCGGACTACGTGCTCGGGATCGCCTCGTCGGGCACGACGCCGTTCGTCCACGCGGCGCTGGAAGCCGCCCACGAGGCCGGCGCCGGTACCGGATTGCTGTCGTGTACGCCCCCGCCCGAAGACACGGCCCGGCGGGTCGATCATCTGATCACTCCGCACACCGGGGCCGAGGCGATCGCTGGATCGACAAGGCTCAAGGCAGGAACCGCGACCAAGCTGATCCTCAACACCATTTCAACTGGCGTGATGATCCGGCTCGGCAAAGTGTACGGGAACCTGATGGTCGATCTCCGCGCCGTCAGCCGGAAGCTCGTGGACCGCAGCCTCCGCATGGTGTCGGCCGTGACGGGACTCGAACGGGAGGAAGCGCGGCAGCTGCTCGTCGCTGCCGGCGGTTCCGTGAAGATCGCCATCGCCATGCACGAGACGCGGGTCGGACGGTTCACGGCCGAGCGCCGGCTCGACGCGTGCGACGGGTTTCTCGGGCGAATGGTGCACCGGTTTCCCCCTGGATCGCCGGTGCGCGACTTCGACGAGTTCCCGGCAAGCGGAGGCGAGGACTGGGAGAGACTGGTCGACCGGCTGGCCGACTCGCCCGCGGCTTTGCGAGCCGCAGTCCGGAATGCCGACGAGGATTCGGCGCCCACCGTCGGACGCACCGCCGGGGACATTGCCTGGCAGATGGGCCACATGGCTCGATACGAACGGGAAGCCATACGCCCCCGGGTCGAGTCCTGGTCCACCGGGGACGTGCTGGAATTCGCGGACTGGGAGGACGATTCCGAGCCTGGACCCGAGGACTCCGAAGCCGACCTCGAAGTGCGGGTGGAGGCGTTTCGCGTCGAACGCGAGAAGACCGTGGCTGCCCTCCGCGCTGCGGGGCCGGGATTCCTCGAGCGGCATGGCCGGCAGGGCGCCGAGACGTTCTCAGCATACCAGTTCCTGCGGGCCACGGCGCAGCACGACGACGCGCACGTGGCCAGAATTGGCGAGCGCCTGCACCGATCGCTCCTGGAGGAGGAGGAATGACGAATCCGGCGGGAGATCTGTACATCGGGCTCATGTCGGGCACGTCGCTGGATGGAATCGACGTCGCCGTGGCAGAGTTCGGCGGAGAGGCGGAGCTGGCGGTGCCGGCGCGCCTGGTGGCCTTCGAATCGTACACGTACGAGGCGACGTTCCGGGACCGCATGCGAGAGATACTCGAGGCCGGATCTCCGGCCGGCCTTTGCGATCTCAACTTCGATCTCGGCGAACGCCTGGCCACGGCCGTGAGCGACACTCTGATCTCCGCGGGCCTGTCGGCCGGGGACGTGAGCGCGATCGGGAGCCATGGCCAGACGGTCTGGCACACACCGGCTCAGGACGCCGCACGGGGCGCCACACTGCAGCTAGGCGAAGCGGCGGTCATTGCCGAACGGACGGGCATCCCGGTGGTCTCGGACTTCCGGGTCCGGGACGTCGCGGCCGGAGGGCAGGGAGCGCCGCTCACTCCGTACTTCGATCGGCTGCTGCTCGGCGGTTACGAGTCGCGGGCCATCGTCAACCTCGGCGGCATGGGAAACCTGACCGCCCTGCCGGCGGACGGTTCGGAAGACGCCCCGCTGGCCTTCGATACGGGACCCGGCGTGGCCCTGATCGATGCCGCCGTTCACCACCTCACGGCAGGCCACCAGGCGTTTGACGCGGAGGGCCGACTCGCCGCGGCCGGCCGCGTGCTGGAGCCGGACCTCGAGGCGTGGTTGGCGGACCCGTTTTTCGACATCGTCCCGCCGCGGAGCACGGGGCGCGAGCGGTTCGGAGGGCCCGCCCTGGCCCGGTGGCTGTCCGGCACCACCGGAGCACGCGCCGAGGACCTGATCGCGACCCTGACCCAGGTCACGGCCGCCTCGGTGAGGCGGGCCTTCGAGTGGATCCCGTTCGACATCGCAGCCGTGTACCTGTGCGGAGGAGGCGCCCGGAATCCGGAGCTGGCACGGAGGATCGGGGATGACCTGGTCCCCGTCCCGGTGCGGCAGGTGGACGAGCTCGGCTGGGACGGCGACGCGAGGGAGGCAGCGGCGTTCGCTCTGTTCGCCCGTCAGCACATGCTCGGCATTCCGCTCGACCTCGCGTGGGCCACGGGTGCCGAGGGCCCGCGCATTCTGGGCAAGCGAGTGCCTGTTTGAGCGCCGGCCGCCTGTTCCTCGAGGCGCTGAGACTCGACTTCGAGTCCGAGGATGACCTCCGGCGCCGAATCGACGCGGCCCTGAGACTGGATGTCGGTGGGTTCATCTTCTTCGGGGCCGGAGCCGAGGCCGCCGGCCGGCTGGCCGAGGAGATTCTCGCGGCCGCCGCCGGGTCCGTATGGCTGGCGGCGGACCTGGAACGCGGTGCCGGGCAGCACCTGCGCGGCCTTACGACCTTCCCGCCGCCGGGCGCGTTGGCGCACCACCCGGACGCAGACGCGGCGGTTCGCGCGGCCGCCAGTACTACGGCCCTCGAGGCCCGGGAACTGGGTCTGAACCTGGCCCTGGCGCCGGTTCTGGACCTCGACGTCGAGGCGCTGAACCCCATCGTCGGAACGCGGAGTTTCGGAGCGGATCCGGGGCGCGTGGCGGCACTCGGTCAGACGTGGATCGAGTCCTGCCAGGCGGAAGGCGTCGCCGCCTGCGCCAAGCATTTTCCGGGGCACGGTCGTACCACGGCGGATTCACACGCCGAGCTTCCCGTCGTGGACGCCTCTCGGGAGAAGCTCGCGGCGGATCTGCGGCCCTTCCGCGCCGTTGCGGGTGAGGTGGCCTGCATGATGTCCGCGCACGTGGCGTACCCTGCGCTCGGCGGAGACGGTCCCGCCACGCTGGAGACCTCGATTCTGACGGACCTGTTGCGCGAACAGATGGGCTTCGAGGGTCTCGTGCTCTCCGATGCCCTCAACATGAGTGGTGTTCGGGAGCAGGCCAAGGCCATAGCACCAGAAGTGGCCGCGCTGACGGCGGGCTGCGACGTCCTGCTCTACCCGCCGGACCTCTCTCAGGCCGTCGCGGCGGTGGAAAAGGCGGCGGAAGCATCGGAGGCGGTCGCGGTCCGGCTGACCGAGTCGCGGGCTCGCGGCGCGCGGACCCTGGCCCGATTTCCGACCGACCGTCGCTCGCTGTCTTCGGCAAGCGGCGACCTGGCCGTGGAGGTAGCGGCGATATCGAGCGCGTGTGTGGCCGCGGTCGGCGGCGAGGCGCCCGGCTGGCTGGACCCGCGGACGCCCGTCCGGGTGGCCACGATCTGGGACGATCGCCAGGAGCCCGCCCGCCCTCCTTTCGGACTGCTGTTCCGTGAAGCGCTCAAGGCTCTCGACTGGACCGTGCTTCCGCCGGGACCGGCTGAACCGGAGCCACCGATCGTACTCCTCGTGGCCTCGACGCCGCAGGCCTGGAAGGGCACGGCAGCGCTTTCTCTCACGGCCCGGGCTGCCATCGAGGGAATACTGGCGGGCGGGCGGGCCTACCCGGTGGTGTTCGGACACCCGCGCCTGCTGGAGGATCTGCGGCAGCCGGGGCTATGCGCGTGGGCCACCGAGCCGGACATGGAGGCGGCGGCGGCGCGGCAGCTGGACGCTCTGGCCCGCAGGAACGCGATTTGAGCGGCGGCGAATTGAGCTGGAGGCCCCGTGGCTCCTCTTGATTGGGCCATCGTCGGCGTCTACCTCGTGGGCACCCTGGCCGTTGGCCTGTGGCTGTCGCGCCGGGCCAGCGGCGGGGTCGTGGACTTCTTCGTCGGCGGGCGGGCCCTCCCGTGGTGGCTCGCCGGCACCTCGATGGCCGCCACCACGTTCAGCGTCGATACGCCCCTGTACGTCACCGGCGTGGTCGCTCGCCGCGGGATCGCCGGGAACTGGGAGTGGTGGGCCTTCGCGCTGTCGCACCTCCTGCTGATCTACATCTTCGCACGTCTGTGGCGTCGCGCCGAAGTAGTGACGGACGCCGAGATGACCGAGATCCGCTACGGGGGCAGGCCGGCCGCAGTCCTCCGTGCGATGCGAGCCTTCCTGTTCGCGGTGCCCATCAACTGCATCGCCATCGGCTACGTGATGCTCGCGATGCGCAAGGTGATCGAGGCGCTGGGACTGTTCGGCGGCGTGGGGGCCGCCCTGCCGGGTGACCAGCGCCTGTGGATCGTCGTGGCGCTCTCCGTATTCGTTCTCGTCTACGCCGGCCTGGCGGGTCTGTGGGGCGTCGTGGCGACCGATTTCTTCCAGTTCGCCCTCGCCATGGTCGGTGCGCTGCTCGTGGCCGGTTTCGCGATTGTCGACGTGGGCGGCATCGTGGAGCTCAAGCGACAGCTCGCCGAGATCGGCCGCTCGGACGCCCTCAGGATGGTCCCGCGACCGGGATCGCCGGACCTACCGATGGGCACATTCCTCGCCTATCTCGGGATCCAGTGGTGGGCGTGGCGCCGCTCGGACGGGGGCGGCGAGTTCGTGCAGCGCATGTCGGCCAGCCGCACCGAAGAGGACGCTGAAAAGGCGGCGTGGCTGTTCAATGTGCTTCACTACGTGGTTCGGGCGTGGCCGTGGATCCTGGTGGCGCTGGTGGCGATCGTCGTGTTTCCGAACCTCGAGGATCCCGAGATGGGCTACCCGCTGCTCATGCTCGAGTACCTTCCGGTCGGGGCGCTTGGACTGGTAGTGGCCTCGTTCGTGGCCGCATTCATGTCCACGGTCTCGACGCAGATCAACTGGGGCGCCAGCTACCTGGTGAACGACCTGTACGCCCGGTTCATCAACCCGGACGCCAGCCAGCAGCGGCTCGTCGCCCTGGGGCGCGTGGCCTCGGTGGGCATGGTCGTGTGCGCCGGCGCCGCGGCCTTCTTCGCCAACGACATCGGCACCGTCTTCCGGTTCATGATCGCCATCGGGACGGGCCCCGGAGCGGTGCTCATCCTGCGATGGTTCTGGTGGCGGGTTAACGCGTCGGCGGAGCTGGCCTCGATGCTCGCGGGGTTCGGGATCGCGCTGGCCACCTACCTGCCTTTGTGGGGTGACATGGGGTTCGGACTCCGCCTCGCGGTGACGGCGTTCGGCACCGCCGCTGTGTGGATCCCGGTCATGTACCTTACGAAGCCCGAGTCTGACGAGACGCTGGATGCCTTCTACCGGAGGGTGAGGCCAGGTGGGGCCGGCTGGGGCGCGGTCCGTGCGCGGACCGGACTCGAACCGGTTACCTTGCTGCGCCACGACCTGGCCCGGACCCTGGCGGCCACGGCTGCCCTGTTCGGGGGCATGTTCGCGATCGGTGGTGCCATGCTCGCTGAGCCTGGCCTGGCGATCGGATCGACGCTTGTGCTCGTGGCGGGCCTGGTGGGGCTGCGGGCCCTGGGCAAACGACAAGTCCCGGCCGGAGCCGCTTCGTCTACTTCGGCTGGACTATGACCGACACCGGATCGAAATGAACGCCTACCGCCGTCGTCCGGGACCTGAAGTCGTGTTACTCGCGAGCGCCGCTCTGGCATTCCTCGCTACCGGCTGCGCCAGCACCCGCGGCCAGCCGAGCGCCGCACCCCCCGGCGTTCTGGAGAGCTCGCTGCCACCGATTCCGCCGGTCACGGGGCCCCTGAACCTGTATGTCGAGTATCCGGACTCGCTCCAGCTCGTCGCGGCTTCCGACTCGAACTTCATCTTCGGGACGGTGCGTACGGGAGATGCGACCCTGATCATCGACGGGGCGTTCGTCGAAGTGGAGCCGAACGGGGCGTTCATCGGCTGGCTCCCGGTGCCGCGCGCGACGAAGGGGGACACGGCGTACTATCAGCTCGTCGCGCGCCGCGGCGATCAGGTCGACACGCTGAGTCACCCGATCCTGCTTCCGGCGCCGCCGTTCGAGGGCGAGCCGGGCACTCCCTGGATCGATTCGGCCTCGGTGAACCTCCCGGCCGAGCGCTGGGCCCTCCCGGATGAGCAGCTGACCCTGTCGTTCAGGGGTTCTACCGGAATGCAGGGCTGGTTGGAGACGCGGTCGGGATGGGTACCGATGCTGGAGAGCCCGGTCGCCGGCTGGTACACCGCCCGTCTCCCGGCGGAGGAGTTGCACGGAGCCGCGTGCACGGCCGACGCGTGCGACTGGCTGGGTGAGACCGTTCCCCTCGCGGTGACTTTCGTCTTGTCCGACGGAACCACCCACGCACGCCACCCGGCCGAATACCCGCTTCGCCTGCTCGATGAGGGGGATCTCCCGCTCGTAGAGCTGCATGAGCTTCCGGATTCGATCAGCGGCACGAACGGGATCGTGGTCGGCCGGCCGTCGCCGTACGGACCTTTTCGGTGGCGCTTCCCCGTGGGCACACGTGCGGAGGTGAGCGGAAGGGACGGGGATCGGTTGCGGCTGCGCCTTGCGCCGGACCTGGGCGCGTGGGTCGCCGAGGACGACACGCAGCCGGCAGAGCCGAACGCCGCGCCCCCGCGCAGCCTGGTCGGAGACCTGCGGTTTCAAGTGCGGGCGGATCGGATCGAGCTCCGCATACCTCTGTCCGCTCCCCTGCCGCTTCAGGTCGTTGAGGCGGACACCCGGACCCTCGAGCTCACCCTGTTCGGAGCCATCGGCCACACGGATCGGGTAGCGCTGGGCTATGGGAGCCGGGTCGTCCAGGACGTCCGCTGGGCGCAGCTCCCCGGGAGTCGATACAGGCTCACTGTGACGCTGGCCGAGCCCGTATGGGGCTTCCGCACGACCTACAAGCGGCTGGGCGGCGATCAGGCCGAGCTCCTGCTCGAGATCCGGCGCATGCCGGCGATCGATCCTTCGAACCCGCTGGCCGGCCGCAAGGTGGTGATTGATCCGGGGCACCCGGGAGCGGGGGCCACCGGACCGACGGGCTACTACGAGGGAGACGCCAACCTTGGGATCGCGCTGGTCCTGGAGAGTATGCTCGCCGCCGCCGCAGCAGAGCCGATCCTGATCCGCCGTGACACGCTGCCTCTGGGCCTGTACGAGCGAACGGCAGCCGCGATCGAGGCGGGGGGCGAACTGTACGTGTCGATCCACAACAACGCCCTGCCGGACGGAGTCAGGCCGTTCGGGCGGGAGGGCACCAGCACCTACTACTACCACCCACACTCGCGGGCGCTGGCGCAGTCAGTCCAGGAAGGCATGCTGGACACGATGCGGCTGCGGGACCTCGGAGTGTACTGGGGCAATCTGGCCGTGTGCCGCATGGCTTGGATGCCGTCGATCCTGACGGAGGGGGCATTCATGATGATGCCCGGCCACGAGGCGGCCCTCAGGGACCCCGAGTTCCAGGCGCGGTACGCACGCGGGGTGCTCGAGGGGATAAGGAATTTTCTGGCGGCAACGCCGGGTCGTCCCTGACCGCTCTACTGAGGAGATTCTGGATGAACCGATTCGGATTCCGCGTCTACCGCCTCGCGACGGCCGCCGTCGTCATCGCGGCCGCCTGCGGGCCGCCCTCCGATGGACCGGACCAGGCCACAGAGATCGTTCGGGTGTTCCGAGGCGCCACCCTGGTGGATGGCACCGGTGCGGACCCGATCGATGACGCGGTCATCGTGGTTCGGGCCGACCGGATCGAGGCCGTGGGCAGAGCCGGCGACATCGATCTGCCGGAAGCCGCCATCGATGAACAGCTCGACGGAATGTGGATCATTCCAGGTCTCGTGGACGCACACGTCCACTTCAGCCAGAGCGGCTGGTTCGACAGCCGTCCGGACGCCCTGGACCTCCGCCAATACCACCCGTACGAGGAAGTCTCGGCCCGCCTGGCCGCCTCGCCGGAGCTGTTCTCGGAAGCGTACCTGTGCAGCGGCGTGACGAGCGTATTCGACGTCGGTGGGTACCCATGGAGCACGAATCTTGAGGGGCGTGGGGAGAATGAGGATCGGTTCGTGCGCGTAGTGGCGACGGGCGCCCTCCTCTCCACGATCGATTTCTGGCTCAACCTCGAGGACGATAAGCAGTTCATCTTCATGGCCGATTCGGCCGCCGTGCGGGAGGGTGTGCGGCAGAATGCGGAGCTCGGGGCTTCGGCGATCAAGATCTGGTACATCGTGCCGCCGGACCTGGACACGGCCCGGGTGCAAGACCTGGTACGGTTCGCCGCGGCCGAGACGTCCGCCCGGGATCTGCCGCTCGTCGTGCACGCCACCGGGCTGTGGGAGGCCAAGGACGCGATCCGGGCCGGGGCAAATGTTCTCGCACACGGCGTGTTCGACGTCGGCGTAGACGATGAATTCCTCGAGCTGGCCCGGGAGCAAGGCGTCATCTACACGCCGACGATCACGGTGACCGAGGGCTACCGAAACGTATTTGCCCAGGTGGGAACCGGGGGGCTTCCGTATCCTGCCGGCTGCGCGGACGAGGGCACCCGAAACCTCCTCGATTCCGAGCTGCCGCCCGAGTGGAGACCGCCCGGAGAGATGCTCACTCGGTACGGAGAGTTCGTGGAGACGAACCGGGCCGTCGGCATGGAGAACCTGCGCTTGGTTCACGAGGCCGGAATCACCGTTGCCCTCGGCACCGACGCCGGCAATCCGGGAACCCTTCACGGACCTTCGATCCACTACGAGGCGGAGGTGTTTCAGGAGGCCGGCCTGACGCCTATGGAGGTGCTGGTCTCGGCGACCCGGGATGCGGCGCGGGCCATGGGCCGGGGGGAAGAGCTTGGCACGATCGAGTCTGGAAAGCTCGCGGACTTCGTCATCCTGGGGGCGGATCCGCTGGCCGACGCGGCCAACCTGAGGGAGGTCGCGCGGGTCGTGAAGGGCGGCCGGATCGTGTGGCCGCTGGAGTGATAGAGAAGGCTCCCGGGCGCGTCTCGGGAAACCGCATAAGTCCGCCATCCATCTGAAACTCCGGCGCTGTTACAAAAACAGGCCTTGACCACCACATATAGGGTTTCTATTCTTTGTGCACCCCAACATATTGGGGTGTGCGAACGGCGCTTCGCCGCTCGAGGCATAGACCGAGCCTGTCCCGCCCGGTCCGCGAATAACGACTCAACATCAATGGATGTGGTGTCATTGGGGTGCTCGTCACCCTAGGGGGAATCGTCGCCCCACTACACGGGCGGGGAACGGGACGAATCGCCGTGACAGGACTCCCGGCCGTACGGGCCGGGGTACAGATAGAAGAGCGAAACAGAAGTCCCAGACCCGAGAGTAAAGAAGAGGCGTCCCAATGCACCAACCGGACACCGCGCTCCGAGCCGGTGGTAAAGCAGAATCCGAGGCCCTTATTCTGGAGACCCCGCCCGGGGGCCTGCCCGAGCCCCGGCTGACCGAAAACGCGCACACGGTCCTGGCCAAGCGCTACCTGAAGAAGAACGAGGAGCTCGAGCTGATCGAGTCACCCACAGACCTGTTCTGGCGGGTGGCCCGGGTCATCGCTTCGGTGGACGCTCAGTATGGCGCCTCTCCCGGGCACGTGATGGAAACGGCGCGTGAGTTCTACGAAATGATGGCGTTAGGAGAATTCGAGCCGAACAGTCCCACGCTGATGAACGCCGGTCGTCCCCTCGGGCAGCTAAGCGCTTGCTTCGTCCTCCCGGTACCGGATTCGCTGAACGGGATCTACGAGACCCTCCGCGACATGGCCCTCATCCATCAGTCGGGTGGCGGGACCGGCTTCGGGTTCAGCCGCCTGCGGCCGGCGGGGGATGTAGTGAAATCATCGATGGGAGTGGCGAGCGGCCCGGTAAGCTTCATGGAGGTGTACGATGCCTCGACCGAGGCCGTGAAGCAGGGTGGGACACGACGTGGCGCCAACATGGGAATCCTGCGCATCGATCACCCGGATATCCTCGGGTTCATCGACTGTAAGGAAGACAAGAACAAGATCACGAACTTCAACATTTCCGTGGCCATCACCGAGGAGTTCATGGCCGCGGTGGAGCGGCGAGAGGAATACGACCTCAAGAACCCGCGCAGCGGTGACCCGGTCGGCCAGCTCGACGCGCGCGAAGTGTTCGACAAGATCGTGTACGGGGCGTGGCGGAACGGCGAGCCGGGCGTGTTCTTCATCGACGAGGCGAACCGCTACAACCCCGTGCCCCACATGGGCTCGTACGAGGCCACCAACCCGTGCGGCGAGCAGCCCCTGCTGCCGTACGACGTGTGCAATCTGGGGTCGGTGAACGTCGGAGCCTTCGTCGAAGATGGACGGATCGACTGGGACGGTCTCAGGACCGGCGTGCACAAGTCCACCCACTTCCTCGACAACGTGATCGACGCCAACCAGTACCCCCTGCCCGCGATCGAAGACCTGTCGAAGAACATCCGGCGCATCGGCCTCGGGATCATGGGCTGGGCCGACATGCTGGTGAAGCTCGGTGAGCCGTACGGGTCGCCCCGCTCGATCGAGCTCGGAAAAGAACTCATGAGGTTTATCGACGAGGAGTCGAAGGTCGAGTCGGAACGGCTGGCCAGGGAGCGCGGTGTTTTTCCGCAGTGGGAGCAGTCGATCTGGGGGTCGGAGGAGAAGACCGTACGAGACGAGCGTGGGGGTCGCGTCCGTCCGATGCGCCGCCTCCGGAACTGCAACCTCACGACGGTGGCGCCTACCGGGACGATCTCGATCATCGCCGGGTGCGCGAGCGGAATCGAGCCCCTGTTCGCCGTCGCGTTCATGCGGAACCAGGCCGGCGTGCTCATGCCGGACGTGAACCCTGAGTTCGTCCGCATGGCGGAGGAAGGGGGCTGGTACTCCGAAGACCTGATGCGGCGCATCGCCGATGAGGGTCACATCCACTTCGACGAAGTCCCGCAGGAAGTGCAGGACGTGTTCGTCACGGCACACGATGTGACCCCGGAGCAGCACATCCGAATGCAGGCCGCCTTCCAGGCCAACACCGACTCGGCGATCTCGAAGACCTGCAACTTCCCGAACGAGGCCACCGAATCCGACGTTCGCGAGATCTTCCAGCTCGCCTACCAGCTCAGGTGCAAGGGCGTGACCGTGTACCGCGATGGCTCGCGCGACGCCCAGGTGCTCTCCGCCGGCAAGACGGCCAAGAAGGTAGTGGCGGCTGCAAACGGCGAAGCTCTGGAGAAGATAGGTGATACCGAGCTGGCCCAGGAGCTGATCGGGGCGTTGGGCAGGATCGCGGAGCTGGAGGAGCAGCTCGAGGGGCGGGAGGACCAGATCGCGTCGCTCGAGGGCGGCATGATGAAGCAGCCCGCCGTTCGCTCTCGTCCGCACATGTTGCGCGGCGTGACACGGAAGATCGACTCGCCGCTCGGAGACATGTACGTCACGATCAACGAGGACGAGGAAGGTCGGGCGTTCGAGGTGTTCGTGGCGCTGGGCAAGGCGGGCGGTCCCGCGATGGCCGACGCCGAAGCAATCGGCCGCCTGATCAGCCTGGCGCTCCGCAGCGGCATCTCACTCCGCGCGGTCCACAAGCAGCTGCGCGGGATCTCGTCGGACCGCGCCGTAGGGTTCGGACCGAACAAGGTGCTCTCGAGCCCCGACGCGATCGCGCAGGTGATCGAGAAATACCTGGAGGAGAAGGAAGGCATTCAGACGACGCTCCCGATCCCGGAGCCCGGCGCGGCCAAGGCGACCAACGGTGGAACGCAGACGGCCGCCAAACCGGAGATCCACCGGTTCGAGGAGCAGGCGGCGCTGACGTTCATCGGAACCTGCCCCGATTGCGGCTCGGGACTCGAGTTTGCAGAGGGGTGCGTGAAGTGCCACGCGTGCGGTTACAGCGAGTGCGGCTGACCACGGCATGAGACAACGAAGTCCGCTCCGTACGTGAGCGGGAAGAGCCTCCGTCCGGCACGGTGTGGACCCCGAATTCCGCCGGCGCCCGGGCGGGGGCTCAAACCTTACGCCGGATGGCAGGACCGATGAAGAAGGCGGTGTGGGTAGTCGTGGTTCTGCTGGTGGTGGCCGTGGACTGGGCGGCGCTCCACGACATTCTTCTGGGAAGCGAGCCCAGCCACACGCAAGAGTGGACGTGGCTCGTGGTCAGCACCCTGGCGCTTGCGGGAGCCGCGTGGTTAGCGCTCCGGCGGCGAACAGGGCAAAGGGCAAGCCAGGGCTGAGAGTCCTGTCCCCGGAACGGCGGAGGGTATTGGCCTTCGGGCTCGATCCGCTGACCTCAACTGACGGACAGGACAACGGAAGCCCGGTCGAGAGGCCGGGCTTCCGTGTTTCGTGGGGCATTCATGACTGGAAGGGTCGGGGCGGTGGAGCTCGCTGGGCCTGTATCAGCTCTGCAGGCGACGGCCCAATCTACCTACCACAGTACACAGCTATGGCAATTGATCGCCTATTAAAATAGGTGTATTCTTTCCAGGCACACCTATTGCATTAGGTGTATAGTGTTCGTATGCTCGGTAGAGTGGCGGGCGACATCTCAATGAAGTGAGACTCCGATGACCGATCAGTTTCAAGAACTAAGGGGGCGCCAGTTGGACGAAGCACTCGGTCCGTTTCGATCGCTTGGTCTTCGACGGCCGCCGAGGGAAGGGTGGGCAAGAACGATTCGGAAGGCCCTGGGGATGTCCCAGAGACAGCTTGCCGCCCGCATGGGTGTGTCCATGACCGCCGCGCAGTCCGCGGAGCGGAACGAGGCCAGGGGCAAGATCCAGATTGACTCGCTCAAGTCTCTTGCCGAGGGTCTGGACTGCGAACTCGTCTACGTCCTCGTACCGCGTGAGTCGATTCAGGGAATGCTCGAACGGCGAGCGACTCAGCTCGCCGCCGAAATGGTGAACAGGGTCTCCACGTCGATGGAGCTGGAGGATCAGGGAGTGTCCGAAGAGGAGAGGCAAGGTCAGATCATGGAGCTTGCGGGCAGCCTGCTTCGTGATCGCCCGAAGAACTTCTGGGATGATTGACGGCGGTGAACGATGATCCGTTCCCCGGCGCGACACCCCTCGAGTCCGATGATTCAGCCGACCTGATACCCGGTCACCTGCTGACGCGAGCACAACTCAACCGCTGGGAGCAGGAGAACATCCTTCTGGCGACCCGCTGGTCCGAGAAGGCGCGCATGGCGGCTCTCGACGAGGCGACGATCCGCGAGTTGCACCGGAGGATGTTCGATCGCACGTGGGGCTGGGCCGGCACGTATCGGCACTCCGACACGAATATCGGCGTGGATTGGGCGACGGTTCCGGTGGAGGTCCGGAAGCTGGTCGACGACGGCGCCTACTGGATCGGCGAGCAGGTGTTCGACATCGACGAGGCTGCGATCCGCCTGCATCACCGTCTGGTGTACATACACCCATTTCCAGACGGCAACGGACGGCACGCCCGCCTGTGGTGTGACATGCTCCTCACGCAGAACGATCGGCGCCCACTGAAGTGGCAGAACGAGAGCCTCGGGTCGGCCCGTGCGGCGCGGCGAGCATACATCGCTGCCCTTCGGGCCGCCGACCACGGTGACTTCGAACCCATGCGAAAGCTGCTGCTGGAGCCGCACTGATCGCCCGGCCCTGATCAGCGGGTTGGAACGACCAGAACCGGCACCGGGGACTTGCGGATCACCCCCGCGGACACGCTGCCCACGACCAGGTCGAACAGCTTTCCGCGACCGTGCGAGCCTACCACGATCACCTCGGCCTCCAGCTTCTCCGCCTGCTCCAGGATCGTCTGGACCGTCGGACCCTGGACCATGAGCGCGTTGACCTCGTGACCTTGCTCGCGCAGTCGATCGGCCATGGCGTGCAGCTGCTCGTGCTCGCGCTTGAATTCCACCGCGACGTCGTGGCGCACCTCGTCCGGGCCTGCCTCGTAGCCCACGAAGCTCGGGTCCGGCTCCGCCACGTGCAGGAGGTACACCTCGCGGTTGGGGCTCGCCAGGCGGCCCACGATCTCCAGCTGGTCGTCGGCCACGGCCGAGAAGTCGAGGGCTACGAGAAGGCTCACGATCCCATCTCCGGTCGGTGGAGTCCGCGTTCCGCCATCCTGTCCCTCAATATACCGACCAGGGCCCGCGTCCACCGGGCCTTGTCGCGCGAACTGATGTGAGACCACTCGGGCGTGCGTACGCCCGAGAGCTCGGGGTAGTCCTCCGAGTGGACGCCCACGGCCCCGGCCGCTCCCACGATCGACTCCCACACCATCTCGCGCGGCGACGCCTGGCGCTCGAATTCACGGAACCAGTCGCTTGAAGGTGGGCGGATGAACACGACCTCGCCGCCTCGCTCGCGGATTCTGGTCACGTCCGCAGCCACCTGCTCCAGCAGCGCCTCGAACGCGGCCTGCGCCACTTCAGGCGGTGGAGGTGGCGGCAGGTTCTCGAGGATGTCCTGCCAGGTCCCGGTGACGATCGCGTTGAACTCCGGGTCGTCCTCGACCCGGTCCCAAAGGTCCGCCTGCCGGTCACGCCGCATGTTTTCGATCTTGCGCACTTCCTGCTGCTGCCACGGAAGGCCTGGTCGGTCGGGCCACCATTCCTGCCGGGTCAGAACGGTAAACAGCTTCGTGTCGATGTTGTAGAACGCCAGCCGCGTCTCCAATGGATAGGAGAGCTTATTTCCGAGCCACTGCGAGGGCGTTTCATCGAAGTAGTGCTGCACGGCGTCCGCCCGGAGCCCGATACCCGGGAAGAACACCAGCGGGGGCGTGATTCCGACCACGAGCAAGCCCGCGAAGTCCTCGTCCTCCGCGATGTGCGTCAGAATCGGTAGCGCGTTCGATCCTTCGAGCGCCAGCTGGATGCCGTGTACGCCGGTCATCTCCTGCCACACGTCGAGATCGATGTCGAACTGGGTGCGGGAGGAGCCGATGAACACCGTGGCGTTCGGCTCCCTCGCGTCCACGCGCCGCCGGACCTCGGCCCACTGCCCGTCGCTGTTCCGGTACGAGGCCTCGTACCGCTGCGCCACGCGCCAGTAGGCTTCCCAGGCGCCGACGCCGACTGCAGCGATGACTGCCGCGAGCACGGCGACGCGCGGCCAGCTCATCTCGGGAATCCGCCGGTGGAAGACCGGCTCGGACTCAGAACTGGAAGTAGATGAAGGCATCACCAGATCCTTGAGTAATCACGATGAGGAACAGCATTCCGGCCCAAACGAGGCCCGTGAGCCACCATGGGGACTTCGCCACGACCTCCTCGAGGCGCCTACTCCGCATGTACCAGTGCACCGCCAGCATGCCGATGGTGACGGTCAACACGGTGATGACGAGGTAGGTCGAGAGAACCAGCACGCTGCCCTCGACGCCGAAGCCGAGCATAGAACGGGTCATGCTCCACGCCTGCGGGAAGCTCCGCGCCCGGAAGAACACCCACGTGAGGTTCACGAGGAAGTACGTCAGCAGCGCGAGGAACAGCCTGAAGCCCGCCGTGGAGGCGACTGTCGCGTGACCCCAGCGCTCCCGAATGAACCGTTCGATCCCGAGGTAGAGCCCGTGCAGGCCGCCCCACACCACGAACGTCCACGCAGCCCCGTGCCACAGGCCGCCGAGAAGCATGGTGACCATCAGGTTGACCTGCGTCCGGTGCCAGCCCTTCCGGTTTCCGCCGAGCGGTATGTACAGGTAGTCCCGGAGCCAGGTGGACAGCGAGATGTGCCAGCGGCGCCAGAAGTCCGAGAACCCGATCGCGGCGTACGGGAACCGGAAGTTGTCGGGGAGCGAGAACCCGAGACAAAGAGCGATCCCGATGGCCGCTGTCGAATAGCCCGCGAAGTCCGAGAAGATCTGGCCCGCGAACGCCAACGTCCCCAACCACGCGTCCGAGAAAGGCACCGCTGCCTCCGCACCGAACACCGCATCCGCGGCCGGGGCCAGGGCGCCGTCGGCGATTACGATCTTCTGGAACAGGCCGAGCGTGATCAGGCCGAGGCCCCACAGCAGCTGGTCGCGGCTCGCTCGCACCGGCTCCCGGAACTGAGGGATGAGCTGCGTGGGCCGGACGATCGGCCCGGCCACCAGCTGCGGGAAGAAGGTGACGAAGAGGGCGAAATCGAGCAGCGAATCCGCCGGCTTCGCGCGCCTGAGGTACACGTCCAGCGAGTAAGCCATCGTCTGGAACGTGTAGAACGAGATTCCCACCGGGAGCACTATATTCCAGCCCGGCGCCGTCCAGGTCACGCCGATGGCGGACATCATGCCCTGCCAGTTCTCGAGCAGGAAACCGCCGTACTTGAAGTATCCCAGAAGGCCCAGGTTTACGAGGATGCTGACGAGCACCCATCCGCGCCTGCGCCCCTGCCTGTCTTCGGCGAAGATCTTCTTCGCCACGTGCCAGTCGACGATCGTCGAGAGCCACAGCAGGATGACGAACGGGGGGTTCCAGGCCGCGTAGAACAGGTAGCTGGCCAGGAGGAGGTTCGTCTTCTTTACCTTCCACGGCAGTGGCGCGTTGTGAAGCGCCAGCACCAGCGCGAAGAACGCGACGAACGTCAGGGAGTTGAAGAGCAAGGGCGCGTCTCTCCTGGTCTTGTGTACGGCTTGCGTGTATCTGCAAGTTCGGCCGTCTCGGTGGCCATTGAGCCTCGGTGGCGGACAGGCCTCGCCCGGCATGGCCGCCAGCGACCAGTAACGCCAAACGGTCGGGGAGTTGTCAACGGTGGGCGCTGCTTGGCCCATCCGGCAGAGGGCGGCGTTTCGTGGTTGAGGACGTGTTGAGTACTCCGACTAGATTCAGAGCATCGGTAGGACCGTCGATCCAGGAAGGAGAGGTCCGTAGTGATCACGTTGGCGGGTCTCGGGCTTCACGCGTACGGACGTCGATGGCGCCTGTCGACGGGCCCGCCGCTAACTGTCACAATCCCTCTCGACCGGTGGGTCGGACGTTTCAGCTGAAACGTCATCAGGATCGTTGAAACTCTGATGACGTTGGGGCGGGGAGCCGTCCCCGGCGGTGCGCCCACAGCGACGGGTCCCGTGAGAGGATCACTGTACGTCGCGTACTGCTATCCGCTGCCTCCGACTCGGGGGGGGGGCGCGTCGGAGCAGATGTGCTGAAATCAGGTTGTGTGGAGCCCCGGAGCACCGCTGAAGCTGGGGAAAGCTGACAAGGAGGGAAAGTTGAGTGCGGGTGAGAAGCGCTCTCTCAGCTTCCCGTGATCCGCGCGGCGAACCCGCCCCCGCCATGGAGCCCCGCCCACTCCGACACCATCCCGCTCAGGTCGTGCTGGAGCATCTCGCGCACCAGGTCGGGCAGGACTGGCGCCCCCTCCGACCGGGTCCCTCTACCAGTGATGATGTGGACCACCCGTCCCGGCGACGTCGTGGCGTGGCGCTGGAAAAAGAACTGAACTCGGGTCTCGGCCTGGCCTGCGTTCATCCCGTGGAGGTCCAGCGTCTCCACGGGTGACTCCACAAGCAGGCGAGCGATGCCGGTGAGCTCGGGTGGGGAGGCAGACGTCTCCTTGGTCTTCTTTCGCTTCCTCTTGCGTGGCATAATGGAATCTCGGCACCTGAGCCGGGGATCGCCACCGGCGCGAGGCCTCGCCGCCTGGCTGTTGTCAGGCCATAATCCCCCATGAGCCACAAACCCCACCCGATCCGAGGCCGCCTCAACTCGTGGTTCCTGGCCGCGGCGGAGAAAACGATGCACCGCGAGTACGGGGACCGGAAGCTCTGCATCTTCGGCGATCTACCGCCGGTGATCATCGAGCTGGGGCCGGGATCCGGGGCGAACTTCCGCTACTATCCGCCCGGCACGCGCGTGGTCGCCGTCGAGCCTAACCCCATGATGCTGAAACGCATGTACGCGCAGGCAGACCGGCACGGCGTCGAAATCGATCTTCGGCACGCCGGCGCGGAAGGGATGGAGTTGAAGTCAGAGAGCGCGGACCTCGTGGTCTCGACTCTCGTCCTGTGCAGCGTACGTGATCCGGAACAGGTCCTCTCGGAAGTGCGGCGCGTCCTGAAGCCGGGTGGCCGGTTCGCATTCCTGGAGCACGTGGCAGCGGAGCCAGGCAGCCGCCTCCGCAAGGTGCAGGAAACGGTGCGCCGCCCGTGGGCGTGGCTCGGGGAAGGGTGCCAGCTGAACCGGGACACGGCGGGGACGATCCAGGCAGCCGGGTTCTCCGACCTGCACCTGGAGCGATTCGACGGTTCGGGGCGGACCCCGTACCAGCCGCACATTTCGGGTTTCGCCGTCCGCTGAACCGTAGCCGCCGGGCGATCGCTGCACCCCCCAGGTGCTCCCCCGGCCGTCCGAGAAACCGCTCGAAACTGGCCCGAAATCCGCCGATCGCCTATCCTCGAAGGGTGGATATTCGCACCAAGCTCGTCTTCGCCCTGGTTGCAGTCACCCTCGGGAGCATGCTCGCCTTCGGCGCCTTCATGTACCGGTCCGCCAATCGCATGATCACCCGCGGCACAGCGGAGCAACTCGAAGGCCTGGCCGAGTCCAGCGCTGACGCGCTCCAGAGCATCATCCGGGGCTGGGAGGAGCGGGTGCTCCTCGTCGCGAGTCGAACGCAGCTCCGGGTCAGTTTGCGAGAACGCTATGGAGCCGGCGTCCCGGAAGCATCCGTGAGCATCCAGCGGATCCTGGACGACGCGGAGGCTTCCGTCCACACCATCGCCGCCCTCGCCGTGTACGATCCGAGCGGCCTACTCGTCACGCAGACCGTGTCCGGTGGAGACTCCGTGCTCGCTCAGCTTCCGGCACGTTCCACCGCCGGGTCGGACGGTGAGATGTCGTACCTGGGCCTCTCGTTCGCAGAGGATGGAACGCCCCGCCTCGCCTATTCGACACCGCTCGCGCTGGACGGACGACGCATCGGCTATCTGTACGTTCTGCTCAACGCCGACAGACTCACGGACCTCACGGAGGACTACACGGGGCTCGGCGAGAGCGGGGAGGTGATGATCGTCGCTCCCCATCCCGCCGGAGCGCAGACGCTTCACCCCGTGCGCCACCCGACCGTCGACGGGGAACGTCCCCCATCGATCCGCCTCGAAGGTGCCGACGATCCGGCGCTCCTGGTTCTGGCCGGATTCGAAGGAGTGCGCGCCGAGGGGATCCACGACTACCGCGGCGTGCCAGTCTGGGCTGCCACCCGGGACATCCCGGAGATGGGATGGGGGCTGGTCGTGAAGTTCGATACGGCCGAGAAAAGGGCTGTGATCTACGAGTTCCGTGAAGAGATGGTCTCGCTGGCCCTGGCTCTAGCCGGAATTGGCATCCTGGTGGCGGTGTTTCTCGGTTTCCGGTTCGCGGCGCCAATCCATAGCCTGGCTGAAACGGCGAACAGGATCCGTGAGGGGGACCTGGACGCACGGGCGACCGTGCAGAGGCAGGACGAGATCGGGCTTCTCGCGCGAACGTTCAACCAGATGGCCGAGGAGCTCGAGGAGCGTCTCACCGAGCTACACGAGTTCCAGAAGTTCTTTGAAGTGTCGATCAATCTGCTGTGTATCGCGGGCACGGACGGATACTTCAAGCGAACGAACCCGGCGTTCGAGCGGGCGCTCGGCTGGACCAGGGAGGAACTTCTTAGCCGCCCGTTCCTGGATCTCGTCCACGCTGACGACGTCAAAGCCACGCAGGACGAGATCGCCAAGCTGGCTCAGGGCATCCCCACCATCTCGTTCGTGAACCGGTTCCGCTGCGCCGACGGGTCCTGGAAGTGGCTGCGCTGGACCTCCTACCCCGAACCCGAAACCGGCCTTCTGTACGCGATCGCGCGCGAGATCGAGGATCCGCAGGACGCCTGATGGATCCCACTCTATTCATCAAGCTCGTGGGTGGGCTCGTCTATCTCCTCGCCGGGGGCGATCTCCTGGTGCGCGGGTCGGTGGCCCTGGCCCGGAAATTCCAGGTGCCGCCCATGATCATCGCTCTCACGATCGTCGCCTTCGGGACGTCGCTTCCCGAGCTGGTGGTCGTCGTGCAGGCCACCATGAGCGGCTACCCGGGCCTCGTGTTCGGGAACGTGGTCGGAAGCAACATCGCCAACGTGCTTCTGGTCGCCGGCTCGGCCGCCGCGATCTATCCCCTCACGTACGGCGAACACTCGGTTCGCCGTGACAGCGTGTTCATGATTGCCGCGACGCTGCTCCTCGTGGGCTTGTGCTGGAACGGCACCCTGGACGCGGTGGAAGGCGCCATTCTGTTGACTGGTCTGGTCGCGGTCACCGCGCTCACGGCCCGAGAGGCGGCTCGCTCCCTCCGCCGTTCGCAGCTCAAGGCTCCCCTCGAATGGGTGCTGGGGTTGCCGACCAAGATTTGGGTCATCGGCCTCTTCATCGCAGTGGGTGCGGTCGCGCTGCCAATCGGCGCGAAGCTGGTGGTCGACGCGTCCGTCAAGATCGCCGCCAACCTCGGCGTGAGTGACACCGTCGTCGGCCTAACGATACTGGCGATCGGGACGTCTCTGCCCGAGTTGGCCACCACGGTCATGGCGGCCGTGCAGAAGAGGACGGAAGTGGCGATCGGGACGATCGTCGGAAGCAATATGATCAACCTACTGGCGATCCTCGGAGTGGCGGCGGCGATCTCGCCATCCCCGATCTCCGTTCCGAGCGGCTTCTTCACTCTCGATTTCCCTGTCATGGTCGGCTCGGCTCTGTTGCTCAGCGTGTTCGTGTGGGTGAAGCGTCCGGTTGGACGAAAGGCAGGCGTCTTCTTCCTGGTCGGCTACGGGGTCTACCTCCTGCTCCTCCTGATGCGGGCGCGCGGACAGGTCTACTGAGGATCGCGCCCGCACGCTATCCAGCTACCCATCGTCGCGGTATCATCTCCTCATGCACACCTCGCACCGCACGCAGCTCTTCACGGAATCCGTTATCCGGGAGATGACCCGGGTCGCACAGGAGCACGGGGCGATCAACCTGGCGCAGGGCTTCCCAGACTTCCCTGCGCCGGACCTCCTGAAGGAAGCCGCTGCCGGGGCGATCCACTCCGACATCAACCAGTACGCCATCACGTGGGGAGCGAAGCGCCTGCGCGACGCGATCGCCGTGAAGTACTACGACTGGTACGGCATGGACGTGAACCCCGAAACCGAGGTCACGGTCACCTGCGGCGCCACCGAGGCCATGGTCTCGGTGCTGCTGGCGGTCGTAGATCCGGGCGAGGAGGTGATCGTCTTCGAGCCGTTCTACGAGAATTACGACCGGGACACGCTTCTGTGCGGCGCCGAGCCCGTCTACGCGCCCATGTGGGGCAGGGAAGAGCTCGATCTGGATAGGCTGGCCGCCGCGTTCTCCGACCGGACGCGCGCGATCGTCATCAACACTCCGAACAACCCCACGGGCCGGGTCGTGTCGCGGCGCGACCTCGAGGAGATCGCGGAGCTGTGCCGGCGTCACGACGCCTACGCGGTCACGGACGAAATCTACGAGCACATCTACTACGAGGGCGAGCACGTGCCGATCGCCACGCTGGACGGCATGCGTGACCGGACGATCACCGTAAGCGGAGCCTCCAAGACCTTCGCCGTGACGGGCTGGCGGGTGGGCACGATCGTGGCGCCGCCCCGGGTGACCGGGGCAATTCGGAAGGTGCACGACTTCCTGACGGTCGGAGCCCCCGCGCCCCTCCAGGAGGCGGTCGCAGTCGCCATGGAGACCCTTGGCCCGGACTACTACTCCGACTTGGCCCGGCACTATCGGGCCCGGCGAGACGTCTTGCTGCCGGGTCTCCGCCGGGCTGGCTTCCGGTGTGATCCTCCGGAAGGCTCGTACTACGTACTTTGCGATTTCAGCGACCTGAGCGATCTGCCGGACGACGAGTTCGCCGTGTGGCTGACGGCGGAGCACGGTGTGGCCTCGGTGCCCGGCTCCAGCTTCTTCCTGGATCCGGAGGATGGGCGGCGACTGGTGCGGTTCGCCTTCTGTAAGACCGAGGAGCTACTGAGCGAGGCGGTCGATCGCCTCGCGGATGTGCGCTCGACGACCTGATTCGACGGACCGACAGGAGAAGCGAGCACCAGGCAACGAAATCAACCCCCGGTACCTGCCGGGAGGAGGCCGTGTTGGACGTCCGTATGCAGCCCGTTGTCAATATCCTTGAGCTCAACACCGCTCTGTTCCGGCGGGCTCTCGAAGGAATGGACCAGGCCACCAGCGAGCGCCGGCCCAACGATCACACCAACAGCCTCGCGTACATCGCGTGCCACGCGCTGGACGCACGGTTCTACATGATGAAGCTCGCGGGCCACGAGCGGACGAACCCGTGGCAAGCCCTGTTCGACGCCGCGACCGACATCACCATGATGAGAGAATACCCACCGCTCTACGAGCTGGCAGCCGAGTGGGACGAGCTACACGAGGCGACCCTGGAGCACCTGGCCGAAATGACGACTGCCGAGCTCGACGCGGAGTCCCCTACGCAATTCCCCACTGAGGATCGCTCGATCCTTGGTGGCATCACCTTCCTCGCGTTCCACGAAGCGTATCACCTGGGGCAGATGGGACTCGTGCGGAAGTACTTCGGTTTCGACCCCGTAGTGAAGTACTGAGGCGGACGCGGGAACACCCGTCGGTCCGCCCCCGGATCTGCCCTCCCCGATTCTCGGGGCTGGCAGCCTTGACCACCATATCTTGTGGTCTTATCTTAATGATGCCCCAAGATGTTGCGCTTGATGTGGAAAAAGCCGCGAATTTCGTGGATTCGTGGTGGATAACCGGCGCACCCTCCGTGGACAGGTTTATCGGGCGGCGCGCGACTCTTCTCGGGAAACCGGTTGGTGACGGGAACTTGAGCAGCCCCACGCATGATCTGCGGGCGCGCAGCCCGCGATCGAACGAATGCTCAGGATCGAGGAGGACGACGATGCCCAAGCTCCACAAAGTCGTCGGAGTGGCCGGAGCGACGGCGGTCGATTCACGGCTGAAGCATCCCGTGCTGTCCAGGAGATGGCTCCGGGACGCGGTGGCAGCCAACCGCTCGGCCTTCGAGGTCGAGATGCGGCGTGAGCGACGCCGGCTACTCGATTCTCGTTTTGACACGTTTTGGAAGGAGACCAGCGCCCGCCAAGCGTGAGCGAAGCCGTACAGCGAAGCGATGGACCCTGAAACGTGGGTCGGCCCCGCCCCCGCGCGGGCCGACCGGCGGGCGCGACCCCCGGAGCGATCCGGGGGTTTTTCTTTGCTGTCTCACGGGGATAGCTTAGGGCGCCGTTACGACCACCGGCGCACGAGCCGCCGGTTGCCCGTCTGTCCCCTCGTGGAGCGACATGGAGAGCCCCGAGTCACGACCCCCGTGCGCCGTTCCCGAGACGGGCCTCCTGGCCCGGCGCCGGACGTCGAGCGTATGGGTCGGAGACGTCCCTTTGGGGGGCGACTACCCGGTGGTCGTGCAGTCCATGACCAACACGGACACGGCCGACGTGGACGCTACCGTGCGGCAAGTCGCGGAGCTCGCGGAGGCGGGAAGCGAGCTGGTTCGCGTTACGGTAAACAGCTCCGCGGCGGCGGCGGCTATTCCCACGATCCTCACCCGACTCGACACGATGGGCGTGCCGGTTCCGATCATCGGTGACTTCCACTTCAACGGTCACATCCTGCTGCCCGGGCACCCCGAGTGTGCGGCGGCTCTCGCTAAATACCGGATCAATCCGGGCAACATCGGCGCGAAGAAGTGGGACGACCACTTCGCCACCATCGTCGAGTGCGCGATCGAGAACCGGAAACCCATCCGTATCGGAGTGAACTGGGGATCGCTCGACGCGGCTCTCCTCACGCGTATGATGGACGAGAATGCGGCCCTCTCCAAACCGGCGGCCGCCGACGCCGTGATGATCGCCGCCGTGGTGGAGAGCGCTATGGGCTCGGCCCGTGTGGCCGAGGCGATCGGTCTTCCGCACGACAGCATCGTCCTGAGCGCGAAGGTGTCGGCCGTGCCGGACCTGCTGCGCGTGTACAGAGTCCTGGCGCCGCTGTCGGACTATCCGCTGCACCTCGGGCTCACCGAGGCGGGGATGGCCCGGAAGGGGACGGTAGCCAGCGCTGCCGGCATCGGGATACTGCTGGCCGAGGGGATCGGCGACACGATCAGGGTCTCGCTCACGCCGGCCCCGGGGGGCGACCGCCGCGAGGAAGTCCTGGTGGCGCGCCAGCTTCTCCAGTCGCTCGGGCTCCGGAGCTTCGAGCCCCAGGTCACGGCCTGCCCGGGCTGCGGCCGCACGACGAGCACGTTCTTTCAGGAGATGGCCCAGGACATCGAACGGTGGCTGCACGAACGCATGCCGGCCTGGAAGGAAAGCCATGCGGGAGTCGAGGAGCTGTCGGTCGCGGTGATGGGGTGCGTGGTGAACGGGCCGGGCGAGTCCCGCCACGCCGACATCGGCATCTCGCTTCCGGGAAGCTTCGAGGAGCCGAGCGCCCCCGTATACGTGGACGGCGAGCATCACTCCACGCTCCGCGGAGAAGGTATCGTCCCCCAGTTCATCGAAATCCTGGAGGCGTACGTCGAGCGGCGGTTCGGGCCGAGCTAGATCTCGAAGGTCTCCCGCCCGTCGGCCGTGCGGCGCCGAATCTCACCCTTGCGTGCCAGGTGTCTCAGCGCCGCCAACTTCTCCCTGAGGAGCAGCTGCCGCGCCCCTGGTCCCGGAATCGAGCCGTACGTCCGGTCGGTGACTTCTTCCGCCGTGCGAGCCCCCGATCGTACCGCCTTTCGCGTCCGATCCAGCTGTCTCGACAGTCGGCGGCGCTCACGGTCGAGCCATGCGGCGGCGTTCTCGATAGCGTCCGTATGGCTGGTGAGCATGACCTCGGGTCCGAGCGCGGAGACCCGGTCCAGGGTGGCGAGGTAGGCTCCAAACGAGTCTTCCTCCGAGTCGGCGATCCTGAACGGCGTTTTCAAGCCGAGAAGGCACTGATCTCCCGCCAGCAGGGTCCGGCTCGCCGGCTGCCACAGCAGCAGGTGACCGGGCGCGTGTCCCTCACCCAGAACCCACTCCCAGTCCGGGACGCCGGGGACGGCTCCGGACGTCCCATGGACTTTCAGGAAGGGCAGTCCGGCCGGATTCCTCTCGTCCGCCTCGAACGCTCCTGCGGCGTCTCGATGCGCGATCACGATCTCGGGGCCGAGAGCCTCCAGGCCGCCGGCGTGGTCCAGGTGAGAATGTGTGAGGACCACTCCGTCCGGGCTGCGCGCCGGGCCGAGGGCTTCGTCGAGCGCCTCGCGCAGCGCCTCGACCGACTCGGCCGCGCCCGTCCCCGTGTCCACCAGCCAGTGTCCAGAGGACTCGATGAGGAAGACGGCTACCGAGTGGGGGGGCCACGGGGAGGGAACGACCGCCCGACGACATCCGGCGGCCACCGGCTCGAAGCCGCCGGGCCGAAGAACGGGGCTCACCGGGGCGCGAAGGTCGGGCCGGGACGACCGATCACGGGAAGGCCCGCGTCGGTCCGAACCCCTTCCGCCGTCACTCGAAGCGCCTCCAACCGCGCCGGCCAATCGAGACACGCCCCGTCCAGCTCGGCGATCGGCTCGACCCCGCGCACGGCGTTGGTGAGAAACGCAGCTCCCGCTCTCTCCAGGGCTGAACGGTCGAACTCACCTTCGCGCACGGTCCAGCCCGATCGGCGTGCCGCCTCGATGACTACCGCGCGGGTCACGCCGGGATACAGGGGAAGGGCGTCGGAGGGCGTGAACAGTTCGCCGTCCGCTTCCCAGAACAGGTTCGAGGCGGAGGCCTCGAGCAGGTGTCCACCGGCGGTGCGCACGGCCTCCTCGACGCCGCAGCGCTCTGCGGCCGCCGCGCACAGGACGTGGGCCAGAGAGCTGCAGCTCTTCACCGCCGGAAGCGAGGGGGTCGGTGCCTCCGCCGCTCCGAGAACCGTCACGGTCAGGATCCTCGGATCCGGTTGGGGGTGAAGCTCCACAAGCTCCCAGGACGTGTCCGCGCTGCGGCGGTACCCGCGGCCGCCACGGGCGGCGCTCACCTGAACGCGGACCACTCCGGCCGTCGTCCCATCAACGCCCATGAGATCGAGCACGTCGCACAGCCGGCCGGCAGAGCTCACGGCCTCGGGGATCGAAAGTCCTATAGCTCCAACTGACGCCCTCAACCTCGCGACGTGCGCCTCCGCGTCCAGCAGATGGCCGCGCCGCAGAGCCAGCGTGGCGAACACACCATCGCCGTACCGGAAAGCCCGATCGCCCCGATGCGGCCGGAACTCGGTCAAAGGCCGCAAGACTCCGTCAGCCCAGCACAATCTGCGCGCGGCGCTCACGGGGACCTCACAGGCGGGTCATCGCGAGGGTGTGAAAAACACGGGCGCCGGCCCACGAAGGCCAGCGCGGTCAAATCGGGTGGGGAATGTGCGGCCGTGGGGCCAGATACTCGAAGTCGGTCGGGGCTTGCCGGACGAGAAGAGGGGACTATCGATGTGCGCGGCGCCGGGCGCTGCGGACACGCCTTCGCTCGGCCGCCTTGGCCTTCCGCCGCTTCGCCTCGCTGGGCTTCTCGTACCGGCGCTTCCTGCGCATGTCGGCCAGAATGCCCGCGCGCTGAACTTTGCGCCGAAACTGCCGAAGAGCCTTCTCCAGGTTCTGGCCCTCCCCGATTTGGATCTCCAAAGGTCTGTCCCCTTTTGATCATGTCCGATGCCCGCGTCGCTCGACGCGCGTTCCATTCCAAGCCCTTAAAGATAGTGTGGGATGGGTCAGAATCTCAAGAGCGCGCCGAAAGCGGCCTGCCGTCCAGCCCACGTCTCACTTGCCGAAGCCCGGGAACCTCCCGCCGAGTCGCTCTCGCAGCAGTTGAGCGAGCGGCTTCTTGCCGTCCGCCGGGCCCGCCTCCGACTCCGCGCTTGAGCGGCCACCGCGCTTCCGACCGCCGGATCCGCCCCGTCTGCCTCGCGATCCGGTCTCGAGCTCCTCACCACGCTCGGAGGCCTTCGCGCCACGCTCGCGGGTCTTCGCGCCAAGGGCCGGCCTCGAGCCGCCGGCGTCGAGCGGAACCAGGTTTCGGGCCTTCGGGCCGCGATCGGAATCGAACACGTCGAACTCGACCGTCTCGCCGTTCTTCAGCGACGCATACCCGTCCACCTCGATGTCTGTGTGATGGACGAAGATCTCATCACCACCCTCTCGGCGGATGAAACCGTAGCCTTTCTCGGTCGAGAACCACTTCACAACGCCCTTTTCACGTGCCATCGCTTACTCCGTAATCGTCGTCTCCCTCGCTGCGCCACGCCCCACCGGGCGTCGAAGCGAAAGTGTCAATGGAAGATGGGAGTCCCGACCTTGGGTTTCAAGGCGGACCTCCGGCCCGGCCTCGCCCCGAAAACTTGACCACAACATCTAGCGGCCGTATTTTTTGACCGACACTAGATATTGTGGCTTCGGGGTTTCCTCGGGTCCGGTATCCGGTGGTTTCGGTGCGGCCGGCGCCCGGCGGGCAGGAATGCAAGAGATCGGCCCGTCAGTTGCGCTTCGCCTTTGGCGAGGGCGCCGTGCCGTACTCGGAACAGAAAGCGGGGCTTGCCCGCGCGGTCCTTACACGCGGCACTGTGGCGGCCATGAGGCCGCCTGGATGATAGAGACGGAAGTTTCCTGTCCTCGCCTCCCGCATCGCGCGGAGGTGCCGACCGTGGCAAGGAGTTGGTGCTATGGGTGTAGCGATTCCGGACCTTCTCTTCATCGCCGGAGACGGATCCTTCGAGCTCGAGGGCAGGGCCTATCACATCCCGGATCATTTTTCTCCGCGGGAGGTGTTCAGCTATCGCCGTCTTCTAGAGCCTATTCCGGACATCCCCGGCGGCGCGAATCTCTCGCTGGAGCAGCGACACAGACAGAAGACGTACTTCTTCAGGCGCGCGGCCGCCTGCATCATTCCCGGCCTGGAACCGAGCGCCCTTGAAAGCGTACCTCTGCGCGGCCTCATGAGCCTGCATCGCTGGTTGCTGGATCACCGGCCGGAGCTCACGCTGGATGCTCCGGTACACGCCTGACGGAAGCTGTTCCACTAGGCCCGGCTCCCGTGTGCGCGGAGCCGGGCCTTTTTTTGTCGATGGACACCGGGATCGGTCCCGGCGCTGGTCAACCCCGAGAGCGAGGACAGGCCGCGGTGATTCGTCGCGCTAAAATCATCTGCACGATCGGGCCCGCATCGCGGGACCCCGAGGTGTTCCGTCATCTAGTCGATGCCGGGATGAACGCGGTCCGGGTCAACTTCTCGCACAGCTCCCACGAGGACGCCGCCGAGACCATCCGGATGACCCGCGAGGTCGCTCGCGACGTGGGCCGACCCCTGGCCGTGCTCGCGGATTTGCAGGGTCCAAAGATCCGCGTCGGAGTGCTTGGCGCGCCTGTGAGCGTCGAGCCGGGCGAGGCCTACGTGTTCGAGGCTTTGCACGACGCCGATGCCGGGGCCACGGTTGGGACCATTCCGATCACCTATCCGGACCTCGCTGGCGAGTTGGACACCGGTGACCTCCTCCTGTTCGACGACGGCCGCATCGCCTTTGTCGTTGAAGAAGTGAAGGGCACGCGGGTGACAGCCCGTGCGCGGACCGACGGCACGCTGCTGTCCCGAAAAGGCCTCAATTTACCGGGCAAGGCGCTCACCGTGCCGAGCATGACAGAGAAGGACCGGCGCGACCTCGAGTTCGCTCTGGAACAGGGCGTGGACTATGTGGCCCTTAGCTTCGTGCGCCGAGCGGCCGACCTGGTCGAGCTCCGCGAACTGGTCGATGATGATGTGTTGATAATCGCGAAGATCGAGAAGGTGCAGGCGGTCCGAAATCTGGTCGAGATCGTCTCGGTTGCGGACGGGGTCATGGTGGCCCGCGGCGACCTGGGAGTGGAGCTCGATTTCGAAGAAGTACCGATCGTCCAGAAGCGCGTACTCCGGTTGAGCCGCGAGTCAGTGTCGATCGGAATCACGGCGACACAGATGCTCGAGTCCATGACTGCGTCCTCGCGTCCTACCAGGGCCGAGGTATCGGACGTGGCGAATGCGCTGCTCGACGGCACAGACGTAGTGATGCTCTCCGGCGAGTCGGCCGTCGGCGCCTACCCGGCCGAGGCGGTCGAGACGATGGACCGGGTGATCCGCCGTATCGAAGGGGAGGCGGGGTTCCTGGAGGATCCGTCCGACCTCGCAGCGCCGCTCGTGCACTCGGCGGTGCATCGCACGGTGCCCGGGGCGATCGCCGGGGCGGCGGTCGAGGCCACGCACCGTCTGAGGGCGCCTTTCCTGATCACGCTGACGACGAGCGGGTTCACGGCTCGCCTGCTTGCGGCACAGCGTCCGCGTGTGCCGATCCTGGCGGTCACGGACAACCGACGCACATACCGGCAATTGGCCCTGGCCTGGGGAGTGGTACCCGTCCACCACGAGGAGCCGGTGAGTTATGATGGAATGCTGGCTCGGGCGCGTCGGTACGCGTTCGGGTGCGGACTCGCCCAGCCTGGCCAGCCGTGTGTGGTCACGGCGGGCATGCCGTTCGACGTTCCGGGCACGACGAACTATATGCGGATCGAGACGCTGTGAGGCCATGAGACTGACATTCCTCGGGACCGGCACGTCGTTCGGGATCCCGGTACCGGGATGCGGCTGCGGCGTGTGCAGGTCCGACGATCCACGCAACCAGCGG
The DNA here is from genome assembly GCA_039585235.1 of Gemmatimonadota bacterium. GTDB lineage: Bacteria > Gemmatimonadota > Gemmatimonadetes > Palauibacterales > Palauibacteraceae > Benthicola. The sequence goes on along the minus strand of JBDGWG010000012.1, from coordinate 33,594 downwards.
ACCCGCCACGGCCTTCTTCTGGAGCACGAGGGGCGACGCCTGCTTGTGGACACGCCGCCCGAGCTCCGGCTTCAGCTTTTGGCTGCCGGCGCGGACCGCCTGGACGGAGTGTTCATCACCCATGCACACGCAGACCACGTGCACGGGATCGACGACCTGCGGGCCTTCACGACGCGGATGGACACGCGCCTCCCGGTGTTCCTGGCCGCCGAGTACGAGCAGGAGCTCCGAACCCGCTTCGCCTACTTCTGGGGCCCCGACGCGAGGAGCAGCCCGGGGACCAGCGTTCCAGGGCTGGACCTCGTGACGTTCCACGACAGGGACCGTGTCGCGGCGGCGGGCTTTGATCTGAACGTCGTGGCGTTCCCGCACGGGTGGTTCCAGAGCTACGGTTTCCGGGTGGGCGACCTCGCCGTCATCGTGGACGCCAAGGAGGTCCCGGATGACGCCGTACAGTTGCTTCGCGGCGTCCGCGTGCTCGTGATCAACGCGCTGTGGTTCGGGAACCCGCACCCGACTCACTTCAACGTCGAGGAGGCGGTGGCGGCGGCGGCGCTCCTCGAAGCCGGGACGACATACCTGACGCACCTGACGCACAGGCTCGACCACGCCGAACTGGAGGCGCGTCTGCCTCCGACAGTGAAGCCCGCATGGGACGGGCTGACGATCGAGATCTGAAAGGTCTATATTCGCGGGCCTCGTGACCCGCTCAAGAGGAAAGCGTGCCGCAGAACCTGATACGCAATTTCTCCATCGTGGCCCATATCGACCACGGCAAGTCGACGCTCGCTGATCGGCTGCTCGAGATCACGGGCGCCGTGGAGACCCGCCAGATGAAGGAACAGGTCCTCGATTCGATGGACCTGGAGCGGGAGCGTGGCATCACGATCAAGCTCAACGCGGTCCGTCTTCCGTATCGCGCCTCCGACGGAAAAGAGTACCAGCTGAATCTGATAGACACGCCGGGGCATGTGGACTTCACGTACGAGGTGAGCCGCAGCCTGGAGGCGTGCGAGGGCGCCCTGCTGATCGTGGATGCGAGCCAGGGCGTCGAGGCCCAGACCATCTCGAACCTTTTCCTCGCCCTGAACGCCGGGCTCGAGATCATCCCCGTAGTGAACAAGATCGATCTGCCGGCTGCGGAGCCGGAACGACGACGCGATGAAATTTGTGAGCTGATCGGGGTGGAGGCGGAAGACGTGCTCCTGGCGTCTGCCAAGATGGGCACGGGCGTGGGCGACATCCTCGAAGCGATCGTGCGGCGCGTACCGCCGCCCTCCGGAGATCGCAATGCGCCGCTCCGGGCCCTGATCTTCGACTCGATGTACGACAAATACCGCGGCGCCGTCCCGTTCCTTCGCGTCGTGGATGGATCGATCCGGAAGGGCATGGTGGTGGGCTTCGGGGCGAGCGACGCACAGTACGAGGTCGACGAAGCCGGCTTCATGTGCCTCGGCTTTCAGCCCATGGAAGAGCTCCAGGCCGGTGAAGTCGGCTACCTGACGGCCCAGATCAAGAGGATCTCGGACACTCGGGTGGGAGACACCCTGCTTGATGCAGAGAACAGGGCGTCCGAGCTGCTGCCAGGTTACCAGGAAGCCAAGCCGGTCGTGTTCGCCGGCCTGTACCCGACGGATACCGACCAGTTCGAGGAGCTTCGCGACGCGCTCGCCAAGCTCCAGCTGAGCGACGCGAGCCTGCACTGGGAGCCGGAGACGTCCACGGCACTCGGGTTCGGGTTCCGGTGCGGCTTTCTGGGCCTCCTGCACATGGAGATCGTCCAGGAACGGCTGGAACGCGAGTTCGACCTGGACCTGGTGACCACGATTCCGAACGTGGAGTATCACGTCACGCTCACCAACGGAGACAGGCTCTCCGTCGAGAATCCTAGCAAGATGCCGGAGCGGGGGCGGATCGAGTCGGTCGAGGAGCCTTACGTCCGGATCCACGTCGTCTCACCGGCCGAGTACATCGGCAGCATCCAGAAACTGTGCCACGACCGGCGGGGCGAGTACCTGAACCTGGAGTACCTGGACACGGACCGGGTGGAACTCCGGTACGACATCCCGCTGGCGGAGATCGTACTGGACTTCTATGACCGGTTGAAGTCCGTATCGCGCGGATATGCGGCTCTCGACTACGAGATGGCGGGCTACCGGGTCTCCGACCTGGTGAAGCTGGACATCATGCTGAACGGCGAGCCCGTGGACGCGCTTAGCGTGATTGTGCACCGGGACGAGTCGTACGAGTACGGTCGCAAGATGGCGAGCAAGCTGAAAGAACTCATCCCGCGGCAGCTGTTCGACGTGGCGATCCAGGCGGCGATCGGGCGGGACGTGATTTCCCGCACCAACGTGAAGGCGCTCCGCAAGAACGTGACGGCGAAGTGCTACGGGGGCGACATCACACGCAAGCGGAAGCTCCTCGAGAAGCAGAAGGAAGGGAAACGGCGCATGAAACAGGTGGGATCGGTGGAGATCCCGCAGGAAGCGTTTCTCGCCGTCCTGCAGGTCGGTGACTGACGAGGTCGGCGGTCTCGTCGTCCGGGCCCCGAACCACCTGGGCGAGCTGATACTCTCACTACCGGCACTGAGCCATGCGGCGGCGGCTGAGAGCGAAGCGGGGCGGAGCCTGTCGGTACAGCTGGTCGCCGGTCTCGAGCCGATCCTGGACATGGCCGGCCTGGAGGCAAAGCGGCTGCCGTTGCGTGACCGGCGCGACGTGCGTGCGGGCGGGCGTCAGATCCGTGAGTCGGGAGCCCGGCGCGGCGTTCTTCTGACTCCATCGGTGTCGAGCGCGTTGATGTTCCGGTTGGGGGGACTCAGGAGCCGCCGGGGAACGGCGGGCGGTTGGCGCACGTGGATTCTCACGGACCCGGTCCCCCGCGCTCCGCTTCTGAAGGGGCACCGGGTACACGAGTTTCTTGCCCTCGTGGGGGCGGAGGTGGACGGAGATCCGCCGGCGCCTGTGCTCCGACCTCCGGATGGCATGGACGGTGCGGGCCGCGCAGACGAGATTCGGGTTGTAGCTTTGTTTCCGGGTGCCAACGCCGAGTCACGGCGCTGGCCAGCTGGCCGGTTCTCTGCTCTCGCGGGGCGCCTGGCGGCAGCCGGCCGGCGCGTCCGGGTCCTCGGGGGACCCGGCGAGGAAGAGCTGACGCGGGTCGTCGCCTCGGCGGGCGCGGCGAACGGCGAGTGCGAGGATCTGGGCGGGCGCATGGACCTGACGGCACTCGCCGCGGTTCTGGCAGGGTGCGACGCGCTGGTGACCAACGACACGGGACCCATGCACCTCGCGGCGGCCCTCGGCACGCCCGTGGTGGCCCTGGAGGGACCTGCGGACGTCGGCCAGACGCGGCCGCTGGGTCCGCACGTCCGGTTGATCGGGAGATTCGACCTGCCGTGCGTCCCCTGCGTCAGGAATCGGTGCCCGCGCACGGGCCCCGGGACGGAGTTGACGGAGGCACGCAACGAGTGCATGTGGCTGATTTCAGTGGACGAAGTGGAACAGGCGGTCCAAGTACTCCTGGACGGGAGCGGATCCGGTGAGTGACAGAAAGTATATCGTGGGCGTGGATCTCGGCGGCAGCTCCATCAACGTCGGGGTGATCCCGTACGACGGAGGAGAGGTGCTGAGCATGCGTTCGATGCCAACGGACTCCGACCACGGGGCCAAGTTCGTGGTGGATCGCATGGTGGAAATGATTCGGGGCTGCATGCGGGACGCATCGCGCGAAGCGGACATCCCCGAAGATGGCATCATCGGCATCGGACTTGGTTCACCGGGACCTCTGGACCGGAAGACCGGAACGGTCATCGAGACACCGAACCTCGGCTGGAGGAACTTTCCTCTGCGGGACCTGATCTCGAACTCGATAGGACTCCCCGCCGAGCTCGACAACGATGCCAACTGCGCCACGGTCGGCGAGTGGTGGATGGGGGCTGGAAGAGGAACGCGTACTCTCATCGGTGTTACGCTCGGGACCGGAATCGGCGGCGGCATCGTGCTGGACGGCACGGTGTTCCACGGAGTGGCCGACGTGGCCGGCGAAGTGGGACACATGACCATCGATTCGACGGGCCGGAAGTGCAAGTGCGGCAACTACGGGTGCCTGGAGGCCTACGCTTCCGGACCCGCCATAGCGGCCCGGGCGATCGAAGGTCTGGAGACGGGTGAGCCCAGCATCCTGCCGTCCCTGGTCGATGGCGATCTGAGCCGGCTGACCGCCGAGACCGTGTACGAGGCGATCATCGCGGGCGACCTGTACGCCAAGGAGGTCATGCGCGAGACCGCCAAGTTCCTGGGCGCCGGTCTGGCAAATCTGATCAACATCCTCAATCCCGAAATGGTGGTGATCTCGGGTGGGGTCACGCAGGCGGGAGAGCACCTGTTCGAGCCGCTCCGGGCCCAGATCCGGCGCCGCGCCTTTCGTCACGCCGAGGAGAACTGTCGCATCGTGAGCAGCACGCTCGGGGGCATGGCTGGCGTGATCGGCGCGGCCTATATGTTCCGGGTCGAACGGTTCGGAGCCGACTGAGAGTGCCTCGCCTCGGGGTCGTGGGGGCCCTCGTCTGGGATACGATTCATGGACCGGACGGTGGCGAGCCGCTCAACGACTGGGGCGGAATCGCTTACTCGCTGGCGGCCTGGGAGGCCACGGTGCCGCCGGGCTGGAGCATGGTGCCGATCGTCAAGGTGGGCGCCGATCTCCGGAAAGCGGCGGACGGGTTCTTGGCGACCCTGGGCGGCGTCTCGTCGACCGAGTTCGTGAGTACGGTTCCCGAGTCCAACAACAGGGTGGATCTGTTCTACCACGATCGTTCCCGCCGGTGCGAACGGCTCACCGGCGGCGTACCGGGCTGGACCGCCGGGGAGATCGAGCGGGCAGCCCTGTCGTGCGACGCGCTGTACGTCAACTTTATATCTGGCTGGGAGCTGGACCTCGAGGCCGCTTCGGCCCTCGAACGGAAGTTCGCAGGCCCGATCTGGTGCGATGTCCACTCGCTGATTCTCGGCGTGGGAAGCGAGGGTGTTCGCGAGCCCCGTCCGCTCGCCGATCGGGCCGCGTGGCTTGGTGCGTTTGATCTTGTGCAGGTCAACGAGGACGAGCTCGAGATGCTCTCTCCGTCCGTCCGGAGCCGGAGGGACCAGATGGAGGATGTGCTGTCGGACGGGCCGGACGGTGTGTTTGTGACCCTCGGGTCGGGAGGCGTGGAGTGGGCGGTGCGGCCGGGCACGCGCTGGCTACGCGGGGCGCACCAGACTACCGGCGCTGCCACGGTGGAGACGATCGCGCCTCTCGGGACTACGGATCCGACCGGATGCGGAGACGTCTGGGGGATGAGCTGTTTCGCGGCACTCCTGGGAGACGCTCCTTTGCCCGAGGCCGTGCGGCGGGCCAACTACCTCGCGGCGACGACCGCGGCGGAGCGCGGCACGGGTGGGCTCGCGCGAAAGCTGATGGAAGTCGTCCGTACGGCGGACGTCGAGAGGTGAAGGGAATCGCATGAGCCTTGTCATCGAGGTGCCCGAGGTCCTCGACCACAGGGGGTTCGAGGGGCTGGTCCAGGAGCTAAACCGGGTCACTCAGGCCGACGCCGCGCGCCTGCTGTTCAACGCCAAGCACGTGCGCTGGACCTCTCCGTACGGCCTGATCGGGCTCCTGGCCGCAGGCCGGGTTGCGCACGAGCGCACCGGTTTTGCGCCGAGCATCGAGGCGCCGGACAATCGGGAGGTGCGGAGTTACTGGGAACGAATGGATTTCTGGTCGGTGGCGCCCGACGTGTACGATTTGGAGCCCGTGCCCGCCCGTCCGCACGGCGCGTCCGACGCGCTGCTGGAGATCACGCCCATCCGATCGCACCACGATGTCCACGCGGTGGTCGAGCGAGTCCGCGAGCGCGCCGCGACGATCCTTCTGAACAAGCTCCACTACCCGAGGCCCTCGGTCATCCAGTTCAGCGTGCTCCTGTCTGAGGTATGCCAGAACATCATCGAGCATGCGGAGGCTGACGGTTGGGTGTGCGCCCAGACGTACCACTATCGGGAGCGTCTGGGGCGTGACGTGGTGATTCTCGCGGTCATGGATGTCGGCATCGGTTTCGAGGGCTCTCTGTCGGCCGAGCACTCGCGCAGGTACGGCGAAAGATGGTCGGCTGGCATGGCGCTGGAACGGGCGCTTCTGCACGGCGAGTCCCGCTATCGCGATCCGGGGCGCGGGCAGGGGCTGCAAGCGATCCGGCGCCAGGTGGATCGGTGGGACGGCGAGCTGGCGATTCGCAGTGGAGACGCGATGATCGCGTCCCCGACCCAGGAGTGGGGCGACCTGGCCCACATGCGGACGGGTCTTGAGATTTTCCCCGGAGCGCAGATACTTGTTGTGATGCCTGCACGCGTGGAGACCGAGTGACGATGGCGACTCAGGGAACACCTTCGCCGATGCCTGAAATCGCCGTGGCGAGCCTGTACCAGCGCAATCTTGTGACGCGTCACACGGGACGCGCCGTTCGCCTGTCCATCGAGGGGCTCGTCTCGGAGCTCGGCGCCACGTCCCTGACGGTTCTCGACTTCGGAGATGTGGCGGTCATCGACTTCAGCTGTGCGGACGAAGTCGTGGCGAAGCTGGTGCTCCGCACCGTGGATGACGAGTCGGCCGAGTCGGAGCATTTCTTCGTGTTTCGAGGAGTCGCACAGCACCACGTGGACCCGATGGACTGCGCACTGCGCCGGCGGGGGCTTGCCGCGGCGGCCGAGGGCCCCGAGGGAGAGCCGTTCCTGATCGGTGAAGTCGAGCCGACGGCCTCCCGACTATGGCGGGCCGTGTGCGAGGCCGGCCACGCCCTCCCGGCTGAACTCGCCCCGGTGCTCGGAATGGACGCCCAGGACTGTGGGCGTCTGCTGGACCGCATGTGTGCCAGGCGCCTCCTCCGCCGGGACGGACACGTGTATCACTCGCTGTTCTACACGTTCGCCGAAGCCGAGCGGATGGGGAACGGCCATGATTCAGCGGCCGCCCCCGCTCCATCCGACGCTTCTCCCTCCGAGCGGGAATGAGCCGCCGACGTTCGTATCGCAAGACCGCCATGGGCGCTTGCGCTCTCCTGTGCATAGCGGGTCTCGTCGTCACCATCGGCTGGTTCCGCCTTGCCGGATCCGCTTTGCCGGTGCGTGGAAGCGTGCGCGTTCCGGGCATTCTTCACGCGGTGGACGTTCAAGTGGATACGTTCGGCGTGCCATATATCACAGCCGGCGCCGAGACCGATCTGATGCGAGCCCTGGGCTATCTCCACGCCACCGATCGGATGTGGCAGATGGAGTTCTTCCGCCGTGTGGCGGCCGGCCGGCTGGCCGAGCTGTTCGGGCGGAACCTCGTCGAGACCGACCGGTTGCTGCGGACGCTGGACCTCTGGGGGGCAGCGGAGCGCGCGGCCGGGAACCTGGACCCGGCGGAGCAGGAGCGGCTGCTGGCGTACTCCGCGGGCGTGAACGCGCGGCTGGATGACGTCGGCAAGCCGTTGGCTCCGGAGTTCACGCTCCTCAGGTTCAAGCCGGAGCCCTGGGACCCGGTGTCGACGATGGCCGTGGGAATGGTCATGAATCTAGATCTTTCGCACTGGCGCCGGGACCTGTCGCGCTATTGGGCATCGCGGCACATGCCGCCGGAAAAGGCCGCGATCCTGTCCCGACCGTATCCGGATTGGGGCACGACGACCCTGGATGCCCCCACGCGGTTGCCAACCGGCGTGCGTACGTCGCCTCTGCCGCCTTCCTCCTCCGCTTCCGATTCCACTGCCGCCGAGGCCGCGGTGGCGAGCGCTCGGGACCGCCGAACCGGAGGCCCGGCCAAATGGCAGGCGTTCCACGTCCTGGAGTCGGTGTCGGCTCGCTCGGCATCCAACGCATGGGTCATCTCGAATCGCCGGACCGCTTCAGGGAATCCCATCCTCGCAAACGACATGCACCTGTCGCTGCGGGCTCCGTCGATCTGGTACCTGGCCGCGTTGCATGCCGACTCGGCGGACTACCACGCGGTCGGGTTCACGCTTCCGGGCGTTCCGGGGATCGTCGTCGGCCACAACCGCTCGCTGGCCTGGGGATACACGAACGGCATGGTCGACGACATGGACTTTGCCGTGGAGCGGTCTTCAGAAGACGGTCTGCGGTACCTGGATAGGGGGGAGTGGATCGAGTACGCGGTGCGCGCAGAGACGCTGCGCGTGCGAAACGCGGAGCCCGAGGTGTTCAGGGTACGGGCGACCGTTCGTGGACCCGTGGTCAGCGATGCTCTCCCGGGCCTCGGCGCGGATCTATCGGCGGTGTGGACCGCCGCCAAGTCGAACGCCCCTGGCACGGGCCTTTGGGACATGAACCGGGCTGGCAGCGTGGCTCAGTTCGACCGGGCCTTGCGTCAGTTCGCGCAGCCGCACCAGAACGTGGTGTTTGCCTCCGTAGAGGGCCGTATCGGCTACCGGCTCGGAGGGCGGGTGCCCCTGCGCGGCGAGTGGGACGGGTCGATGCCCGTCGAGGCCGAGCGTATGGGAGACGGCTTCCGGGGGACCTGGCCCCCCGCGATGCACCCGTCGGGGTCCGATCCGACGGCGGGGTTCTTCGCGACCGCCAACAATCTGCAAGCTCCCGGCCTCGGGACGGCGATCAGCACGGATTACGCCGCTCCTTTCCGGGCCGAAAGGATCTCCGGGCAGCTCCGAGGGAGGGCCGACTGGAGCATCGAGGCGGTTTCCGAGCTGCAACGCGATACGTACAGCCTCCTGGGCGAGCGGTATCTCCCTCTCGCCAGAGCGACGGCCCGGCAGATGGGACGGGACGAAGCGGCCGATCGCCTCGAGGAATGGGACGGCCGGGTGGAGCTGGACTCCCGCGGAGCGCCTCTCTTCTACTCGTGGCTTTACCGGCTCAGGTCCCTGATCGCGGCCGACGAGTATGCCGAGGCGCCGGGGTGGGCGTTCTTTCCCTTGAAATCGTTCATGGCCGTTCTCGATGAAGGTGATTCCAACCCGTGGGTCGACGATGTCCGGACGCCGGCCCGCGAGACCCTGGACGAATTGGCGGCGCGAGCCATGGACGACGCCGCGGCCGCCGTCGGAGTGAAAACCTGGGGTGAGCTTCACCGGGAGCGGCACACACACCCGATGGGACAGAGTCGGTGGCTGCAACGCCTGTTCGGATTCTCCGTCGGACCACATCCGTCGCCCGGCGGACCGAACACGGTGCGTCCGGACGATTACCGGAAGTGGTCGGCCCTCGACTCGACGTCCTGGTCCCCTCCATGGCTCAGCGAATACGGGCCTTCCGAGAGCTTCATCGCGCGGTTGGACCCCGACGGCCCTGAGGCGCGGTTCCTGATCCCCACGGGCCAGAGCGGGAACCCGTTCAGCCGCAACTATCGAGACCTCAACGACCGGTGGCGAGCCGGCGAGCTGTTGGAAGTGCCGCTGGAACGGGAACGCTTCATCCGGCGTTCGGTGAGGCAGATCCGCGTCGTGCCGGCCAGGGACAACGGTGCGGAACCGGCGCAGAATGAGTGATGTGACGGGCACCGGGATCCTGGTAGTGGGGGCCGGGCCATGCGGCCTGGCAGTTGGTGCTGCAGCCCGAAGGGCCGGCGTCGAGTGCATCCTGCTGGACAAGGGACCAATCGTCAGCTCCATCGAGCGTTACCCGATAGGCATGACGTTCTTCAGCACTTCCGACCACCTCGAGGTGGAAGACGTGCCGTTCGTCGTCGCGCGCGACAAGCCCACTCGCTCGGAAGCTCTCAAGTACTATCGCCGCGTGACCAGGCACTTCCAGCTCGACGCCAGGCAGTACGAGAGGGTGGACTCGGTCGAGAGGTCGAACGGCTCTTTCCGGATCGAAGCGCGGCACCTGGGCGGTACGACGCGGTCGTACCGGGCCGACGCCGTCGTCGTGGCGACGGGCTACTTCGACACGCCGAATCTCCTCGATGTGCCGGGCGAGGACCTGCCCAAGGTCACCCACTACTTCAGGGGTCCGCACCTGTACTTCGACCAGGACGTCCTGGTGGTAGGCGGGGGAAACTCGGCGGTGGAGGCGGCGCTCGATACCTGGCGCGCAGGGGCCCGCGTCACCCTGGCACACCTGTTCGATGGGTTCGACCGAGGGGTCAAACCGTGGGTGCTCCCGGACCTCTGCAATCGAATGGACTCGGGCGATATCACGGCGCTGTGGAGACATCGCGTCGAGCGCATCGAACCCGGACGGGTGCTGGTGCGCGACCTGGAGGACGTGTCCGAACGGTGGCTGACGAACGATTTCGTCCTCGCCATGACTGGATTCCGGCCCGATCCGGGCTTGTTGCAGAGTCTTGGCGTGCGGCTCGATCCGGCCACTGGTATACCGAGCCACGATCCGGAGACCATGGAGACGGACGTACCGGGGGTGTTCATCGCGGGCGTGCTCGCTGCTGGATTCGACGCGAACAAGATCTTCATCCAGAACGGACGGGAGCACGGCGCGAGGATCGTGAGGCGCTTCCTGGCGGAGCACACGGAAACCCCGCGTCGTTGACGGTGTTTTATGGTGGGAATAGCTTCTTGAGCGATTCTTGGACCGGTCCTCGGGGCCGGTGGACTTAACACTCGAAGTGCCGATGAACGAGAGCAGCGCCGCCACCCGGAACGCCTCCGCCAAGGAGAGGATCGAGGAAGTCCTCGATTCGATCCGGCCCGCCATTCGTGCGGACGGTGGGGACATCGAGCTAGTGGGATTCGACGAGCTGGACGGTATCGTCCGCATCCGCATGGTCGGAGCCTGTTACGCCTGTCCGATGTCGATGCTCACCCTGAAGGCCGGCATCGAGCAACGTCTTCGAATGCAGGTGCCGGAAGTCCGGTCGGTCGAGTCAGTCGAGTCCGCCTGACGGGATCGCCGGTTCCCGGGGGATCGCCCCGGACTCCGCACGCAAGTGACCCGAACAGAACGGATATCCACCCATGGATGTGCAGTCCATAAGAGATCGTGTCGAAACCAGTCTTCGGAGGATCCGGCCTGCCGGGAGCGAGGCGGACCTCGTGGGCCTCGGCCTCGTGCGCGACCTCGAGGTGGACGGTTCGGGTGTCGTGTCCGTCGTGCTCGGCCTGCGCCCGTCCGATGATCCATCCCTCGCGGAGACCGTTCGCCTGGTTCTCTCGGGCGTGACCGGCGTCAGCCGCGTAGCCGTGCGCACCGAGACAGCTGCTACGCCGCCACCCGAGGGCACGGTTCCGGCGGCCCCGAAGCCTCGCGAGCCCGGGCAGGCGAGGCGATCGCTGCCGGTAGTGGGGCCCAAGGGGCCGGCCGCCGCCGGGACGGCGGGAGCGCCGCGCCGGTCCGCGGGCCAGGTGAGTCAGGAGGAGGCGTCGCGTCACCCGTCCGAGGCCGAGCCGCTCGCCGGCATACGCCACGTCGTGGCCGTGAGCTCCGGAAAAGGGGGCGTCGGAAAGTCCACCGTCTCTACCAACCTCGCCGCTGCCTGGGCGAAGAAGGGCTACAAGGTGGGTCTGCTGGACGCCGATATCTACGGCCCCGACATCCCGACGATGTTCGGGGCTACGGAGAGGCCCCGGATCCAGGACGACCAGGTGGTGCCCGTGGAAGCGCACGGCGTGAAGCTGATGAGTCTCGGATTCCTGGTGGACGACGAGACGCCGGCGATCTGGCGCGGGCCCATCATCATGGGAATCGTCCGCCAGTTCCTGCACCAGGTCGTGTGGGGCGAGCTGGACTACCTGGTAGTGGATCTTCCGCCGGGAACCGGAGACGCGCAGCTGTCCCTCGTCCAGCTGGTGAAGGTGGACGGCGCGGTGATGGTGAGCACACCGCAGGACGTCTCCGTCACAGGCGTGCTGAAGGGAATCAAGATGTTCGAGAGCGTCGACGTGCCCGTCCTCGGCATCGTCGAGAACATGCGCGGGTTCGCGTGCCCCGACTGCGGCTCCGTGCACGACCTGTTCGGGTCGGGCGGCGGGGAGGCGCTGGCGGCGTCGCTCGGCCTCCCGTTCCTCGGTGACGTGCCGCTCGGCCTGGCCGTTCGCCAGGAGGGTGACCGGGGGACGCCCACGGTGATCGGGCGCCCGGATTCGCCCGAGGGTCAGGCCCTGCAAGCTGTCGCAGACGTCGTGGAGGTCCGCGTCGGGGCCGCCGCCGGGAGCGCTGGAATCTCCTGAGCGAGGGCTCGCGGGTCGATCCTACCGCCGGATCCGTCCGGCGGGCGGTGCTGCGGCTCGCGGGGCCGGCCGTGGGGGCCACCCTGCTGCAGGGCCTGTTCAACGTCGTGGACACCTTCTGGGTCGGCCGGGGCCTCGGCCCGGCGGCCCTGGCTGGCGTCAGCACGGCCGGCTTCACCGTGTGGATGATGCTGTCGATGGCCGAGCTCTCGGCGGTCGGGCTAACGGCGGTGGCGAGCCGGCGGCACGGCGAGCGCAGACCGGACGAAGCCGCTGCGGCCGTGTACTGGGCCTACTGGCTGGCGGTAGCCCTCTCGATTGTCCTCGGGTTGGTCGGTCTCTTCACCCTGTCGCCTCTATTCGACCTCATGGCCACGCCACCCGAGGTCACGGTGCAGGGCAGCAGCTATCTCGCCGTCTACCTGGCCGGCGCCCCGATCGTGTTCACTTACTTCGTCATGGATGCCGCGTTTCGATCGGCGGGTGACACGCGCACGCCTCTCATCCTCCTGGCCGTCTCTCTGGGACTCAACACGATCCTCGACCCGCTCCTCATACTGGGGATCGGCCCCTTCCCGAAGATGGGAATCCAGGGCGCCGCTCTCGCGACGCTGCTCACCCGCGCCATCGGGTGTTTCGTGGGCTACCGGTGGCTAGTGCAGCGCGGACTGGTCAGACGGTCGGTGCCGTCGCTCGTCCCGACGCTCCAGATGGCGTGGATCGGACTTCCAGTGGCCGCGGGTGGTGCCCTGTTCTCGTTCGTGTACATCATACTCACGCGGTTCACCAGCCGGTTCGGCACCGGCGCTCTCGCCGCGCTCGGCGTCGGGCACAAGGTCGAGTCACTGAGCTACATGGTGTGCATCGGGTTCGGGCTGGCGGCGGCTACTGCAGTCGGTCAGAATCTCGGAGCGGGATCGAAGGACCGGGCCGTGCTGTCCGGACGCGTGGCGACGGGATACGCTGTTGCCGTGACGGGGCTCGTCGGGCTGGCGTTTCTGCTGGTCCCGGAGCACCTGATGCGCGTGTTCACGGCGGATCCAGAAGTGATCGCAGCCGGCACGAGCTACCTGAGGATCGTGGCCGTGGCGCAGGTATTCATGGCCCTGGAGATCGTGCTCCAGATGGGAATGGAAGGAGCGGGTTACTCTCTGATTCCGTGGATCCCGTCCAGCGTCCTGACCCTGCTCCGGCTGCCACTCGCCCCGCTGCTCAGCCGGCCGCTGGGCCTCGCGGGCATCTGGTGGACGATCAGCGGTACGGCCGTCGCCAGAGGACTCGCGGCACTGTGGATCTGGAGACGCGGGCGGTGGGTGGACCGCGTCGTTTGAGCGAACCGTGAACCGGCGGGAAATCGAATGACCATCGTGACCCTCATCACCGATTTCGGCACCCGGGACGGCTACGTGGGCGAGATGAAGGGCGTGCTCCTGCGGCGCTGCCCGACGGCCAGCCTGGTGGACGTCACGCACGATATCGAACCGGGAGACATACCAGGCGCTGCCTGGGTCCTGGGCCGCGTATGGGCGCGCTTCCCGGAAGGCACGGTGCACCTGGTGGTCGTGGATCCCGGGGTGGGCGGAGATCGGAGGGCCCTGGCCGTCGAACACGACGGGTGCTGGTTCGTCGGCCCGGACAACGGCCTGATCTCGCGCGCGATTCCCGGCGAGCCTTCGCAGGCGCGGTTGATCGACTCGGAGTCCCTGGGCCTCGCGCCAGCCAGCGTCACCTTTCACGGCCGGGACGTGTTCGCGCCCGCCGCGGCGTGGCTGGCAAGCGGTGGCGACGCGGATCGAGTGGGCGGCTCCCTCGCCCCCTCCGAGCTAGCGCGGCTGGATCTCCCCGCGCCCGAGCGTTTCGGCGCGGCTGCGCGCGGCCACGTGTGGCACGTGGACCGATTCGGCAACCTGATCACGGACATCCCGGGCGCCTGGGTGAACCCGACGGCCCTCGTGGAGGTCGGGGGAGAGGAAGTGTCAGGTCTGAGGACACACTACGGAGCCGGCGAGGCCGGGGAGTTGCTGGCCCTCATCGGGTCCGGCGGAACACTCGAGATCTCGGTTCGAAATGGGAACGCCGCGGAGAGGCTGTCAGCCGGCCGCGGCGATCGGGTGAACGTGAGGACGCGCCGCGACTGAGGGAGCTTACTGCGGCAGCCGTACCTCGAACTCGATGTCGGCCAGCTGCTCGGGCGACCTGCCCACGCTTTCGAGGAACGGCAGCCAGCGCGGGCAGCCCGAGGCCTGGCAGGGCGATGTCCGCCACCTGCAGGATGACGAACGCCACGGCGCCGTATACCGCTATCACGCGGAATACGCGCCTGCGCTTGAACTCTGCAAAGAAACGCTGGTATCCAGGAGTGGTCATGCGGCCAAGGGTTGCGCATGTGGCGGACGGTGGGAGGGCAGGCGTCACCACATCCCGGGAAGAACCGCCTTCCGTTCGGACGGATACTCGGGAAACTCCCTCAGGTACCATTCATGATGAGCGACGGCGCGCGGAAGAAGATTCGCGGCGGGTCCGGCATCAGCGCTACTGCAGAACCTCTATGCTCCCCAGGGCGGACATCAGGCGGATCTCCAGGTGGTGCGACGCTGAATCCCAACCGGGCGACTGCCAGCCACCGTCCACCTTCGTGAATCCCGGGGCGTCGAGGGCCGACAGGAAACCCTTCTTCGTGATCCGGACGCCCAGGTCCTCGGGGAACACGAGGGTGAGGCTGCCAAGCCCCATATCGATCGTTCCCGAGGCGTCTCCCGCCCAGTCGCCAGTGAAGTCGAGCGTCACGTCGCCCACGGCACCCTTGAAAGAGAGCTCCTGGAATCGGGCGTTCCCGAGTCCCGTCGCCTCGAATTCGGCCACGCCTACCGCAAGCTCGAGACGCTTCATCTGCGCCGGATTGGGCGACCCGAACCGAATCTCAGTGTCGGATGCCCCGGTCTGGTAGACCAGTCCGGTCAGCGGAATCTCGCTGAGGTCAACCTCGCTGAGCGCCGCTCCGACCTTGATTCGCAGATCCGTGTGGACGTCCCGGCTCAAACCAAGCTCGAGGAAACCGTGGTCGTCGCCCTCGAATTCGATATCCATGTTCCCGTCGTCACCGAGACCCTCGAAGCCGAGGTCGAGGCGAGCCGCGTTGCCGTTCACAGACCAGTTACGCTCGGGTCGCATGCGGGCCGCGTCGTACTTGAGGTGGGTGTCGTAAAGGAGACCGCCGTCCGCCGGCCCGACCCTGAGCTCTCCCGCGACGTACTCCAGATCGACCGTCACCGACTCGATGGCGCCAGCCTGTCGCCGGGCCCGGACCTCCGTCCAGTCGGCCTCCTGGGCCGCGAGCGGAGCGCCGGCCGCGAGAAGCGCTGCGGCAGCGACGATCGACTTAAGCACTGGCTTCACCCTCGGACTCGAACGAGTCGGACGCGGAGAACAGGTCGTCGAACTCGGCCTGCGCCGAACGACCCCTCCGGCCGCCTGCGCGGGTGATGATGATAGCGCCGAACCCGGTGGTCACCGCGGCCCAGGTCAATACGCCGGCCGCGAAGAACATCAGGCCGCGCACGAATCCGAGCATCCCGCCGAGCAGGTACAGCGCCGACCCGATCGCGAACGGGGCGAGCAGGAAGAGGAGTCCCTTGAACACGTAGTGGTACGAGCTCGACCCCTTGAGGTTGTTGAACCTTTCCATCCAGCCGAAACGCTGCTCCTGGACGGCCTCTCCGACGGCGTGCGCCACGGCCAGGTAACCGGCCGGAATCGCCAGCGCCACGGCGAAAGCGTAGACCGGGATGACCAGCCACGTCACGATGCCGACCACGAGCAGAAGCAGGATAGGCAGGACCAGCAACTGGCCGGCCAGGCCGACGCCGAACGATCGCACGGTGTCCGCGCGGATCACGCCGGCCGCTACCTCGAGGCGCGAGCGGAAGAAGTACACCACCACGAATCCGAGGACCGAGAGGGCCAGGAGCCAGACGATCGAGGCCATGATCCCGCTGATCGCGTGCCCGATGTTGTGGCCGATGGATCCGAAGAAGCCTCGATCGCCAGAGCGCACGTTGACCCGAACGGGAATGTCTATCTCGTCCGCGAGATCGACCTCGAAATCGCCGGATATCAAGCTTCCCAGTTCACCGGCCAGGAGCGACACCATCTCGCCCGAAACCGAGCCTCCGGCGTCCACGATTTCGCCGCCGACCTGCAGGATGTCGCCGGATATGTCGGCCGAGGGCCCCAGTGTCAGCGTTCCGTCGAGCACGAGGACGTCACCGTCCACCGTACCCTCGAGATCCAGGTCCCCGGACAGGAGCGCGAGGTTGCCATCGATATGCTGACCCGCGCCCAGGGTGTAGTCGTCGTGTACCACGAGGGCGAGGCCCTCTTCCAGTCCCGCGACCTGGCCGCTCAGGACCTCCAGCTGACGGCCCAAGAGCTCCACGCCGCGCGTGAGCTCTCCGAGCGACGTGATTCTGCCCGGAGCGATGGGCACCTGGCCCCCGCCCGCGATGTCGATCGTCGCCGTCTCTGGAAGTGCCGCCGCCACGGTGCGGTTCGAGTTCTCCGCCAGTCGGTCGAACAGGGCCTCGAGGGCGTTGCCTGAAGAAGCTTCCGCATCGCCGCTCGCATCCGGAACCCATTCGGCCAGTCGACCGGCCAGTCCCGCGCCCTCGAAGAGCGCCGGGCTCGTGAGCAGCGACCGCCACGAACTGTCGAGGGGCCCGCCGGGCTCGTAACTGCCCTGGATCTCTCCGTCGATGAGGACCTCTCCCTCACGCAGCGAAATGACGCGTGTTCCCCCGTCCGTCAGCGCCAGCTCCAGGCTCGCGGCTCCTGCCGCCAGCGAAACCGTGCTGCCGGTCACGCCCTGTTCCTGGGCCAACAACCCGGCCCCGGCCGGCCACAGGAAAGCCGCCGCCGCCGCCGCCGCTACCATCCACCCGCGTCGCATCGTTCTAGAACTCCCGGTTCGTCCGTTGCTGTTCATCCCCGTACCCTCCGCCGCAGCCGCAAATGGCTCGACACGAGCGCGGGGTCAATTTCCATCAGTGAAAGCAGGATTCGGAATGAGGCCAGCCCGATGAGCGTCACGGTTGCCACGGCCACGAATGCCGAGACCGGTGTGACCTGTCCGGCAACACCCTGGGCCGTCTCCAAGATTCCGGATCCGTACACAAGGCGGCCGACCTCCATCACGCCGCTCCACAGAAAAGCCGTGGAGCGCTGGACTAGGAAAGCCGCGATCGTCATGGGAGTCAGCTCGGGATACCGAGCGATCCACGTCAGGCCCACGCCAACGGCCGCCGCCGCGCCGGCGAATGCCGCCGCCGTGGCGACCTGGTGCCTCCGTACCGCCTGGAGCACCCGGACCCGCCAGGGAAGGGGTAGCCGGACGCGCTGCATCACGCGGTCGGAGAATCCGACCACGGGCTGCAATGGCGTCAGCGCCTGGAGCAGGGAATGCAGGGTCTGCAGCTCCTCTATATCGCGCCGGCAGCGGTCACATTCCGCCGCATGCGCAGAGCTACGGGCCGGGAGCCGGTGGTCGCCGGGAAATGCCAGCGTTTCCAGCTCCTCTGCCTGCAGGTGCCTCGCTCGTGCCTGATTGTTCTCGTTCATACTGGTTGTGACTCCTTCATTCCATCTGCCCTACGGGATGCGTCGCGGGGGAGTTTCACTCTTCGTCTCCGTCGTCCCGCCTGTCCTCCAGGAGGTCCCGGAGCTCACGGCGGGCCCGAAAGATGTAGGTCTTCACCGTGCCGAGCGGCACGCCCATGATGTCCGCTATTTCATCGTACGGACGCCCCTCCACGTGGCGCAGCAGGATTGCGGTCCGGTACTCCGGTCGCAGCACCGCGATCGCTTCCTCCAGATAGCCGGCGAGCTCTCGGGCCTCGACCATGGCGTCCGGGCTATCCTCGTCGGACTCGAGCGACAGCGAGGTCGCTTCCTGGCGCTCCGGAGTCACAGCGTCCGGCGACCCGTGCATGGATATGGTCTTCACCTGCTTCTTTCGCAGGTGATCGACGGTGAGGTTATACGCGATCTTGAACAGCCAGGAGGAGAACTTGTACGACCGGTCGTACCGCTGGAGGTTGTTGAACGTGCGTACGAAAACTTCCTGAGTCAGGTCTTCGGCCAGCTCCCGGTCGCGCACCATGCGGTACACGAGCGAGAACACCGGGCGCTCGAATCTCTCGACGAGTTCTCGAGCCGCCCGCTCGTCAGTCTTGAGGCAAAGGCGGACCAGGTTCTGGTCGGTGTGCTCCCGGTAGCTCACGGCGTAGTCCCGGTGATCTGGCTTCCCTACGTTGCTGATCCGTTTGGCCCGTCATAACGTGGGCGCAAGCTAGAGTCCGGCGGTCCGGCCGGACAACGGTAGGCCCGCCGGCCTCGACCCGTTCGCGAGACAACGCATGCCCTTCACAGATCTGTCCGAGTTCGTATCGGCCCTCGAACGAGCGGGCGAGCTCGTCCGCGTGTCGCGCCCCGTGAGCGTCGAGCTGGAGATCACGGAGATCGCCGACCGGTGCATGAAGAGCCCCGCAGGAGGGCCGGCGCTCCTGTTCGAGAGCCCGGTACTGCCGGGAGGCGCCGAATCGGACGTGCCTCTCCTGATCAACATGTTCGGCAGCGAGCGGCGCATGGCGATGGCCCTCGGCGTCGAGCGCCTGGAGGACATTTCAGCCCGCATATCCGGTCTGCTGGAGATGAAACCTCCATCGGGCCTGAAGGAAAAGCTGCTCCTGATCCCGCAGCTGGCAGAGTTTGCCCGTTTCCCGCCTCGTCGGGCGAGGGGCGCTCCAGCCTGCCAGCACACGGTGCTGCGCGGGGACGAAGTAGACCTGGAACGGTTGCCGCACCTGTTGTGCTGGCCCGATGATGGCGGCCGCTACATCACCCTGCCGCAGGTCATCTCGAGGGATCCCGGTACCGGGCGCCGCAACGTCGGCATGTACCGGATCCAGGTCCTGGATCGGAACCGCCTCGCCATGCACTGGCAGCGCCACAAGAGTGGCGCCGCGCACTGGCGGGAGATGGCCGCCCGGGAAGAGCGCATGCCCGTCTGCATCGCGCTCGGCGGTGACCCGGCATGTGTCTACTCCGGCAGCGCTCCGCTCCCCCCGAACATTGACGAGTACCTGTTCGCCGGATTCCTGCGGAAGGACCCGGTGGCCCTCGCGGAAGCCCTTACGTGCGACCTCGAAGTACCGGCCGACGCCGACATCGTGCTCGAAGGCTGGATCGACCCGTCCGAAGACCTGGTGATGGAGGGGCCGTTCGGGGATCACACCGGCTTCTACTCGGAGGCGGACCTGTACCCGGCCGTGCACGTCGAGGCTATCACGATGCGGGAGCGACCCGTGTATCCGGCGACGATCGTGGGCCGTCCGCCGATGGAGGACTACTGGCTCGGGTACGCGACCGAGAGGATCTTCCTCCCGCTTCTCCAGATGACGTCTCCCGAGGTGGTGGACTACCACATGCCTCCCGAGGGGATCTTCCACAACCTCGTCTTCGTGTCGATCCGCAAGGACTATCCCGGCCAGGCCTACA
Organism: Gemmatimonadota bacterium; assembly: GCA_039585235.1. GTDB lineage: Bacteria > Gemmatimonadota > Gemmatimonadetes > Palauibacterales > Palauibacteraceae > Benthicola. Next base: position 13,858 of record JBDGWG010000012.1, on the reverse strand, counting down.
AAGTGATGCAGGGCCTGTGGGGACAGGGGCTGATGTCCCTGGCGAAGGTCATCGTGGTGGTGGACGACTGGGTGGACGTGCGGAACGTGCCCCAGGCCTGGTGGGTCGCCCTCAACCACATCGATCCGGAGCGCGACGTGATGTTCACGCGTGGTCCGATCGACGTGCTGGACCACGCTTCGCGGCGTTTCACGTTCGGTTCGAAGATGGGGATCGACGGGACGAAGAAGTGGCCGGAGGAGGGCTTCGACCGGAACTGGCCCGAGGTGATCGAGATGGATGCGTCCACGCGTGCGGCGGTGGATGCGATGTGGTCCGAGCTCAGGATCGAGCTTCCTTGAGCGGAGTCGGGTCCCGGGCGGCACGGTACGCCCGCTTCGTCAAGCTGGAGCACACCGGATTCGCGCTTCCGTTCGCCCTCGTGGGGGCCATCCTCGCTTCCTACAGGTATTCGGTCACCGCCTCGGACGTGTTCTGGATCGTCGTAGCCTTCACCGCGGCCCGATTCGCGGCGATGGCCTTTAACCGAGTCGTCGACCGCGAGTTTGACGCCCGCAACCCGCGTACGGCGGGACGCGAGATTCCGACCGGGGAGATCTCGGTGCGCGAGGCGCGGCTGGCCGTAGCCGTCGCCTCGGCGATCTTCGTGTTGGCGGCCGGGATGCTGAACCCGCTGTGTCTCGCCCTGTCCCCGGTGGCGCTGGCGGCCGTGCTTGGCTACAGCTACGCCAAGCGATACACGTCCGCCACCCATATCATCCTGGGCCTGGCCGACGGGATCGCCCCATCGGCGGGCTATCTGGCGATCGCGGGAACGTGGAGCGACCCGTGGATGCTGCTTCCGATCCTCACGCTGGCGGTCGGATTGTGGATCGGCGGGTTCGACATTCTTTACTCCCTGCAGGACGTGGAGGTGGATCGCCGCCTCGGACTCCACTCGATCCCGACCCGGTACGGAATCCGGTGGGCCCGCTGGTTCGCGGCGGCGTTTCACGTCGGCACGATCATCTGCCTCCTCGCGGTGCCGATCATGGTGCCGGAGCTCGGAGCCGGGTACATGGTAGCTCTGCTCGTGACCACGGCCCTGATCGGCGTGGAGCACGGCCTCGTGGATCCCGAATCGCCCGAGTCGATTCACCGCGCGTTCTTCACGATCAACGTCTGGATCGCGGCCGTTTTCGCGGCCCTGGTGCTCGCGGACCGTATACTGTGATGATTGTGACCGAGGGCCGGCGGTCCGGCCGCCCGTGACTCGAGGACGAGGGCCATGAGCGAAAAGCGATGGATCGTGGCGGTGACCGGGGCGTCGGGGGCGCCGTACGCCCTCCGACTCCTCAGCGCACTGGTCGAGCTCGAGGTGCCGGCGGACGTGATCGTCTCGGATCACGGCTGGCGCCTGTTCGCCCACGAGACGGGGATTCGGACCGAGCAAGACCTCCTGAAGTCGATCGGAGGTAACGGGCTCCTGAAGTTCTACGACAACGGTGACCGCGGGGCCCGCCCGGCCTCGGGGTCGGCCCCATACGCGGGCCTGGTCGTCTGTCCATGCTCGATGGGAACCCTGTCGGCGATCGCGCACGGCAGCTCACGTAGCCTCATCGAGCGCGCGGCGGACGTGACTCTGAAGGAGCACCGCAGGCTCGTCACAGTGGTGCGGGAAACACCGTTGTCGCCGATCCACCTCGAGAACATGCTCGGCCTCGCCCGGATCGGCGCCGTGGTTCTGCCGGCGGCGCCTGGTTTCTACCACCAGCCGCGGGAGGTGGGAGACCTGGTGGACTTCGTCGTGGCCCGGGTGCTGGATCACATGGACGTCGATCACCAGATCGGGTACCGATGGACCGGAGAAGAGGAGGTTCGTGACGGCTAGGGCGCGTGTCGGGCTGATCAGCGACACGCATGGCCACCTGCGTCCGGAGGTGTTCGAGGCCCTCGAGGGAGTGGAGCGCGTGCTGCACGCCGGAGACGTGGAGAACCCCGAGCACCTCGCGGACCTCGAGGCGATCGCACCGGTGACGGCGGTGTCGGGGAACGTGGACGGTCCGGCGGTTCGTGCTGACGTTCCGGAGGAGGCGGTCGTGGCCGTAGGGGGGGTCCGCGTGGCCGTGATCCATGGCCACCAGGTGCATCCCGACTACCGTCTGCTTCTCGCCCGGTTTCCTCGCGCCAGAGTGATCGTGCACGGCCATACGCACGTCCCGCGTTGCGAAACCGTGGGAGACGTTCTGCTCGTCAATCCGGGGGCGGCCGGCAAGGCACAGAAGGGCTGCCCGCCGAGTGTGGCGATCCTGGAGGTCGTGAGCGGCCAGCCCAGCGTGCGGCACGTGAGTCTCGAGGCGCACGAAGACTGACCGGCCGGCCCGACGGGCCCGAATTCAGGCCTGGCAGGACGGACAGTAGAAGGTGCTGCGCCCAGCCTGCACGACCCGCTCGATCGATTGGCCGCACTTCCGGCACGGCCCTCCTTCGCGCCCGTACACCTGGAGCCTCACCTGGAACTCACCTGACCTTCCGTTGACGGCCCGGTAGTGTTGGAACGAAGTCCCTGCCTGCTCCAGGGCTTCCCTGAGCACGCCGCGCACCGTCCGGTGCAGTCTCTTCACTTCGTCGGGAGCGAGGTCCCGGCCCGGACGGCGCGGGTCGATGCCCGCCCGGAACAACGCTTCGGAGGCGTAGATATTGCCAACGCCCGCTACCCGACGCTGGTCCATCAGCGCATTCTTCACGGGCGACCTGGTCTGTTCGAGAGCGCGTCCCAGGTCGGCGGCCCGGTAGCCGGGCTCGAGCGGCTCGGGGCCGAGGCGCGCCTCCTCGCGCTCCCACTCGCGGCGCTCGAACAGCCGGAAGCCCCCCAGTCGGCGCATGTCGTCGTAGAACAAGGTGCGTCCGTCGTCGAGGCGCAGACAGGCCGCGACGTGCCGAAACTCAGCCGGGTCTGGAACCTCGGTGCCGAAAGCGAACCGGCCGCTCATTCGGAGCTGGACCTGCAGGATGGAGTCGTCGTCGAGGTGGAACAGAAGATACTTGGCCCGCCTGCCGACTCCGGTAATTCTGCGGCCCTTCAGGCAGTGGCGAAACGAGCTCGGGTCGTGCGGCGGCCGTACGATGTCGGCCTTGTGGACTACGACGCCCGTGATGGTCCGGCCAGTGAGCTCCGGCTCAAGGTCTCGCCGGATCGTCTCTACTTCCGGTAGCTCCGGCATGACTAGCACACCTTCTCTAGTCCGCAGCCGGAGCGATCTCGGAATGCCCGATGTCGGATCTCCAGGCAGCTCCCGCGAAGTGCACCTGCGCGGCCGCCTCCCGGCTTCGCGCCGCGGCTTCAGCCAGGTCGCTTCCCAGGCCGGTGACGCCCACGACGCGTCCCCCGGCCGTGACCAACTGTCTGCCCTCCCTCGCTGTGCCTGCGTGGTACACGTGCACGTTCGCCGACTCCAGGTCGGCCGGGATCTCCATGGGGGCGCCCCTGGGGTAGGGGCCCGGATACCCGCCACTTACGACGACCGTGACAAGTGCAGCTCCCGACGCCGGGCCGGCGGTCCAGTCCCCCAGGCTTTCCCCACGCGCGATGGCCGCCATCGGTTCGGCCAGTTCCGCGCTGGTGAGCGGGAGCACCACCTGCGCCTCCGGATCTCCGAGCCGGCAGTTGAACTCGACCACCTTCGGCCCGTCGGGAGTGAGCATCAGCCCGGCGTACAGGAAGCCGCGGTACGGGTAGCCTCTCTCGGCCATGCGGACCAGGACCGGGTCTGCCACTTCCACCCGGGCCATCTCCACCAGCTCGGCTGTGCCGTCGGCCACCGGAGCGTACGCCCCCATGCCGCCGGTGTTGGGCCCCCGATCTCCCTCGAACCGTCTCTTGTGATCGCGCGAGGGTACGAGCGGCACAGCGTTCTGTCCGTCGGTGAGGAAGAACACCGACAGTTCCTCGCCGTGCATGAACTCTTCGATCACCACCTCACGGCCAGCCGCGCCGAACCGCCCTTCCAGCAGCATCTCGCGCAACGCGCCAAGGGCGTCTGCGACGGACTCGGCCACCACGGCTCCCTTACCCGCCGCGAGTCCGGAGGCTTTCACGACGATGGGCGGCTCCAGGTCGGAGACGAAGCCGGCCGCTCGATCGTAGTCGGTGAAGATCTCGAAGCCGGCCGTGGGGACACCGCAGTCGCGCATGAGCTGTTTGGAGAAGACCTTGGACGACTCCAACCGCGCCGCCTGTCGTGACGGCCCGAACAGGGGAAGGCCACGCGCCTCGAATACCTCGGCAATCCCTTCTGCCAGGGGTTGCTCGGGCCCGACTACCGTGAGGTCGATGGAGTGCTCCGCGGCGAAATCGGCCAGACCCGCGAGGTCTGAAGCAGCGAGAGGGACGTTCTTTCCTGGCCCGTCCGTACCAGGGTTACCTGGCGCCACGTAGATGGAGGCTCCGGGATCGTCACGCCGCAGCTTTGTGGCGATCGCGTGCTCCCGGCCCCCGCCTCCGACGATCAATATGTTCATGCGCACAGGATGACACGGGGTGTCGCGCGCCGCCAGATGCCAGAAGGGGCGCGGCAACCGGCCACGCCCCTTCTCTCATCGACTCGCGCTCTGGCGACGGATCTTGCGGTGTCGGGACCGCCCTAAGACTCGCCTCAGTCGCCCTTTCCTCGGCGCCAGGCATCCGTGAACCGCGTCTTGAGCTTATCCACCGCGGCGTCGACTTCGTCGAAGATCTCCTGCGCCGCGTCCGTGTAGCCCTTCATCGCCTCGGCCAGGTCCTCACGGTACGGCTTCGTGTCCTCGTCCGATCGCCGGGCATACTCGCCCGCCATGATCTTCTCGTAGGTGCCGGTGTCGATCCAGTCCCTCAGTTCCGCCACCCGAACCACGGAGAACGGGTGAGTAGCCCCGATCGCGTTCAATACCTTGTACACCGAGTCCAGCAGGTCCCCGCCCCCGCGGTACTCCTCGGACTGGGCGATAAACTCCTGCAGGTCCAGGGTCTCACCGCGCGTCCCACCCGCCAGCTTCATCAGACTGCTCATCACGACCTGCTTGTCCTGCACGGCGATCAGGGCCGCGCGGTCGCAGGACAGTTCGGACTTCCGATACCACTCGAGCAGAGCCCACAGGATCGGCAGGAGGGCCAGACCGGCGATCGGATAGCGGAACAGGGCGAGCCGCATGATCAGCAGGAGGAGCGTGCGGTACAGCACGTGTCCGCTCAGGATGTGGCCGACCTCGTGAGCGAGCACTGCTTCCACCTCGTCGTGGTCCAGTACCTCGAGCATGGACGAGTTGAGGACGATGAACGGGTCGCTCATTCCAACGGCGCCCGCGTTCACGATCGGCGTCTGCGAAACGTAGACCTCTGGGATCTCCTTGAGGTCCATGATCTCGCACACGCGAAGCGTCCGCTCGTGAATCCACGGATACTGCTTCTCGGACACGCGCACGGCATTGGCCTTGAAGGCCAGCCGAATCGCGCGTTCCCCGAACATCCCGAAGATCTTCCGCAGGGCCAGGTCGAAGCCCGGAACCTTGCGCAGGGCATTCAGCGCTGCGCGGTCTGCCGGATGCTCCCACGCCTGCGGACTGATCTCCGTCAGGATCCGGCGCTGGAACCCTCCGTCCTCCGTGGAGGCGAGGCTTCCGCCCTCGTCCGGTCCCTCACCGTTCTCGTTGCCGTTCTCGTTGCCGCTCTCGTCCATGATATCACTCCGTCCGTCGGTTTCGGTTGGATCCTCAGCTTCCGGTACGCGAACTGCCTCAACTCGGTTTCACCCGGTCCGGTGCCCAGGGCCGTCGGCGGTCAGGCCACGGACGCCAGAGCGCGATCGAGATCGGCTACGAGGTCCGCGACGTCTTCGACTCCCACCGACAGGCGAACGAGCCCGTCGATGAGGCCCATCGTCCGCCTCCTGTCCGACGGAACGGAGGCGTGGGTCATCCGGGTTGGAACCGAGATCAGGCTCTCGACGCCTCCGAGGCTCTCTGCCAGCGCGAACAGGCGCGTGCTCGTCGCCAGGGCCTCCGCCCTCGCGGCCGAGCCCATGTCGATCGTGATCATACCTCCGAAGTCGCTCATCTGGCGTCGGGCGAGGTCATGCTGCGGATGGGACGGGAGGCCCGGAAAAAGGACGCGGTCCACCGCCGGGTGCGTGTCCAGGTAGTCCGCGACGACCCGAGCGTTCTCGCAGTGCGCCTTCATCCTCAGGTGAAGCGTCTTGGTGGCTCGGAGCACGAGCCAGCAATCCAAGGGGCCCGGCACACCGCCCGTGGCCATCTGCTGGTACCTAAGTCGCTCGTTCTGGTCGCCGGATCGGACGACCACGGCACCGCCGACCAAGTCACTGTGTCCGTTCAAGTATTTCGTCGTCGAGTGGACAACGATGTCCGCCCCCATCTCGAGGGGCCTCTGCAGGACGGGTGTGGCGAATGTGTTGTCCACCACTAGCAACGCGCCGGATTCCCTCGCGATCTCGGCGCTCGCGGCCAGGTCCGTGAGGACCATCAGCGGGTTCGTGGGCGTTTCGAGGTAGACCATCCGGGTCTCGGGCCTGACGGCCGCACGGACCTGCCCGGTATCCGACGTATCCACGTAGTCAAAGTGCAGACCGTAACGCTCCCAGAATCGGAACAGGCGCTCGCTACCGCCGTACAGGTTGTCGCCACACAGGACGTGGTCGCCCGCCGTGAGATTGGCCTTCAGGATTGCCTCGATCGCCGCCAGCCCCGAAGCGAAGGCGATGGCATGAGTCCCCCCCTCGAGGGAGGCGAGATTGGCCTCCAACGCGGTCCGGGTCGGGTTGGTGACGCGCCCGTACTCGTGTCCCTGACGCGGCTGCCCGACGCCGTCCTGCACGTAGGTGGACGTCAGGAACACTGGCGTCATGATCGCGCCCGTCGCGGTATCCGGCGACTGACCGGCGTGGACCGCTCTCGTGCCGAACCCGTCTCCTTCAAGGACAGTCATGCAGGGCCTCCGTGGTCCCGGAAAGGGTGAGCGAAGAAGATACGGACCCGCCCGGCGCGCGGCGAACAGGAGTTGAGCCACAGATGAGCCGGCGATCTACATACCGAACATGGACTCTATTGACGGCGTTCCCGGTCGGGCCGCGCACCGCCTCTACTGCCACTTCGTATGGCCCACCCTGGGCAGAATTTCGCTGGTTTCCGGGGAAGCGGTCGCCGTCGTCGAGCGCCACGTCATCACCCTGTGTCGCCGGCTCGATGCCGAGCCGATCTGCGTGCGGGCGTTCTCAGACCGCGTTCATCTGCTTCTCAGGCTGAAGCCGGGTCACTCGCCCGCTGCCCTCGTGTCGAGGCTCAAGATAGGAACGGAATCCGCACTCCAGACTAGCGGTCACACCATCCGGTGGGGCCGGGGGTACGCTGCCGCGACTGTCTCCGGGGGCGAGGTGCGCGCGATCATGCGGCGCATTCACCAATTGGCGGACAGGCCGCTGCCCGCCACACCGGTCAGGTCGAGGCTGCGCCTCAGAAGATCGTCCCATGGAGCGATGAGGCACCCGGTCGGCGGCGTTGACGCTCCCCATTCCACCGAATAACCTTCCGGCGGCACTCCAACTGCGGCCCAACCTTTGCAGGTCCGTGAGTCGGTGCAAGCCGACGTGAAGCGGTACACCCCACTACAGCGGGCGGACGACAGGAAACCGGTTTGGCAAAGACAGGTCCACTCATTGTATCAGCTTCGGGCATCCGAGGAGTCGTGGGTTCCACCATGACTCCGGAGGTCGCCGTGCGTTACGGTGCCGCCTTCGGCCGCCACCTGCAAACGGCCGGGACGGCCGACGATCCAGGTGCCTACGTGATCGTAGGTCGCGACTCACGAACCTCCGGCGACCTGCTTTCCGCGGCCGCCGCCGCTGGTTTACGGGCTGCGGGAATTTCCGTGCGGGACGCCGGCATCGCTCCTACTCCGACGATCTTCCTCGCGGTGCGCGATGATGAGCGAGCAGTCGGCGGTCTCGTGCTCACGGCCTCCCACAACCCGATCGAGTGGAACGGACTGAAACTGGCATCGGGTGCCGGAACCTTCGTGAGTCCGGAGGCCGGTCTGGCCGTCCAGGAGTTGTTCGAGAGCGGTCCGGAGCTCATGGACTGGAGCGGACTCGGGAGTGGCGGAACGCTCGAAGGCGTGGCGGAGCACCACATCGACAGAATCCTTTCGCTGCCCGCGCTGGAAATCGAGGCCATTCGGGACCGCGCGCCGATCGTGGCGCTGGACTGTGTGCACGGCGCCGGTGGAGCCGTCGTCCCAGAGCTTCTACGCCGGCTTGGCTGCACGGTCGAAGGCACGGGACTCGCGACCGACGGACTGTTCCCCCGTGATCCGGAGCCGATACCAGCGAACCTCGGCGAGCTCTCGCGCCTCGTCCTGTCGACCGGGGCCGAGATCGGAATGGCCGTCGATCCGGATGGAGACCGTCTCGCTCTGGTAGACGGTACCGGTGAGCCCGTTGGAGAGGACTGGACCCTGGCCCTCGCTGCCGAGTACGTGCTCGGACGCACCCCTGGCGCGCTGGTGACGAATCTTTCGTCCAGCCAGTCCATAGAAGAGGTGGCCGAGCGTGCGGGCGTGCCTTTCCACAGGGCTCCTGTCGGGGAGGCCCGCGTGGCTCAAAAGATGGTCGAGGTGGACGCCGTCGTGGGTGGTGAGGGGAACGGGGGGGTCATGCTCCCCGACCTCAGCCTTACCCGCGACGCGGCGGCAGCTGCCGCACTCGTACTCAACCTGCTTGCCGCGGAGGAATCTACTCTGGACGACCTGCTGGCCGGGCGCACCCGCTATCACACGGTGAAGCGAAGAGTCGAGCGCGGGGCGCTCGATCCCGAAGACGTCTATCGGCGTGTCCGAGCCAGCGTTCCGTCTGGAGCCGCCGAGAACATGGAAGACGGACTGCGACTGGCCTGGCCGGAAGCTCGCGAGTGGCTGCACATCCGGCCGTCCGGCACGGAGCCGATCCTCCGCATCATCGCGGAGGCTCCCAGCCTGGACCGCGCGGAGCAGCTCGCGGGGATGGCCGGCCAAAGCGCAAACGCGGGGACGGACTGATCGTATGTGCGGAATCGTAGCCTACATCGGACCGCGGGAAGCGCAGCCCTTGATCCTGGAGGGCCTGCGGCGCCTGGAGTACCGGGGATACGACTCGGCGGGCATCGCCACGATCCACGATGGCGCGCTCGACGTCCGGAAGGAGGCGGGCAAGATCGCGGAGCTCGAGGTCCGGCTCGAGAAGAGCCCCCTCGCGGGGTCGCTGGGGATCGGCCACACCCGCTGGGCCACGCATGGAGCGCCGACCACGGTCAACGCGCACCCGCACACGGACGGTTCCAATCGTATCGCCCTCGTTCACAACGGTATCGTCGAGAACCACGAGGTTCTGCGATCCTGGCTCGAGCAGCTGGGGCATGAATTCCGTACCGAGACGGACACGGAAGTCCTGTGTCACCTGATCGAAGAGACGTTCGACGGGAACCTTGAGGAAGCCGTGGCTGCGGCCCTGTCTCATGTGGAGGGCGCCTACGGTATCGCGGTGATCCACGCTGATGATCCAGGAAAGATCGTCGTGGCGCGCCTGGGCTCGCCGCTCCTGATAGGGATCGGAGAGAATGGCGAGCGGGAGATGTTCGCCGCCTCGGATGTCGCGGCCGTGGTCCGGCACACCCGGCAGGTCGTCTATCTGGACGACGGGGAGCTCGCCGTCCTCACGCCGGACGGACACTCCCTGCTGGACATCTCGGGGTCGCTCGACGGAGAGGCGCCCCGCCGGGTTCGTCGTGAGGTGAGCCGCGTGGACTGGGATCTGGGACAGATTGAGCGCGGCGGCTACGAGCACTTCATGCTCAAGGAGATCTTCGAGCAGCCGGACACGATTCGTGATGCCATGCGAGGTCGCCTGCTCGAAGAGGAGGGGACGGCGAAGCTGGGCGGACTGCTGGCTCTCGAGGACGTTCTCGACGAAGTTGACCGGATCGTGATCACGGCGTGCGGCACCAGCTGGCATGCCGCGCTCCTGGGCGAGTACATGATCGAAGAATTCGCCCGCATTCCGGTCGAGGTGGAGTACGCGTCTGAATTCCGCTACCGGCGTCCGATAGTGACCGACGGCACTCTTGTGGTCGCTATTTCCCAATCGGGCGAGACCGCCGACACTCTGGCCGCCATGCGCGAGGCGAAGTCTCGCGGTGCGCCTCTGATGGGAATCGTGAACGTCGTTGGTTCCTCGATCGCGCGGGAGACCGACGGCGGCGTGTACATCCACTCCGGGCCGGAAATCGGGGTCGCCTCCACCAAGGCCTTTACCGGGCAGCTCACGGTCCTGGCGCTATTCGCGCTCTACCTGGCGCGGCGCAGGGGGATGTCCGCCCCCGAGGGACGCGAGATCGTGGCCGCGTTGAGAGGCCTACCGGACCTGGCGCGGGCTTCGCTCGAACAGTCGGCGGCCATCGAGAGCATCGCCCGCGAGTATGCCGACAAAGCGAACTTCCTCTACCTGGGGCGCGGCTTCAACTTCCCGGTAGCCCTCGAGGGGGCGCTGAAGCTCAAGGAAATCAGCTACATCCACGCGGAGGGATACCCCGCGGCAGAGATGAAGCATGGCCCGATCGCCCTCATCGACCAGAACATGCCGGTGGTGTTCATCGCACCCTCCGACTCGGTGTATCACAAGGTGGCGAGCAACATCGAAGAGGTGAAGGCGAGAGGCGGTAGGGTGATCGCCATCGTATCCGACGGAAACGAAGATCTCGCGGCTCGCGTGGACCACGTGGTCTCGGTTCCGGCCACGATCGACATGCTGCAGCCTGTCCTTACCGTGATCCCCCTTCAGCTGCTCGCCTATCACATGGCGGTGCTGAGGGGGTGCGACGTGGACCAACCACGAAATCTGGCGAAGAGCGTGACGGTCGAATAGGAGCTTGGCGGGGTGTCGCGCGCGCAAAGCCCTGCATAGGTTTACCCAGGTGAGGCGATGGCGTCGGACACAGGAGATTATCGCGATGTCGGCGGAATACGTAGGGGCACTCAAGGAGCAGGTCTCGGGCTACGCCGGGACCTGGAAGGACGTCGTGATGCTCGCCCGTTCGTGCGCCAGGCTGGTTTTTGACCTTCTTCGCAACCCGCATCTCGCGGCGCGCCACGGTGCGGTCTGACCGCACGGGCCGGCAGCCGGCCTTTCCCGGGCGCACGGGCGTCCGCCGCACGTCCTTCGCGGTATCGCAGCTCCGGGCCGCCGTCCTGGTCGCCATGGGCGCTCTTCTTCTTCCCGGAGCCGCCGCCGCGCAGTACACCATTGGGGCGGAGAACGGAGACACGCTTCAGTTCGAATCCGCGGTCCTTCGGACCATGCTCGATACGGCGCGAGCCCTATATGCCGACCTGCAGGAAGATCCCCGGGTCGTCTACTACACTCCCCTGGGCAGGGAGGCGGTTTCGCTGAAGGACCCCGAAGCGAGCTATCCCTGGAACGTGGTCACGGTGATCAGCGATTCGGCCGCGGACGTTCAGCGGCTCCCGGCCAACCTCAGGGAGGCCGACCGGGCGTATTACAACTACGCCGTTCAACGGATGCGCGTGGTTCGTGGGACGGATCCCGATGTTTCCTGCGATTCGATACTCGCTCTCGAAGAGAAGGTGGTCGAGTCGTTCACGAACGGCTGGATCCTATCGCGAACCCTGTTCGGCGGCCCGCCGTTTCCGCCCCTCGACGAACTCGTATTTGCGAGCCGGGCCGGGTTGCTTAGGGCGCTGCTGGCGAGGCACAACGACCGGCAGGTCGGGGCCTGCGCCGGACAGTGGGCCGAGGAAAATCCGGAGAGGGTCGCGGCCTACGACGCCTGGCGGCAGGAAAGATTCCCGGTTGCGGGAGAGGCTGAGGGTGACGTGGACCCGGAGCCGAAGGACCCGGACGGCGCTGCGTCAGGTGAGCCTGGAGCGGACCCGGACTGATGGCGCTTCGTCTCCACAACACTCTGACACGGACGGTCGAGGACTTCGAGCCCGCCGAGAAGGGGCACGTTCGCATGTACACGTGCGGCCCCACCGTGTACGACCGGGCCCACATCGGAAACTTCCGTGCGTTCACCTGGGAGGACCTGCTGCGCCGCTACCTCAAATGGAGGGGCTACCGCGTCACGCAGGTCATGAACGTCACGGACGTGGACGATCGCACCATCCAGGCGGCGATCGACGGCGGTCTCAGCCTCGAGCAGATCACAGCCCCCGTCACTCGCGCCTTCTTCGAGGACTGGGAGACTCTCGGGCTGGAGCCGGTGGAGCAGAATCCGCGCGCGACCGAGCACGTATCGCAGATGATCGATCTCGTACACCAGCTGGAGGAGGCAGGGTTCACGTACGAGAGGGACGGGTCCGTCTACTTCGCCATCGACCGGTTTCCCGGATACGGGCGGCTCGCCAACATCGACCCGGATGCGCTGCGCACGGGCGGGCGCGTGGAGGGTGACGAGAACTATTCGAAGGAGAATCCGCGCGACTTTGTGCTGTGGAAGGGAGGAGCACGGGGCCATGAGCGTGACGTAGCCGTGTGGGACTCGCCCTGGGGTCCCGGCCGGCCGGGCTGGCATCTTGAGTGCTCGGCCATGGCCATGGAATACCTGGGCGAGACGCTCGACATCCACACCGGCGGCGTCGACAACATCTTCCCGCACCACGTGAACGAGATCGCGCAATCGGAGGCGGCGACGGGAAAGCCATTCTCCAACTGGTGGCTGCACGCCGAGCACCTGCTTTCCGAGGGCGAGAAGATGTCCAAGTCGCTGGGCAACTTCTACACCGTCGAGTCGCTGCTGAATCGAGGTCACCGTCCTTCGGCTATCCGTTATCTGCTGCTCAGCGCCCACTACCGCACGCAGCTCAACTTCACGCTGGACGGTCTGACGAACGCGGATCGAGCCGTCGGACGCCTGTACGAGCTCCGCCGACGCTTGGACGAAAAGACACCCGTGGCGCAAGGCCCGGTGACCGGCTCAGCGGATCTGGAGGGGCTGGCGGAGCGCTGGCGGAGCGCCTTCATCGAGGCCCTGGACGACGATCTCAATGTGAGCGATGCGCTCGGGACCACATTTACGATGGTGCGGGAGGCCAACCTGGCGCTTGACGCGGCCGATAGGTTTCCCGCGGTTGGTCGTAAAGCTGTGCGGCTGGCGCTGGACGATTTCGACGCCGTGTTCGGCGTGTTGTCTCTGCGCGAGCGGGAAGAGACTGCCGATTCAGCCGAGCTCGAGCAGTGGATCAAGGAGCGGATGGCAGCGCGCGCGGCCGCCCGGTCGGCGGGCGATTTCGACCTGGCCGACGCCATCAGAGGCGAGCTGACGGACAGAGGTGTGGCACTGGAGGACAGTCCCGCAGGGACCCGCTGGAAGCTGGTCTCGCATTTTGCTGACGTAGCTCAACTGGAAGAGCACCGGATTTGTAATCCGGAGGTTGTGGGTTCGAGTCCCACCGTCAGCTCAGTGACGCGTTCGCCGGGGTCGCCCCAGGCAGGCCTGACCGGAGACACAAAAGTCATTCCCACGCGGCCCTTGAGTCGGGTATCCGACGGGGGCGATTGGGGTGGGGTACCGAAGCGGCCAAACGGAGCAGACTGTAAATCTGCCGGCGAACGCCTACGGAGGTTCGAATCCTCCCCCCACCATCGGTGACTCCTGGGGCACCCGAACAGATAGTTTTGAGAGCTTTACAGCAAACTTGAACGGCACGGCGGCCAGCCGGGCACAACAGGAGAGCGGCAGGATGGCGAAGCAGAAGTTCGAGCGGACGAAGCCGCACGTGAACGTGGGAACGATCGGGCACGTGGACCACGGGAAGACGACGTTGACGGCGGCGATCACG
>JBDGWG010000011.1:0-69669 GCA_039585235.1 Gemmatimonadota bacterium | reverse complement strand
CATGCCTGCGAGGTCCAGGATGGAAGACTGCCCGAGCCGCAGCCGCTCGAGGAGGACTAGACGCTCGCTGATGACGGCCTCCAGTGAGCGGGTCGAACTGCTGAGCTCGTGGATCGCCGCAACGTCCAGGTGGTCCGGATCGAGGTCCATTTGATCCTGGATGTCCAGAACGCGTCTTCGTATCTCCTCCACGGCATCTACGGCGCGGCCCGAGAGCCCGGCCAGCAGAGCGGCCACCAGCGAGGAGGTGTTTGCCGCCACGTGCGCCGCCTCCCTGGTCAACCGGTCCGCGGTCCGCGCGAGGCCCTCGACCGTCTTTCGGTGCACCGTCACACAGAGGTTGGGACGGCAGAGAAAAACCAACGGTACCCGCTCCGAGCCGATATCCGACGCCAGAGCAGGCAGCTCGAACCAAGCCTCCTCCGCAAGCGATACGACACGGGTCCTTCCCTTTAGCCCCGCGGCCGCAAGCGCCGCACGCGGACTGAAGTCCAGAGACTCCAGCCATGCTTTCAGCTCGTCATCGCTGAAGTCCTCTACGTCGATCCAGACGCTTGCCTCACCAGGGCCGCTCAGCGCTTCTTCCTCCGTTAGCTCGGCGAGTCCACGCTCCTCTGATCCGGCAAAGCATCTCTTGTTCATGGCTCAATCAGATCTCAGTTTTGGGACCGTTCCGCGACGATGGGGCTTCAAGTGGCTGAGGCGCCGGGCAATCGGTCGCTGGACTGTAACAGGTGAATCCCTGAACTGCTATGCTGAGGTTGGCATGTCGGCATCGAGCGCGGAGGCCTCGTCGCGCCGGGGTCATTTCTCCGTCCCCGGACTCCCCGCAAACGACAGTTCGAAGCCGATGATGAACGTGATCCGGCGGAACGTCACGTTGTCTTCTCGCTGCCGAGCGCTTGCGAGAAGCTCCGGGCTAAGCCGGACGGGCGGAGCGGCGTCATCACCGAAGGCGTAGATCAGCCCCATGGTGAACGACGATCTCCCCACAGTGAAGGTCGCGCCGCCCGACAGGTGATAGATGTCCCAGAACGACAGGGTCGAATTGGAGAACGAGGCCTCGGGTGCGGCGCTCCGGTCCGTGCGGAACCCGATGTAGCCGCCGAATGCGCCGGGGAACTCGTGTTGCAGGCCCAGCGCCCAGTTGAGCACGCTGTCGAGATCGTCCGTGACGGATGGAGTGACGGTCCCTTCGCCGACCTGTGGATCCACCGGTTCGGCCTGGAGCACCGTCCACTCTCCCACGCCATCGAACCATTCGAAGGATCCGTGCAAGGTGGTAGCGCCGAACTGGCGTGAGGCCCCCGCGCCGAACGAGAACGGCGACTTGTAGAGGCTGGGCACCTCCTGCTGGTAGAATCTCGTCCAGCGTGATCGTCCCGCTTCCCGCGATGTGGACGCTGGGGGTGGTCACAGAGATGCCCACCTGCCAGTCGCCCAGGTCCGCCCCGAACCCGAGCTTCCACAGGAAGCGAAGATCGGTGTAGTCGAATTCAAGGCCCTGCAGCACCACACCAGCCCTGTCGGCGTCGGTAACGGCGAGACCCAGAGTCTGCTCCCGGGACCGCTGACTTCGCAGGGCCCCGAACCACGTGATCCCGATTCCAAACCGATCGCCGAGGGGCCAGGCCCACGACAGTCCGCCCCAGCTTTCGCCCAGGTTCTGGTCAAATCGGATTTCCGCGCCCGTCTCGAGCCCCGGGACGTCGAACAGCTCAAGGCTCCCCCGCGCCGAGACCCGGATGTCGAAGTTCTGACGAGTCAGGAGAGAATAGGCGAGGCGGCTCTTGCCCATGAAGCCGAGGGTAAATTCGCCCGCAAACAACGCCGGCAGGGCGTCGATCTTGGTGCTGCTCAGGTCGCCGAGGCCTGTCTCACGGGTGACTCCGGTGGCCTGGAATACGTTGCCCGCCAGGATAAGCCCGGTAGTGGGATTGATGGCAAGTCGCCCGGGGTTGTAGAACACGGCGCTGATGTCGGACACGCTGCCGATCACACTGCCCCCCAGCATGCGCGCCCGGTTTCCGTACTGATTGGTCCAGTACTGGGTGTCCTGGGCCGACGCAGAGCTTCCCAGCAGGGGTTGGGCCAGCACCGCCAGAGCCAGGGCGCGACCGATCAGTTGCCGCATCATTACCTCCGCCGGTGACGGCGACGTGTGACGGGCGGAATCCCGGCACGCTACGCCATCAATTGAAGCTATAGAACAGCCGCAGCCTCACGATGCCCTCGTCCAGGTCGAAGCCGGAAGCGCCTTCGTCCACCCGCCCTTTCTGGTACATTCCGTTCAGCTCGACCCGCCAGCCCCGGCTCAGGGTCTTCCCGGCCCCGAGGTTGAGCCGGAGCCGCTCGGCCGCAAAGCCCTCGATCTCCTCGTCGAAGGTGTGGAACGCCTCGACGAACGCCAGTCCGTAGAAGCCCTCGGCCGACGCGATCCGGAAGTCCGGCGAACGCACCTGCAGCTGCCACCGGCCTCGCCACGCCGTTTCCGAGTCGGCGCCTGGTCCAAAGTCGAACGCCCGAAGCTCGAGACGGAAGTAGTTCTGGATTAGAAAGCCGCCGGGGCGCGGACCGACGAACCTCACCCCGAGCCACGGTCGAAGCTCGTCCGCGTCCTCCTGGTTCCGAAAGAACGTGTGGAACCAGGCGATGCCGCCGTGCAGCCGTAGCCATGGCAGGGTTTCGTAGCGAACCGACGGGCGGAGGTAGAGCTGCATGAAATCGGCTGTGGACAGGGCGGCCCGGAGTCCGTAGTCGCCGTCGTACCGAAAGCGGTCGCTGAAGCTGTAGATGGTGGCGATGTCCGTCCACGCCTCGAAGTAGGAGGATTCGGAGTACTGCGCTACGATGGGATCCGGCGCTACGAGGCCGCCCGCAAGGACCGCCAGGCATCCGGCAACGAGAAAGAAGGCTCGTCTACTCGCCCGCGGTATCTGCATGACTCGGTTCGATACTCGAGATATGTGAGAAGCGGACCCCTCCGCCGAGTAGAGGCCCGCGAGTCACTTCAGCGGGATCAGTGCCCAGCCGTCAGCTGCCCGGTGGAAAGTCCCCCATCATCTTGTTGACCGCGCTGTCGATCAACTCCTGGCGCTCCTGGGGAGATCGGCTCGAGTCGATGTCCGTCGTCGCGGTGCCCGTCCACACGAGGTTCTTGCTGCCCGTGTCGAAGATGCCCAGGATCAGGGAGCCTTCGTTCCACACCTGCTCGGTCGTCGTGCTGGTTCCCATGCCCATGCCCCAGCCGGCCCCTCGGTAGCCGCCGCCCCAACCGGCGTTGACCGTGTTGAACGACCGGCGCTCGGCGGTGGTGATCTGGTAGCTCACCGCGATGTCGGGATTGGACGACGACTGCGAGAAGCCCTTCGCCGTCAGGGCCGCGTCGACCGACTGACGCACCCGGCTGCTCGTAATGTTGTCGACCTCGCCCTCACTGTCGATCCAGTCGTAGGTCGAGAAGGCCGTGAAGTCGACCGCCGGATCGTAGTCCGTGCTCGTCGAGATACCGCTGCACGCCGAGACGAGCAGCGCGAGGCCGATTCCAAGCAAAGTGCGAGACTTCATTCACGTCCTCCCGGTCGCGATGCGACCTTTAAGATCCCTGATCGTTTGACAGTGTCCAATATGCAGGTCCCTCAGTCCGAAGGCGAATACCAGATGGGCGACGTGTACGCCCGGTCCTGGATCGTTGCCGGCACGTTGTCCGCTCCGACCACAGTAACTAAAGAGGGAATGGAGTGAGCGTAAACGTCAAGTTCGCGAGCGACTCGCTCCCGGCCATTGAGGCTTAGGAGTGGGCGATTGCCGAGTGGACCGCGACTCCGTACTCTCTGGTCGTGTGACGCGAAGCGGCGGAAGCCGGGACTCCATCAGGCAGGAATCACCAACCGAGGAGAAGGACCGATGCGCATACTAATGTTGGCGACAGTGGCCGGCACTGTGTTGCTGGCTTCTTGTCAGCCACCTGCAGAGTTCGATCCCGAGGACCCGGCGATCCTGGCAGCCATCGACTCCATCCTCGAGGAAACGATGGAGGGCTCCCGCAACGTCGACGCCGATCGCGTACTGGCCATGGCCGAGGGTGAAGGCGAGCTGACCTTCATCACGGGCGACGTGATGCTAAGCGGACTCGACTACATCCGGGAGATATTCCGCGACACATATGCTGGTATCGAAAGCCAGGAGCAGACGATCATCGAGAAACGCGTTCGCATCCTGTCTCCGGACGTGGCGATCGTGATGGCGGTGTCCGAGGGTACGTACACGGACAAGGCCGGGTGGACGTCGGAGCCGGTTGGGCTGGGTACGACGATCGTGTTCGTGCGCGAGAACGGTGAGTGGAGAGCTCGCCACGCGCACCAGTCCATCGCTCCGTGACATCCGCGCAGACAATCGCAGGCTGAAGGAGATACTGATGAGCAAGTTCGTTATGACGGCATTCCTGGTTCTGGCGACAGTCTCACAGGCCGGCGCCCAGGTGGCCGCCCAGGGCGGTTCCTCCACGGTGTCGCTGTCCGGAATCGGGCTGGTCATTTACCCCGCGCAGGAACAGACTCCCGAGCAGCAGCAGGCGGATGAGGCAGCGTGCACCGACTGGGCCGAGGCGCAGACCGGGCTTTCGATCCAGGCGGGATCGGTCGACACCCAGGCGGCCGCTGCGGCCGCCGAGCAACAGGCGGCCGATGCCACGACGGGCGCAGCCGTGGGGGGAGCTGCGCGTGGCGCACTCGGTGGAGCCGCCATCGGCGCCATCGCGGGTGACGCAGGAACGGGAGCGGCAATTGGCGCTGTCGCCGGCGGGATCGGGGGACGTCGCGCGAAGAAGTCGGTAGAGGCGCAGTCGGCCCAGGCCGGTGCCGCGCAGGCCGAGGCCCAGAACCAGGAAGCGATTGAGGCGTTCAAGAAGGCCGCCGGGGTCTGTCTCCAGGGTCGCGGGTATACGGTGCAGTAGAGGATCGCTGGAAGATCAAGGGCGACGGTAACGCGGCCTGCCGCCTGGGCATAGCACCCAGCACCCTTCGATCGCGCATGAGGACGCTGGGGATCGCGCGGCCTGCGTGAGCTATAGCGGCGTCGGTTCCGTTGACTCCCGGTCCATCACGAGCAGGAGCTTGGCCGGCTTCTCCGTCCCGTCCCCCTTGAAGTCGAACGTCAGGCCGGCGGTGAGGTTGAGCGCGGCCTGCTCGTCCTGGAGGAAGACGTCTCCGGACCCTGTCGCATCGGCCGTCTCGATGACTATGTCGGTGCCGTCGATCTCCATGCTTCCGGTGATGAACTCGCTCTCGCCTTCGGGATCGTCGAGCCGGATGACGAAGCTCCCGGAACCGTCGCTGACGAAGATGGCCGTGTAGCCGAGCTCGATCAGGTCGAAGTTGTTCTCCTTGGGCAACTCGATGTCTACGACGCGGACCTGTGACGCCACCCACGTGCCCTGAAGGTCCTCGACCAGTACGTCGGTCGCCGATTCGCAACCCGCCCCGAGAGCCAGCGCTGCAACGAGCGCTGCGCCACCAAGAAGTCTGATCATCTGCTTCAACCCGCCACTGTGGTAAGCTGTCGACCCCGAATCATTTGGTCTCACACGTGCGATGCGCAAGATAAGCAGAGAACAGCCTTGGCGCCCCATCTCACTCGCTGAATAGCACCGTGGCCCTGATGGCATGGTGATCCGAATGGTAGCGATTCTCGATCCGGGTGTAGCTTTCCTCGATCAGCCGCGGCGACTCGGCGGCGTCCGACTCCCGAAAAAGGATGTGATCGGTGGGGAACGTTCCATGTGTTCCCTTCCCGAGAGGTGGAGGCGAATCGGGAAAGTGCTCCCGCAGGCGGCGCAGGGTCGTCTCCCGGTCCGACCAGGTGTTGAAGTCGCCGGCCAGGACCGTCGATGCCGGGCCCGAAGACGTGGAATCGGTGCCGGACCGGGCGATCTCAGCCTGGTGCAGCGCGTCAACGAGGGCAAGCCCCTGGCGCAGTCGGGATCCGTTCCCGGTCGTCAGGATCCTCGCCGGGGGCGCCATGCTGATCAGGTGCACGCTCACGACCCGAAGGCTGCCTCCGTTCCTGGCGTGCAGCGTCGCCGCAACGGCGACCCGGCGAGCCGCCTCGTATGGCAGCTCGATGCCGATGATGTCCGATAGCCGAAGCGTCGAGACGATGGCGACTCCCTTATCCTCCCTCATCCCGTCGCGCGGCTCGCTCCCGTTGCGCGCTGCCGCGACGTACGCGAGCGAAAGCCCGCACCGCTCGGCCACATCGACTGCGTCGAGTCGCTCTCCCGGCCGTTTCTTCTCGGGAACCTGTCGCGGGGTGGCCCGGTCGTTGTAGCTCTCCGGTACGTCGGGAGAGCTACGGAAAGCTTCCTGGACCAGGAGCGCGAAGTGAGGTGAGCCTGCACGGAGCTCGGAGGAAGCCCCGGAACAGGTGAGTCCCATCTCTGCATGCAGGAAGCCGAGGACGTCCCCGCTCCCCACGGCGACGTTCCACGCAACCACCGTCAGTGAATCACCCGGATCGAGCGAGCCGAACCGGCCGTCGGGAATCGTCTTGCGGACCACGGGACCGACCGTGGCGCACCACTCCTCCAGGCGTTGGTTGTCCCCGGCGTCCTCCGGAAAGTACCAGGAGCTGGCGCTTGTCTCCGGGCACGTGCGGGCCGGAGCCGGGTCGGGCGTCATCCGGTGCGAGGGCATGCACCCGGCGGCCGCGAGGCCCCACAGGACAGCGCCGACGATGCAGCCGGGCGAGTGCACTCTCACCGACCCACCCGCAGCGGAACGGAGAACCGCATCTCGGGTCCACCGCCGGATCGCGCGTCGATGCCTCGAACGAGCCACTCGGCGAGCCCGCCCAGCGCCAGGCCCGCTATCGCCGCTCCGAACAGATCGGGCGACCTGAAGTCGTCCACCAGCGCCCACAGTACGAGGCCGGCGGCCGAGCCACCGAGAAAGCCGACCGCCGATCCGAGCGGAGCCGATCCGATCGCGCCGCCGAACAGCCCGACGGTGGCGACGTCCTGCCACCCGAAGCGCTCACCGGCCGACTTGAGTACTAGCCCGACGGCCGCGCCCGCAATGAACCCGATACCCGTACCGACCGCCGCATCGCTGAGCCTGCCCGAGTCCCCCGATCCAAGCATAGCCCCACCGGCAAGGCCGACCGCACCGCCACCCGCGGCACTCCAGCGGACGCAGGTCGGGCCGGCGTAGGACTGCGAGCATGGGACGATCGAGCCCACGGCAGCCAACGTCGCGCCCGCGGCGAGTCCCAGGGCACCGCCCGCCACAGTGGCCGACGCGGACCCGGCGGCGTCCTGCGCCGAGGCCGGTACGGGCACCGCGAGACTCAACAGGGCGAGCCCGAGGCGCAGCGCCGTGCGCCCACCGCCGTACTTGCCACTGTTTCGAGCTATAGTTAAATCCAAAGTGTCTTTCCAAAGCGCAATGTGATTCTCTCCTCACGAGGAGTGCATGCCCGGCGCAACCCGGTCCGTTCGCCGAACGACCTTCCGAGCATCTGTGGCCGCGCTCCTCATCCTAGTGGCCGACGCGCCCGCTGCCATGGCGCAGGTGGACTTCGGTCTGACCGCCGGCCCCACGATCGCCGACTTCTCCGGAAGCTACGTCGACAGCTCCATCCGTACATGGGGCTTCGGGGCCGGGTTGTGGGTGGAGTGGCACTTCTCGACTCACTGGTCCGTGGAGGGCACGTTGGGCTTCGTCAGCCAGAAAGGAGCGTTCCAGGTCGAGAGCCCGCTGACCGATGAGGCGTACGATTACCGCACCTCCAATATCGAGATTCCGATCGTTCTCAACTATCGAACGGGATTCGCGCACGACAAATGGAGCTTCCGGGCGTTCGCCGGCGGAGCTCCGGCGTTCGGCGCGAGCTGCGATGTCAAGCCGTCCACCCAGTTCTCGTTCGACGAGGAGTGCAGCGTCGAGACGCCGGGCGGGGAGTTCGAGAGCAGCGATTTCCTGATCCAGTTCGGGATCGGGGCGGATCGCATTTTCAGGGGAGGGTCCGGATTCGGGTTCGACGCCCGCTACTCGATCGGCACGTCGAACCTGTTCTCGGAGGCCGCGGCCAACGACCTGACGGTGAAGAACGGAGTCCTCGACCTCAGGGTCCGGTTCATCTTTCCGCTTACCGGGCCCCGACAATGAAACGCGGAACGCTTCGGCTCGCGCTCGCGGCAGCTGGTTTCCTGGCGATCGGGCTGTACCTCGCGCCACGGGCAGACGCCCAGGACCACGGCAACCCGGACTCGTTCTGGCGCGCGACCGCGTACCTGTGGTTCGCCAACATCGACGGGATCAATCACATCGGCGACGTGTCGGTCGTGGTGGGAGACACGAGCTCCCTGCACGCCAGCTTCGCCGGCGACGTCCAGGTCGGAAAGGGTCGGTTCCGAGGGATCGCCAGGTTTTCCACGACGAGCCTCGCCAACAGCGGGCCGCTGGAGGGTGAGGGCGTGCCGGACGGAACCGAGGTGGACTACGACTTCTCGTGGACGACCGCCGAGCTGCTGGCGGCATGGCAGGTCGGCCGGTTCGAAACGGGGCACGCGTTCAAGCTGTCCGGCGGCCTGCGCTACGTACATCAGAAGCAGAACCTCCTGAACGGACCGGAGCCGGGAGAGGCCACCAAGAACTGGGTCGAGCCGGTGGGCGGGGCGGAGTACTTCGCCGAGATGGGAGGCCCTTTCTGGGTCGCCGTTGACGGGAGCATCGGTGGATTTGGAATCGGCTCCCAATTCACGTGGCAGGTCGGTGCGGAGCTCGGAATCCGGGTCGGCGGCCCCGTGCACCTCTCATTGTCTTACGACTACCTGCAAACCGAAGTCGGAACGAAGGATTCGGACTACCGGTGGGACGAAGGCGTCAACCAGGGCTGGCTCTTCGGCCTCATGATAAAGCAATGAACGGCATGCGGATGTGCGGAAACCGTTGGCTCAGCTCCCTGATCCTCTGCCTGGCGATCGCATCGCCGGCGCTGGGACAGGAGCGGTCGGCAGACGGTCCACGTCTCTCTGCGGACTGGTCGGATCTGGTGAGCGGAATCGACATCGCTCGGGAGATGCCACACGGCCGGGTCATGCCGACGCAGGCTCCGCTTCCGCTGTACTCCACCGGTCCGATTCCTCTCATGGCGGCTCCGACCGCACCCCCGCAGGACAAGCCGCAGTTCTGCTGCGACCGGCGCTACGTCTGGGCTACGCTGGGTGAGGTCGGCATCCTGCTGGTCGTGCCGTGGTACTTCAACCGGCACGTGGCCGACGACTCGACCGCCGTTCTCAGCTTCGATTCCTGGAAGCGCAACATCGTGCAGGGGATGGAGTGGGACGCCGACGCCTTTCAGACGAACATGTGGGCGCACCCGTACCACGGGAACGTCTATTTCAACGCGGCCCGGTCGAACGGCTACAACTTCTGGCAGTCCTCGGCGTGGGCGTGGGGCGGAAG
This sequence comes from Gemmatimonadota bacterium, assembly GCA_039585235.1. Taxonomy (GTDB): domain Bacteria; phylum Gemmatimonadota; class Gemmatimonadetes; order Palauibacterales; family Palauibacteraceae; genus Benthicola. The sequence goes on along the minus strand of JBDGWG010000011.1, from coordinate 60,205 downwards.
TTTTCTGTGGGAGACGTTCGGCGAGAACAACCGTCCTGCCATCAACGATTGGGCGGCCACGGCCATCGGTGGGATCGCGCTCGGCGAGTCGCTGAACCGCATGTCGCGCCTCATCTGGGACAACTCCGCTACGGGGTTCGGGCGCACGATGCGCGAGTTCGGGGGCTTCCTGGTCAACCCGCTCGGCGGATTCAGTCGACTGGTGCGGGGGGAGTGGACGAAGGTCGGCGCCAATCCTGAGGACCGGTTCCCGACCAGGAGTGCCGGGGACCTGGTGCTCGGATTCCGCTCGGTCGGCGAGGGAGGCCAGGCGGACGCATCGTCGGGAGGCTTCTTCGCGTTCGACTACCAATACGGCAATGCATTCGAAGATTTCGACCATCCGTACGATGCCTTCCGGTTCTACATCCAGATGAACGGCAGCAACGAGGAGCAGAGCATCGGTCAGGCGCACCTGACGGGCTCGCTCTACGGTACGGAGCTGAAGCGGACCGAGAAGGCGGATCACGTCTTTCACCTGGCCCAGCATTTCGACTACGTCAACATTCGGTCGCTGGAGACGGGGGGATCGAGCCTGAGCGCCACGTTCCTCTCGCGGTGGAAGGTGTCGGACAAGTGGAGCATTCTCGCCCGGGCCGAGCCGTCGGCCCTGTTGATCTGGGGTGTGAACTCCGAATACGCCGATTTCACGAGGCGGAGCTACGACTTCGGCAGCGGCGCGGGACTGAGGCTCGGCGGCCAACTGCGGAAGGGGAAGTGGGACATTCTAGATTTGCGTTACTCCTTCTTCTGGCAGCACACCCTCAACGGAGGAGTGGGCGACCACCTGCTCCACTTCCTATCGGCTCACGCGCGGGTGCCCATCTACAAGGCGTTCGACATCGGCGTGACCGGGTACTACTCGATACGGGACAGTTACTACCGCGACTTCCCGGACGTATTCCGCCGCTTCCCGGAGTTCCGGGCCTACGCCACCTGGTCGTTCGAGTAGGCGCCGGCCCGCGGCCCGCCTTCGTCGAGCCGCCTCATGCTGCCTGGAAACGGCCTCTTACTCTCTCGCTCCCTCGCCTTCGACTCCGCCTTCGTTGCGCGACAGACAACTTCCGCCCGTCATCGCTGTCAGGCAAAAGCAGCTGATCCATGGGAGCGGGAGCTGACGCCTTATAGCTCTCGACGATCATGAGTGTCTGCTCGCTCGGATCGAAGAGCGCGACAAGCTGCGGCGTTAGATCGACAAGGTCGGCTGCCGAGCTCTGGTACGTGACCTCCCATTTGGAGACGATGACTGACACGTCCGCCTCCCGGGCAATCTCAGGAAGCGCATCGCTGATCTTCTCCATGATCTCCATGACAGAGCCTGTGCTGAACCCCTGCTGGTGCATTCGGTGTTGCATGGCAGGTCCGTAAGCCTCCAGTTCCCTGACCCGCCACTCGTCTCCAGACTTCTTCGCTTCCTCAAGTTCCGTCCATTAAGCACGGGCGGACTCTTGAAACTCAGCGGAACGGTAGAACGCAGTTGCAACCGCCCGCGAGTCGAACGTGCCGATTCGGGCCGAACCAGACGGCGCGGGCTCCTGTGTGTGGCCGGCTGTGACAAAGACCATTGCGGCCAGACTGGACAGGAATAGAGGCGTGAGCTTACGCATGATTCACCTCCATCAGCGTAGGTACAGCCGGGCGGCGGGTGCGACCGGAGGAGGAAAGCCGGACTCGTCGGAGGCTCGTTGCCTCCCTCTCGGCCATGCAGCCCCTGGAGTTGGTGCTCGAAGAAGCCACGCCACTATCCCGGTAGGACCTCCACCGAGATCGCCCTCCGCAAGAGTGCTTCGTTCGCCCGCTCCGTTGGGTAGAGACGTGTGACATCAGCGACCCGGAGCAGCTCCGAAAGAAAGCGAAGACTCGACGATACAAGAGTATCGTGCGGATGATGAAGGTCGTCAGAGTGCTGGGTCATATCTGCACCAAGCGCTCGCGCTTATCGAGGCAACCTCACCAGCGCGTCGCCCAGTCCGGTAAGATAAATGGGCCCATCTCCCACGCTCACGATCAGCCCGGTAACCAGGCCCGGCAGCGGGGCCCAGAGGGCGGGAGTGAACAGCTCCATGCGGGACATACCGGTCTCTCCTCGGCGCACAAACTCTGCCACCGTCTCCTGCTGGGCGGAGGTCTGCGCCCGGAACGCGGAGTGGCGCTCACCGGTCGCAGTGTTCACGATCAACAGCTCGTTGTCGAGCGGCGCCGCCACCCAGAGGTGTCCGGCTGCGTCCAGCTCCAGGTTGTCCGGCATCATGCCGTCCACGAACACCGACCGCTCGCTCAGCCGACCGGTGGCCAGGTCCACGTTGTAGCGGAGCACCTGCCCCCCTATCGTCTCGGCCAGGTACAGGTGTCCTTTCGCTTCATCGATCGCCACGCCGTTCGCGAAGAACAGCGAGTCCACGAGAAGCTCGGCCTCCGCGGCCAGGTGGCCATCCCGTTCGCCAAGGCGAAGGAGGGCACCTTCCGGTCGCGGGATATCGACCGTCGTCCACATGCGCGCCTCGCCGTCCTCCGGGGCATTGCGCGCGCTCTGCGTGAACCAGATCGCTCCCCGCGAATCGCGCACGGCGGTGTTGACGCCGTAGCGGTGCTGGTAGACGCGCTCGGTGGCACCGGTCGCCACATTCACGCGGTAGATCCCGCCATGGAAGATGTCCGCGATCAGCACGTGCGCCCCGTCCGGTTCGAGCGAGATTCCGTTGGCGCCGCCACTGTGCTCAGGCGGGTTGTGGACGTACCCGGCCGCGGGCAGGTCGCCGAACGGCGCGCTGGTCCCGTCGAGCTCGACCAGGCGCAGCCCGTGGACCTGATCGACCACGATGAGCCGGCCGTCGGGAAGCGCGATGCCATCCTCCGGGCGCGTGAGCGACCGGTCGGCCGGGAAGATCATGGTGGAGTCGAAGGTCCAATGCGGCAGCGTCGCGGCGGCGTCCGGGACTCGATCGCTTGCGTCATCGGTTTCTGCAGTACAGCCGGCAACGAGGATCCAGCACGTGGCGCATAGCGCCATGCTGACAACGGCCCAGCGAGACCGATCCGAACCCATAGGACCTCCTTTGGCGAGCGCTCCGACCCGTGTGGTGTTAGACCGCAGTCTTTCTGACACCGGTCTTCAGTTGTCGTTGGTACTCGGCTTCGTCGAAATGTCCCTTGGACTCGGCAATCAGGCCGTCGGGGACAAGCCGCCATTCCTCATATCCGCTGATATGGACAGCGTTGCCAGTGCCTCCAGGGCCGGTGTTTGTCCCGGTGAGCGTCCAGTGATAGGTGATTCGGCCGCCATCCACGCTGAGCCTGTCCATCTCTAGCACCATGTCGGGGAGGGCGGTCATGAATCCCTGCGCCACAGCGGTGATCGCAGTACGCCCTACGAAGGGGCTGCCGTCATTGATCTTCAGGGACCCGTCCTCGGCAAAAAACGAGGCAACGCTTGCCGCATTCTGGCTGCACCAGGCAGCCGTGTACCGGGTCGCGAACTCGTTCAGATCGGTGGTGTCCATGGTCTTCGTCTCCGAAGTGCAAGCGGCACATGGTCAGCAGCAGCAGCAGCCTCGCTGGACCTCCGTCGCTGCGTTTCTGGCTGATAGTGCGCCCGGAGGTTCGTGTTCGTCGAAGATCAGCTCCGTATCGACCGATGGGACCGTGAGGCGCTCACCTACGTACCTCGAGAGTGCAGGAAGCGACGCCGGTCCGGAGACGCCGGCCCGGCTCTCGACCGGTCCGTAAACCGGCCGTACTCCATCTCTTCGATCTCTTCGGCCGCCTCCGCTCTGCCCTCCCTGACCTGGGCGAGGGGGCCCCATCGAGGTCGTCCACCACCAGGTTGAACGTAAAGGACGTTTCGGGAGCGAAGTAGTCCGTGTCCTTCTTGAACGGCGCCCACACGCCGAAGGCCTTTTCGGGAAGATCGGAAGGCTGGAACGACGCTCCCCAGGGGTGCTCGACGGGCACGCCCAGCCAGCGGGCGTACCAATCGCCGAGCGCTTCCGGGTCTTCGGAGCGGAAGAACACTCCGCCGATGCCGAGGACCTTCGCCATCAGAGGGCTCCCTTTCAAGCTATGTACTCACACCCCCGAGAGGGTTTCCGCAGCCGCCATTAGAGGAAGAGGCGCAGGACCAGGTACGGCGTGAGGTTGAACATGACCCACAGGAGCTTGAAGTATGCCAGCATCTTGTAGTGGATGGCGGCGAAGCCCTCGTCCGTCAAACCGAACCACTTTCCGTGCATCCGCCGCATCCAACCTCCCCCGGCGGTCAGGAAGAAGAACCAGATGAGCAGAAAGACCAGATTGATCAGCGTGCACCAGGCGAGGAATGACGTGAAGACCTCGAGCGTCATGGAAACCTCCTTGAAGGTGGTTCGACAGCCCGGGGAAACCTAGCGGGGGGTGGCCGGGGCGGGAAGCGCTCTACCGGTCAGCGGATCTCGGCGCTGACAATGGAGCCCGGCCGCCGCATCGGCGACCGGGCTTGCGTTTCAGCTGAAACGTCTTGGCGGTCGTGCGTGCACTCAGTAAATCAGTACGTCGGCGGCGCGAAGCTCGTGCCGAACTGCTTGTTCGTCTCGTCGTAGTACTGCTTGATCACGTCCTCGTATACGACGCGTCCGCCCTTGATGTAGTCGGAGAACCCGACCCTTTGCGACGGATCGGCAGCCTTCGGCGGATAGACCGAGGGAAGCGGCCAGATGTCCTCGTCCACGGCCGCCATGCGGACCTTTATGTCGTCCTTCGTGACGTTGAACACCATGTAGTCCACTGCCAGCTCGAACGGCCCGTCGTACGTCGATCGGACCTCCGCGACGATCCCCGGCTGCGTGTCGAAGTCGTTGAACACGTGGTAGCCCACGGCCATACGCGGCTTGATCTGGCTCATCACCTTCCCGAACATCGCCGGCGACGTGTGCACCTGCGTAGCCACGTTGAGCGCGTCACCCACCGCGAAGCCCTGTTTGTTGACCATGATCGACGGGTTGGCAAAGCACTCGTGAATCGCCAGGTCCGAGTCCTTCGTGTACTCCATCCACCACTTGTTCGGATAGGTGTCACTGCTGAACGAGAACTTGAGGCCGTTCCAGGTCAGGATGAAGCTCACCGACCCGTCGACCGCATGAATCGCCGGAATCGTTCGGATCGTCACCCCGTTCTCCTGGTAGACGACCTCGTTGACGGCCTTGTAGTCGAACTCGTGAACTTCGATCGTCATGCCCTCTGTGTTCACGTTTCCCTGCCGCGACGCCATGTCCCACGCGTAGGCCTCCTTCATGCGATCGACCATGTACTGCGTTCCCAGCGTGCTGTCGGAGCCGGTCGGCCCCCACACCCGCAGGGGGACCTGGCGGTTCGAGATCACCCCTCCGATCCACAGCGCGTCGAAGTCGCCGATATGGTCGGCGTGCAGGTGTCCAAGGAACAGCTTGTCGAGGTAATCGTAGGGGATCTTCATCGCTGCGATCCGCTCGGCGGACCCGAGGCCGATGTCGAAGATGAACTTGTCGCCGTTCCCGAGCTCGGCGATCCAGCAGGCGGCCGCCTGCTTCGGGCGCGCGTTCGGCATGCCCGTTCCGCACGCGATGATCCGCATCTCGTCGGGAGCGAGGTCCTCCGAGCCCGGGTAGTACACGTCCCGGTCCGCCAGTGCCGCGGTGGGCGACGAGTCCTGGGCGTCGGCCGCGGGTGCGCCAAGCCAGCCGGCGTTGGTGGCAGCCCAGCCCAGCCCGAATGCCAGGATCACCAGTGCCAGGACGGCGAGAGTGGGCGGCAGCCGACGCTTCTCTTTGGCCTCCATCGGGTCATCTCCTTCAGCGGTTGTGGACAGTGCTCCCAATGCGTTACGCCACGACCTGGATCACGCCCCCATTCTCACCCAGGGCTACAAGTTCCTCATCGGTGAGGTTTCGGGCCGAATCAGCCAGGGTGCGTACCGCCGAGTGCGAAGCTATGATCGGGGCCTTCGACAGGCGAGCGGCATCGATCGCGGTCTTCCCGGAAGCATGAGACACGTCCACCATCATTCCGAGACGGTTGGCCTCGGCGATCGCCTGCTCGCCGAACTCGCTCACGCCTCCGTACTCCTCTTCCTCGTCCCCGAGGTTCTGTCGCGGAATCGACGAATCGGCCAGGTCGTTGTGCCCGATGTGAGTGAGACCGGAGTACCGGGCTCCGCGCGCATGATACGCCTCCATGAGGGACAGGTCGGTACCGATCGAGTAGCCGTTCTCGATCCCGATCGCGGCGACCAGCTTGCCTTCGGCGTGCAGTCGTTCGACATCATCGGCGGTCAACGCGAGGCCGATCTCGTCCGGGTACATCTCGTCTGTCAGTCGATGGACCGCACTGAACAGGGCATCGGCTCGCTCCTTCGCCGCGGCGTAGTTCTCGGCCGTGCGCTCCGTCTGCCCCACGTAGACGATGAAGAACGCCACGTCGAGGCCGCCCTCGCGCATCTTCGGCAGCGTGACCTGCCGGCCTTCGCGCTGCCCCGGGTCGGATTCGGGCGTGGCGAAGTTCGGCGAGATGTCGTCGTGCGTGTCGATCGCGATCACGCTCTCGTGGATCGCGCGGGCGCGGGCTTCGAGGTCGTCACCGGATGTCGAGGTGGCCTGCCCGCAGGCCGCCGCCGGGAGGATGAGGGGAATCGATATGACGAGGCCGGAGAGTGCCCCGTGCCTGAGGACCTGTGCCATGCGCATCGCTACTCCCTGGTGTGGAGCGATGTGTGCTCTGGCTGTGGCGGCGCGCCAGGTGGCACTGACGGCTCGCTGAGGCGACCCGGACCGCGATAAACCCGCGGCCCGGGTTCGTGACGGTCGACTCTTCTCGACCGGAGGTCCGTCTACCTGGATTCCACGGGAATCATCACGTGCGCGTACGGCGTGTTGGGCCACATGACCCACGGCCCGCCGTTCCGATGATCCGTGGAGATTCCCTTCAGCATGGCGTGGTCGGGAACCAGGAGCATGAGGTGGGCGCCCAAGTCGGTGACCCAATCCTCCGGTCCCGTCGGCTCGGTGGCATACGGATCGGTGTTGCTGACCGGAGAATCACCCTGGAGCATGTACGCGATCCCGATCTCGTCGTACTCGGGCTCGGTCTGCGTGATATAGGCTTGCAGAAAGCTCATCCACGGTCCCGCGATGCACCACGGATCGTTGCCCTCGGTGTCCGGCCGGTCCGGAAGGCAGGTCCACTCGTTGGTGCCCTCGCGAACCACGTTCATCTCCCAATCCAGGATCGTCGCGTCGGCCGAGATCGACTCGGGACCGGCGCTCATGGCGCTCTTGATGACATCATCCTGGGCTATCGCGCCTGATGTAAGTAGAACCAGCGCCGCGAGTGCGGCCGCGAACGTACGGACCATCTGAGCCTCCCATCGGATGTGAACGACGGGGCGCCTCGCCGGCAACCCCGTACCATCGGCTTCGCTCCACTGTAAGCAAACGAAACGGGCGGTGGAAGCCGGGGCGACCCTCCGGCCGGTCATCGGGTGGACGAAGCGGCTCCGAGAAGACACATTCCGGCCTCGTCGCTGGAGTCACGTACCCGCTGCCAGGAGTCGCCGGTGAACTCGATGCCAGGGAATCTGCCGATCGTACGGAGCGTTCTTCACCCCACCGATCTGTCGCCGGATTCCGAGATCGCCTTCCAGCACGCGCTGGCCGTCGCGCTCCTGCGGCAGACGTCATTGACGCTACTGCACGTGGAGGGGTCTTCGAGCAGCGGGCAGTTTCCCTCGGTTCGTGAGATGCTGGAGCGCTGGGGACTCCTGGAGGCGGGATCGGACCGGAGCGCGGTGTACGACAACTTCAACGTGCGGATCAGGAAGAAGGTCGTGAAGGGCCGGCCCCTACCCGTGATCCTCGACTACCTGGACAAGGACTACATCGACCTCGTGGTCATGGCGACGGGCGGCTCGGGCGGGGGCTGGTTGAAGGCGTCCGTGACGGAGCCGATGGCGCACCGGACGAGCACCGCCACCCTGTTCGTTCCGGCCGACAGTCCCGGCATCGTGGACCAGGCGAACGGGCAGCTGAGCCTGCACAGGATCCTGGTCCCCGTGGCCGAGGTGCCGAATGGCCAGAACGCCGCCACCATGGCGGCCCGCACGGCGATCGCGGCCCACGAGGCTCACGGGGATGACGTGGAGATCCACCTGACGCACGTGGGCACGGAGATGCCGCCGGTGCAGCTCCCGGACCACGAGGGCATCGTGTGGAGCCAGAGCCTGGGGTCGGGTGACGTGATCGAGAGCATCATCGGTAAGGCGAGCGAGCTGCCCGCCGATCTCGTCGTGATGGCGAGCGACGGGCGAAACGGCATCCTGGACGCGTTCCGGGGGAGCCACAGTGAGCAGATCGTGCGCCGCGTTCCGTGCCCGCTTCTGGTCGTGCCGATCACGGCCCACGAGATGCCGCTGCTTCTGACCTGAAGCGCGCCCGGTTCACGGTAAGAGAAGGGCGGGAGGGGCCGGAGGCCGGCCCTCTCCCGTGGAAAGCCGTTAGCGAACCACCGAGACCGAGATTCCGGCCGCCGCGAGCGGTTCGTTCGCCAGGTTGGCCGCCTCCTGAACGGTGGCCAGGTACGTGGCCGCCTGCTTCACATCGGGCACCGTGAATCGCAGGATCGCCCCGGACAGCGACGATCCGACGACGACCGCGCGCAGGGTGCCTACGGACAGGTCGTAGTACAGTTGAGCCCCACCCGACGCCACCGGAGAAGTCATGCCGGCCCCGCTGACGCTGAGAACCACGGCCCCTACCGCCGTCCCGCTGGAAAGGGTGACCTGGAGCACACCGGGTTCCGGCTGCGGTTGCAGGGGGGTCGTCGGGCCGTCTCCGCCGCATCCGAGGATCAGGGCCGCCGCGGCCGTGGAGAGCAGTCTCATCCGAGTCCTCATGGAGCCACCTCCTCTCCAGAAACGGGCCGCACCCGGCTCATCAACCCTTCGCTCTGCAGCCAGGCGCGGAAATCGCCGACGTCGAAGCTCCCGTTGTCGTTGCCCACGTCGTCCAAGTATTCGAGCTCCGTGGGACTCAGGGGCGTGCCGACACCCATCAGCTGGTCCGCCACGTTCTGCGGATCCAGGTCCGGGCGAGCCACCACGACGAACTCGACATCGGCCGTCTGTGGCGAGTTGTCCGCGTTCCCGGTCACGGTGATCACGGCTGTGTGGGTCCCGGGGCTCAGGCCTGCCGGGTCGACTTCGACGGCCAGCGTTGCTTCCGACCCGGATTCGAGATCACCGGCGGTGGACGACAGGCTCACCCACGCCTCGTCCGCGGAAGCGGACCAGTGCAGGGTGCCGTCTCCGTCGTTCGCGACCACGAGATCGCGGGGCGCGGGGGTGTCACCTTCATACGCCTCGAACTCCAGCGTGCCGGAGAGCGCCATGGAGGGCGACAGGGTGACGCTCAGCGTAACCTCGAGAGTCTGCGGCGAATTAGGGGCGTTACCGCTGAACGTGAGGACGCCGACATAGTCGCCAAGCTCCAGCCCGTCCACCGAGATCGAGACGGTGTCCATCTCGCTCGCCCCGGGGGCCAGGGTCCCCGCCCCACGCTCGAGGGTTATCCACGGGGCATCGGACGAGGCCGTCCAGTCTAGCTCGGTCTCTCCGTCGTTCCGGATCACGACCTCGTGAACCGGAGGATCCACGCCGATCAACGTCTCGAAGTCCAGTGGGTCGGCGATCAGCGTGATCACGGGCGCTGCCGTGACTTCGAGGCTGACGGCAAGCGTCTGCGGCGTATTGTCCGCGTTGCCGCTCACGGTGATCGTGGCGCCGTACGTTCCGGGCGCCAGGCCCGCCGAGGACACGCTGACGGTGATGTCAGTCGAGCCTGCAGGGGCCGTAATACCGGACGATGCGTCGAGGTCCAGCCATGTCGCATCGTCCGATGCCGTCCACTCGAGCTCGCCGGTGCCCGTATTCTGAACCGCGAACGGCTGCGGCGCCGGGTCCGAGCCCTGATCGACCGCGAAGTCGAGAGTTGCCGGATCGAACACGATGTGGCCCGGCTCGGCCACCGAGATGGTGACCACGAAGGCGTCCGCGGTCTCCGAATCGATCGTGACCGTGATCCCGTTCGCCGGATCGGAGAACGTCTCGCCCGGGAGCCACCGCGCCCCGTCATCGTCGGGGTTGCCATTATCGTCCGGGTCGACCACGAAGGCCCGATTAATGCCTTTCAAGGGATCGAACCTCACGTGGTGCATGATCACGGCCTCGGCCGGCAGGTTGCCGTCGTACCCCACGAAGTGCCGCGACTCGACCGTGTAGTACGTGCCATCGGTACGGGGCACCCGGGCCATCAGGTAGTCACCACCGGACCCGAGCTCGGCCAACCGGTGCAGGGTGATCGTCTGACTCGACCCTTCCGCCGCGTCGTAGATCCTCCCGGCCGGGATCCACGCGAGCATGTTCTTGTGGTAGGAGATCGTATGCGGCGCCAGCCAGCCCCAGAACGAGTCGTGGTTCGTCCACGAGCCGCTCATCACGTCCCAGTTCGAATCGTAGACCTGCCCGTACGGGCCAGATGAGTGCGGCAGTCCGAACCCGTGCCCCATCTCGTGCGTGTACGTGACGTGGTCGGCCCAGTCCGCCAGCCACGTCATACGATAGAATCTGGCCGGGACACCGTCAGGGAGATCGAGATTGAGGCTCGAGCCACCACCCCACGAGAACCCGCCGAGGCTCTCGTTGAACTGGAAATTGATCCCCACGTAGTCCGGGAAGAAGACATCGGCGTCGGCCGCGGCGGCGCAGTCCTCCTTGAGCAGCTGGAGGTTGGCGCTCCCCGCTTCGTCGTCCACATAATGCGATCGCACCTGAGGCAGATCGTACCAGCCGAGAGCCCCGCTTCCGGCCACGTTGGCCTGGTCGAACGAGAGCTCGCGCCAATAGTGGTCCACGCCCGGTTCGGTCGAGCCCATCAGCTCCTCGTACCAGGACAGTGGGTGCGGCTCGATCGTGGGCGAGTCGGCAAACCTGCACAGCACGGTGATCCACGGGTGTGATCCGAGGATCGGTGCGCCCTGCGGGGGCGGCGATGCGCCCGCCGGAGAGGCCGCGAAACGGACCGAGCTCACGTCGAGCTCCCGGCCAGCCGTCGCGCCGGGAGTTCTTCGTCGATCGCGCCAGCTTCCGACCACCTCGACGTACTGGCCGTGCCCGGATAGAGGTCCGCCCACGAACTGGAGCTGGGCGTCCGTGACGCGCAGGGAGACCAACCTGCCGTCGTCTGTTGAGAGAAAGTGACGAAGACGGGGCGTGCCGCGCTCCGGGAGCGGATCCTCCCAGATACCCGTCAGCCGCCCCGATACCGACGCCTGTTGCGCTCGGGCCTCTACGGGACCCAAAGGCGACCTACCGGGGCCCGCCGCGTGAATCGCGAGGCAGCTGGCCGCGAGGGTCACCGCCCGGCCGAGCCACGTCCGAGTTACCTGCAAGCGAATGCTCATTCGTCCGCCGGAAGACCGAGTTCGTGCAAAACAGCCAATCATCCGATCATCAACGCGCAAGGTCGCCCCGCCGGCGCCTTCTTCCGAGAACGCCGGAAGAGGCTCTTAACAAGTGTGTTGCGCTGTCTCGTAGGAATCATGCCGCCGCAGCGGGGTTCCTCGAGTCGGCCAGAATCTGCAATTCCCGTGCGCGGCGTTGACGCGCTGACTCGCCAGGCTCAGAACCTCGAGCCCGGGAGCTCCACGTCGGCGGCGCGCCACGCGACGGCGAATCGCTCCTGGACCTCCTCCACCTCGGTCCCCCTGCCTTGCTCCTCCAGGCACAGCTCGAGCCCCCGAAGCGAGTAGCCGTTCTCGGCGAACCGGTCGAGAGACGCCACGTAGACCTCTTCGGCCTCGCCGGTCCGCCCGGCATCAAGCAGGACGGCGCCGAGGACGTGTCGCACCGGCAGGTGCCAGGGAGGCGGCTCGTCATACGTGAGGGCCGTCTCCATCTCGACGCCCTCCGCCAGCGCCTCGATTGCCGCATCGGTGCTGCCACGCGCAGTCTCGATCTCGCCGGTGAGCACCCGCTCGCCGATGGACAGCAGGGTGTGGCCCGAGTTCAGCTCCCACACCGTCACTCCCTCCAGTGCGTCTCCCGCAAGCACAGCTCGCAGCTTCGCGAGCTCGGTCGTCGCGTCGTCGGGACGACCCGTACGGGCAAACGCCATGCCGCGCGCGTAGAGCCACGTGCCCGTCGGATAGGCGAGATCCTCCGGCGGAGCGGGCTCGGCCAGAATCTCGTCCCACATCCCGAACCGCACCATGACGCGGAGCGGCGTCACCAGGTAGTGCTGCAGGGCGCCAAGGCCTGGCGCCCGCATCATCTCCGGATCGACGCGCGCCTCGAGCTCGCGCGCCGTCTCCAGCGCCAGCGCCTGATTGCCCGCCATCTGGGCAGCGAAGCAGAGGAAGTGGTAGTTGTGAGAACCGTAACCCTGGTCGAATTCGTCGGGACCCCGGTCCGGTGCCGGCTCGGCGTGCATGCCGTGTGCGTGCACGGCGCCCTCGTTGGATTCGATCGCATCGGCGTACCGGCCGACCCGGATATAGATGTGCGACGGCATGTGGACGATGTGCCCCGCCCCCGGCATCAGGCCAGCCAGGCGATCGGCGCACGGCACCGCCCTTTCCGGATAGAACTTCTCGACTGCATGGATATAGAAGTGGCACGCGCCCGCGTGGTCGAGATCCGTCTCGGTCACGGGAACCAGTCGGCCGAGGATTGCCTCCGTGTCGGACCGGGGCGAGCCGTCCTCGTTCCAGTAGTCCCACGGGCTGAGGTCCATCAACGCCTCTGCTGCGAGTACCTGCGCGTCGGGGTCATCCGGGTAGGCGTCGGCCACGGCCGCCATGGCCCGGGCGTAGGCCGTGTCCTGCCTCGCTCGCCCGACCATCGGATCCTCCTCGTAGCGAAGCGTCATGGCCTCGATGTAGGCGCGCTCGCGGTCCGTGACTCCCTGTGCCAGCTCGAGCGCCCTGTGGATGGCGTCGTGTGCGACTTCCCCGCCCTCCGGCGTCAAGGCAGCGTTGATGTTGGGACCGCTGGCCCACGCGATGCCCCAGTAGCACATGGCGCACTCCGGATCGAACGAGACCGCCTTCTCGTAGGAAGCGATCGCCGCCGGATGGTTGAACGCGTAGCTCAGGCGGAGGCCCTGGTCGAAGTAGATCTGGGCGGAATCGGAATCGGTCGTGATGGCTTGATGGTGGGATCCGAGGCCCTCACGGATCACCACCTGATCCCGACTCGAGACGCCGGCCTCATGTCCGTGCTCCCCGCTCCCCGCGTCCTCCCGAGAGTCCGGCGCGCAGGAAGCCATGGCGAATCCGCCGATCGCGACCAGCGCCAGGAATGGTGTCCATCGGGTCATGCTCGTTTCTCCTCTGGTGCGGTGACTTAGAATTCCCTCTACGATGGCCAACATCGGCCGTGCCCGGAAGGTGCTTGAATCCCGACCGGGCCGCCCGCCGTACAGCCCGTCATGGAAACCTCGGCTCTCGGATGGATCGGCCTCGCCGCGATGATCGGTTCGCTGTTCCTCATCCCCCTGGGACTGCCCGGGGTGTGGTTGATGATCGCGATCCTGTTCGTGGGGGTCCTCGCGGGGCTCGTGTCTCCGTGGGTCTTCTTCCTTCTCCTCGTGCTGGCGGGGTTCGCCGAGTTTCTGGAGTTCCTCGCGGTGGGACGAATGACGACGCGCTACGGGGGCAACAGCCGCACCTTCTGGGGCGCGGTGGTGGGAGGACTGGCCGGAGCCCTGATCGGCACTCCGGTGCCGGTGGTGGGATCCCTGGTCGGAGCGCTGATCGGCACCGTCGCCGGGGCGTTCCTGATCACCTGGCACCAGACCGGACACGTAGCCGGATCGGTTCGGGCCAGCTGGGGGGCGCTCCTGGGCAGGGCCGTAGCCGTAGGCCTCAAGGTGTTCGTCGGACTGGTCATTATCGCGATCGGCGGCGCGAGCCTGCTGCTCGGCTGAGCGGTCGTCAGCGACTCTCGTACGACAGGAACACGCGCGCCTCGTTCTGCCGCCGCCGGACCTCCTCGAAGTCCCTGAACCGGCTGCTACGCAGGTAGACGACGTAGTCGAAGCCCGCTGCGATGGGGCCGAGGATCGGCGCGCTGGCCCGCGCCCCGAACGTCTGGACGAAATGCGACCTGGCGGTTCCATCCAGCACGTGGATCCAGCGGCCCGAGTACCCCACCCTCAGAAGCTCCGCGCTACGCCGACCGACCCGGACATCGGCGATCGCGCCCAGTCCGGGGCCATAGTCGTGAGAGCGACTCACGATGTGCTCGGACTCCACGGCGCCGAGAATGATGCCATCGAGACCGACAAACGTTCGGAGGTCGAGACCCCCCGGCATGGGAAACTCCGACGTCAGACCTCCGGTGAGGCTCGGGCCTCCGTACTCGAACGCGTCGTTCCGGATCAGCTCGAACCGCTGGTTCAGCCCGAGGACGTGCCGGGAGCCGTCCGCCCTGCCCATCCGCCGGGAGAACAGCACCCCGTCGATCGACAGGCGGCTCAACGGGGTGCGGCTCGTAAAATCGACCTGCACCAGACTGTTGAAGTAGTCGTACGGTCCGGCGCGTTCCCGTGCGAACGGATCGCCGTACGCGAGGTCGAGGTCGAACACCGGACCATCGCGGTCACCGGCGGGTCCAGGGTCGCCGCTGACCGTCGAGCTCATTCCGCCCGCTCTCAGAGTGGTCCGCAGGGGCACGCTGCCCGCCCCGAGATACGAGCGCCCCGCGGCGGGCGTCCGGCCCGTGAACAGACGGGTCACGCCGCCCATCGGATCCAGCAGAAACCCGAGCGCTCCGCGCCCGAAGGCCTCGAGTCCGGCGGCGCCGGGGCGGTAAGTGAGCGCGGCCAAGCGGTGGGTCGTCTCACCGAAAGACACCCCGCCGAGGCTCGTGTTCACCAGGTCATTGATGGACGTGGGCTCCGCCTCGAAACAGCACTCCCACATGTAGCTCCCGATGAAAGCGAACGCGGCCGAGGGAACGAGCCCATACCCGTTCGACCTGCCGGCGTTGTAGTACAGTCCACCGTTGTACGGGTGGCCGAACTGGTTCATCCCGAATCGGTTCACGTCCCACTGGGCGCGCCCGAAGTTCCTCCACATGGTCTCGGGGCCGATCCGGAAGGTCGCGTGGCCGCGCAGGCTGTAGTTCAGCGCCCACAGGGCGAGGTTGAGGGCGAACACCTGGCCGCCGGCAACCACGAAGCGTCGATCGGACGCCGGAAGGCTACGGGAATCCGGTACCTTCGCGGACTCGTCGCCCCCGGAAACGGCACTACCTGCCGTATCGGCAGCCGGGATCGGGGAAATCGCCACCGGTTCGGCAGACGCCTGGTACGGACCGCCGTGCCCACCTTGCTGAGCGTTCGCCGCCGCAGAGAACGCCAGCAGTAGGCCGACCGAACAGGCCGCCAGAGACCCGGCTCGCCGGGCCTTAAGGCCGAAACGGCTCATTGTGAAAGCAGTGACTCATATTGACGAACCCCCGGACCTGGCCGGCTGCGGGTGAAGGCTCGAGCGGCCGACCACCGTCGCGCCCCGTGTCGGGGCGCCGTTTGCACACGCGCACATGCACCCTTCGTTCCACAACCGCGTCCTTCCGAAGCCCTGATTCCGGCCCCCCGGGCCCGCTGGCCTGGATTCTGCCGGTTTCGCACGGATCGGGGGGAACCTGTGTTCCCGACCGGCGTATCTGTGACGAGTTTACGATTGCGGTCGTCAATGTTGCAACGAGTTGCTGCGCACGCAGTTGACATGGTGGGACAATATGACCAATTTCGTCTGTCCTGCCCAACCGTGCGCGACGTGCTACGGGTCTGCCGGCGGGCCCCAGAATACAGAGGCGCACGAAAAGACGTGACTACATCCCTGGCAAGCATCCTCGAGGAACGGGTTGCCGCATCCGGCAATCCCAAGGAGCCGTTCGACCTCCGGCCTCAGCGCGACGCCGTCAACCGACGGGTATGGCGCGAGCGTGTCCGGCGGATCATGCGCATCGGTACGCTGCTTACGGGCGAGATGGTCGTGGCGGCCACGTCGCTCGGCCTCGCCCTGCTGGCCCCGTCGGGTCTCGACCGGTTCGGCTATTTGTGGCTGGACCTCCTGCCGATGGTCTTTGTTCTCGGGGTCAGTGGCCAGGCCGTCTTTCGCACCTACGGACCGGCGACGGAGCGAAGATCCTATACGCGATCCGCGATCGGCGCCGTGGCCGCGGTGGCCGCATTCGCCTTTCTCGGCAGTATCTATCCGTACTTCCAGCTGGCCGGCAAGGAGTATCTGCTCCTGACCGTGCTCATGGGCACCGGATACGCGGCGGTGCGCATGGGGGTCGAGCAGCTTATCCGGGCCATCTACCGCAGGGAGCTGGGTCGCCGGCCGACGCTCATCATCGGTGAGCAGGAAGCTGCGTGGAGCATCCGGGTGCATTTCATCGTCAGCGACGATCGGCAGGCGCGCGTCGTGGGCCACCTCGCCCCGGATCCCTCGAAAGACCCGACCGCGCTGGGCGGCCTGGATTCGCTGCGGGACCTCATCGAAGAACACGACATTCGCAGCGTGATCGTGTCGGCCCACCTCGAGGCCGACCGCTTCCGCGAGATCGTGCGCTGCTGCCTGCTGCACGGCGCGTCGGTGAGCGTGGTTCCGGCCGAGCTGAGCTCCATCCCGTGCAAGTTCACGAGCCACCAGGTGGCGGGCTGGCCGCTCATCGAGCTGGAGATCCCCCGCCTCCACCTGATCCAGGTCGTGGTCAAGCGCACGCTGGACATCCTGGTTTCGGGAGCGGCGATCGCGCTGCTCGCTCCAGTGGGGCTCGCGATTACGCTGGCGATCCGGCTCGATTCGCCGGGACCGGCGATCTTCAGGCAGAAGAGGCTCGGCCTCGGCGGACGTCCGTTCCGCCTGTGGAAGTACAGGAGCATGCGCGTGGATGCAGAGGAGGTCCTGCGGGACGACCCGTTCCTGTACGGGCGCTACGTGGAGAACGACTTCAAGCTGTCGCCCGAGGAAGACCCGCGGGTTACCCGTATCGGCCGCTTCCTCCGCCGCACGAGCTTCGACGAGCTGCCCCAGCTGTTCAACGTCCTGCTGGGCGACATGTCACTGGTCGGACCGCGCCCCGTCGTACCCGACGAGATCGGGCACTACGGAGCCGAGGCGAGAGTGTTCCTGGCCGTGAAGCCGGGCCTTACGGGCCACTGGCAGGTCAGCGGGCGCAGCGACGTGGTGTATCCCGAGAGGGCACAGCTCGACATCGACTACATCAACAACTGGGGACTGGGGAGGGATCTCAGGATCCTCGCACATACCGTCTCGGCGGTGGTGAAGAGTCGGGGCGCTTACTGACCGTCGGCCTCCCGGCTCTCTGCCGCAGGAGTCGGCCGCGCGAGGCGGGCCCTGTGGTCTTGCATCAGCTCGTCCACGCGCGCCCTGAATCTGTCCTTGAACACCTCCCGATCGAAGGCGCTCGCGTGGCGCCTGATCTCCGCCGGATCGAACTTGTCTTCCACCTGCTCAAATCTCCGGACCGCGTCCAGAAGCGACTCTTCCGTCTGCTCGTCGAAGAACAGACCGGTCCGTCCCTCGGCGACCGTCTCCAGGGCTCCGCCGCGGCCGTACGCGATCACCGGTCGGCCCGAGGCCATGGCCTCGACCGGTACGATCCCGAAATCTTCTTCGCCGGGAAACACCAGCGCGCGGCAGCGGGGGTAGCTCTCACGGATCACCGACTCGGGCTGCCGGCCCATGACCTCCACGGTCGGGCCCGCCATCCGGCGCAGAGCGGCCAACTGCTCGCCGTCTCCTATCACCCGTAGCGGCTTCCCGGCACTCGTGAACGCCCGCACGGCCAGGTCGGCCCGCTTGTAAGGCACCAGCTGCCCGACCATCAGGTAGTAGTCGTCCGTCGATTCGGCGAGGCCGAACGCCTCGGTGTCCACGGGTGGATGGATGACCTCCGCGTCGCGCCGGTAGTGCTTGTCGATCCGGCGGGCCACGAATTTCGAGTTCGCAAGGAAGTGGTCCACGCGGAAAGCTGACGCGAGATCCCAGCGCCTTACGTAGTGGAGCAGTCCCCTGGCGAGCGGTCGCAGTGGCTTCGAGACACCCTTGACGTAATCCCAGTGCATGTCCCACACATAGCGCATCGGGCTGTGGCAGTAACACACGTGGAGGGTGCGCGGCGTGGTGATCACGCCCTTCGCCGGGCCGCACTCGCTGCTGATCACGAGGTCGTACTCGCGCAGGTCCAGTTTCTCCAGGGCGAGCGGCATCAAGGGCAGGTACTTCTGGTAGTGCCGGCGCGCTCCGGGCAGCCGGGCGATCGACGTCTCATGGATGCGATGGCGTCGTATCGTGTCCGACAGCGCCTCGGGCTTCGCCACGTGCGTGTAGATGTCCGCGTCCGGGTACAGCTCACACAGCGCCTCGACCACACGTTCCCCACCCCGCATGGTCAACAGCCAGTAGTGAACGATGGCGACTTTCAAGCCGACTCCTCCGGTGACCCTGCCATATCGTCGATCGCTTCCACTGCCATGGCCGCCAGTTTCCTCGCCTGCGTGTTCCAGTCGTGCCGCCTCGCCTCGTCGATGCGGTGACCGCGGACAGCGTCCTCGGGCGACTCCTTCAGCGCGTCTGCGATCGACCGGGAGAAAGCCTCGGGCTCGGCCTCAGCCACGTGAGCCAGGTGACAGAACGCCTCGAGGCTGGGAAGCGGAGTCATCACGACCGGCTTCCCGGCGGCAAGATACTCGAAGAACTTGAGAGGAAACATGTGCCGCGTGTACCGGTTGAGCCGGTTCGGTAGCAGGCACACGTCGAATCCCCCCAGGTATCCGGGCAGCTCCTCGCGATGCCGGGACCCCAGAAAATGCACGTTGGGCAGCGCCGCGAGTGACGCCACACGGGTGTCCGGGTCGCCTTCACCGATTGGACCCACGAACACGAGTTGCCATTCCGGGTGACTTCGGAACACGGCATCCAGGAGCTCGAGGTCCAGCTTGTAGTCCGAGATCGCTCCGAAGAAGCCGATCCGGGGTCCTGTGATACGAGCGAGGTCCTCGGGAGTCGCGGCGCCCCCGGCCGCCCGGTGGAACAACTCGAAGTCCGCGGCGTTCGGCACGTACTCCAGCCTTTGAGCGCCCGCGCGGGGGCCCTCCGCCAGTCCGGGCGCGCTGACGATCACCAGGTCGGCGGCCCGGCACAGCTCCGCCTCGGCCCGCTCGATCAACGCGGACGGAATGCCCGGGGATCCAGCCAGCTCGTCCACGCAGTGGTACACGATGCCGCCCCACTCCATCCCACCCAGCTGATCGAGAACGAGAGGATTGTAGGTCCACAGCACGGAGTCGGTCATGCTCATCCTGCGCATGGCGCGCCGCAGGCGACTGGACAGGATCCGGCGGTTCAGGCGGCGAACGAAAGCGGAGTCGTGGAGAGGAATGACGAGGGGCGAGAATACCCACACGCCGGACGCAGCCGGACGAAAACGGTTGGCCCTCCTGAGACGTCGCCACATGCGGCCTATGTCCCGTCCCGAGACCGCGGGGCGGCGCAGACCCAGGGACTCGACATACAGTACCCGGTGCCCCGCGGCCCCCCAGCGCGAGCTCAACTGCTGCTTGTTGGTCCACAGGGGATTGTCCCAATCGGCCGTGGCGACGACGACGAAGTCCATCGGTCAGTTCTCGCTGCCGGCATCGGTATGGGATTCAGACCCACGGCGGCGGCCGAGGCGGGCCAGTGCCCAACTCAGATCGCGTCGCAGCGGAGGCCAGACTAGCAGCACCAGGACCCCGGCGGCCCCCGTCAGGCCGGCGCCAAGCAGCAGCCTGAGGAGGCCGTGGGCCGGCAGACGTGGAAGGACGATCGCCAGGGGAACGAGCAGCAATGCCGGAAGTCCCGCGTGGACGAACAGCGTCCGTGCGGTACCCGACCACACGGCGAGAAGGGCGAGAAACACGATGGCGGACACGGAAGTCGCGAGCGCTACCCCGTAGACGCCGAGCGGGCCGTACAGGGCCAGGTCCAGGGCCACGTTCACGGCCAGGCTCACGGCGCCGGCGATCGCCACCTCGCGGTTCCGCAGCGTCGCGTTGAACACGCGCAGGAACACATAACCGGTGGTGGCGGCCCAGGTCCCGATCGCGAAGCCGCGCAAGGCGGCGCTCGTCAGGCCGGTCGCCGTCTCCTGGAATTCGCCTCTCCGGTACAGAACGGTCACGACGTCCTCCGACAGGCCCCACACAAAGATGGAAACGAGCAGCGAACCGAACAGCAGTACCGTGAGCGCCCTCTCCACCGACGCACGGGCCGCCGACCACTTCAAACCTCCGAGCTGCCCGAGCGCCAGGGTGGCGATCGGTACGGCGAGCAGCATGCGCACGCTGTCCGTGACGAAGTGCGCGTAATCGAGCGAGGCCACGCCCCCGACTCCAGTCAACGTGGCGACGAGGCGGTCCACCACGATACTGCCCTGGGTGAGGAGAACGAACAGGGCGAGGTGCCCCACCGAGCGCTTGAACACGTCCAGGTGCGGACCGCCCGGACTTCGGGTTGGACGAAGGGCCTGGCGGACGGCGAGGTCGGAGCGACCCATGCGCCACATCGTCCACGCGGCCATGACCGCGTACGCCGCGACGAACCCGAGCGCCAGCAGGACCGGGGCTTCCCACGCGGCCGCCGCGACGATGGCGGCGAATACCGCCACGTTCTGCACCGAGGGGCGAGCCGCGTACGGCAGGTAGTCGCCGTGCGCCACCTGAACGTTGACCAGAAGCGCGGAGATCGAGTACAGGAGGACCCCCACGGACCCGACTCTGATCAGGCGTGCGGAAAGGTCCCGCGCGGGAGCCTCGAAACCCGGTGCGAGAATCGAGACGAATATCGGAGCGGCGACCAGCAGGGCGACGGCCACCAGGAGCATCGCCGCGAGCAGGAGCGTGAACACCGAGCGCACGAGGCGCTCCCGACCCTCCCCGGCTTCCCGCCGATAGGCCGGGATGAACGCGCCGGCCAGCGCCTCGCCGGTGAAAAAGTGTGTCGGGAGGAGGAGGGCCGTCATGGCCACGCGGAAAGCGTCGGCCACGTAGCTCGTGCCGAACGCGTACGCGAGGGCTATCTCCCGGGCCACGCCCAGGAGCTTGCTGACGACACCGCCGCTGAGCAGCGTCGTCAGCTTGCTGCCGAGCGAGCCGCTCACAGCGCCTCCAGAAGATCCAGATAGCGCCCGGCAATCTCCTTCCAGTCGAACGCCAGGGCCGATGACCGCGCGGCCGACGCCATCTCCGAGTGAAACGCCGGGTTACCGAGAAGCCGGTCGAGCGCGTCCGCTATCGGGACCTCTTCGCGCTCCACCAGGAAGCCGTTGACGGAGTCCACCACGTAATCCTCCACCCCTCCGATTCGGGGCGCAACCACAGGGACACCGGTGGCCAGGGCCTCGATGCAGACGAGGGCGAAGCTCTCATAGCGGCTCGGGAGAAGGAACGCGTCCGCGACCCCGTACAGGTCGGGCATGTCCTCGCGGCGGCCAGCGAAAAGGACGCGGTCGCCGATTCCGAGGCTCGCCGCAAGGGCCCGGAACCGCGACGGGTCGTCGTCTCCCACGACAAGGAGCACAGCGGGGGTCTCCATCCGGGCCAGTGCGCGAACCGCCAGGTCCAGACCCTTCCGCTCGAACTCGTGCCCGGCGAACAGTATCACACGAGAGCCCCCGTAGATTCCGAGATCGGCCAGGACCTGTTGCCGAACGTCCCGACGGCCCGGGTGAAAGCGCTCCACGTCCACGCCGTTCGGAATGTGGACCACCCGGTCGCCTGACACCCCGTGCCAGCGCTCCAGCTCCGCGAGCAGTCGCGATCCGACGACGACGATCTTCCGGTGGCGGCCAAAACGGTAGGTGAGCCGGTTCCGAGTCAACAGCCAGGGGTGGAGAGGATTGAGGAGAAAACGCCGGTCGCCGGAGTCCCAGGCTTCCTTGAGCGCCGCAGCGTGCACGCTATGCAGCACGAGGACGTCCCCACCGGTGTAGTCGCCGTGGCTGACGACCCACTGACGATCTCGATCGCCATCGCTCGCCAGATTCCGCAGACGGGCGCCCGCGGCGAGTCCAAAGGCCGTCGAGCTGAACGGCAGCACCACACGGCGCCATGGCTGGCCGACCTTCTCGAGGCCCACGGTTCGTGCGGCGATCAGATCGACCGTGTCGTCCGGCTCCGCCAGACCGTTCAGCATCCCCGTAAGCACGCGGGCATCGGCTCCCGACTCGAGGAACTGCCGGTGCAGCTGGTACGCGACGCCGCTCGCCCCTCCCGCTGGGCCGAAGCCGCGCACGACCTGGATGATTCGCATGGGCATTGCCGAACACTCACCTCTTGCTGATGGGAAGGGTCGCCGGGAAGTATACGGGGTCAGCGGCCGGCCCGGGTACCGGATGGCCGGTCACACCGTTTGCCCCGGGAAGCGATGAGCTCGAAGCGCAACGTCCTGATGGTCTCGCGCAGCTTGCCATTCCACCAGACCGGTGGGATGGAGTTCGTGGCATGGGACCTGGCCCGAGCGCTTGCCTCGGCGCAAGCGGAGGTGACCCTTCTCACGACACGGATTCCCGGGCGCCCGGCGTGTTTCCGGGAAGAGCGTGTAGCCGTCCACGCATTACAGAGGGCGCCCCCAGGGCGGTACTCGGGCGAATGGTGGCGTGGTTCAAGCGCTTGGTTCCGGAAGCGGGGCGGCGAGATGAACGCCGTGCTCAGCGTGAGTGCCGGAGCATACGGTCTGCTGCGTGACCGGAAGATGTATCCGGACACCCGGTTCGTCATGCAGGCACACGGGACATCGGTGGGCGAGATCCGATCGAAGCTGAAGACCCTCAAGCTCTCCCGATGGCTCGCCTCGGTCCGCAACGCGGCCTCGCTAGGCCGGGACCTGCGATCCTATTCGAGGTTCGACCGTATCGTCGCGGTTGGGCCCGCGGTCGCCGAGGAGCTCTGTGGCCCCTTGCTGTCACACGCCCTGCAGGCCGAGCGCGTAACGGTGATCGAGAACGGGATCGACACGACCCGTTTCCGATCGGACCCGTCGTCCGGATCGGGAGTCCGGAAATCGATCGGCTGGGACTCCAACGACCTGGTCGTGGCCACCGTGTGCCGTCTCCACCATCAGAAGGGCGTCATGGAGGCTCTCGCGGGTTTCGCGGAGTTCCTTCGCCGCCGGAATTCGGACGATGTGCCCGCCCGGTGGCTGCTCGTAGGCGACGGCGAGGCGAGAGTGTCGGTCCAGGCCGAGGCGTCCCGCCTTCTTCCGGCCGGGAGCTACCGCGTGTATGGAGAGGTCGAGCGAGATGAGATCCCGGCCCTACTCAATGCAGCGAACGTCTTTCTGTTCCCGACGCGCCGAAGCGAGGGGCTGCCTCTGAACGTACTCGAGGCAGCGGCGACAGGACTTTCTCTCGTTCTCTCTCGTACTCTTCGGGAGGTCCTGGATCTTCCCGGCCCTGTTCAGTACGTAGATCCGTCCGACCCGCGAGAGATAGCGGACGCCCTCGACCAGACCCTGTCCGTCGAGTCAGGCTACCCGGGGGAGAGGGCGCCCGGTTTCCCCGACCGATACACGCTGAGAAGATCGGCTGCACGGTACGCCGAGGTCCTGTTCGACAGGTCGATCGCATGAAGAAGGCCGACGTCGGGCCGTTGGGGCCGTATTTCTCCGGCCAGCGATTGTACGGCGATGACTTTTCGGAGGAGCAGATCCGCGAATGGTACGAGGACGAGAAGGAGGGCTACGCGAACCTGGGCGCGAAGGACTCGGCTGCCTACTCCTACGCCTACCACGCCCTTAACAAGATGCATGGATTCCGCTATCTGCCCGAACGTCGATTCTCCCGCGTGCTGGGGATCGGCAGCGCATACGGTGACGAGTTCGCGCCGATTGCCGACCGAATTGACGAGGTGACGATCATCGAGCCATCCGAATCGTTTGTGACGCACGACGTGAGCGGAATCCCGGCTCGCTGGGTCAAGCCGGAGTTGGATGGCACCCTACCTTTCGCGGACCACTCGTTCGACCTGGTGACCTGCCTGGGCGTCCTCCACCACGTCCCCAACGTGACGCACGTCGTGAAAGAGATCCATCGGTGCATGCGCCCGGATGGGTGGGCACTCTTGCGGGAGCCGGTCGTCTCGATGGGAGACTGGAGGTACCCGCGGCCGGGGCTCACGAAACGGGAGCGCGGGATCCCGCTCGCGATCTTCCAGGAGACGCTTGCCGAGGCGGGCTTCGAGATCGTCCACGAGGCCCCGTGCATCTTCCCGCTCGTGCCGAAGCTGTGGCACGTTCTCGGGAGAGAGGCCTTCAACAGCGGGCTCGGGACACGGCTGGATGGCATGCTCTCGCGGATGCTGAGGCCCAATCTCCGGTACCACGCCGACTCGTTCGTGAGGAAGTTCCGGCCCGTGGCAGTCTACTGCGTTCTCACCCGGTGAACGCTCGGGGCAGCCGGACGCCACGCCGTGACTATTCGGACGAGCTCGGGGTCCTGGCCGTCAGCGCGGCCGGTCTCGTGGTCTTGCAGGGTTACGTGCCACTGCCCGGTCAGCTCGACGTCACGCTCTGGCAGCTGTTCCTGGCGCTGGCGATCCCGGCGATGCTCGTGCTCGGGCTCCCGGATGCAGACGCGTTCAAGCGTCCTCCGTTCGTGGGGCTGGGCGTGCTTCTCGTGGTGACGGCCTTGATCGCCCCCACGAGCGCGGGAGGCGCAGGGGCAGTTCGCACGGCCGTCTTCGTGGCAATCACGATCTCCGCCTACCTGGTGGGCTACAAGATCGGAGTCGGAGGCCGGCTGTCCGTCCTTCTCAAGGCGTTTGTAGGGTTCGCCGCGCCATTCGCCGCGCTCAACGTCCTGTTCTTCATCGTTCCGTGGTTCGAGCTATCATTCCTCAGCACCCCAGGGGCGAAGTTGCTGATCGAGCCGAACACACTGGAAGGCCTGGCCGACGCCAGCCTAGCGAACAACGTGCTCGATCCGGGGAAGGCCGGCACACTGTTCGTCAACACGAACGTCGCGAGTATCCTTTTCGGGTTCGGAATGTGCGTGGCCCTGTTCCGGTTCGGCAGGCGGCGCTCGGTGGGACGTGGGCTTGTGACGGCCCTGTTCACGGCGGCCTTCCTCGCCACGGGGTCCCGCGCGGGAATCGCGGCCGCAGTCGGAACCGCGGTTACCACCGGCGTGGTAGTCGCCTGGCGCCTCGGGGCGGCCCGGGCCCTCAAGTGGACGGGGATCGGGGCCGTGGCCGGAGCTGTCGTCCTCAGCCTTCCTATGAGCCGGGGCGCCCTGGTTCGAATCGCGTCGCTCGCCGCCAGTGGAGACCCTCGGATCCTGATCTGGGCGCACGGGGCCCGGTTGCTGGCGCGCCATCCTATCCGAGGTGTGGGCTTCAACGGTTGGAGCGAGTCGTTTCCGCCTTACGCCCGCGCCGTAGGCCTTGACCCGACCCTCCCGCCACACAATGCGTACCTTATCGCGTGGCTCTGGCTTGGAATCGTGGGGCTGGCTACGATGGCCGTGATCTTCGTGGGCACGATCGTGAGCTTCACCCGGCTCACGGCTAAGAGCTGGCTCCTGGACCTGGGCCTTCTCGGAATCGCTCTGACGAGCTGGTTCGGCGTCCAGCTGTTCTTCACGAATTTCGCCCTTCTACAGCCGCGTGTCGGGGGCGCCTTCTGCCTCCTCGTCGGTGCGGTGTACGGAGCGGCGGAGTACCGGAGGCTGCAGATTGCCAAAGCGAGTGGCCGTGTTCAGGAACACCTTCCTGAAGCCCTCCGAGGTGTGGATCCACAACAACCTCGTGGCGCAGGAGCGATATGAGTCGCGGGTGTTCTGCCGCCGCCGGATCAACGCCGACCGGTTCCCGTTTCCCGCGTCATTCATCCGCGACGCTTCGCATGGATGCGATGGACCTCTACAGCGGGCGGCCGAGGCGCGCTACGTACTGTGCCGATCGAGCCCGCACCTGTGGCAGGAGCTCGAGACGTTCGCACCGGACCTGTTCCACGCCCACTTCGGGGTGGACGGCGTGTACGCCCTCCCGTTCGCGAAGCGCCTCAACCGTCCCCTCGTGGTAAGCGTCTACGGCTACGACGCGTCGCGCCTGCCCCGGTTTCAGCTGCTGCCCGTTTCGTGGTTCAATTACTGGCTGCACTTTGGCGGGTTGGTTCGGGGCACGACCCGCTTCCTCGCATACACCGAGTTTCTGGCCGGCCAGCTGGTGCGCCGGGGGGTTCCGCGCGAGAAGATCACGGTCCACTATCCCGGTATTCCCACCGAGCGCTACGCGGTCGAGCGGCCGGCGGCAGAGAGGCCCCCGAATGTGTTGTTCGTGGGCCGGTTCGTCGAGAAAAAGGGCCTTCCGGACCTGGTTCGAGCTTTCGCGCGGGTCGCAGGCGATCAACCCAGGGCGCGCCTCGTCCTGGCGGGGGACGGGCCGCTACGCCTGGACGTGGAACGCCTCGTCGGCAGCCTCGGGCTGTCGGCCCGGGTTGATTTCCCGGGGTTCGTATCGCAGCACGAGCTGCACGGTCTGTTCGAGAAGGCCGCCGTGTTCTGTCACGCGAGCGTGACCCCGGCAAGCGGCGAGACGGAGGGCCTCCCGTTTTCGATCCTCGAGGCTCAGGCGGCCGGTCTGCCGGTGGTGGCGACGCGCCACGCCGGGCTTCCGGAGGGCGTGGCCGACCGCGAGACTGGAGTGCTGGTGGCGGAGAGAGATGTCGGCGGGCTGGCACGGGCGCTGCAGTCGCTGCTCCGCGACACGGCGCGGCGTGAGGCCATGTCGCGCGCCGCCGTGGACCATGCCAGGGAGCACTTCGACTTGCGCCGACAGGCGGCTCGGCTAGAAGCTCTGTACGATGAAATCCTGACCACGTGATGAGGTAGGCCGATGTCAGCAGGCGACAGTCACGATTCGCGGCCGGCGGCGGAGCGCCTGGTCCCCGTTCGGATCGAGACGACGTTCGTGGAAGAGGAGTCCGAGCCCGCCTCCCTGCTCCGGTTGGTGAACGCCGTCCTGCGCCGCCGTCGGATCGTGATCGGTTTGCCGATTGTGCTCGCCACGATCGTGTGCTCCGTCACCCTTCTGCGATCGCGCACGTGGACGGCGAGCGCGTCGTTTTCCCCGTCGGAGTCGCAGGCCGCACAGATGGGGCAGCTCGCGGGGATCGCTGCGCAGTTCGGCTTCAGCATCCCGATCGCCGCCTCCGGCGAGTCACCCGAGTTCTACGTGGGACTGCTCCGCTCGGGAGAGATCCGGCGATCGGCGGTTCGCTCGACGTATCGGCTGGTGGACGAGACGCAACCCGACACGACCTGGATCACGGGCAACCTGGTGGAGTTGTTCGAGATTCGCGGCCGCTCGGAGGCCGGGCGGCTCGACGGGGCGGTGGAGCAGCTCGGCCGCCGGATGTCCGTCGGGACAACGCCGGAAACGGGCGTGGTACGGCTGTCCGTGCAGACCAGATGGCCCGAGCTGTCGGTCCAGGTCGCCGGTCGCCTTCTGGAGCTCGTCAACGAATTCAACCTGCAGACGCGGCAGAGCCAGGCGAACGCCGAGCGCGAGTTCGTAGCCCAGCGACTGGTAGAGGCGCGGTCCGACCTGGCGGTAGCGGAGGAAACCCTGCAGGGGTTTCTGCAATCCAATCGCCGCATCGAGAACTCGCCCCAGCTCGGATTCGAACGGGATCGACTGCAGCGGGTCGTGACCCTGCGGCAGGAGGTCGTGATCTCCCTGGCGCAGGCGCTGGAGCAGGCCAAGATCGAGGAAGTCCGCAACACCCCGGTGATCACGATCGTCGAGCAACCGTACCCACCGGCGAAGCCCGATCGGCGACGGCTGATAATGAAGGGGCTCGTCTCGCTGGCGCTGGGCCTCTTCCTAGGCATCGTGGCTGCGTTCGCCATCGAGTTCATGGGCGCTTCCCGCGATCGCGATCCCGAGCTGTACGAGGAATTCCGGCAGTTGACCGCCGCCACCAAGAGGGACGCGCGTGGCCTGTGGGGCCGGTTGCGGCGGCGGGGGCCAGCGGGCCGGGGGCAAGGAGAGTGAGTACCTTGCGATCGGAGTTCAGGCGGAGGCACACTTGGCACGTGAAAGACCTGGCATCGATGAATCGACTCGGTAAGCTCGCCGCCTGTGTCGCGGCGCTCGTCGCGCTCCTCCTGACTCCGTCGGGCGACTCCGCGCTTCAGGCACAAGACATCGAGCAGCTGCGCCGCCAGGCCGAGCAGGTCCTCGGACGCCCGATCTCCAACCAGGAAGCCCTGCGACTCCTGGAGCAGTCCGGCCTCTCGGCTCCGCAGGTGCGCGATCTCCTGCAGAGCCGCGGATACCCGGCCACCATGGCCGATCCGTATCTGGCAGTGCTGGCCGGGGAGGCCGAGAACGTGCCGACCGGCACCAACCCGGTGCCCCTGGTGGACGCTCTGTCGGGAACGGATCTCCTGTCGCGCCTCGGCCAGGGGCAGGGGCAGGACGATGCGCTCCTCGGCGCTCTGGGAGGTTATCCGGGGCTCGACCTGTACGGCTTCGCGTTCGAGGAGGAAGAGGGACCGCCCATCTTCGGCCGAGAGATCTTCCGGCGGGCCACCACGCAGTTCCAGCCGTCCACCGCGGGGCCGGCGCCGGCCGACTATCGGGTGGGTCCTGAGGATGAGCTCATTCTCGTGGTCACCGGCGACGTCGAAGTGGCCTACCGGATGACCGTGTCCCGTGAGGGGCTCGTGGTGATACCGGACCTCGGCCGGGTGGAGGTAGCGGGAGCGACCATGGCGGAGCTGCGGGAGCGGCTCACGCGGCAGCTTTCGGAGGTCTACTCGGGCCTCACGGGCGACGCCGACGCGGCCACCTTCATGGATCTGTCGCTCGGCACGCTGCGAACGAATCTGGTCTACGTGATCGGTGAGGTGGAGCGCCCGGGTGGATACGAGATCGCGGGGTTCGCTTCGGTGTTCGCGGCTCTGTATCAGGCCGGTGGGCCCAATCGCAACGGTTCGTTCCGTCACATAAAGGTGAATCGGGGAAGCCGGACGCTGACCACGGTGGACCTGTACGACTACCTGCTGGACGGTCGGGGTGACGCCGCGCCACGTCTCGAGCAGGGAGACGTGATCTTCGTGCCAGTGGCGGATCACCGGGTCGAGGTGAACGGGGCGGTCGTGCGGCCGGCGATCTACGAGCTGACGGATGGTGATGACCTGGCCGACGTGATCGAGTTCGCCGGCGGCCTGACGTCGAGCGCTTCCGGCGCCCGCGTGCAGATCGAGCGAACTCTGCCGCCCGACGAACAGTTGGAAGGCCTAAACCGGGTGCTGCTCGACGTTCCCTTGTCCGGACCCGACGCGCAGCGCGGCGTTTCGCTCGTGCACGGCGACCGGATCACGGTGTTCGCCGTGCTGGACGACACGCGCAACAGCGTGCGCATTACGGGAGGCGTGTGGCGGCCGGGAGCGTATGGCGTCGAGCCGGGTCTCCGCCTGTGGGACGTGATCCAGCTTGCCGGGGGACTGCTGCCCGACGCGTACGAGGGCCGCATCCAGATCCAGCGCCTGCAGGACGACTACACGCGGCGCATGATCCACGTCAGCCTGGCCCGCGACGCGGCCGGACTTCCGCTCGACAACCCGGTGATGGAACCCCTCGACCAGGTTTACGTGTTCGCGCGCCGCGACCTGCGCGAGCAGCGGGCCGTTTCGATCGGCGGGTGGGTGCGGGCGCCAGGCGTCTACCCCTACGTGAGCGGAATGACCGTGCGCGACTTGATCCTAAGGGCCGGGGGCCTGCGCACGGGAGCGTATCTCGGCACGGTGGACATCGCCCGGGTGGCGATCGAGCAGGTTCGCGGGGACACGATTACACACACGTTCAGCGTGGCCCTCGACAGCGCGATGGTGTTCGACGCGCTTCCAGGAGCCACCGACGGGGCGGCCGGGCCCAGGGAAAGCGACTTCGCCCTGCGGAACCTGGATGCGGTCTACGTGCGGCGGGCTCCCGGATTTGAGCCGCAACGGCGGGTGGTGATCACCGGCGAGGTGTTGTTCCCCGGACCGTATTCCCTGCAGCTCCGCACGGAGCGCATCACCGACCTGATCGCCCGGGCGGGTGGTCTGACGCCCGAGGCGTATGCTGAGGGCCTGCAACTGTGGCGCGCCGAGGAGCAGCCCGAGGACGAGGACCTGACGGGGGTCGAGATCGCCGGGCAGGTGTTCGGCGACACGGCGATCGTCGCCACAGAGCAGGCGGCTGGAGGCGCCGACAGCCTTGGTATCAGTGACGAGCCCGAGGCGGAGCCCCAAAAGGCCCTGTCACGCAAGCGCGTCGGTGTCGACTACCTGGCCGCGATGCAGGACTTCGAGAGCAGCCAGAACCTGCTGGTCGAGCCGTACGACTCGGTGTTCGTCCCCCGGTTCATCCCCACGGTGGACGTGCAGGGGGCGGTGCAGGCGCCGGCGCGCGTGGTGTACAAGCAAGGCGAGGGAGCCGAGTACTATATCCGGCGGGCCGGTGGCTATCAGCGCAACGCCGACAAGGGCCGAGCCCTGGTCCAGTTCGCCAACGGAGAAGTCGTAGGCCGCGGCGCGAAGTTCCTTTTTTTCGGAGGCGGACTCCCCGATCCCGACCCTGGAGCCGTCGTGCGGGTCCCGGTCAAGGAAGAGAAGCCGCCGGGCGCCAGCACGCTCGAGATCCTGGCCATCATCACCGGCATGGTCACGGCCACCGCCACGGTGATCATCGCGGCAACGGCGACCAACTAGGGCGGCACTCACAAGACGTCGGCCTGCCGGCGAGACCCCGGTTCTACTTCAGTCCGAACACCCAGCGCGGAGTCCGCAGCCGCACGGCGAGGTTGCCGACGAACTCCGTCCGGTCGTCTCCCGCTACGTTCGCGTAATCCTGAATGAAGTTCACCCCCACGTCCCACTCCACCTCGAGTGGCCACTTCCAGTCGGTGCGCCACAGGCCCTCCAACGCCGGGCGGAACGTGGTCTCAGCATCCCCGGACAGAATGCGTGGCCAATCGGGGAGATCCTCGGGTGGAGGCCGGTCGTCGCGAATGTCGAACGCGCCGCGGATCTGGACATCGAACCTCGGGCGCACCCACAGGCCGGCGCGGGGGAACCACTCCGCCTCGAGGGAAAACAGGTACAGGTCCGCCTTGTCCCAGCCGATCCCGATCTGCTCGACCGTGTAACGTTCCCATGGGACGGCCTGGCTGTTGGGTGTGTAGGCCAGGCTCTGCAGACCCGTGAAGTTGGCTCGCAGCAGGACTCCCGGGGCGAGCCGCGGCACCTCGAAGCCAAGGGTGCCGCCCATCTGGCAGCACGACCCGTTGTCGTTCGTGGCGTCGGCCAGCAGGCTGCCGTAGACGTTGAATCCCAGCCCCGTCTGCCACCAGACGTCTATCTCGCCCAGCTTGTTGTAAGGGGGGTCGGCGTCCCTCCGAGCGATCTGCCAGATCCCCACCGGATTGATGAGCTTCCAGTCCACAGGCTGGCTCGGTCCTCCGTGGATGCTGGATTCCGAGACGGAGATCAGGAGGTCGTCGATCGGCCGGATCTCCAGCCGGTGTATCGCCACGTAGTGGGTAGTGTCCGCCTGGTAGTCTCCGTAGCTGGCGAACATGCCGATCAGGTAGATCCGGTCCGTGCCGACGCGGTACGAGATCTCCTCTTCGCTGTAGGCGTACGCCGATCGGAGGAATCCGGGCGTGGCCGGCAGACCCCAGTCCCGGTACATGCTTCCGAATCCCACGCGGGCGTAGCGGCTCTGAAACTCCAGGTACCCCTCCTCGACCCGGGAGGAGATCTCCCCACCGAACACGTTGTCGAGCTCGGGCACCACCCGGCCGTCCGGAAACTGTGGATCATTCCGGTAGATCCCCGCCCGGCGCAGCCGGAATGCCCCGGCTACGGGCCCGGCGGCGCCGTCCGACTCGAGACGGAAGTCTTCCAGCAGCTTCGCGTCGGAGAACTCGCCCTCGAGCTCCGGCCGCAGTGGATCCCGGTGCGTCTGGCTGGCCGCCTCGGCTCCAGCCATGAGCTTGAGGCTGACCTGCACGTTCTGGCTGGCGGACCCGTCCAGAAGCGAGAGCTCCGGCGCGAAGGACTCGCGCAGGCGTTGGAGCCAGTCCTT
This sequence comes from Gemmatimonadota bacterium, assembly GCA_039585235.1. Classification (GTDB taxonomy): domain Bacteria; phylum Gemmatimonadota; class Gemmatimonadetes; order Palauibacterales; family Palauibacteraceae; genus Benthicola. The sequence goes on along the minus strand of JBDGWG010000011.1, from coordinate 27,956 downwards.
CTCCCCACCGCCGAGCCGGGACTCGTCCAGCCCCGCCAGCGCCCGGGCGATGTCCATGCGGCGCCACGGCTTCACGATCGGAGACAGGGAAGTGATCAGGCCACTGGACACCCAGTATTCGAGGATCGGATACTGCCAGCTGCGCATGGGCAGGTAAGGTGAAGCGAAGAAAGGTTCCCTGGGCTTGCTCTGTTCAACCGCGCCGGAGTCGACCTCGGCGGCGGGCGTTCCCCGGGTTTCGGACGGCTCCTCCTGCCCGAGAATCGCCCGGGAAGGGGTCAGGGCCAGGAGAACGGCAAACAACAGGTGGCTTGCCTTGATCATGGTCGCAACTTACGGGACTCCGCGGACCGACTCAACGCGTACGAACGCCCTCGGACCCACGGTGGATCAGGACTCCCCGTACTTCGTGCCGATCTCGACGCCGCAATCCGCGAGGAACTTCGAGGGACGATCGACCAGGGGGTACGGAAATATTCGACCCCCTGCTGGACCGCAAGAATCGCGATCACCAACCACAAGGCGATCAGGAGGACTACGAAGATCAGGCTTCCGCGCAGGTCAGCGGCCCGATTGGGAGCTCAACGCACGGCTTCGAACGGACCCAGGTACCGGCCGTGCTCGTAGCACCAACCCCATGTCTCACCGGGCTCGAAGGACTGCATCACTGAGTGGCCGGTCTCGACGAAGTGGCGGGTGGCGTGCTTACCGGGAGACGAATCGCAGCACCCCACGTGGCCGCACACGATGCACATCCGCAGGTGCACCTGCCTGCCTCCCGATTCCATGCACTCCTGACACCCCTCACCGGAAGGCGTGAGCCCCTCGACGGCCTGGGACATGTGATCGCACTCGTGGTCGGGCATCGGTCTAGCGTTTCTTGATCGCCACAGGGCCGTCGAAGGTCTGAATCTTCACGGTCGCCCCGCCGTCTCCGATCGTGAACTCCTTCTCGGGCCCGCGCGCGCCATCCCGTTCCAGGGCCTCGGGTACGTCGAAGTCCACCTGCAGCTCGCCCTCGATGGTCGTGACCACGCAGTCGGCGCCCGCATCGCGCGGCAGGGTCATCTCGACGCGACCGCTATGGGTCTGGAATCCCACCGAGCTTCCGGGCTCCAGGGCCCCATCGAACCAGATGTCGCCCGTCACGCTCTCGAAGTTGCCCCGCCTGAGACGGGGGCCTCTCACCGTTATCTTCCCGCCCACGGTGACCAGCGTCACGTCCTCGCCCGCCCCGCGAAAATTAATGGGTCCGTTGCCCGTCTTGGCGCGGACGGAGGAGGAGGTACCGGAGATCGTGACCTCGCCGCCCATCGACTCGATGTCCAGCTGCTTCGGGCTTCCGGCGAACTCTACGTTGCCCGTGACCGTGTAGACATCCACGCCACCGGTCACGTCCTCGATCTCGACGGAGGCCCCGGTGGTCTTCACCCACAGCGTGGCGCCCTCGGGCACTCTCACGTCGAGATCCACCGAGCCGCCGCTTCTGGCCTCATCCCAGATACCGCCCTTGGCGGCTGCGCCTTCCTTCGCGACGCGGAACTCGAGCTCGGGAAGGTCGGCGTCGGCCGTGCCACCGAATGCCACGGTATCCTTCGTCCACCCCGCGATCCGGATCGTGCCCTCAGTCTCCATATAGATCCGGAGGTGCGAATCGGACTTCACCGCCTGGCGCATGTCGATCCGCTGCTGGGCGGGGGCCCCCACTGGGAACGCCAGCACGAGAAGCGCCGACGCCAGCAATAAGCGTGTGGTCGTCATGTTCAGCCTTCTGCCGTAATCGCGGCCGCCTGCCGCAGGAAGTCCAGCTTTCTCTCGTACGAAGTCATCACCGCCTGCTGCAAGGGCACGCTCTGCGGCGTGACCTCCAGGGCCGTCAACGTCTGCCGAATCGCCTCGTCGATAATGCCCAGGTTCTCTTCAATCAGTCGGACCGTCTCCGGAGCCAGCCGCTCACGATCCGCCTCCAGCGCCGCCAGCAGGTCCGAGATCGCTGATGCATACTGGTTCTCGACTGCCTCATACCGTGCGAAGCTAGCCGATTCTCCCGGATCCAAGTCAATTGTTGCCCCTGCTACTGTTGCTGTTGCATCGTTGTTGGCACCGCCCTGGTCGCGAACCAGCATCGTCGTGACCGAGGCCGTGACAATGACCAGTATTATTGCGGCAGCCGCGAGTTTCAGTCCCTGTCCCCCCCACCATGGAGAGGCACGGACCGTCCTTGTCGTTGCTACGGCATCTAATGAACCGGTGCCTGGGAGCTTCTCACGGCTGTCCCACGTCTGGGCCGCGATCTCAGCGGTCAGGTCCCTGTCAGGCGGTATCGCCTTCGGAAGCGATCTGAGCAGATCGCGCAGCTCCGGGCCGAGGAGATCCTCCTCCGCTCCGTGCGTGCCGCCGTTCGAGCGGCCGTCCACGTCCCTACTGTCCGTCATGATTCCCTCGTCCCCTCATCGGTCCCGTTCAGCGCCTCTTTCAGGAGCTTTCGCGCCCGGTGGATCTGCGCTTTGATCGTTCCCTCCGCGAGGCCCGTTATCTCGGCGATCTCACGGTACTTGTATCCTTCGATTCCGTACAGAACCAATGCGGTTCGAGCGGCTTCCGGAAGACCGGCCAGGGCCCTTTCCACGTCGATCCGCTCTTCTGTCCTGCCCTCCGGCGCAGCCCGTCCGTAACTCCCCAGGTCGCCTGTCGACTCCAGCCTCAGGTGCCGCCGCTTCCGCGATCTCTGGTCGTTCAGTACCACGTTCACCGTCATCCGGTACAGCCAGGAAGAAAACCGGCTCTCTCTCCTGAAGGTGCCCAGTTTCTCCCAGCAGCGGACGAACGTGTCCTGCGTCAGGCGCTCGGCGCGCTCCCTGTCGGCGCTCATGCGCAGGCACAGTCCGTACACCCGGTCAACATGGGTGCGGTACAGCTCCTCGAACGCGTGCGCGTCACCGGCCTGCGCACGGCGGACGAGAGACTCGTCCTCCTCAGGCAACGGAGACTGGGCCTTGTGGGCTGCGCCTATGGGATCCCTCTCCTCCGGCACTGCCTCGTCCGTTCTCTCGGCGTTAGGACATCGGGGACAGGTGAATTGTTTGCGGCGGGGCCGGACGGGGCGCAAGGGCGAAAAGCGCTGACCGGCCTACGCGCCCTCGAGACTCGCCTTCATGTCGGCCAGAAGCGCCATGTAGATCGGGTGGCAGAACTCGTACGCCGCCTCGTCGTTGTCCTGCCAGCTCGATGACCACTCCACCATTGAGCCCGAGCCGTCCGGGGTCGCTTTCACCGTGACCCGGCCCATGTAGTCGCTGATGTCGGCGCTCGAGATCGGAGGAGGCCCTTCATCGATCGAGTAAGAGAACGTGTGGTCCGCGTCGTCCGATGACGATCGATTGATACGTGGAGCCCATGTTGTCACCTCGAGGTCAAGAGTCGGATGAGTAGCGTACGCCCTGAAGGCCCGCCGCATTGCTTCACCCAATTACGCCACACAGCCTCTTGAGCGGAAGGCTCTACCGCGCGTCACCCGTGCCACACACACAGGCGATTGTTTACATTGTTCTTGTCACCTCAACCTCCGGAGGCCGAGGCAGCTATGCTCCGCACCGAATTCATATCTACCGGCATGTATGTGCCCGAACGCGTCGTCACGAACCACGAGCTCGAGGGATACATGGACACCTCGGACGAGTGGATCCGGCAGCGTTCAGGCATCGAGGAGCGTCGGTGGGCGGCGGAGGACGAAGGCGGATCAGACATGGCGAAAGTGGCCGCCGAGCGGGCGCTCGAGGCAGTCGGAATGGAGTCGGACGAGATCGACTGCATCATCGTCGCGACCCTTAGCCCCGACCATTTCTTTCCGGGAACCGGCGTGTTTCTTCAGCGCAAGCTCGGCCTGAAGAACATCCCCTGCCTCGACATTCGCAATCAATGCACGGGATTCCTGTACGGCCTCGAAGTCGCGGACGCGTTCATCAAGACGGGCAAGTACCGGCGCATCCTTCTCGCGGGCACGGAGGTTCACTCCTCGGGGATCGACCTGTCGACCGAGGGACGCGACACGGCCGTGCTGTTCGGTGACGGTGCCGCAGTGGCGGTCCTCGGCCCGATCGAGGACGGGGAGCGTGGCGTCCTGGCCGTTCGTACTCATGCGGACGGGCACCACGCCGAGAAGCTGTGGGCGCCGGCGCCCGCCTGCGTGAGCAAGCCGTTCGTCACGAGGGAGATGATCGATGAGGGGCTGACGCGGCCGCACATGGACGGCCGCGACGTGTTCAAGCACGCGGTCACCAAGATGCCGGCGGCGCTGACCGAGGTACTGGAGCTGGCCGGGCACTCGACCGAAGACCTGGACATGGTGATCCCGCACCAGGCCAACATGAGGATCGCGCAGGGAGTCCAGAAATCGCTCGGGCTGCCGGACGACAAGATGTACGTCAACATCCAGCGCTACGGGAATACGACGGCCGCCAGCATTCCGATCGCGCTGCACGAGTGTATCGCGGAAGGCCGCATCGAGCGGGGCGACCTCGTGGGCTTCACGGCCTTCGGGTCCGGGTTCACGTGGGGAGGCGCCCTGGTTCGCTGGTAACTGCGCGGCGCTTGCGCGACACAGACCGGGAGTTTCGGTGCTCGGCGGAAGCCGTTATTCGGCTGTTCAGGAGTTCATGGACGCGTTCTGGCAGGGCGCCGTCGGCGGTGCCGGCGTGATTCTCATCATCCTCGCGCTCAGGCGGGATGACGTCGTTCGGCCGATCTTCCTGGTCGCCGGAATCGCCCTTGCGGTCTTCGGGTTCGGCGGTCAGTTCTTCGGGTTGAAGCTGTAGGGTCGTGCTCGAAGACCCTACTCATCCGGATTCACGACGATATCACCGAACGGCATGTCTTCGGCTGCGAGGACGAACGCGGCGGTCGGCATTCCTTCCACGGTGTCCCGCATCCTCTCGTAGTAGGCCAGGAACTCGTCGTCCGGCTCCCGCATGCCCAGCAGGATGAAATCGGCGTCGCGTGACGAGTTCCTCATGATCTCCACAAACGGCCGCCCGTCGGAAACGAGCACCTCGGCCGTGGCGCCACTCCGCATGCTCCGGACGATGGCCTCGAGGTTCGGGCGGGCCCCGGCCGCTGCCTCCGGCGTCGGCACCACCATCTTCACTCGCACATCGGCCCCTCTCCAATCCACGCTCGTCTGGAGGAGGTAGGCGAGGGTGAGCATCAGCCCGCCGTTCCGTTTCAGACCTCCCCACCACACGTCGATCTGCTCGCGGCGTCCAAACCGCAGGTCCGCGTCGTAATGCAGGATCACGACGTTCCGGCGCCCCTCGTGAAAGCGGGCGATCATCCGGCAGTAGGCGTCCCGGTGCTCGGGCACCTCGCTGTCGCCCACGAGGTACGTGTTGGGCGACAGCTCTCCGAGACCGTACGCCTCGACCAGGCGCTCCGCCCCTTCGAATGGGTCGGGGGCGCGGATCAATCGGATCAACGCCTCTACCCCGCGCCGCGCCAGGTAGTCGTTGATGGTGGTCTCCATCGCCCGCTGCCTGTCCAGGGTCACGCTATCGTCTGTGATCACGCTCGACACGGTGATCAGCGCGCGGCGATGCGAAAGCCAGTTGGCGAACTGAATCAGGTACCAGCGCCTGGTCGGCGAGCCGGACAGCACGAGCAGGTGGGGACGCCAATTCTTGGGGTCGCGCGTCGCGCGAAGGCGCAGGAGCCCGGCCCGCGTGAGAGCAAGCCAGATTCCCCGTCGTACGTCACCCCACGCACTCCGGAGCTCGCGGCGCTCGAGCCAGATGTAGATGCCGAGAACCACGACGATGGCGATCACCGTGGCGACGGAGTTCACCAGGAACATCACGCTGACGCAGCCCACGGCCCCGAGGGCCGACAGATACCACGGCACGCGGAAGCGTGGCCGGAACGACGGACTGCCCAGAAGCCGCTCGAGGCCGGCAGCGATGTTCAGGACGCCATACGTCGTCAGGAAGAACATCGTCAGCACGGGAGCGATGACGTTCAGGTTCCCGAGCGCCACGGCGGCGAGCGCGATCCCCAGGGTGACCACGGTGCCGGCTCTGGGTGAATCCTCGGGTCCGCTTCCCCTCCCCAGCCAGCGGAGGGAATTCGGCAGCACTCCATCGCGTGCCAGGGCCTGCAGCACGCGCGGCGCCCCGAGAATGCTCCCCACGGCGCTCGAAAGGGTCGCTCCCCACACGCCGAGCACGATCGCGTCGCCCCATAGCGCCATGCGCCGCATGATCAGGGGCTCCTGGATCAGCTGATTCTGGTCGGCCCGCAGGGCCAGGAACAAGGGCAGGATCATGTAGATGGCGTAGCCCGCCAGTACGGCGGCCATCGTTCCCTTCGGAATCGACCTGCCCGGGTTCTTCAGATCGCCGGACATGTTGACGCCCGCCATGATTCCCGTGACCGCGGGGAAGAACACGGCGAAGACGACCCAGAAGTTCTCGCGCGGCACGGCGGCCAGGGGAACGGTCACCATGTCCGCAGGTCCCACGGAGCTCCCGAGGAAGAAGGACACGAGCGACAAACCGATCGCGCCCATGATGAAGTACTGGGCGCGGATGGCGGCTCGCGCCGATTTCAGGGCAAGCAGGGCCACCGCCACCGTGGTGAGAAGTCCCACCAACCGCTCGTCCACCTGAGGAAACACGTTCTTCACCGATTCGGCGAAACCGATCGTGTACAGGGCGACCGACAGCGCCTGCGCAAAGAACAGGGGTATGCCGACGGCACCGCCCGTCTCGATCCCCAGCGACCGGCTGATCATGTAGTACGCGCCGCCCACGCGCACACGCTGGTCGGTGGCGATCTGGGAGATCGACAGGGCCGTTAGGAACGTGATCGAAGTTGAGATCGTGACGATCAGCAGGGCTCCCATGAGCCCCACATTCCCCACGACCCAGCCGAACCTGAGGTACATGATGACGCCCAGGATCGTGAGGATCGAGGGCGTAAACACGCCGCCGAAGGTGCCGAGTCCGGCGCCCCGCGAAACGATGACCTCCTGCGTCGCGGGCGGACCTCCGCCCGCAGTGGTGTCCATCGGGCGGGTGTTGCCGCGCGAACCGCGCGAGGAGCGAGGATTCATGGCCCGAAAAGGCTAACCGACTCTCGGCGTGCTGTCGAGGGCGGTGGCGTGTGCAACCGTGCGTATGGTGGTCGATTCGCGGGCCCCCTCGTTATGTTGTTTTTGTGAGCCAACACACCCAGGGAAGGCCGTCCGTGAGGGGCCGAGTGGGTCTGGCCCTCGGCGGCGTCCTGTTACTCCTGATGCTGATTCTTCCCGCTCCGGCGGGCCTCGGCGCTGCGGCGTGGCGCGTGGCGGCCGTGGGCGTGCTCATGGCCACCTGGTGGGTCACCGAGGCGATTCCCATCCCGGCGACGGCGCTCCTTCCGCTTGCGCTGTTTCCGCTGCTCGGCGTGTCGGACATCCGCGACGCGGCGGCCCCGTTCGCCAACCCGATCATCTACCTGTTCCTCGGCGGTTTCCTCATCGCCCGGGCCATGGAGGCGACCGGACTTCCGCGGCGTATCGCGCTGGCCAGCATCCGACGGCTTGGGGCGAGGCCCCGTTCGATCGTGGCCGGCGTCATGCTCAGCTGTGCCGTACTCAGCATGTGGGTCAGCAACACGGCCACGGCGCTGATGATGCTGCCCATCGGGCTCTCCCTGGTCGCGCTGATGCCCGATGACCGAGATGACGAGGACGGCTCGGGCCACGACGGCGGCGGTGAGCGGCAGCGCTTCGGCACGGTCCTGATGCTGGGCATCGCGTACGCGTGCAGCATCGGCGGAATGGGAACGCTGATCGGCACGCCCCCGAACGCCTTCCTCGCCGGCTTCATGCTCGAGAGCTACGGGGTGACCATCGGATTCGCCGAGTGGATGCTCCTCGGCGTTCCGCTGGTCATCGTGGGCCTCCCGCTGTGCTACCTGCTGCTGACGCGCGTCGCCTTCCCGATCCGGGATCGAGAGCTCCCCGGTGGGAGCGAGCTGGTGGACCGCGAGGCGCGAGCTCTCGGCCCGAAGTCGAGGGCCGAGAAGCGGGTGGCCGTGGTGTTCGTGCTCACGGCGCTGACCTGGATGGCGAGGCCGATCCTGATTGGCCAGATCGGCTGGCTGTCGGGTCTCACGGACGCGGGAATCGCGATGACGGCCTCGCTCGTCCTGTTCCTTGTCCCGTCGGGCGAGCCGGGTGGACGGCGGCTTCTCGACTGGAGACTGGCCCGCGATACGCCCTGGGGCGTGCTGGTCCTGTTCGGCGGCGGGCTCAGCCTGGCTGACGCGGTCGAAGCCACCGGTCTGAGCGCGTGGCTGGGCGCCGGCGTGGGTGGCTTGTCGAGCTGGCCTCTCCCGCTCCTGGTGCTCGCGATCGTCGCCGCAGTGATTCTGCTGACCGAGCTCACGAGCAATACGGCCACCGCCGCCACGTTCCTGCCGGTGCTCGGCGGTGTGGCACTCGGCCTCGGGCAGAGCCCCCTTCTCCTGGCTGTGCCCGCCGCCCTGGCGGCCAGCGGTGCGTTCATGCTCCCGGTGGCCACTCCGCCGAATGCGATCGTCTACGGAAGCGGGGCAGTGCGCATCGAGGACATGGTGCGGGCGGGCGTTTGGCTGAACGCGTTATTCGTCTTCCTGATCACGGCCGCGGCGTACTTGCTGATACCGGTCGTTTTCGGGGTCTGAGACTGCGGCCGGCTGGCGGCTCACCTTCCCCCGATCGTCGTGCCCCCACCACGCCTCGGATCCGCCGCCACGTCGAAGGTCCCGTCGGCCTCGAGCTTCGCCGCGCCGGCTCCCCCGAAGTACATGTCCAGGCCGTCGAACTTGCGGGACGGCATTCGCAGGTCATCCACCGGGAGGCCGGGCTCGTAGGCCGCCACCTTCTCCCCACCGTGGTTCTCGACGTGCAGGCGCGGGTGCCCCACAGCTTGGCCCAGCGTCATCCCGAGATGCAGGTGGTTGACCAGCACCTGCAGGATGGCGGTCGTAATCCGGTCTGCGCCGGGCGAGCCGATCGACAGCACCGAGCCGTCCTCGTGCCGGGCCACGGTGGGCGCCATGTTCGAGGGCAGGCGGGTTCCCGTGGCCCACGCATGAAAGCCGCGGCGATTCAGCTCATGTTCGCCCAGGCAGTTGTTCATCCACACTCCCGTTCCCGGAGGCATGACGCCCGATCCGTATCCCGCGGACAGGGTGACGCTGCATGCCAGACCGTCGGCATCGACGGCCGAGGTGTGGACGGTGGAGGGGGAAGACACCCACCTCTTGAGCTCTCCCATCCGCGCCTCGTGGAGCAGTCGATCGAGGTCGCCCTCGAGGTCTTCGCTCAGATCCAGGTTGGCCAGTCGGTAGTCGAACACGCCTTCCTGGACACGTGCCAGCCAGGCCACTTCCCGGGCGCCCCACTCGTTCACTGGTTCGTTCTGCATGAGCAGGAGCATCGCGGTCAGCGTCGAGCCCCCGATAGCGGGGGGAGGGTTCGTCGCGACTTGCCATTTCTCCACCCCTGTCACCAACGGGAGACGCACGATCGGCTTGTACGTCGCGAGGTCTTCGAACGTGAGGATCCCGTCGTTCGCCTGCATGTCGGCCGCGATCAGCCGCGCGGTCTCGCCAACGTAGAACTCCTCCGCACCGAAATCGGCGATCCGCCGAAGCGTGTGCGCCAGCTCCTCGATCCAGATCGTCTCGCCCGCCTGGCGCAGCGTGCCGTCTGCGTGGTGCAGCGCCCGGTGGCTCGGCTCGTTCCACCCGAACACCTTCCGGCCGGCGAATTCCAGGTATGTAAAGGATGCGAGGGACAGGGCGAATCCGTTCTTTACGTCCTGGTACGCGGGCTCCACGACTTCGGCCCATGGGAGGCGGCCGTAGCGCTGGGATGCCAGGGACAGGGCTGCCAGCCCGCCGGGGGTCCCTACCGTCCCGTGACCGACCGTCAGGTCGACGCCGCCGCCGTATCCGATCCAAACGTCACGCCTTCCCGCTCCGAATCGCTCCGGGGGAAGACCGCGGCCCGGCATCTCGATGTAGCCGTCGATGGTCACGGGATCGCCGGCGGGGGGCCAGATCGTGAGGAAACCCCCGGCGCCGAGCGAGCAGATCGCGGGCTCGGTGGTGATCGAGACGAGCGCGGCGCCCACCGCCGCGTCCACGGCGTTCCCGCCGGCGTCTGCGATGATCGCGCCAGCGTCTGCCGCCAGCTTCGTGCTGGAAGCGACCGCGACTCCCTGCATGTGCTCCTCCGATACGGGCCAGGCCTCGGGCCCAAAATGTTAGGGCCGCAGGTGGTGTCCCGTCCACTCGGAGTGCGCATGACGAGCAGTCTGTGCGTCCTAAGCGGCGTCCATATCCGGGGCAGGGAACGTGCCTGAAACAAGAGGTGAACCCGCCATTCTGCGATGCGGCTCACGGTGCATCTGCGCCCTTACGTGACGCCACAGTACAGCACCGAGGACCAGGGTAGCCGCCACCGCGGCGCTGATTCCGGTAAAGCCCCCGAGCCAATTCACGGCAGAGGTTACTTGCCCCGAGAGAACGAATCCGAGGCCGACGTAGGCAGTCGCCCACAGCGCGAGAGCCGCGGCGCGGGACAAACCCGCCTCTTTCTCCTGAACGTCGGGGCAGGCCGGATGGTGCCCCATCAGGAAACGGCGGCCCCCGAGCCGTCCGGGAGCCGCCGCATGAAACTGGGTCGGCCAAATCAGTTCTGGTGGCAGGTCTGTCAGGTGCGGTCGGGCTCCGCGTCCGCCCACGAGAGAGAGGCGCGCTCGCATGTCTCACAGTCCCGTCCCAGTTCATAGCACGGAACCCCGTCCGCCTGGGCTTCCGCGCACAGGGGCCCACCAGTCTCCCTGGCCGACGCTCCGACGCGAAGATCTCGATTGCTGTCGCAGGGAAGGTCGCTGTACGGATCGTCGCTGTACGGGCGGTCCGTTCTTCGATCGATCATGTGCGGTCTCCATCGTGCGGCGAGTCGAACTTCGACCCGCACCCGCGTCGCGAGAGGGTTTCAGGCCGTGGTTCGGGCCGTCGTCTTGTCCTCCGGTGACGCACACTTCTTGCAAATGTCGTGCGTAGAGGCGCGCGGGAGCGCCTCGCCTGCGACACCGCGTGATGAGGGCGCTTCGCGGGAGACAACACGATTCGGCAGGGAAGTGCGGGCTCCGAGGGCCTGCGGCAGATGAGCGGTTCCGGCGATTCTGGGACGTTTTGGCCCCCTAACATTACGACAGGTCACTTCGTTACCCCCGGCGCTTTTCGAACTCCCTGTAGAGGAGCCGCTACATGCGTGAGCTTCGAATACATGGGCGCGGGGGCCAGGGTTCGGTCGTCGCCTCCAAGCTGTTAGCCGTTGCGCTGTTCCGAGAAGGTGAGTGGGTGCAATCGTTTCCGGCGTTCGGAGTGGAACGGCGAGGCGCCCCCGTCACGGCCTTCCTTCGCCTGGATGACGATCCGATTCGGCTGCGATGCGAGATCACCGAGCCGGACGACTTGATCGTCCTCGACCCGACGCTGATCGACGCTATCGACGTGACTTCCGGCCTCAAGCCCGGCGGCACGATACTGATCAACACCGAGAAGGCCCCCGAGGAGTACGGGAAGCTCCTGGAGCGTTTCCGCGTGGCGACGATCGATGCGAGTGGCATCGCGATCCGACACGGCCTGGGCACGAAGACCCAGCCCATAGTGAACACGGCCATCGTGGGCGCCTTCGCAGCCGAGTTCGGCCTCATCGGGATGGAATCGGTGAAAGCCGCGATCGACGAAGAGGTTCCGGCCAAGCAGGAAGCCAACTACGAGGCCGCCGTCGAAGCTTTCGACGCCGTCCGCTCGGCCGCCCCGAACGAGCTGTCGCATGTCTGAGCGCGACATCACCCAGCCGCGCGACAAGGGGCGCAACATACCCCCGGTCGCCATCAGCGAGACTTCGACCCTGGTGAACCCGACCGGGTCCTGGAAGTACATCATGCCCCGATACGAGGACCGGGTGGCGCCATGCAACGCCGGGTGTCCGGTGGGAATCGATATCGAGGGCTACATGTACCTGATCGGGCAGGGCCGGCTCGAGGAAGCGGCCGACCTGCTGGTGCGCGAAAACCCCATGCCGGCCGTAACGGGCCGAGTGTGCCACCATCCGTGCGAACACAGCTGCAACCGCGCGTCGCTCGACGAACCGGTGGCCATTCACTCGGTGGAGCGCCGGCTGGGCGACATGATACTCGCCGCGCCGCCACCACCCGCTCCCGAGCGCACGCGGACAGAGACCGTGGCTGTGATCGGATCCGGTCCAGCTGGCCTCTCCTGCGCCTACTTCCTGGCTCGCCTCGGGTTCTGCGTGACCGTGTTCGAAGCGGCATCGGAGGCGGGCGGCATGCTGCGTCTGGGGATCCCAGAGTATCGATTGCCGCGAGCCATCCTGGACCGGCAAATCGAGCGCATCGCAGGAACGGGAATCGAGATCCGCACCTCCGTCCGGATCGGCACGGACGTGCCGTGGACCGATCTGGACGAGTTCGACGCCGTGTTCGCGGCACCGGGAGCCCACACCGGCAAGGACTCCACCATCGAGGGTGCCGAGGGTGTGTCGGCAATCCGTCCCGGGCTCGAGTTCCTGAAGGAGGTCAACGCCGGCGCGAGGCCAGATCTCGGCGATCGTGTGATCGTGGTCGGCGGAGGAAACACGGCCATGGACTGCGCCCGTTCCGCTCTCCGGCTCGGCGCGGACGTCACCGTGCTCTACCGGAGAACGCCTCGCGAGATGCCGGCGATCCCGCTGGAGGTAAGAGAGGCGAAGGACGAGGGCGTCGGGTTCGAGTTCCTCGCCGCCCCGACCGCCGTGGAGCTGGAAGACGGCGAGTTCAGGGGGATCACGTGCCAGCGCATGGAGCTCGGTCCCCCGGACGATTCCGGGCGCCGCCGGCCTGTACCGATCGAGGGCGACGTGTTCTCGATGACGGCCGATACCGTACTGACGGCGATCGGCGAGGACTGTGATCTTTCCTTCCTGCCGGACGACGTCCGCACGAATTGGGGACTGATCGAAGTCGACACACTCGGCGAGAGTACGTCCACGCCCGTGTTCGCGGGCGGTGATGCGGTGGACATGCCGCGGTCGGTGGCCGACGCGCTCGGAGCCGGAAAACGGGCTGCAATCGGGATCGACCACTTCCTGCGCGAGAAGGCTGGCGAGGACGTGGGCGAGGTCCCACTCGGCGCTCTGCGGTTCGGCGAGGGCAACGTGAGCGCCCTGCGGTACGCTGAGGACGAGGACCCGATCCCGCGGGAAGCGCCCGTTAACGAGACAGTGACATGGGACCAGATGAACCCGCACCACTTCCGCACGGCCCCGCGGCACGAGGACCACTTTCACAATGCGATCGACCTCCGGTCCGCGTTCGGCGAGACCAATTTCGGGCTCAACGAGAGGGAGGCCATCGAGGAAGCCGAGCGCTGCCTCAACTGCGGCGTGTGCAACCGGTGCGAGCTGTGTCTGATCTTCTGCCCCGACATGGCGATCTCCCGCCGGGACGACGGGGGATTCGAGATAGACATGCGGTACTGCAAGGGATGCGGCCTGTGCGCCGCTGAATGCCCCCGTGGAGCCGTCACGATGACGCGGGAGGGCATATGAAGAAGGTCATGATCGGCAACCACGCGGTCTCGTGGGGCGCCCTTCGCTCCCGCGTGGAGGTCATCTCCGCCTATCCGATAACCCCGCAGACGCAGATCGTCGAAGCTCTGTCGGACATGGTGGCAGACGGGAGCCTTCCGGCCCAATACATCAAGGTCGAGTCAGAGCACTCGGCGATGGCCGCCTGCATCGGCGGCTCCATCGCGGGCACTCGTACGTTCACGGCCACATCGGCGCAGGGCCTCGCGCTGATGCACGAGATGCTGCACTGGGCGGCGGGCGGGCGTCTCCCAGTCGTGATGGCCAACGTCAACCGGGCCATGGCCCCCGGGTGGACCATCTGGACCGATCAGAACGATAGCCTTTCGCAGCGTGACACCGGCTGGATCCAGCTATACTGCGAGACGAACCAGGAGGTGTTCGACACCACGATCCAATCGTTCAAGCTCGCCGAGACGGTGAACCTCCCGGTGATGCTGGTATTGGACGCCTTCTACCTGTCGCACACATCCGAGCCGGTGGACGTCACCGAGCAGGAGGATGTGGACCGCTTCCTTCCGAAGCGCGAGGCGGCGTTCAAGATGGACACCAGCGACCCGCGTGCATTCGGCGCCCTGGTCAGGCCCGATGCGTACACCGAGATGCGGTGGCAGCAGCAGGAGGCCATGCTCGAGGCGAGGGACGTGTTTCGCCGGGTCGAGGACGATTGGGAGGCGATCACCGGCCGCCGGTACGGGGCGGTGGAGGCCTATCGGACCGAGGACGCCGATCTTCTGCTCGTGACGTCCGGCACCATCACCTCCACGGCGCGCCACGTGGTGGACGAGCGGCGAGCCGCCGGAGAGAAAGTAGGCTTGATCAAGGTCAAGATGTTCAGGCCCTTTCCCACCGACGAGTTGCGGGAGCTCCTGGGCGGCGTGGACCGGGTGGCAGTACTCGACCGGAACATTTCGCCCGGACACGGGGGCATCTTCGCCGAGGAGATCCGCGCGGCGCTGTACGACGTGCCACCGGAGGACCGACCGAACCTGTTCGGGTACATCCTCGGGCTCGGCGGCCGCGACGTCACGCCGGCCGTGATCGACGACATCATCGACAACACCCGCTCGACCGCCAGGCCTGAGCGCGAAGACCTGTGGGTGGGGGTGGAGCTATGAGTCAGACCATCATCAAACAGCACATTCCCCAAGACGAGCTCCTGGCTTCCGGGCACCTCGCGTGCCCCGGCTGCGCGGCCCCCATCGCCATGAACCTGGTGCTGAAGGCGCTGGGGCCCGAAACGATGGTAGTGCTCCCGGCGTGCTGCTGGAGCATCATAGCCGGGCCGTGGCCGCAGTCGTCTCTCCAGGTGCCCCTGTTCCACACGGCTTTCGAGACGGGCGCGGCTGTGGCTTCGGGCATCAAGGCCGGGCTCGTATCGCGCGGTGACACGAAAACGACGGTGATCTCGTGGGCCGGTGACGGAGGTACGTTCGACATCGGTCTGCAGGCCCTGTCCGGAGCGGCCGAGCGGAACGAGGACTTCATCTACTTCTGCTACGACAACGAAGCCTACATGAACACCGGGATCCAGCGCTCTTCGGCCACGCCGTGGGGAGCCTGGACCACCACGACCCCCACCAGCGACCCGGAGCACCAGCCCAAGAAGGACATCATGGCCATCATGGCGGCACACAGGATTCCGTACGCCGCCACGGCCTCGGTAGCCTATCCGGTGGACCTGGTGGAGAAGGTGAAGAAGGCCCGCACGATCCGCGGCACGCGGTTCATCCACATCCTGGCCCCCTGTCCCCCGGGCTGGAAGACGCAGAACGACGAGACGATCGACCTGGCCCGCATGGCCGTGGAGCGGCGGGTATTCCCGCTCATGGAAGTGGAGAACGGCGGCAGCTGGCGATTCACGGTCGATCACCCGGGTGGATCCGTCGAGGAGTATATCCGGCGACAGGCGCGGTTCAAGCACCTGACCGACCGGCAGGTGGAGATCATCCAGGACCAGGTGGACGCGCGCTGGGAGATCCTCTCGAACCGGGTCAAGTACGGCACCTGAGACCTCGGACCTCGGCTCTCCGGGCTACGGGACCCGCGATCCGGACCGAGGGCCGAGCACCTGAAAGGAGCACGCGACGGGCGCAGAGCAGTCCCGTTCGCTAACTTCATAGAGACCGATTCGACGTAACTTACCTGGGACTTGTCCCCCCTCGGACCCGGTATGCAGGGCACCCGTGCGCGAGGAGGCGGACATGGCCGGAATCGCAGGCTACGGGGCCTTCATCCCGCGGCGCCGCATCACCACCGAGGAGATCGCGCGCCAGTGGGGTAAGGACCCCGGCACCATCCAGAGGGGACTGCTCCTGAAGGAGAAATCGGTTCCCGGCTTCGACGAAGACACGATCACCATATCGGTGGCCGCTGGCCGCTCGGCACTCGCGCGCGCCGGCGTGTCGCCCTCCAAGGTCGGCGCCCTCTATATCGGCTCCGAGTCACATCCCTACGCGGTCAAGCCGAGCGGGACCGTGGTGGCCGAGGCACTTGGCATTGGACCGGAAGTGCACGTCGCCGACTTCGAGTTCGCATGCAAGGCGGGAACGGAGGCGATGTTCGTGGCGTTGGCCCTCGTCGAGTCCGGGCGGGTCGACTACGCGCTCGCCGTAGGGGCCGACACATCGCAGGGAGCGCCGGACGACGCGCTGGAGTTCTCGGCATCGGCGGGCGGCGCCGCCTTTCTGTTCGGGCGGGATGACCCCCTGGCCGAGGTGGTGGAGACGATCAGCTTCACCACGGACACGCCCGACTTCTGGCGCCGGGAGGGAGAGTTCTATCCGAGGCACGGCGGGCGCTTCACGGGCGAACCGGCCTATTTCAAGCACGTATCAGCCGCCACTAGCCGAATTCTCGAGAAGACGGGCCTGAAGCCGGCGGACTTCCGCTTCGTCGTGTTCCACATGCCGAACGGCAAGTTCCCGCTTTCCGTGGGAAAATCGCTCGGCTTCACACGCGAGCAGATGGATACCGGCTGGGTGGTGCCGACGATGGGCAACACCTACTCCGGGTCGTCGCCGACGGGCCTGGCGGCCGTACTCGACGTGGCCGACGAGGATGAGCTGATCCTCATTACGTCGTTCGGGTCCGGCGCAGGCAGTGATTCGTTCGTCCTGCGGGCCACCGGACTCCTGCGGCAACGCCGCGGCCTGGCCCCGAGCGTCCGCTCGATGCTCGACGGCCCGCGCCGGTACGTGAGTTACGGCGAATACGCCAAATATCGAGAGAAGATCATCGTCAACGAATGAAGCGGAGGTACAAATGCGCGAAGTAGCGATCGTCGCAGCGGGCATGACCCGCTTCGGTGAGCTGTGGGACGCGAGCCTCCGCGACCTGTTCGTGGAGGCAGCGCAGCAGGCGCTGACGACAGCCGGCGTCGACCGACTGGACGCGATGTACGTGGGCAACATGTCGGCCGGTCAGTTCGTCGGGCAGGAGCACCTCGGTCCGCTGATGGCGGATCACCTCGGTATGGGCGGAGTGCCAGCGGTTCGGGTGGAATCAGCCTGCGCCTCGGGAGGAGTGGCCCTACGCACCGCATTCATGGAAGTGGCGTGCGGAGGAAGTGACCTGGTCCTGGCCGCCGGCGTGGAGAAGATGACCGACGGCGCCGACGTGACGGAGGTCCTGGCCACCGCCTCGGACCAGGAGACGGAGGTGTATCAGGGCGCCACCTTCCCTGGACTCTATGCCCTGATCGCCCGGGCACACATGGCAGCGCACGGCACGACGGAGGAAGACCTGGCGTGGGTGTCCGTGAAGAACCACGGGCATGGAGTTCTGAACGAGAACGCACAGTTCCCGCGGGAACTGACGGTGGACCAGGTGCTGAGCTCGGCGCTCGTGTCCGAGCCGCTGCGTCTGCTCAATTGCTCACCCGTCAGTGACGGGGCGGCCGCCGTGTTGCTGTGTCCGCTGGACCAGGCCTCGCAGTACACGGACCGGCCTGTGGTGATTCGGGGAACCGCGATGGCCACCGACTCGATGGCGCTCACCGATCGACGGGACATGGCCTTCCTGGATGCGGTGGCAGCGGCCGGGGCCCGAGCGTACCAGATGGCCGGCATCGGCCCGGAACAGGTCGACGTGGCCGAGGTTCACGATTGTTTCTCGATCGCTGAGATCTGCTGCATCGAGGCCCTGGGCCTCGCTCCGCTCGGCGAGGGCCGGCACTGCGCCCGCACAGGCGAGACCGCCCTCGGCGGACGCCTCCCGGTCAACACGAGCGGGGGCCTCAAGTCGAAGGGTCACCCGGTCGGCGCGACCGGCGTGGCACAGGCGGTGGAACTGTTCGAGCAACTCACCGGAGGCGCGGGCGAGCGGCAGGTTGCCGACGCGGAATTCGGCCTGGCCCAAAACATGGGCGGTACGGGCGCGAGCTCCGTCGTTCACATTCTTCAAGCCACTTGAGCGAAAGGGGGTCAGAACATGCCGAGCCCGAGATACTGGCGGGAGATCCCCTCCCGCTACCGGTTGGAGGCCACCCGCTGCGGCGACTGCGGACGCGTGTCGTATCCGCCGCGTCGAATCTGCTTCGCGTGTCGAAGCACGGCTGCGGAGACCATCGAGCTGTCGCACGAAGGTCGCGTCGTAGCGTCTACCGTCGTCCACGTCCCGCCCGATGCCTTCCTTATGGAGGCGCCCTACGCGCTGGCCATCGTCGAAACGCCCGAGGGCGCGAGGATGATGGTGCAGGTGGCGGACTGCGACCCGGCCTCGGTGGAGGCCGGTATGTCGGTGGCGCTGGAATTCCGTCTGATCCGGAAGGAGGGAAAGGGAGGGATTCTGTGCTACGGCCACAAGGCCGTGCCGGCCTACCCGCTGGGTGGCGAGGCGGAAGCCGCGCGGCGCGCCAGGGAAGAAGAGGTGGCGCATGCGTAAGGTCCGTGTGTGGGCCGAAGTGAGCGACAGCCACTTCCTGGCCTACGAGTGCGAAGCGGTCCGCCAGAAGGTACCCGTGGAGGACCTGATCCAGCAGACCGTGAACTGTCTGCTGCGCGAATTCGAGCGGGACGAGGAGGAGGATCGCTGCGAGGAACTGACCACCTCTTGAAGCAGCATCCGCGACGTGAGGCAGGACGACCAGGGCCCCGGAACGCTCGTGTCGCTCCGGGGCCTTCGCGCGCGAGACTGCGGCGGGGCGATCCGGGGTCAGAACTTGGCGTCGAGCATCACGTAGACCCAGGTCAGGTCGTCGTCGAGCCGTCCGATTTCCGCCCACCCGTCGTTCTGGAACACGTAGCTGAATCCGGCGCTCAGGTTCAGGTACTTGTTGTACTTCCAGCTCCCCACCAGGTCGATTTCCTCGCCGAAGTGGCCAGAGGTCAACGGCCCCTTGTCCGCCATGTGGAACGAGTGGAGGTCGGCCCGCAGCAGCCAGTCGGAGTGCGGCCGGTAGGTGCTCTTGATCGCCAGGTCCTGCAGGCCACGGCCGCCTGTGTGAAGCGGGATGTTGAGGAACAGGTCGGCGAAGCCGTAGAACTTGTGGTTCGTCGCGAACAACGTGTCGAACACCTTCACGTCGTCGTCGCCCAGGTCGCCGTCGCCCGACAGGTAGTCGTACCAGAGGGTGACGCTGCCTTTGCCAGCGAATCCGTACGCCAGCCGCGCGCCAAGCATGAACGCGCTCAGGTCGGAGCCCAGGAATGTGCCGGTTTGAACCGAGCCCTCTGCCCGGTAGATGATCCCGGCAGTGTTGCCTACCCAGCGGGCTCCGAGCGTGTGGCGGCTGGTCTTCTGGTCGCCCGGATCGGCCTCGTCGTCTTCCTGGTGGTCGAAGATCCAGTACAGATCCAGGTCCTGGGTATCGGTGATGTCCCAGGTTCCGTACGCGGACACCAGGTTGGCCTCCTGCCTTACGTCGCCCGCCTGGGCGTCCTGCAGCTTTGCCGCGAAGACGTCTATGTTCCCAACGCTTCCGCCCGAACCGACGCGGATCCCGTCGAACGCGCGCGCCTGCTGGGCCCAGTTGACGGCGCCGATCAGGCGCTGGCCCCCGAAGTTGACTTCCTGCCGGCCGAACCGACCCATGAATCCGCCCTCCTCGGCGCGACCGAGATCGATGTAGGCCTGGTGGATGTCGAGACCGTCAGCCGAGAAGTCCGCAAGGGTGTTGCCTTCGGATCCCCACAGCCGAACGTCCTGGATCTGGATGAACGCGGACAGGTTGTCGTCGAGGCCGGCCCGCAGATCGACCCGTGTTCGCATTGAGGTCAAGGACTCCGAGCTGCCGTCCGGGAGCAGGAGCGGATCCCTGAATTCGAATCGGGGCCGCACCTGACCGCCGAACTTGAGCTCAACATCCTGAGCGACCGCCGGCGCGGGAAGCGCGGGCGACGCGGCGAGCAACAGGGCGAGTATCGTACATTTCCTGGAGATCATGGAGCCTCCGGTGGTCCCTCGGGTGGTTGACATCACACGTGTGCGACTGGTCGATAAAATATCATATCAACATGACGATACAAAGAGCTGGAGTCCGTGCGGAGTGGCCGCGAAGCGGTGGCGGGAGAGCGCCGTGTGACGGCCCCGAAGCGTTTACGATGCTCCGGGGCGTGTCGCCCGTGCACGCTCGAGGCAACGCCTAGGATTCCTAGATCCCGGCCCTGCCCGTCTTGTCATGACAGACCGCGCACGTGCCGAGGAAGTTGCCGTACACGCGCGCCCGTTCTTCCTGCGTCGCGACGCCGATGGCCTCCGCGCCCATCACGTGAACCGCGGCTTCCATCTGGGACACTTCGGCCAGCACCTCGAGATCGGCCGACAGCTCCGCAGAAGCCAGGGGCGCATCGGCCAGAACCTCGGCGCCTCCGTCCCACACGACGCCCGACGGGGAGATCAGACCTTCCCACATGCGACCGGACGCCCACGCGTGTCTCCCCATGTGCGGTTTGCTCCCCTCGCCCTCCGGAGGAGCCTCCTCGACGGCGAAGCCGACCTCCGCACCGAGCTCCCTGTGGCAGTTTCCGCACTCCGCGCCCATTGCCGCCGTGGCCATCGCCGCGCTCACAAGATCCGGAGCGTCAGCCGCCTGATTGGCCGCCGCGTGCATCGCCTCGGCGTTCTTCTGCCAGTCCTCGGGCATGGCGGCCGAATTCGCGTGCTCCGCCATCCACCGCGCGGGCTCACGAACGGCTGGCAGGTCGCCGTTGATGACCGCTACCTGCATCTCCGTCGCCTTGAAGAAATGATCCTTCATGTGGGCCTGCAGGACCTCGCGCGGATACTCTGAACTGGCACTCGCCGTCTCGGCTTCGGGAGTCGTGCGGTCGTCACACGCCGCGACGAGCATCAGGACGGCAGGCAGGGTGAGAAACAACGAGAGTTTGCGACATCTCATGGGGGCTCCTCCTTCCAGAAACCGCCATCCGCGAGGACGACGTCCGTCACCTTCCACATTCTAAGTCGTAACTGGCAATAAAAATACCGCCAGCGACGAACCAGCTCACGCCCCCCTCGCATATCGCTTCGTGAGTCTGGCCACCGCTGGCGGCAGTCTTTACCGTCCTGGGGCAGTACGCCGGAGCGTGGGAGGTCGTGAACAACCCATGCTGCCCTTTAGCCCTGATTTTGCTGCAATAAACGTGCTGCTCGCCCCCGGTTGGACATCCGAATATTCGCCCCTTTTTGTCCACTTGTAACTGGATAGACCCCTGTGGTTTGGGCCACGGATCATTGTCGCAGCGGCGACCGGAGGACATCGAACCTCTTGCGGGCAGCGGCCCACGTGGCGCGATGTGTGACACAATGGCTCCGGGTCGATGCGCCTCACGTTCGGTCGGCCAGAGGCGCGTCCCCCGGAACGAGTCGGATATGAGGGTGTAGTCTCCGTCCGATTCTCGCGGGGCTGCCGGGCATGTCCGTCTCCATGACGGTCTCCCAGTCGCCGCGGCTTCTTACTTATCCCGACTTGTCACGGCAGCGGGTGACGACATACCGGAGACGGAGTATCGACATGAAGAATCATATCGCCGGAAGCCTCATGTTCGGCACGGCCCTATTGTTCTTTGCGGCGCGGCCAGCTGACGCCCAGCGGACCGCCGTCCACGAAGGTTTCTGGATCAGTTTCGGGTTCGGGGCCGGCACGGCCCTCGGGGATGATGCCTTCGACGGAGACTCGAAGTTCGGCGGAGCCGGTTTCCTGCGCATGGGAGGCAGCCCGAGCCAGCAGCTGCTGATCGGCGGCGAGCTGATCGGGTGGGGCACGGATCAGGATGGCGTTGAGATCGGGCGTGCCGCCCTCATGTTCACGGCCATGTACTACCCGAGCCCGAAGGGCGGCTTCTATCTGAAGGGCGGAGCCGGTTTCTCGGGGCGCACGGCGCAGTGGGACATTCGCGTCGACGACATCACGGCCACCGTCACTGAGGAACACGGCGGCATCGGACTGGGCGCCGGCCTGGGGTACGAAATCCAGCTGGCGCGCAACTTCTTCCTCACTCCGGCGCTCGACTTCGTGTACACCGGCACAGAGGGAGACGGCGCGAGCCTGCTGCTGTTCACGGTCGGGGCGACCTGGCACTGAGTCCGGGACGTGTAGCCGCGCCGGGAACCTGATCCGGCGCGGCCGGGGCGCACGGCCGCCTTTCATCCTACATTTGCTTCAGGGGTTCTGACGGCGCGCGCGCCCGCAGTCCCTGCCTCCGCTTCCGGCACCCGCCGGAGTTGCGATTCGAAGCACGCGGGAGACCTCATGGCGGCGAGCGAAGGCCAACGTCTGAAGAAGGAACTCGGCCTGCTCGACGTGTACGTGATCGCGTTGGGCCCGATGCTGAGCTCCGGCTTCTTTCTGCTACCGGGCCTCGCCGCAGCGAAGACCGGCCCCTCTGTGGTATTGGCCTACTTCCTCGCCGGGCTGCTGGTCCTGCCCGCCATGCTGTCCAAGGCGGAACTGGCGACGGCGATGCCGAGAGCCGGTGGCACCTACTACTTCCTCGACCGGAGCCTGGGACCGATGGTGGGTACGGTCGGCGGCCTCGGCACATGGGTCGTGTTGATCCTCAAGAGTGCCTTCGCGCTGATCGGCATGGGCGCATACCTGGCTCTGATCGCCGGCTACCCGATGAAGTCCGTGGCCATCGGGCTGACGATCGTATTCCTGCTCGTGAACCTCGTGGGGGCGAAGGAGTCCAGTGGACTTCAGCGTTTCCTGGTGATCGCGGTTCTGGGCTTTCTGGCCGTGTTCACGGTCCAGGGGCTGTTCAGTCTGGCGGGAGGCGAGAGCCCTCAGGTGCTGCGGGAGACGCGATTCAGTCCATTCTTCGCCCACGGCGCGGAGGGTCTGTTCGCGACGATCGGGCTGGTGTTCATCTCATACGCAGGCCTCACGAAGGTGGCCAGCGTCTCGGAGGAAGTGAAGGACCCCGACCGCAACCTCCCCCTCGGCATTGGGCTGGCGCTGCTCACGGCCTCCGCCGTCTACGTGGTGGGCGTCTTTCTGATGGTGGCGGTCATCGACCCGGACGTCCTGCACGGCGACCTGACACCCATCGCGACGGCGGGACTCGCGTTCTTCGATTGGATCCCCCGGCCGGTAGCTCTCGGCCTGATCGTCGTACCGGTCCTGGCAGGGCTCGCAGCGGCAGGGAACGCGGGTATCCTGGCGGCTTCCCGGTATCCGCTGGCCATGGCCCGCGACAATCTGATCAGCCCGAGATTCGCGAGGCTCGGCCGCTTCAAGACCCCGACGCTGGCAATCCTCGCCACCGGGGCCCTGATGGTGTTCTCCATCTGGACTCTGGACGTATTGAGCGTGGCCAAGCTGGCCAGCACCTTCCAACTTCTGATCTTCGCGCTGGTGAACCTGGCCGTGATCGTGATGCGGGAGAGCCGAATCGAGGCTTACGATCCGGGCTTCCGATCACCCGGGTATCCGTGGGTGCAGGTGGTGGGCCTGTTGGCCCCAGCATTACTGATCGCGGTGATGGGACTGATGCCCATCCTGTTCGCGATCGGCCTCGTGGGCCTGTGCCTGGTCTGGTACTTCTACTATGCCCGTGACCGCGTGGTACGCAGCGGCGCTCTTCTACACTGGTTCGAGCGACTGGGGCAGGGCCGGTTCGAGGGCCTGGACCCCGAGCTTCGGGGAATCCTCAAGGAGAAGGGCGTCCGGGCCGAGGACGCCTTCGACGAAGTGGTGGCCCGTGCCTTCACGCTGGAGCTCGCGGAAGGGGAGACGTTCGAGGAAGCCACTCGGCGGGCCGCCGGCCGCCTTGCGCAGCGCCTCCCGCTCGGCGCCGAGCAATTGACCGAGGGATTCCTGCACGGCACGCAGACTGGAGCCACTCCGGTTTCACACGGGACCGCACTTCCCCATCTCCGTGTGCCCGGAGCGACGGCGCCCGAGATGGTACTCGCGCGTTCGCTCACCGGACTCACGGTCGAGGTCGGTGATCAGTTCACGGACGAGCGGCACGGCACGTTGATCCACGCCGTGTTCTTCCTCGTCAGCCCGGAGGAGAACCCGGGCCAGCACCTCCGCCTTCTAGCGGGGATCGCCGGACGGGCGGACGACGACGATTTCATGGACGCGTGGCTGTCGGCTGACGCTGAGGCAGATTTCCGGGAGGCCGTCCTGCGCGACGAGCGCTTCATGTCGCTGTACCTGGCCGATCGTGGGCCGTCTTCCACGTTGATCGGGCGGACACTGAGGGACGTGCAATGGCCCAGGGGCACGCTCGTGGCCCTGGTGCGCAGGGAGGGCGAGATCCTCATTCCGAGCGGAGGGACCGCCCTCATGGCGGGGGACCGCCTTAGCATCGTCGGCGAGTCTGATGGCATCCAGGCGGTTCGCACCCGCTACGGCAGCGTTGCGGACGTGGAGATCCCCGACTTCATCAGCGGGGATACGGACGTTTAGCCTGCCCTGGTTGACTCCTGCCGCCACGACCTTGACCTCCAGCGACGTTTCCGCCTTTGTATAGGCCTAAAGACCTCTGCTCGCCCCGCCGCGGAACTCAGTCATGCAGTCTCGGTAGACAGGTCCCGTGCGGGCGTTTACGATGGGCGACTGTCCTACGCTGAGGGATCGGTCTCGGGCACAATTCACTGGCACCAGCTCATGGTCGCGGTGAGCCGAGAGCCGGCGGACCGAGTGGTCGGCCAGGGCGATCGGTGGAACGGCGCCATCGTTCTGCGCGGATTCTCCGCGGGCGCGCGGGTGACGCCACTGGGCAATCACTCGCTGTTCCGGCCGAGCCCGATGTAGTACGGGCCGGTCTCCCGAGAGAGACCGGCCCGTACTCAGGCCACAATCAAGTCCGAGTGTTATGGCTTCATATGAAAGTCGCCTGTGCAGCCCTCGATGATCAAACCCGAGGATTCAGGGCCACCAACACCCCTTACGCAGATCTCGAAGACTCCGGTCTTGCTGAGAGTAAGGTCCGGCAGTTCCACCCGATCGCACGGCGCTGCTGCGGTCTCCCTTCCATCGCACGTGCAGAGGATTTCGTTCGTATCGTAATCTTCAGCCCCTGGATCGCCTCCCAAAATGCAGACGGCGCGGCCGTTGGGAGGAGGACTGAACGTCAGCTTGGTCTTGGCCGCGTTGTTGTCGACTGCCGAAATGAGCAGCCTTTCCTCGGTCGCGATCGGGTTACCGTATTCCGTAGTCCAGTCAAAGAAGAACGCGCACCCATCCTGCCGAGGATCGGGATCGGTACCGTCGTAGTCGAAGCAGATAGTACCCCCGTCCTCGCCGAGGTGGGTGACCGGCTCGGGCACCCCGATCGCGTAATTTGCAACTGGCGCTACGTCGTAGCCGTTAAACGGGCTGAATTCTCGAGCCTTGCCGCTTCCCGACGCGCCAACCAGCAGGGAGGCGTTCAGGTGGCTGGGCCAGAACGGCACCAGTAGTGACGCCAATCGTGTCACGCGTTGGCGAAAGCTGGCCGTAACTGGCAGGGGACAGTAGCTCGGTGGCTCACCCTGCGGCAGAAAGGATGCAAGGTGAGAGATTAGAGCAGCATTCCCGCCGGTCGATGCGGCGCAGGTGCCCACAAGCAAGGGAGCAACGGTACCGTCGGGAGCATCGTACCACGGCAGAACGTACCAGCTGTACCCACCCTCCGCGCCGAGCAACTCATCCTCACCCGTGAGCCCACCGTCGGAGCCAGGATGACCATAGACCAGCGCGACACGGGCCGGTAGCACATCTACCCAAGACGAGCCCGGAGGGGGCTCGATTCCCCAGCCTTCCGTCCCCGCCAGCACGTCCATCGAATAGACTGGGTCATCGCCCGAGCTGGCATCGCGTACGTCGAGGGCCCCACCAGGCTGCAAAGCCAGAGCAGCCGCGGTCGAATCGACGTAGGGAACCGGATCCGCGCAATCTGAACATGCCGGCCCGTTGTACCTCATGGCCTTCCAGACACCCTCGACAATGAGGCCGCCCGCCGCGTAAACAGCCAGGTCTGCAGCCGCCGGTGGCCTGTTCGCAGCGACGCTCTTGAGAATCGAGAATCCGATTCCGTACGCGTCGGGCCTGGCAAAGCCCGCGACGTCGGTCGTGGCGCCATCCGCGCACGCACGGCTCAGGTCGCGCAACTCGGCAGTCAACGACTTGATGGTATCCCGATTTGTGAAGTAGTCCTTAACCGGCAAGCCTTTGACGTCGCAGTCCTCTGGAGGCGCGCCGGTGGTCTGCTTGAACGACGGGTCCGGACCTTGAAGCTGCTCCAACTGCGAAGTTTCGTCACAGCCCGTCCAGATCAGAGCTGCGACGACCGCTAAGAATGCCGTCAGAGTACCTGTGAGGCGCATAGCTACACTCCCGCTTGTAACGGTAGAACATTCTCACGGCCGGGGGGCCGCCGTTTATGCCGTCAATGCCCGGGAGGCGCGAAGCGCCCGGGACAGTCGTTGTCGCTTTCTGGTGGAACCAGTTGGAATCGAGCAACAAGTATTCCGAAGGTCGTTTCCCCGGTCACAGGGCACACAAGAATCGCAGATGTGGTTAGTGCTACGCGTGATAGGGTTCCGTGGGGAGTACTAAAGTACGCTGTTGGTCATGACTGACCGCGACAGTGTTGCCCGCCTCCGAGCCAATTCGTCCCAGAGGCGGAGTGTGGTAAGGCCGCAACAGAAGGGGCTTAGGCCGGTAGCTTCAGCTTCACTGAGCGCCCAGTCGCGGGTCCTGCCGCAGCGCTTCGACGTACCAGATCCCCTCGTCGAGCGTCACATCGGGGTTCGCCGCGGCGTGGACGTTCCACTGGACAACCGCTTCGTCCATGTCTCCAATCATGCTACGTAGGATGGCTTCCCAGTATGCGACGTTGCGTGTCGGGTCGATGTCAGGTCCGGCACGAGCCCGCTCAGCAACGACGCGTGCGCTGTCGGTTTCGCCAGCCCGAGCGAGCACCAGCGCAACCAGCACCAGTCCCTTGTGCCTGTTGAACGTGCTGTCCCCCGGGGAGCTCAGAGCGACGAATTCGTCAGCCAGCTGCCACGCGAGGTCGATATCCGGCTGAGAGTCCGGAAGCCATTGCACCATCAAGCCGCACTGCCTGAACCTGGGTCGATCGGGAAACCTTCGTCGCCCTTCCTCACACCAACGTCTGGACTCCACCCCGTCTCCCAGGTCGAACGAGATGTAGAACAGTCTCCAGAGCGTGAGATGAGCATTGCGCAGATACGGATCGGCCTCATACGAGCGACTCGCGGCCACCTTCGCTTCCGCCAGCCGGTCCTGGTTGGCCAGCAGGTGGCTCAAGGAGCTCCACGCCGAAGCCTGCTGCGGATTCTGCCGAACCGACTCTCGGTAGTCAGCCTCAGCTCTGCCGACCAGACGGTCAGCCTCGCCACCTCCGAGATTCAGGAGGTACCTCCAGTATTGTAGCGTCGCGCGCAGCTCCATCGCTTCGGAATTGGTTGAGTCCAGCCTGACTGCAGTCTCGGCGTGGACCATCCCCTCTCCGATCCAACGGTCTGCTGCAGAACGGTCTTCGAAGCCCGTGAACCGGGAGTTCCGGTAGTCCAGCCAGCCTCTCTGCACGGTAGGCTCGACCCATTCCGGAGCCATTTCCTCGGCCGCGGCAAGCAGTGAATCCGCCGCCAGGATCCGCTGCATGGCACCGTCGATGTCGCCGGTCTCCATGAGCGCCCCTGCCTGCTCCTGAAGATCCGATGCCCGCTGCATCAGCTCCCACGCCTCGACGTTTTCGGCACCTGCCTGGCGTTCCAGGAGGGCTATTTCCTCACCGAGCATTCCGCGGAGGAACACGGCTACCTCTTCCGCGAGATCGTCCCGGAGCTCGAAGAGCTCGGCGCGCTGACG
>JBDGWG010000010.1:0-76251 GCA_039585235.1 Gemmatimonadota bacterium | reverse complement strand
GGCCGGTTCCGTCAGGGCCTCGGTCGGCTCCTCCGGCTGTGCAGCGGGTTCTTCTTCGATCCCCAACTCCGCGGCCAGATCAAAAGCTGGTGCGTCGTCAACCGGGACCTCGTCAACCGGGACCTCGTCAACCGGGACCTCGTCGACCGGGACCTCGTCGGCCGGGGCCTCATCCCAGTCCGGCTCAATCTCTTCCGGCTCTAATGTCTCATCAACCTGGGCCGCCACATCCGCCGTCTCGACCTCCGTAACGAAGGAATCGAGGTCTACGTCCTCCACGACCGGGATCGAAACGTCGGCGGCCGAGTCCTCGGAATCCCACGCCGGCTCGGGAAGCGAGTCGACCTCTTCCTCCGACTCGGGCTCGTCTAACGCGAATTCCTCCAGGACGGGCAGCGTGAGATCCTCATCGGCCGACTCCACCCCTGTCACCACATCTTCAGATTCGAGCGCCGACGATTCATCTTCGAGGGAGGGCTCGAGTTCGAACTCGCCTGCCGGCGTACCCACCCCGGTGCCATCTGCCGCCTCCGGGGGAAGAGCCGGGAGAACCTCCTCCGCCTCGCCATCCACGAGTGCCGCCGGTTCCGCCGGCCCCTCGGGCTCGGGCTCCTCCGGCTCCGCTGGTGCCCCGGACTCGGGTTCGGGCCGAAACAGTGGATCCACCTCGATCGAGTCCACGGTCTCCATGTTGATCCAGTCCAGGTGTGACCGGCGGACCCCTCGGGCCAACAGAGACTCGTTGCTCACCATCTCGAAGAACGGCAGCGGTGTGTCAGGGGAGAGCCCGTCGCGCGTGCGGCGGAAGCAGCCCCCCGCCGGGTGAGCGAAGTCCGTGACGAACAGCAGCGCGACATGCCACGGCTCCGGGAAGTGCTTCTCGTGCGTCTGCATATCCTCGGCGGTCAACTCGACCGCACCGGACTCGTGCCGGTGATACCACCCCGCGAGGACCCCGCGACGTCGATCGACCTCGAGCTGCATCGCGACGACCGCCTCGCCCGGTACCTGCTCCGGCCCCTCTTCCGCCAGCGGAAACTTC
Organism: Gemmatimonadota bacterium; assembly: GCA_039585235.1. Classification (GTDB taxonomy): domain Bacteria; phylum Gemmatimonadota; class Gemmatimonadetes; order Palauibacterales; family Palauibacteraceae; genus Benthicola. The sequence goes on along the minus strand of JBDGWG010000010.1, from coordinate 75,209 downwards.
GAGGGTATGGCCGCGCTGACGATCAAGTAGCGGCGTCCTGTATCCGGATCCTCACACAGGTCGCCGACCAGAAAACCGAACGGTTCGTCACCCGGACCCGCATCCCACAAGTGCTGGTGAACCGAGCTGAATGCCCGCTGATCGATGAACACGTCGTAGGAACCGGCAGCGGCGTCCCTGGACGCAGCGGGCGTGGGCTTCCAGTGCACGCTACGCAGCAGGGGGCGCGGCTTCCAAATATGGTAAGCGCTCGTTTTCAGCTGCTCGTCCCCACCCACTCTCCACTCGGGAGGCCGGGAAGACTCGTCGTGCTGATCTTCGTTCATGCCCACTCCGCCCTGCGAACACTCGTGGATCCGTCCGTCCGAAAGCTTCGGCCCGGGCCACTCCCCGGTTCAACGTAATCGAAAGCCTGTTGGCGAGGTCGGCAAGACGTGTAGAGTGAAACAACCCCACTCCATTGGTGTTGACATGCATGGGACCGGTTGCGACGGTAGCACCGTGGGCCGCCGCCGGGCGGCCCGATACCAAGAATGGGAGCCACCATGCGACGCTTAGCGATCGCCGCTGCCGTCACCGTCATTATCCAGGCGCTCGGAGCATCCACCGAAGCACTCGCCCAGGGCAGATTCGATCCGCGGCGAGAGGCTCGCTTCATGATCGACGCCAACATCGGATACGCGTTCATTTCAGGCTCTGTCGGCGACAGCATCGATGGCGGACCCGCTGTTGAGGCAACTGCTCTCTATCAAATCGAATCCGTTCCCCTGAGAGTGGGAGGGGGCGCAGGGTACTCCCGGCATGGCATACAGAACAAGGACGGGTCGGCAAACCGGTTCGACGTCTTTGCCCTCATGGACGTTCTGCTGTTCAGCGAAGACACGGAGATGATCCCCTATCTCCAGGGGCGCGTTGGCTGGATGCAGCTCAGCGACAGCGTGGACGGAATCTCGACCAAGATCAGTGGACTCGAGATCGCGGCCCTCGTGGGCGTGGACATGCCGGTAGCCGAGAGAATCTCGATCGACGTCTCCGGAATGTTCGGCTGGTTCACGGGAGGCGACTTGAGCATCGATGGCGTGTCCAGCCCGGGAACATCTAAATCGGGATCGCTCTTCGCGATCCGCGCCGGAGCTTTCTTCTTCTTCTGACGACGAAGCTGCCAGGCTTCACTCAAGCTCGTTCGGGGTCTTCCCGCCGCCCAGGTACTGCGCGGGCCGGGCCTCCAGCAGCGACTCCGTAAACTCGAGTCTCTGTTCCAATTGCTGGATCTTCAGGTTCTGTGTCTCAAGCAGGGTCTTGACGTGGTCGTGGTGGAGCTTGTCGTCAGCGACCTGCTGTTTGGCCAGCGCGTTCGCCTCCATCACGTTACCGAGACGCTTGGTCAGCGGACGGAAGATCAGGACGCCGGCGACCGACAGGATGAAGGTGATGGGCACGAGGGCGTAGAAGAAATCTTCCATCGGGTCTCTCCTCTGGGTTTCGCGCCGGCTCACTCGTAGAGAAGCGATTCCACGGGGTCCAGTCGAGCGGCCTTTCGTGTCGGCAGGAAGCCGGAGAGCAGCCCGATCACCATCAGGATCGAACCGCACGCCACAGTAATGGTCCAAGGCCGCCAGCTTGACTCCGATCTCGCGAGTCCTCTCTTTCACCACCACGTACATGATGTTGGCCACGCCGACACCGGCGACGATCAGCGTGAACAGACCGACGAGCCCCAGGAATAGCTGGATGCTGTCTGCTCTTACGCACGAGGGGGGACCGGAAGTTTCACCTGCCGGGACGCTCCCGGGACGGACCCTCGTAGGCACCCCGGCGACGCCCCAGGGAGAATCTCGCGCTAGCGGAGACGCCATAGAACGCGGCCACGATGAGAATGATGAAGGGGCCCGTGGGTATGTCCAGGCCGACGCTCGCGGACAGGCCATACGAAACGAACAGCCCCGCAGTGATGCACACCGCACCGATCGCCGTCGCAAGCACCATCATGCGGTTCAGTCCGCCCGCCCAGTGCTGCGCGATGGCGGCCGGGACCGTGAGGAGCGCGATCACCAGGATGACGCCGACGACCCGTATCAGGATCACGACCGTCACCGCCGTGAGCCCGAGAAGGAGGAGAAACAGAGCGCCCACCGGGACGCCCGCGACCCAGCTGAATTCTTCGTCGAAGGCCACCGCCTGCAGTGGGCGATACAGGCGCACGACGACCAGCAACAGGAAGACATCCAGGACGGCGGTGAACCACAGGTAGGCGGGTGGGACGAACAGGATGTTGCCGAACAGGTAGCTGAGAAGATCAGGCGTCGCTCCGGGCGCCAGCGAAGCGAATGTGATTCCGAGGGCCATTCCGACAGCCCACACCATGGCGATCAGAGTGTCGAGCCCCTGCCGCAGTCGCAGCTCCGCCACCCCAATGCCGAACGCCGATAGCAGGCCGAACGCCAGGGCGCCCGCCATGGGGGGAAAGCCGGCGAGGTAGCCCAGGCCGATGCCACCGAACGCCGCGTGCGCGAGCCCGCCCGAGATCGAGGCGATGCGTCGGGCCACGACGAACGTACCGACGATTCCGCTGGCCACGGCGGCGAGAAGTCCGGCAGCCAGCGCTCGCTGAAAGAACTCGTACTCGAGGGCGCCGATCATCGCTCGCCCTCCGACTCGTGGGACGGCAGCACCCGATGAGGGTGGCCGTGCGCCACCAAGTCCACCGGACAGCCGTACGCGACTTCCACCATCTCGGGAGTGAGCTCGCGCGAGTGGTGGTAATGGAGTCGCACGTTGAGACAGGCGATCGTCTTGACGTGCCGTGAGATCACGCCGATGTCGTGCGATACGAGGACAATGGTTATGTGCTCGGACAGTCGTTCGAGAAGCTCGTATACGGAGCGTCCGATCCGCGTATCCACGCTGGCGGTAGGCTCATCCAGCAACAGAATTTGCGGCTCTGATGCCAGAGCCCGGGCGATCAGGACCCGTTGGAGCTGCCCGCCCGACAACTGACCGATCTGCTCGTTCGCCATGCCTCTCAGATCGACCCTGTCCAGCGCAGATCGGGCCGCCTCGCGGGATTCGCGAGAACGCTCGCGGCGGCGAACACCCAGCCGACCCATACGCACGGTATCCAGAACGTCGATCGGAAAGCTGGCGTCGAACCGTGCGTACTGCGGCACGTAGCCGATCACGCCTCTTCTCTCGGCCGGTGATCGGCCGAATATCTCGACGGTGCCGCGATCGGGCGCCAGGAGCCCGAGGATGATCTTGAGCAGGGTCGTCTTGCCGCCAGCATTCGGCCCGATGATCCCTAGGAAATCGCCTTCATCCAATCGCAGGTCGACGGATTCCAGTACCGGCGTCGCACTGTACCTGAAGCTCACGCCACGCAGAAGGATCGGCGGGGCGCTCACGGTCGCACCTGCTCCACCAGGACCGCGACGGCATCGCCGAAGGAGGCGGGCCAGTCCCGTGCGAGGGGATCCAGCGTCACGGTCTCACCTCCCAGCTCGTTCGCCACCAGCCGTGCCGCCTCGACGGAGAACTGCGGTTGTACGATTACGTTCACGAGTCCCCGCGCCCTGCCTCGCTCCACGATCATGGCCAGCTCCGCGGGGCCGGCGTCGCCGCTTCCATGATCCAGGATCGCCATCTGCTGGAGATCGTACTCGCGCGCCAGGTACCCCCAGGCCGGGTGCAGCGCGATGAAGCTACCTCCGCGGTGGGGCCCGAGGCTGCTGTCGGCGACCCGCCTCATCGCATCCATCTGCACCAGGAGCGCGGCGAGCGACGCAGCGACTGACTCCGCTGTCGCTGGGCGAGCTCGCTGGACGGCGCTGGCGATCCTCTCTGCGATGCTCCGCGCGCACGGCAGAGACAGCCACACGTGCGGATCGTCGGGGAGGACGTCGCACCCGTCGGCACTCGAAATGATGGGGACCTCGCCCCGCCGAAGAAGATCCGCAAGCCAGGTGGTCTCCCACGCGAACGCCGGATGGCCAACCGACACATAGAGACCGGCAGTGGAAGCGGCCCGCACACGGGAGAGTGAGGGCTCGTAGGTCACCGGACTCGCAGCGGCGGGAATCATGACCGTGACGTTCGAGATTTCGGGCGCGATCCGGTCTACCAGGCCGGCCAGCGGAGCGACCGTCACCACGACGTGGAGCCGTTCGTCATCCCCCCCGGATGTCTCCGTTTCACAGCTACATAAAACGAGGCCGACGGCGCTCGCGGCCCAGATGACGAAGACTCGCGCACGGCCGGAACGAGGCATAGAATGGCCCATCGATTTCGCTGTATTGACTCCAGAAGGCGTACATCTTCGGATGAACGATATCACTTTCAGACCGGGCGTGCTCCTTCCGACCCCCCGTTCCTCATGGAGCAGGAGCCTCTTCGCGTTGGGGCTCCTGCTGGGCACCGCCGCAGGCTGGACGGCCTGCGCGATCGACAGCGGTGCGGAGGCCGGACACACGGTCATTCTGGTTTCCCTCGACGGGTTTCGATGGGACTACCTGGACCGAGACGTAAGCCCTCACCTGAACGCGCTCGCGGGGCGAGGGGTTCGCGCTGACGGCCTGATTCCCTCGTTCCCGACGAAGACGTTTCCAAACCACTACACGCTGGTCACCGGTCTCGTGCCCGACCGACACGGAATCGTGTCGAACACGATGTACGATCCCGTCTTCGACGCCCGGTTCTCGATGTCCAAACGGGACGAAGTGCAGAACGGCCGCTGGTATGAGGGCGAGCCGGTCTGGGTTACCGCCGAGAGACTCGGACGGCCGACGGCGCCGTTGTTCTGGCCCGGGTCCGAAGCCGAGATCGATGGGGTGCGACCCTCCCACTGGCTGCCCTTCGACGGCCACATGTCCTACAGCGCTCGCGTGCGATGGGTGCTGAGTCTCCTGGACCTCCCCGAGGCCGAGCGGCCCGCGTTCCTGACGCTGTATTTTGCCGGAACGGACCACGCCGGCCACGAAACGGGACCCGACTCCCGGGAAATTCTCACCGCGATCTCAAGAGCAGATGCGGCCGTAGGACTACTGGTGGCGGGTCTCACGACCCGCGGCCTGCTGGATCGGACGAACGTGGTAGTGGTGTCCGATCATGGGATGAGCTCGACGAGCCGGCAACGCGTCGTCTTCGTGGACGACTACGTGGACCTGGCGACCGCGCACGCCGTCGACTGGACCCCCGTGCTGGCGCTGTGGCCGGATGAGAAGGACCGGACGGCTGTATACGAGGCGCTACGAGGTGCCCACCCCCGGATGTCCGTGTTCCTGCGTGATTCGATTCCGGAGCGGCTCGAATACGGCCAGCACCGGCGCATCCCGCCGATCCTCGCAATCGCCGATCCAGGCTGGACGATCACCAGCCACGAGTTCTTTGACGAGTGGCAGCAGATGGGTGACGGTGGGAGCCATGGATATGACCACGAGGCCATGGACATGCAGGGGGTATTCCTTGCCGCGGGACCGTCCTTCCGGAGAGGCGCCCGGGTGCCGGCGTTCCGAAATGTGGACGTCTATCCGTTGCTGATGAAGACCCTGGGGCTGCCGGCCGCCCCGGGTGACGGGGACCTCGAGCCTCAGCCGACCTTCACCACGTTCTTCGCCTTGGGGCCGCGTCCCTCCTCGGCAAGGTCGAACTCGACAACGTCGCCCTCGTCCAGGGTCTTGAAGCCCTCACTCTGGATCTCCGAGAAGTGGACGAAGGCATCGCGCGCGCCATCGTCGAACGACACGAATCCGAACCCCTTGTCGTTGTTGAACCACTTCACGGTGCCCGTCAGCTTCGACATACTACGCTCCTGCTAAGTGATACTCCGCGATGGTCGACCTGTGCGCCGACACCGGCTGTTGATCTTCCCGCCGCCGGATGAACGACGAAAGGAATTCGCGCAAAGATAGGGCGCGATCCCGTTCTGTCAACGTCACTTGTGACAGCACGGGCGCGCGGGCGCGCTTCACAGGCTGAAGCGGTAGCCTACCATCAGGGCCAGGATGCGATTCCGGAAGTCGAGATCGGCCTCGGAGTCGTCGAACGACCTGAGCCCCACGATTCCGCGACCATCGATAATGAAATGGCCCGATCCCAACTGTATCTCGACGTCGGCGCCGAAAGCGATCCCCACGTCAGGAGACCTGGTCTGAAGCCCTACGTCGGCGCAATCGGCGGGATTCGAGGAACCGTCGGGGAAGACGTCGAGCGTGCATCCCAGCTCGAAAGCCAGGGACGGTCCAACGAACAGCTCCGGACGGGTTCGCCCGCCACTGAGGGCAAACTTCAGTAGCAAGGGGAGCTCGACGTACTGAAGACGCAGCTCGTCGACCGGGTCTTCGGGATCCCGGTCGCTATTCTCCCTACCGCCCTTCTGCACGAAGAGACCATCCAACTGGACGGACCAGCGATCCGAAAGCCGGTACACAAGGGAGGCCCCGCCGATGAAGCCTAAGCGGTCGTGTGGAGCGAAGGCGTCCTGGCCGGCCTGATCGGCCACTGCGGCGCCCGCTACGACACCCAGCGACACCGAACTCTGCTGGGCCCATCCCGAAACTGGGGATAGAGCGACAGCGAGAACCGCCATCATTGGGGCGCGAAGCGACAAACCGACCTCTCCGGTGATGTCATGTCTGAGGGCACCTCTTGCCGCAGGCCAGCCCTCGCCGCCGCCGACCGCGACCGTACAGCCGGACCGCTGGCAAAGATTGCGTGAACGCGGAGCGACGAGCAAGAGCGCCCGCGCAGCTGTGACTCAGGCTCATTCACTCAGGCGGCGCCATCTCCCACAGCACGTTCACGATCTTCCACTCGCCGTTCCAGCGAGCCACATGCAAGTAGTCGATCCACAAACCCGCGTCGATTCGTACGGTGGCGATGTTGCGGTAGATGTCCAGAATGTTGACGTCTTCCCGACGTGCCTCGTCCGGAATGCGATCCGCACCTCCGCTGGCTGTGGTCTGGACGAGCTGCTCGGCGGTCATGTTCTGGAGCACGCTCGCCGGTCCCGCGGGGTTCCCGACGATCCGTTTGGCCAGGTCCGGATGCAGCGCCCGCTCCATTCGGGCCGCGTCACTCGTGTAGAACCCGTCGATGTAGTCGAGCGCCGTCGCGACGATCGCCGATGAATCGGCCGCCGTCTGAGCCGGGGCGGATTGAGCGCCGATGATGACTGCCGCTGCGATGAGAGCCGACAGCGCTCCGAGGTTCCTCATGATTCCCTCCGGTATGGTTTCGCTTCCGCGCACAATCGCTTGCTGCAACATTCCGCGAGCGCACCGAGTGGACTACCCTCCCGTTCGAGCGACAGCTCGAACATTGAGGCCGCGCAGCGGCTGAACAACCAAGATGCCGGAGGAGGGACTCGAACCCTCAAGGGATTGCTCCCACCGGATTTTGAGTCCGGCGCGTCTGCCAGTTCCGCCACTCCGGCTGGACGCAGATAGTGCCTTGCGACGGGCACATCCGCAATATGGTGTCCGCCCCGTTGGGGTGACTGTGCGGGTTTCTGTGTGGGTTTCTCTTCAACGTACAGCCCTTACCTCTGCCGGGTTCAGTACGACATGGAGCAGGGTCTCCGCATCAGTGTGCTGGTAGCTCTGCTGCGCCGCGTTACTGGCGAAGAATATCGCCTAGCTGGCGGTAGCCGTTTCAGACTCCGCCGCCAGGTACTTATGCAGAAGCTGAACGGCGACAGAGCCTTCACCGACGGCCGATGCGACGCGCTTAACTGATCCATGCCGCACGTCGCCGGCGGCGAACACTCCAGGAACACTGGTCTCGAGATGCGCCGGTGGCCGGTCGAGCGGCCACGCCCCGTGGGCCAGATCGCCGGATACCAGATCATTGCCGGTTACGATGTAGCCCTTCTCATCACGGGCAACGAATCCTTCGAGCCAACTCGTGTGCGGCTCGCCACCTATCATTACGAACAGTCCAGACGCGTCGAGCCTCTCCTCCGTTCCTGTTGCACGCTCCCGTATGACGATTTCGGTCAAGTAGTCCTTGCCCGCTCCATCAATGACCTCGACACCTGTCCGAACGGTGATGTTGGGCGCCAGGTGGATCTCCCTGATGAGGTAGTCCGACATGCTGTCAGAGAGACCCGTACCGCGAACAAGGACGGTGACGGAGCTGGCATACTGGGCCAGGTGCTGGGCGGCCTGCCCGGCCGAGTTCCCAGCGCCGACGATGAAGACATTCTTGCCTTTCATGGCCCGAGCCTCGCTCGCCGCCGCGCCGTAGAACACACCCGTCCCGAGCAGTTGCTCCAGCCGAGGAATGTTCAGGCGCCGCCAGGCGATTCCGGGAGAGAGCAACACTGAGCGCGTTGCGATCTCGCGGCCATCGGCAACTCGCACGCAGAAGCCGGACGCGGAGGGGCTGAGTTCAATGACCTCCTGTGCGAACACCATGTTGGCGCCGAACAGCCAGGCCTGCTCGCAGGCCCGGTAGGCGAAGTCCTGGCCCCCGATCCCCCACGTGAAGCCCAGGAAGTTCCTGATGTGCGAGCTCTCTCCCGCCTGTCCGCCTGACACGTTTCGTTCGAGCACGGCGACCCGCAGACCCTCCGACGCAGCGTAGACAGCGGCGGCGAGACCGGCCGGACCGGCTCCGACGATCACGAGGTCGTGGATCCCGCTCTCAAGCCGCGTCGTCCCGCCCGTTGCTTCGATAATGTCAGAATTCGTCGGCTCGACGAGGACACGACCATCCTGCCTCAAACACATCGGCAGACGGGAGCCATCCTGGCCTGCCTCGCCAAGCACTTCCTTGCCAGCCTCGGAGTCCGGATCAAACATCCCGAAGGGGAGGTTCATGCGGGTAAGCAGATCTCGGATCTCATGGGCTCGCGGACTCTGTTGATGCGCCACGATCCGGAACAGCGTGCTCTCTGGCTCCTGCGATACTGACCAGGCGGTAAGAAACTCGCTGACGGCGGGGTAGAGTCCCTGCACGGGGAGCCACGGCTTGACCAGATGGTAGTCGATCTTGCCCAGCGTCATCGCCGGCACGATCGGGTTGGCCGCCGAATAGTCGCGCTCCACAAGCAGGATTCGCTTGGCCAACGGGAATAGTGTCCGTGTTTCGACGAGGAAATCCACGCCGAACATGCCAGGGAGCCGCTGGTCGGCTATCAGCAGAGCGACAGGCGCGCCTTGTTCCGCCAGGGAAGCGAGGTCAGCGAGGCCCTGCTGGGCGTCGCGCGAGCTGATCAGGCTGCAGTCGTTACCGAATCGCCTGGATATGTCTCCGACAAGAGCCTCGAGAACGGATGAATCCTCGACGGCAAGAAAGATGATCGGTTGCTCCATGAGCCGTGCGCCTTCCGGTCGATGTTCCGCATTCTGGGATGGGACGAATAATGGGCATGCGGGGAGACAGGGCAAGTTCTGTGGCGGCGGGGAAGCTACCGGGGTCGTGTCGTTCGACGATCCGTCTGCGACCGTGTGGCGCACCGACTTCGGTTCCGACGACTTCTATCTCGTGTTCTCGGAGTACGAGAGCGACATCTGGGTGATGGATCTGGAGTGGTGAGGGTTCCCGGATGTGAATGATCACGGATGAGCCGGCAGTCATCTGTGTGCGTTTCTGTGCGTGTTTCTCTTCACTGAGTCCGAGAAACGGTTCTGGAGGACTTCTCGGGAACCTGGAAGTAGGGGCGGACTTATGCGGGAAGGCCGTCAAATCAGGCTTGCTGGAGCGACGCTTTTGAGTCCGGCGCGTCTGCCAGTTCCACCACTCCGGCTTCAAATAGGAGGGTGTCACCTACGATCCGACTGTGCCACCGCAACCGGGACGCGACGGAAACCGTTGGAGCCGCCCAGCCCGCACGGGTTGTGTACGCCTTGCAGACCGAGAGGATGTCCGCTAACGTCGCTGAAGTCATTTTTTTCGGTGTTCGGAGAGACACCCGAGACGATCTCACGCGGAGGACCTCGATGAAGAAGTTGGTTGTTGCGGCAGCTCTGGCTCTGATATTCGTCGGGACGCCGGAAGCCCAGGCGCAGGACATGACGGTGGCCAACTATCAGGGAATGTGGACGACGATCGGCCAGCTCCCGGCCGGCGTACGCCACGTGACCAAGGATGCCCAGGAGGTTACGGTCGTCCTTCAGATACAGGCCAAGAGGAATCAGGGCTCGCTCGTGATGGGCGCAGACCAGTACCAGTGGAAGAACATCACCACTGTCGGTGAGCCCCCGGTCGACAGCTTCTCCTTCGGCATGGAACTGCGACCCGACTACTGGGTCAGCTGCACCCTCGCCAAGCGGGAAGCCGATGGTACACGCTACAGCGGCCTGTGCTGGGATGAAAACTCCAGGGAGGGTTGGCTTGAGCTGACTCGTCGGGCCGGGCCGACTACGGCACCTTCGGGACAGACCAACAACTAATCCTCCTTCGGGAGGTCGTCTCGCTGGCCCACCAAACAGGGACGATCCGCCAAGCGGCGGTCGTCCCTGTTTGTATATATGCGGTGCCACCGGCCCGCTCGCGTTTCACGCGCCGGGCTTGATCACCCGGTATCGGCGGGCGAAAGACACCTCCAGTTCGTCTTCCCACACTCCGTACAGTGCATCAGCGGTGACGACCCGAAGTCTGAGTCCTGCGGGCAGCGGGATTCGCCCGAGATAGCGGCCGTCCCGCTCGAAGACATCCAGGGCGTTCGTCCACCCAGTGAGAGGCGCGTCTTCCTCTATCTCGAACAGGCCCGCGTCGTGAACGCCGATCCACAGGCGGCCGTCCGGCTCAGACACCCAGACACGCTGAACCTCGGGCACCGTGGCCTCGAATTCCGCGTTGTCCACCATTTCAGCGATCCTGCTGTCGGCCCCGGGAAAGGCCGCAACACCCTCGCGCATGATGGCGATCGCCCGCGCGCGGTGGCGTTCAGTCACCCTAACGCCATCCATTTCCCGCCGCATTACCCGCTGGAGCCCGGCCGACGGGTCGTGCCACTGAATCTCGTACGGAGATCCGGCCGACAAGACGATGACACCGTCCGAACGGGGCATCCACGTATGAACCGGCTCGAAGAGACGAATCGTCGGGCTCCCCAGGCTCATGCTCCAGTTCCAGCTGGCTATCGTGTCGGGCGGCACATCGCCGGCCGGATCGACCTCCATGAGGACCACGGGGATGCCGCCCTCGTCGGCGCCCGGATCGAGCACCTGAACTTGCACAAACACACGTCCAGCCGATGTGATTTGCCACGCCCCGATCGTTCCCGCGATGCGGGTCGCTGTCTCGTCCCCGACGACTGGAAGTCGGGTCGAGCTCAGGTAGTCGCCGCCCGTGGTCAGCCAGTGCAGTTTCGGCGGGAATCCCTCGGATACGGCGAGCCGCCCGTCGCGGACCGGGGTGATCGCAGCGGGGCGTCGAAACTCGCCCGGTCCGTCACCCTCCCCACCAAAACGTCCAACCGGGCGTCCGACCGAGTCAAATACGTGAACGAGGTGGGACTGGGCATCCAGAACCAGCATTCCGTCGTCCGGCCCCGGCGCAACCCAGTTGATCCGCCCGAAAGCCAGGGGCCCGTCCAGCTCACCGACCTGATAATCCACCTCGAGCCGCCAGGCCTCCTCGGGACTCCACCCATCGCCCCGGTTTGTGACGACCTCTACGCCGCTCGAATCCGTGAAGGTTACGTCGCTGGCTTCCGCCCCCGAACCGCTTGCTTCGTCCCCCCATACACAGCCCGAGGTCACAACGGGGCACGCCAGTATGGCGACCATCGCCAGCATGGATCTGGTGTTGACGGGACGAGGTCGTCCCGGGTGAAAGGCAGACTGCATTGCGCCCCCAATTCTGGTTCAGGCCCTCCTCGCCACCAGGTACCGATAGGCCACAGGAATGGCCACGAGCACGAACAAAGTACTCGAGATCAAACCACCTATTGTCGCCAGTGCCAGTGAGTTCCAGATGTTTTCATCCTGCGACTGTGCGAACAGGACCAATGGAAGCAACCCGAAGACCGTGGTAAACGTGGTCATCAGGATGGGGCGCACGCGTTCCAGGGTTCCCTGCAGGATGGCTTCACGAGTCGGCATACGCTGCCGGAGCTCGCCGATATGGTAGACGATGAGAATCGCGTTGTTCACCACGATTCCGCCCATCATGATCGTGCCGATATAGGCAGTGCGTGTGAACGTCGCATCCGCGTAGAAGAAGATCAGAAAGACCCCGATGAGGGCGAGCGGCAGCGTCAAAAGGATGACGAAGGGAGCCGCGAGCGACTCGAACAGGGCCGCCGTCACCATGTAGATCAGGAGGACGGCAAATATGATGGCCAGGTAGACCTGGGTCTTTTCCTCTTCGTCCCACCCCCAGCGGTCGTCCTCCTCGATCTTGTATCCCGGTGGCGGGGTGGTCGCTTCAATCACCGCGTCCCGGATTAGGTCGCCCAGCTTCCGGGGCCCACGGAACTCCCAAGCGACGGTTCGTTGGTATTGCTGATCCTCCCGGAGGATGCGGGATAGGACGTTCCTTCGCTCCACCTGGGCTACGTCAGCGAGCCGCACTTCCCTGCCAGATTGGGAGGGAATCCTGAGCTGGCGCATGTCGACGAGGTCAAACTCCCGGTAGCCGTCGAGCTTGACGGCGAAGGGCAGCTCCTCGGCACCGACCCTGAGGACCTGGGTGCGTGGACGGTCGCTTGGGAGGTTCGCCGACACGAATCGCAGCAGTTCTTCTACCGTCAAGTCGTGCGCTCCGAGGGCTTCGCGGTCCACCGCCAGGTAGTACTCGAACTCCTTGTCTCGCTCGTACCACCTTCCGCTCGCGTTCGGGTCCACGTCCTGGATCCGGCTGAACCGCTCGAGCCGGGCGGCCAGGTCGTCGGCCAGCTCCTGCACCTGGAGGTAGTTGTATCCGAGGATCTTGAGCGAATAGTTGGGCGGACTGCTCCCTCCCCCGTAGAACGACGGCCCGTATCCGTATACCCTGACATCTGCGCCCGAGAACTGGTAGCTATACGCCACCATTTGCTCCTTGATCGCCACGGGCACCTGCGTCGTCTCGAGGTCCTTCGGGAAGGTGATCCGTATGAAGGAGTATTGGGGCTGGACCCACGTTTCGTAGCGCTTGACCTCTGGGATGGAGGAGATCTTCTCTTCAAACGCACGGGCCAGTTCGTCCGTCCGTTTGAGACCCGCCCCACGTGGGAACGTGATGTTCACGCTGATGTACGTGTCCTGTCCCCAGAACGCCGACCAACGGATGCCCCTCGTAACGTGCTTGTCGAACAGCCCCCAGCTTCCGCCGAGGGCCGCGAGACACACCGCGGTCACCAGGATCGGGTGATCGAGCCCGAAACCCAGAACGCTGCGGTAGGCGCGGATATAGCCTGGTACGCGGGGTGCGGCTGTACCGGACGGAGCGGCCAGTCCGCCACCGGCCTCAGGTTCTCCCTCTCCGCCCGGCACTCCGTATACCCGCGCCCTCCAGTGGTGAATCCGGCCCGCCATCGTCGGCACGAACGTGAACGCAACGAACAGGCTGGCCACGATCGAGAAGGCGACGGCGAAGGCGAGCGGCAGGTAATAGACCCGAAGCTCGCCCTGGAGGAACAGGAACGGTACGAGCACGATGGCTGTCGTCGCCGTCGCCGCGATCACGGGCAGCATGACCTGCCGGGCGCCATCGGACGCTGCCTGGCGCGAAGGTTTCCCCAGGTGGGAGTGTCGCTCGACGTTCTCCAGCACCACGATCCCGTTGTCCACGATCAGCCCGAAGCCCCAGGCAAGCCCGGCGAGCGTGAGGACGTTCAGTGAGAAGCCGCCGATATACAGCATGTTGACGGCGATGAGAACGCTGAATCCGATGGTGGCGAACACGACGAGCACTGCCCCCATCGACCTCAGGAAGAGCGTGAGCACCAGAAAGATCACGATCGCCGCCGCCACGGCCCGAAGCCGTAGGTCGGTGAGCTGCTGCCGGATTTCCTTGCTCTGATCGTCGTCCAGCTCCAGTGTCGCTCCGGGAGGCATGCGAGCCTCGAGGGGCCCGATCGAGGCCTTGACCGCGTCCGCGACCCGAACGGCGTTCGTACCCGACTCCCGGGTCACGAAGATCGAGATCGTCGGCTCTCCGTCGATGCGGAAGTACGAGGTCGCATCCGCCGTCTGCTCGCGCACGGTTCCGATGTCGCGCAAGCGAACCGCCCCCTCCGGACGCTGCAGGATCACGAGATCCTCGAGCTCGGACACGCGGCGGACTCTCGTGCGCACCGCGAGCGTGACCTGGCGTCCCTCCAGAACGAGCGAGCCGGGAGCCCGAAGCGTGGAGAGGTCCTGGATGCGTTGCTCAACCTGTTCGGGCCTCAGGTCGAGGGCCTCGAGTTTCTGCCGGTCCAGCTCTATGGAGACCTCGCGGTCCTGGTCTCCCCAGATCATTACGCCCGCAACCCCGTCGACCGATGAGAGGACCGGCTCGATCTCCTCCTCCGCCACCTCGGCCAAACGGCCGAACGTGTACGGCCCATGAAGCTGGTAGCTCAGAAAGCGCTGCTCTTCGTCCGAGAACTCGCGGGGCACGTACGGCTGGATCTGCGGATAGACGGCCGGCGGTAGCTCATCCCGCAAGGCGGCAAAACGTTCGCTCAGGTCCAGCTGCGCGAAGTCCATGCGAACGTCGCGATCGAACTCGATGTCGATCTCCGCACTCGAGCCCGTTCCCCTCGGGTCGGCTCTCGACGTGGAGGTGATCTTCCGGACCCCTTTGACCTGCTGGGCGGCAGCCTCCAGCGGAGAGGTTACGAAGGCCTCCATGGCCTCCGGTGATGCGCCTCCCCATGAGGCGTTGACGGTGAGTCGGGGGTAGTCGACATCGGGCAGCAGCTCCACGGGGATCAGGCGGAAGCTGTACGCCCCGAGCGCCACCAACGCGACGTAGATCGCCGCCGTCGCCACGGGTCGCTTGATGGACAGATCGATCACTCTCCGCCTACCTCCTCGTCGCCCGCGAAACGGCGGACGGCCACAACCTCCCGATGCTCCATCAACCGTCCGTCAACGCCGGCCCGAGCGCCGCGTCCGATAGCGAGACCCTCCGGGCGCGTCCACCGGATCCGGCCGAGGTCGCCGGCCGGACCGACTCGGCCGGTGAGACCAGCAGAGAATACACCACCGGAACCACGATGAGCGTCAGGAAGGTGGCCGAGATCAGACCCCCGATCACTGCCACGGCCAGCGGGGCCCTGAGGTCCGCGCCGGCGCCCCAACCGAGAGCCATCGGAAGGAGTCCGAACACGGTGGTGATCGTGGTCATGATGATCGGCCGCAGGCGAAGACGTCCGGCCTCCAGGATCGCGTGCCGCTTCGCGGCCCCTTCGGCCCGCTGCTGGTTGATGAAATCCACTTTGATGATGGCATCGTTCACGACGATCCCGATGAGGATCACCAGGCCGATTCCACTCATGGCGTTCAGGCCGTCGCCGGCCAGCGCCAGCGCGGCCACGGCGCCGATCGCCGCCAGCGGCACCGAGACCAGAACGACGACCGGCTGCACGAGAGACTCGAACTTTGCCGCCATGATCAGGAACACGAGGAACAGCGCGAGCCCGAACGCGAACAGCAGCGAGCGGAAGCTCTCCCGCATCTCCTCGTTCTCCCCGCCCACCTTCAGCGCCGTGAGCGCCGGAAGCGGGACGTCCGCCACGGCGGCCTGGATGGACTCGACGGCCGATGCGATGCCCCCGCCCCGCACATCCGCCAGGACCTGCACCGTGCGGTTCTGCTCGCTGCGACGGATCTCGACCGGGCCGTAGCCCTCCCGGGCCGTCACGAGCTCGCGGATCGGAACCCCATCCAGGGTGAGCGTCATCACGTCGGCCAGCGCCTGCCTCTCGCTCTCCGGGAGACGGACCCGAATATCGATCTTCTCCGAAAACTCGGTATACGGCCGGTCCGTCTCCGAGCCCCTGAGGTAGGCCTCGATCGCATCTGCCACCTGGGTGACCGAGACTCCGTAACGAGCCGCTGCGGCCCGATTCACTTCGATCTCGAGCTCCGGCTGGGTTAGTTGTAGATCGATTCTCGCGTCCGCGATCCTTGGGAGGTCGCGGATTCGAAGCAGGACCTCGTCGGCCACCTTCACCAGGCTGTCGAGTTCCTGGCCCCTGACCTTCACCGCCACGTCCGCGTCGCCAAGCCCGATCGCGCGACCGAGCGACGTCGCGCGCCCTGTCTCGATCGAGACCGCCCGGGGATCGATTCCCCTTGCCTCGACTACGGACCGGAACTCGTCCACGACGTCGTTTACCCGCCGGCCTCCCTCGGTCAGTCGGACGTCCAGTGCGGCGCTGTTCAGGCCGGTGAGTTCGCGCGTGGCCAGCTCCGCCTCTCGCGCCCGTCCAACCCGGCTGAACACTGCTTCCACCCCACCCGTCTCCAGGAGCGCCGCCTCGAGCCGAGCCGCGGCGTCCGCGGTAACCTCGAGGGGCGTTCCGACCGGAAGGTTGAGTTCGACGCGAAATGCCCCCTCATCGACTTCCGGCATTAGGCCTCGCGGAAGGTATTGGCCGGCGGCAACGGCCACGGCCAGGGCGCCGAAGGCGATTAGAATCACCCGGCCGCGGTGCTCGAGCGCCCACTCCAGCGATCGTTCGTACCGGACCGCGAACGCGGCGAACGACCGATCGAAGGACTCGAGCAGGGGTCGGAATATGACCGCCAGGAGCCGACCGATCGCCCGGAACAGATCAGCGAAGGTGATGCGAACCGAATCCACGACGAAGCGGAAGGCTCGGGCTACGGCGCGTCCGACCTTCCGAGCGATCCGTATTGGCAGCCAACCCTGGATCTCACGATCCTTCCCGGGGGCGCTTTGACGTCCCACGGCTCCGTTGCGGCCCACGCGGGCGGCCATGACCGGAAGCAGCGTCAGGGCCACGAGCAGCGAGGCGAGGAGAGAGAAAGCGACGGCCAGGCTAAGATCGGTAAAGAGAGCGCCGGCCACGCCCTTCACGTACAGGACCGGACCGAACACCGCGATGGTGGTGAGCGTCGATGCCGTAATCGCGCCGGCGACTTCGTTCGCCCCTACCGAGGCCGAGGTGGAAGCGTCGAGCCCTTCTTCCTCCCGGTGCCGGAATACGTTCTCCAGCACCACGATGGAGTTGTCGACGAGCATTCCGACACCCAGGGCCAGTCCACCCAGCGACATCACGTTGAGGCTCACGTCGGCGAGGTAACACAGGGCGAACGCCGCCATGACGGATATCGGAATCGCGAGCCCGATGGCCACCGGGTAGCGCGGGTCCTTGAGAAACAGGAACAGTACCAGGAAGGCCAGGACTCCACCGAACAGCAGCGCCTGGACCACGTTCGAGATCGCGTCCGCGATGAACGTGGCCTGGCTCGAGGCCACCTCGATCCCGACTTCTGGATACTCCTCCCGTAGCTGGGCGAGGACGTCGCCCACCTGGTCCGCCACCCGGACCGTGTTGGACCCTGCCTCCTTGTAGACGAGAAGTCCGATCGCCGGCACGCCGTTGAACCGAGCCACCGTCTCGCGGTCCGCCTCGCCCTCGAAGATCCTCGCTACGTCGCTGAGGCGGACTACCCCTCCCCCCACGGGACGCGCCACCACCACGTCCTCGAGCTCCTCGACGCTCTGGAATTCGCCCAGCGTCCTGAGGCTGTATCGGAAGCGGCCGCGCCGAATGCTCCCCCCCGGTGCACTGTAGTTGGCCCGGTCGAGGGCGCTGGTGACCTGGGCGATGGTGACATCGTTCACCGACAACCGACCCGCATCGACCTCGACCTGGATCTCGCGGATCGGTCCGCCGGTGATCGCCGCCATCGCCACCCCGTCCAGCTGCTCGAGCCGGCGCTTGAACACGGCGTCGGACAGATCCCGGAGCTCGGCGAGGTCCGCACCGGTGATGGCAAGTGAAATGATCGGATCATTGGTCGGGTCCGACGTGAGAATCACCGGGCGCTCGGCGCTCTCCGGCAGGCTCCCCACGAGGTTGTCCAATCGTTCCCGGACGTGGAGCATCGCAAACTCCATGTCCGTTCCCCAGTGGAATTGCAGCCGCACGAGCGACTGTCCCTCGCGCGATCTCGAATCGACCGAGCGAACCGCCGGGACCCGGCTGACGACGGCTTCGACGGGCTCGGTGACGAACCTCTCGACCTCCGCGGGACCCGCGTCCGGATACGTGGTCCAGACGGACAGGGTCGGAAACGAGACGTCGGGCAATAGATCGATCGGCAGTCGGGCGAACGAGACGACTCCGAGGACCCCGACCGCCAGGTACAACATGGTGGTCGCGACGGGACGCCGAATCGACAGGTCGGGCAGTGCCATCAGCTCGCTCCCCTGCTCAGATCCCCGCCGACCTTCTCTTCGAGGTTGGCCCATCCGATCAGGTAGTCGTAGCGCTCCTGGAACAGCGACTGCTCGGTCAGAGTCAGGCGGTCGATCGCCTGCTGCAGATTGAAGTACGGGATGCTGCCGAGACGGTACTGCTCTCGGGCCAGATCTAGGCGCTCTCCGGCGAGCCGGACGTTGCGCTCGATGATCTCGAGTCTCTGGCTGCGCCGCTTGAGCTCCTTCACCAGATCTCGCACATCCTTTTCGATCTGGAGTTGCTGTGCCGTGCGCTGGGCAGCCGCCTGCCGCTGCAGTCGGTCAGCCTGGGCCGTCTGCCGCTTGCGCGTGAACCCCGACAACACGCTCCACGATCCCTGGATGACGAATCCGCCGGAGGTGTTGGCCGGGCTGAAATCGAACAGGCTCTCGTCCCGGCCCAGCTCCTTGCTCCGCCCGAGCGTGTACCCGAGGTCGATTCGCGGAAGATAGGTCGCCTTGGCCGACCACAAGTCGGACGCCGCAGCCTTTTCATCCATCTGGAGGGCGAGCAGGTTCGGATTCGCGACCAGGGCGTTCGAAACGAGGACGTCGGCGTCGAGCGGCGCCGCGTCCGGCACGCGGTCCACGTCCACCAGCTCTACCGACCCGGGGTCCGTATTGGTGACCGGCACGCCGAGCGTGACTTGCAGCTGCCGCAGAGCCCGGGACAGTGCGTCCTCCGAATCCAGCACCCTGAGCTCCGCATCACTCAGGTCGATCTGGGCCCCCAGGAGGTCGCTGCGCGACGCTGCGGCGATCCGGTAGCGCTGCTCGGTGACTTCGAAATCCTGTCGACGTGCCTCCAGCTGCCGTTGCGACACCTCCAGCAACTGCCCCTGTTTGAGGGCCTCGAAGTAGGATTGCTTGACATCCCGGATGACGACGCGCTCGGCGGCGGTCAACCGGAATTCGGCCGCGTTCTCACGGGCGTCGCCCGCCTTCACGTTGGAGATGCGCTCCGGGTTCAGCAGCGCGAGTCCAAACGAGAGGGATCCCGAACTGCTCTTGCGTGTCGCGGTGATCGGGTCCTCAAGCTCCTGGGACACACCCGTCGGATCGACGAACGTGACGGTGGTGAAGTCCGTCTGGGACAGTGATCCCCGCAGGTCGATCGTCGGAAGGAACGCCCCCCAGTCCGCCCAGCGCGACGAGGTGGCCGCCGCGGCCGCGGCGGAAGAGGACTCGATGTTCGGGTTCAGGCTGAGGGCCGTTCGAAGTGCCTCCTCCAGCGTCGTCACTTCCTGCGCTCGAGACGGCGGAGCCTCGATCAGGGCGACGCAGGCCTGGACAGACAGAGCAGCCAGGACCCAGAGGATCCCGCGTCTGGTCATGGGGCCCCTCCCTCACCGCCTTCCGGCTCGGGCAACCGGACCATGGCGTCGTGGGTCAGCGTCGTGTGCCCGCCGACGAGTACGATCTCCCCTTCGGCGAGCTCGTCCGTGTCTTCCGAGGGCACGACCTCGATCGCCTCCTCGTTCTCGAGTCCCGTCGTCACGTAGCGCCACTTGGCCCTACCTGTGGTCGCCCCCTCAGACTCGGGCTCGAACACGAACACCACCTCCCGGCGGCTGCGCTCGACGATGGCCTCCTTGGGCACCGAGATGCGGTCCTCGAACAGCCGGCCGGCGATCCTAATGTTGGCATGCATGCCGGGCAGGATTCGGGCCCCGGGATTCCGGAGCCGCACCGTCGCGCGCCCGACGTGGCTCGCCGGGTCCACGACGGGATTCACCGTGACGACCTCCGCCCTAAACTCTTCTCCCGGAAACGCGGTGAAAGCCACGGTGGCGTCGCGCCCCACGTCAAGCACCGCGATCTCGCTTTCGAGCACCTGTACGTCCACGTCCACGCTGGACAGATCCACGATCGTGGCGATCGAATCGTTCATCGACAGGCGGGTGCCCACATCCACCACCAGGTTCGCGACCCGGCCGGAGTATGGAGCCCGGATCACCGTCTTCTCGACGTTGTACATGGCCTGCTCGAGTCGAGCCTCGGCGCCGGCGAGTCCGCTCCGGATGCGGGCCTGAGCCTGCCGCACGGCCAGCATCTCCGGATCTTCGATCGTCTCGTCGCCCAGGGTCAGGTCCTGGTACGAGGCCTCTGCCTGCTCGAGGGCACCCTGCGCCTCTTTGCGGGCGATTTCGTACTCGACCGGATCGATACGAGCGATCACCTCGCCGGCGGAGACGAACGCTCCCTCGCGAACCGAGACCTGGATCACGGGACCCGCGACCTGAGCGTGAAGGGGAGCTTCGCGCAGCGCCGCGGCCTGCCCTTCGGCATTGACCCACAGGATGAACGTCCCGCGCTCCACGACCGCCCCCTCTACCGGGATGGCGATGCCGGTGGCAAACGCGGTCGCCGCGGCCGTGCTTCGGGCCTCGGCCCGGGCCGAATCCACGGTCGAGCTCTCCGAGTCTTCCGGTGTCTCTTCGCTGTTCTGCTTGAGCCGCAGGTAGATGCCGCCCAGGGCAGCAGCCGCGACGGCGAACACAAGGATCGTGACGAGATAGCGCGACTTCATGGAAACGCGTCCCGGTTCAGAGTTCGAGCTTGCTGTACGGTATACACCCTGGGGCGCAGATTCTTCTGGGATGGGTGCGGTTCGGTCGCATCACTATGACAACACCCGGTTCCCAGCCGGCGCTGGGTGCGCGCGCCAACCATCGCTCACTTAGACTCGGAGTCGGCCGGAGAGGTTGCCCATCAAACCCATAAACATCGGCACCTAGTCTTCAAACCGGAAGATAGAAGAAAGCCAGACCCAGCATGACGTACACGGCCAGGAGCTGGGCTCCCTCCATCCAGTGCGACTCTCCGTCGAGCGAAACGAGAGCCATGACACCGGTCGACAGCACGACAGCCACGACCTCCAGCGACGTAAAATGGAGATCCATGGGCGCCGGACCGATCGCATAGCTGAGGAACACCAGGAGCGGCGCGACGAACATCGCGATCTGAATGGACGATCCGACAGCGATGTTCACGGACAGGTCCATCTTGTTCTTCGCGGCCATGAGGACCGCCGTCGAGTGCTCGGCCGCGTTGCCCACCAGCGCGACCAGAATCACTCCCACGAAGACCTGGTTCATCCCCAGGTCGTGAGCGGCCTCCTCCAGCGCACCGACCATCATTTCGGACATCACTCCAACGGCCGCGGCGGACAGTAGAAGAAGGCCGAGGGCGCGAGCGGCACCACCCCGTTGTGGTGGATCCCCGCGCACCGACCCGTGGTCCATTGCAGCGCCCGTGCCAAGATACAGATGCGAATGGGTCCGGAAGCTGAAGATCAGACCGAGAACGTACGTCGCCATCAGCACGATCGAGATGTCGAGGCTGAGACCGCGCTCGAGCCCGACCGCCCCTTCTCCCACGACCTGGTGAAATATCGCCGGAATCACGAGACCGATCGCCGCAAGCAGAAGCATAGTGGCACCCATGCTCGCGGCCGTTCGGTTGAACCGCTGGATGGGCGGAAACTTCAGTCCTCCGACCAGAATGCTGAGTCCCAGGACGAGGAGGAGGTTGCCGATGATCGATCCCGTGAGGGAGGCCTTGACGACATCCATCAGCCCCGCCCGGAGCGCCATGATCGCGATGATCAACTCCGCGGCGTTGCCGAAGGTGGCGTTGAGGAAGCCTCCCCAGCCTGCACCGAGGTGTTCCGACAGCCGTTCCGTGGCCCGCCCCATGTAGCCGGCCAGCGGAATGATGGAAACTGCAGCGGCGATGAATACCGGCGTGCCGTGCAGGCCGAACGCCCACACCATCGTCAGGGTCGCCGGCACGAACAGGAGGAGCACGAATAGAATGCCGTCCACGGAGAGGACGCGGTGCACATCCCCGGCTGAATCGCTCACCGCACCTCCCTGCTTCGGACGGACAGCGGACGCGGACTGCGCCGCCACCTCTTCCCATCGAGCCTGTCGTGAAGGCGCATCCCGCAAGTTCCGGGAGTGAAGGCGCCGTCCGGATTCGAACCGGAGTAGGGGGCTTTGCAGGCCCCTGCCTAGCCGCTCGGCCACGGCGCCGTCCCGGACCGTTTCTGGCTCCGGGGCGCGGAAACTAGCGGCTTCCGCTACGCGTGGCCAGAGCCGAAGGTCGCTTGTGCGGCCCGGCGGCGTACGTCTATACTCCGGTCCTCACTCGCCGCCCCGACGGCGCGGTTTCACCATATCGGAGATCGACATGTCCCGGAGCGCGGCCCTGCCCGCCTACGCCTGCCGGATCTCCCTGGCCTGCTCACTGGCAGCTCTTCTTCTTGTCGTGCCCTCGTCCGCCGAAGCGCAGGTACGGGACCGGGACGCCCGTATCCCGCAGGCCGGGTCCCTGTGGATCGAGATCGCCCCCGAGTTCTACAACTGGAACGAGCAATTCTCGGCGAATAGCCTCGACGTGGCCGATGGAAGCCGCGAGCCCCTGTACTCTGACTACGACGGCAGCGTCGCAGCGCGCCTGTTTCCGGGACTCGACCCGATGCTCGAGGTGGTGAACCGCGATGCCAACGCCCTCGGATTTACGCCGCTCACGGGAAGCGAGCTGGCTCTCGGGGCTATCGACTTCGGGTCTATCGACGTCTTCGTCCGCCGAATCCCGTTTGCTCTTCAATTCGGGATCGGCGGATTCGCCGCGATCGAGGTTCTGGCTCCCCTGGTCAAGGCGGAGGTAGAGACCGGGTTCGTGTTCGATTCCGTGTCTGCGGAGCTCCTGCGCGCCGAGACGGCGCTCGCCGACCCGAGCACGTTCTTCTCCGACCTGGACGCGGCCCAGGCTCAGCTTCAGGGGCTCATCGATGGCGGCACCCTCTCGCCCGAGGACCAGGCCACGGCCGCGCAGCTTCTTTCTGACACTGAGGCCTTTCAGGGGGCCCTGGGCTCACGGATCTCGGGCCAGGAGTACCTGTTCACGTCGGGCAGCTCCTCCGGCCAGCAGATGACGAGCTACTACGGTGGATTCGAGACGGGATTCCAGGGATTCGGAATCACGCTTCCGGGGTTCGATCTGCCGACGTCGGCCACCCGGTCGGACCTGAACGCGTATTTCGAGCGAGATCCGGTCCTCGGGCAGCCGCTCGGCAAGGTCACCCGGGGCTGGGCGTTCTCCGAGATCGAGGTGGGTGCCCGGTTCAAGCTCGTCGACACGTTCGGGTGGCCCGAGCGGCCGGAGCCAGGGCCGGAGGAGCTGGACGGCGGGCCCGCGGCGCCACCGCACGGTATTCCGCAGGGCGACGACCCTGATCTGGACCCTGATGCAGCTCGGGAGGGTGTGCAGGAAGATGCAGGGGCTGAGGAACCAGGCGACGAGGAGCCCCGCGTTGAGCCAGAGGAAGGGCCCCCGGAGGAAGTCGCCGACGAGGCAGTCGACCCGGACTCGGGGGTAGCCGTCGAAGCCACCCCCACCGGCGAACCGCAATCGCTGGACCGGCCTGGGGTGCGGTTCCGAACCACTGTGGGTGCCCGGTACCGCTTCCCTCTCTCGAGCCCTGACGAGGAGCCGTATCTGGACCCGGACCTGTTTCTTCAGCAACCGATAGGCGACGGACAGGCCGACGTGGAGCTCGAACTGTACCAGGACGTCGCTTTCGGGCAGCGCTTCTGGGTCGTCGCCGGAGCGACGTACGGGATCCAGCTTCAGGACGAGCTGGTTCGGCGGGTTGCGCTGCCGGGGCAGCCGTACGCTTACGCTTCTCAGAAGGTCACCGTCATTCGGAACCTGGGCGACTTCCTCCAGCTCGTGCTGTCGCCCCGCATCGCGCTCGCAGAGGCCATGTCACTCGCGATCGAGTACACCTACTGGAACAAGAAGGGTGACTCGTACGAAGCCGCCACGGGCGGCGTCGACGCGACGCCTCTGGGCGTCGAGACTTCCCAGACCCGGCACTTGCTGGGGATTGGCGCTTACTACAGGACGACCCGCCTGTTCGCCGCCGGAAGGTCGGGCATGCCGATCGACGTGGCGTTCTTGTGGCAAACCGCGATTTCCGGCTCGGGGGGACAGACTCCGGCGGCCGGAGTGGTTACGGTCTCGGCTCGGGTGCCTGTCCAGCTATTCTGACAGGAGCTCGGCGGCGTGTCTGCGAGAGGCCGCACGACCCGGGTCACCACCCAGCATGCGGGCCAGCTCCTCGACCCGTTCCTCGCCCTCCAGGGTGCGCACCTTCGCCGAGGCCAGACCGTGGACCTGGATCTTCTCGACGTACAGGTGAGCCGACGCGCGCGACGCGATCTGCGGAAGGTGCGTGACCGCGAACACCTGGTGATTCTCAGCCACTGTGGCGAGTCGGGCAGCTACCTGGTGAGCCACCCGCCCTCCGACGCCCGAATCGATCTCGTCGAATACTAGGCTCGGGACGTTGTCCACCTCGGCGAGAACCGTCTTCAGCGCAAGCATCACGCGGCTCATCTCACCGCCCGACGCAATGCGGGCCAGGGGGCCAGGATCGAAACCCGGGTTGAGACTCACCTGGAATGCCACCGATTCGCCGCCGGTCGCGCTGACCTCTTCGAGCGCCTCGAGCTGCACGCGGAATCGCCCCCCTTCCATTCCGAGCTCCGGTAGCAGCCCCGTGACATCGTCCTCGAGCCGCTTAGCCGCTGCCCGTCTGAGGCCTGTCAGGCCCTCGGCCTGTCGCACCAGATCCTCGAGGGCCGCTTCCTCCTCTCGAGCCAGGGCGTCCAGGTCGAGCGTACTGCGATCCGCGGATTCGAGCTCCTCGCGAGCCGCCCGGCCAGCGTGGAGCACTTCGTCAAGCGTACTACCGTATTTTAGCTTCAGGCGATGGATCTGGTCCAGTCGTTCCCGGAGCCGGGCCAGGCGCTCCGGATCGTGCTCGACCGCGTGGTGGTAGGTGGACAGACGACCGCCCAGTTCGTCGAGCGTGGTTCTGGAATCAGCGAACAGCTTGGCGATCTCGGCCGCCCCCGGATCGATTCGCACCAGGTCATCGATCTTCCGTGACAGACCGCCGAGGGCCTCCACCAGCGCACCGTCGTCCCCATACACGGCTGAGTGCAGAGTCGCCGACAGTTCCGTCAGTTCCTCGGAGTGCTCCAGCCGGCGGACCTCGAGCGAAGCCGTTTCATCTTCCCCGGGCTCGAGTCCTGCCGACTCGATCTCCCGCGCCCGGAACTCGAGGTAGTCGGCGCGCTCACGGGTGGCATTGGCCGCGGTGCGCGTCTCGCCGATGCGTCTTCGCAAGTCGGCCAGCCGGCCGTGCGCAGCGGCCGTCCCGCTCACGGTTCCAGTGGCGCCCGCGAAGGCGTCCAGGATTTCCCGTTGCGCGTCTCTCCGAAGGAGGGCCTGGTGCTCGTGCTGGCCGTGCAGGTCGACGAGACCCTGGCCGAGTCGCCTGACCAGTGCCGCCGTGGCCGGCGACCCGTTGACCCAGGCGCGATTGCGCCCCTCGCGAAGGACTTCACGGCGCAGGATCAGCCAGCCTTCGTCGGTCTCGATGCCCTGCTCTTCGCATACAGTGATGAGCTCAGGCATGTTCGAGCAGTCGAACACCCCCTCGACGAGGGCCCGATCCTCGCCGGCCCGCACCACATCCGAGGAGGCGCGCTCCCCGAGCAGGAGAGAGAGGGCGCCGACGATCAAAGACTTGCCGGCCCCGGTCTCCCCGGTCAGGACGTTAAGGCCGGGCTCGAGCTCGAGGCGCAGGTCCTCGATGACCGCGTAGTGCCGGACGTGCAACTCCCTCAACACGTGGCGTCAGTCGGCCGCGGGTCGGACGTCGCCCCATCGCATCTTCTGGCGCAGGACGGAGAAGAAGTTCTGATCCGGCATTCGGATGAGGCGGACGGGATGGGGTGACCGCCGGACTGAGACTCTCCCACCTCCACCGAGATTGCCCCCGGTCTGTCCGTCCACCGTGACCAGGATGCCCTCCATCCGGCTCAAGATTTCCACACTGATCGTGGCATCCGCCGGCACGACGACGGGCCGGATGGACATGGTATGAGGGCAGATTGGACTCGCCACCAGTGCGTCGAGAGAAGGGACGAGGATCGGCCCTCCGGCCGAAAGACTGTACGCGGTAGACCCGGTCGCGGTCGCCAGCACGATGCCGTCCGCGCTGTACTGACCGATCTCTTCCTCGTTCACCCACACCCGCATTGATATCAGGCGTGCGAAGCCACCCTTGTGAACGACAGCGTCGTTGAGCGCGTAAAACGTCTCGGCGGGCTTCGTCGCCGCCCTCGTGTCAGGTCCGGCGGCCGGGTGCAAACCCACGCGGAGGGCGAGGCGTCGTTCCTCCTCGTACCGCCCGTCACGGAGACGATGAAGCAGCTCCTCGAGTCGATCGAGCGGGACAGTGGTCAGAAAACCCAGCTTGCCGAGATTGCAGCCGACGACGGGCACGTCGCGCGGCCCCGCCAGTCTCGCCCCGCGCAGGAGGGTGCCGTCTCCGCCCAGCGTGAGCAGAAAGTCGACTTTCCCGGTGTCATCTTCGAGTGGCGGACCCTCCGCGCCCACGGCGGCCAGCAGATCAGCGGTCAGGACGAGCTCGGCGCCGATCTCCTCGGCCGATGCTTGCAGACGACCCATGATTTCTCGAAGGGCCGGGTGATGCGGCTGTGACAGCACGCCGAGTCGCATTTCAGGACGTCCTCTCAATCACGTACGACGCAATGACCCGGAGGCCTTCGGGCCGGTCCAGGAACTCCAGCTCGGCGATCGCCGCCTCGGCAAGAGCCCGGCTAATCTTCTCCGCCTTTTCGATTCCGAACAATGCAGGATACGTCGCCTTGCCCAGGACGCGGTCCCGGCCGCTCTCCTTCCCCAGCTCTCCCGGCGTACCACGTAGGTCCAGAATATCGTCTACGGCCTGGAAGGCCAGTCCGAGATCCATCCCGAACCGCTGGAGAGCCTCGAGCTCTGCGTCCGATGCACCCGCCGCGATCCCACCCATGAGCGCGGACGCGGCGATGAGCCGGCCCGTCTTTCCCGAGTGGATTCGCTCGAGCTCCTCCATCGTCACCGGCTGGCCTTCCGCTCGAAGATCCAGCAATTGTCCGCCCACCATCCCGCACGCCCCCGAAGAATCAGCCAGAGTATGAACGAGTCGATCGACCGTTCCCGCGTCCAGGCCCAAATGCGATCCGCCGCTCAGGATCGCCCGCACGGCCATGGGCATCAGAGCGGCTCCGGCCAGTACGGCCAGGGGTACGCCGAACTTCACGTGCACGGTGGGACGCCCGCGCCTCAACACGTCGTCATCCATGCACGGGAGATCGTCATGCACCAGCGAGTACGCGTGAACCAGCTCCACGCTGAGCGCCAGATCCGCGATCTCCGGTTCTTCTCCACCCGAGGCACGGTACGCAGCCATCAAGAGAAGCGGCCGGATCCGCTTGCCCGGGCTGAGGACCGCGTAGCGTACGGCGTCGGCGACCTCGGGCTCCTGTCGGTCGAGCTCCTCGGCGAGAAACGACTCCAGGGCCCTGTCAAAGGCCGAGCGCATTTCCGACATCCCGCCCAGCGTGGCCCCCGCTCTGGCGCTCGCGGCCGCGCGCGGGCTAGCCAAGTCCGGGTTCACGTCCACCGGAATCCTCCGGTCCCAGGTCCACCGGCCGAATCTCCAGGGAGTCAGAGGCTCCGTTGACCAGCTCCTCGACCCTGCCATGCGCCGAAGCCAACAGTCGTCCCGCAGCCCGAAGCCGCTCGATGCCGCGTTCGAACAACCGCAGGGCCTGGTCGAGATCCAGATCGTTGCGCTCCAGGGAGTCCGCGATCGTCTGCAGCTCTTCGAGGGCTCCCTCAAATGTGAGGTCTTCGTCGCTCATTCGTCCTCCGCCCGGACTTCGATGTCGTGGATGCCACGCACTTCGCATTCAATGGTGGCATCCACCACTCTAAGATCAAAGTTGCGGTCCACTTCGAACATACTCCCTCGACGAAGCACCGTCCCGTCATCGCCGACAGGCAGGGCGTAGCCACGCCTGAGCGTCGCCAGGGGGCTCAAGGCTTCGAGGCGGGCGGAGACGAGCGACAGCCGGCTCGTCTCGTGCGCAAGCGAATCGCGAATCGCCTGGACCAGGCGATCGGCCTCGGCGACTGTCCGGTCGCGTCTTCTCCGCACGCCGTCCCGGAGCGCCAAGGCCATGCAGTCCCTCAGGCCCTCAAGCCGCGCGACGAGTGCGTCCGCTTCGGGTACTACCATCTCGGCGGACGAGGAGGGTGTCGGGGCGCGCCGGTCGGCCACGAGATCGGCGATGGTGAAGTCGATCTCGTGACCGATGGCCGAGACCACCGGAATCGGGCAGGCAGCGATCGCCCGGGCGACCGACTCCTCGTTGAACGCCCACAGGTCCTCCGTGGATCCTCCTCCTCGAGTCACGATCACCACGTCGCACGACCCGTCACGTCCGATCCGCTCGAGCGCCGTCACGATCTCGGGCGCGGCCTCCCGTCCCTGCACCCGGCAGTCCGAGACCAGGATCTGCGTCCACGGTGCCCTACGACCTACCACCGCGATGATGTCGCGCAGCGCAGCGCCCGAGCGGGAGGTCACGACGCCCACCCGCCGTGGAACCTGCGGCAGAGCCCTCTTGCGGGCCGGATCCAGCAGCCCCTCCGCGGACAGAGTGGCGCGCAGTTTCTCGAAGGCGAGGCGCCACAGTCCGTCCCCGCGGGCCTCGAGTGCCCGCACGACCAGCTGGAATCTCCCGCCCGCCGGATAGAGGGTGAGCCGGCCGAACGCACACACTTCCATCCCATCGTCGGGATCCGTGGGAAGGCCCTGCGCGTCGGAACGGAACATGACGCAGTCCACCTGGGCGTCACGATCGCGCAGAGTGAAGTAGCAGTGGCCCGAGCCGTGCCGTCGCCACCGTCCGACCTCTCCTCGGACCCAGAGGGGCTCGAAAGAGGATTCGAGCACCTCGCGGACGGCCTCGTTTACCTCCGAGACCGGAACGGCCGTGGCCGGAGTCCGACCCGGATCGGCGACCTGCCCGACGCTCTCGATAATGCCCTTGCCTCAGGCGAGTCCCGAAAGGCGCCGGGCTGCGACCACGGTGTTCTTGAGGAGCATGGCGATGGTCATGGGCCCGACACCGCCCGGTACCGGTGTGATCCACGAGGCCTTCTCGGCCACCTCGTCGAATGCCACGTCTCCGACCAGGCGGTATCCCCGCTCCCGGGTGTCGTCATCCACCCGATTGACGCCGACGTCGATCACAACGGTGTCTTCGGAGACCATGTCACCCGTGACCGCATTCGGCCAACCGACGGCTACGATCAGGAGGTCCGCCTGGCGCGTGATCGACCCCAGATCCTCGGACCGGCTGTGGGCCATGGTGACGGTGGCGTTGGCCCAGGGCGCCTTCTGCGAGAGTATCGCGGCCATGGGACGGCCTACGATATTGGATCGTCCCACGATCACTGCATGCTTACCGGCGGGGTCGTACCCGATGTGCTTGAGCATCACCTGAACCCCGGCGGGCGTGCACGGGCGAAACGCATCTGGATCGCCACTGGCCAGGCGCCCGACGTTGACCGGGTGGAACCCGTCGGCATCCTTGTCGGGCCGGATCCCCTCCATGACCGTCTTCTCGTCCACGTGGTCCGGCAGGGGAAGCTGGACGAGAATGCCGTGGATCGACGGGTCGTCGTTCCACAAATTCAGTATCGCCAGGATCTCTTCCTGCGTCGCATCCGCGGGGAGGCGATGATCGACAGCCTTGATGCCGACCTCTGCGCACTTCTTCTCCTTCATCCCGACATAGACCTTCGACGCCGGGTTCTCTCCGACCAGCATCACCGCCAGGCACGGCTCGACGCCCGCAGCCTTGAGCTCCTCGACCTCCTGCGCGACCCCGTCCCGAACGGTCTGCGAAATCACCTTGCCGTCTATGATCTGGGCGGACATGTCATCTCCTTGAATCTATTCCGATCGGGTCGGCACACCGGGACCCGTTAGCGGGCGAAGTTGACGGCCCGGGTCTCCCGGACCACGACGACCTTGATCTGCCCCGGATATTGCAGCTCCGCCTCGATCCGGTTCGCGGTCCTCTCGCTCAGCGCCGCCATCTCCTCGTCCGAGACCTTCTCGGGCATGACCATGATGCGGATCTCACGCCCCGCCTGGATGGCGTACACCTTGGACACCCCGGTGTAAGAACGGGCGATCTCCTCCAGCTTCTCCAGCCGCTTCACGTAGTGTTCGAAGGACTCGCGTCGGGCCCCCGGCCGGGCGCCGGAGATCGCGTCGGCTGCCGTGACCAGAAACGTCTCCGGATAGCGCGCCGGCTCCTCGCCGTGGTGGGCCCTGATCGCGTTCAGAACGGCGTCCGCCTCGCCCGCCCTCTTACACAGCTCGTAGCCGATCTCGACGTGGCTGCCCTCCTGCATGTGGGTCAGGCCCTTGCCGACGTCATGCAGCAGCGCCATGCGCTTGCACATCTCGACGTCCACACCGAGCTCGGCCGCCATGTTGCCCGCCAGGAGCGCGACTTCCCGGGCGTGCATCAACTGGTTCTGTCCATAGCTGGTGCGGAACTTGAGGTTACCCAGCACCTCGATGAGGGATTCGGGCAGGTCGTGAATGCCGAGCTCGTAAAGCGTTTCCTCTGCAGCCTCCCTCATTTCACCCTTTACATCTTCTCCCGCCTTCGCGACGACCTCCTCGATGCGGCCCGGGTGAATCCGACCGTCCACCACCAGGCGCTCCATGGCGATACGCGCCACTTCGCGGCGGATCGGATCGAAGCTGGAGAGGATGACGGCCTCCGGGGTGTCATCGACCACGACGTCCACTCCGGTCGCAGCCTCGAAGGAGCGTATATTCCGGCCTTCCCGGCCGATGATGCGTCCCTTCATATCGTCGCTGGGCAGGGGTACCACCGAAACCGTGATCTCCGACGAATGGTCCACGGCCAGTCGCTGGACCGACATGGAGATGATCTTCCGAGCCTCACGCTCTGCGTCCCGCCGGGCCCGATCCCTGATGTCACGGACCGTGCGGGAAGCCTCGGCCTTGGCCTCGTCCTCGATGCTCAGGATTAGCTCAGACCGGGCTTCCTTCGCCGTGAGACCGGCGATCTTCTCGAGCCTGCCCGTGAGCTGCGTTCGCTCCGCCTTGATCTGCTCTTGCGCCGCCTTGAGCTCCTCTCGGCGCTGACCGACATCTTCCTCGCGCTGAGCCACCCGCTCCTGGCGCTGGTCCAGCACGTCCAACTTGCGTTCGAGACCCTCTTCCTTCTCGCCCAGGCGTTTCTCGGTCTTCTCGAGCTCCGCGCGCCTTTGCTCGGCTTCCTCCAGCAGCTCCTGCTTGAGCCGGTATCCTTCTTCCTTGCCCTGGAGCTCCGCTGCGCGGCGCAGGTTGTCCGACTCAGTGCGCGCCACCTCCAGTATGCCGGTGGCTTCGTCCTCGGCTGTGCGCCTGGCGGCCCTCACCCTTCGGACTTCGAGTGCCCGACCGCCGAGGAGTCCGACGACCAGAGCCACTGCCGCCGCGCCAATCGTGATGAGGTTCTCCATCGCTTACTCCATCTATCTGTAAGAAGGGGATCCGCACGACCGTCGCGGACGGCGCTACTTCGAGCGCCCGGGCCCCACTCGCATGTCACATCGCCGGCTCACATAGAAAAGGCCGGCGGCCTCTTCGAGACCCCGCCGGCCTGATGCACGGTATTTTCTGCGCGATCTCCGTCGCGCGAACCGTGCGATCTATCCGTCCACTTGACCGTCAGCGATAGCCGGCGTTCGCCTCGATGGTGAATCCAAGTTGCCCGGTCAGTCGTTCGTCCGCAAGCCGCCGCCGTCCCTCTCCACGACCGACTCGACCCGCTCTCGCAGAGCGCTCAGGCGCGCCTGCACACTGTCCGATCGCCTCGCCAGGTCCTCGCGCGTCCGGAACAATTCGTCCGTGATCTGAAGGGCTGCGAGGACGGCAGCGCGGTGCGGCTCGGCTACCTGGCCTCGGACGTGCGCCTGCTGCACCGCATCATCTACATACCTGGCGCACTCGAGTGTGTACTCCTGTGGGGCGTCCGTGCGAATGGCGTACTCTTCCCCGAAGATCGTGACCCTGACCGTGGCCTTCTCGGTTCCATCGCTCATCGCGTCACTCCTCAACCCGCTGACTCATCTTCCATCACGATCAGTCGCCCCCGTATTCTCTTCGCCCGGGTGCGTGCCTCCCTCAGCACTTCCTTCAGGCGGGAGTTCTCCTCGGCGAGCTCCTGCAACCGGCGCTCGAGAGAGGCCGGATCCGAGACGTCCACACCCGACCGCTTGAGCAGCCCCGTCAGGCGTGAATGCTCGCCTTCCGCGGCCGAGGCACGGTCTCTGTAGTCTGCCAGCTCGTGAACCAGCTGCTCGACGCCCTCCTCGAGTACGCCGAGCTCCCGCTCGATTGCTGCGGGATCACGAGGAGCGGATTCTGGCATCGAATCGGTCCTCCAGGTTTGCGGTGATCAAGCCCACCCCTTCCTCCACCTCCTCGTCCCGCAGCGTCCGATCCGGCGCTCGGAACACGAGACGCCATGCCAGACTGCGCTTGCCGGCGCCGACCTTATCGCCTACGTAGACGTCGAACAGGCCCAGTGACTCCAGCGTGTCGGGGGCCGCGGATCGGATCTCCCTGGCCACGCTCGCTGCGGGCACGGCCCGATCCAGAACCAGTGCCAGATCCCGCGATACCGCGGGGAACGTCGAGAGGTCGCGATAGGCGCGCCGATCCTCGAGTTGCACCGCATCGAGCCTGAACTCAGCAGCGTATACGGAAGCCGCCCACACGGGCGCGTCTACTGCCCGTGTGAGCACGCGGCCCGCCACGCCGACGGGGCGACCGTCCCGCAAGATGCACAGTTTCTCGTCTCCCAGCCACTGCGGCCACCCGAACGGGAGTCCCTCGTCGGCTTCGCCCGGCTCCCCCGGTTGGATCTCGCCTATGCCCAGCCCGGCGGCCAGGTCCTCGAGCCACCCCTTCAGATCCGAGATCTCCAGATCGCCCTCCGATCCGTCCCAATGAGGAGGGCGACGAAGGCCGGTCGCGACCAGAGCGACCCGGGTCTCCTCCACGACAGGCAGCTGCCCCTCGGACCGGGCTTCCGGTCCGTCGGTCGCCTGAAACACGTTGCCGATCTCGAAGAGCCGTACGTCTCGGTGGCCCCGGGACCAGTTGTGCTCCACACGACCCAGAAGAATCGGAACCAGGTCCGTGCGCAGAACGGACTCGGCCTCCGACAGGGGCTTCAGCAACCGAGCTGCCCGGCCCGACGTCCTGCTCTCCGGGGCGAAGCCGGAGCTGCGCGCCTCGAACATCCCGAATGAGGCCAGCGCCTGGCGGGCCCGGTCCCCCCGCTGCCACACCGGGCTGTCCGGAACCGCGCTCGGTCTGAACGACCGTCTCTCGTGTGGAAACGACTCGTAGCCGTATCGCCGGGCGACTTCCTCCAGTAGATCGACTTCCGTCCGCACGTCCACGCGCCATCCAGGTACCGTCACTTCGAGCGCCTCAGCCGGGTCCGCGACGTTCCCTGCGGCTTCGACGGTAAAGCCGAGGGGCTCCAGGAGGCCCGCGATCTGCTCACCGGCGAGACGCAGCCCGAGCACGGCCCGCACGCGTGCGGGCCGAAGTTTCACGCGAACGAGATCGGGGGCGGCCCGCCCGACGCGAATCGCCGCTTCATCAGCTGCACCACCGGCCGTCGTAAGGATCAATTCAACACAGCGCTGGATCGCGGCTTCCATTCCCGACTCGTCGATTCCTCGCTCGAACCGGTACGACGCGTCCGTCGCGAGACCCGTCGCACGTGCCGTGTGTCGGGTATGCCGCGGATCGAAGGCTGCGCACTCGATCAGCAGATCCGTCGTCACGCTCGAGACTTCGGAATCGGCCCCGCCCATCACCCCCGCCAGAGCTACGGGGCGCTCGGAGTCCGCGATGACGGTGACTTCGGACCCCAACTCGTGCTCGGTGCCGTCGAGCGTGGTGTGCGGCTCGCCGCGGGCGGCACGCACGCGGATCTCCGGACCCGAGAGGCGAGCCAGGTCAAACGCGTGCAACGGCTGGTTGAGCTCGAGCAGGACGTAGTTCGTCGCGTCGACGACGTTGTTGATCGGACGCGACCCGACGGCCCTTAGCCTCGCCTGGAGCCACCCCGGCGAAGGTCCAACCGTCACCCCGCGAACGATGGCCGCCAGATAGCGAAAGCAGCGATCCGGGTCTTCGATCGACACGCTCACTCCGCCGGCGGCTGCCGACCGGTCCCCCGACTCCCATGCCGGAGTCCAATCCGGCCCTCCGAACGAAGGCAGTGCGACGTCGGCCACGCCGCCCGGCGCCAGCTCGCGAGCCACACCCGCATGACAAGCCAGATCTATTCGATTCGGCGTGAGGTCCACATCGAGCCGCGCATCCGGAAGCCCGAGAGCTCTCGGTACGGACTCGCCCGGCGTGTAACCGTCCGCGAGCCGCATGATGCCGGAAGCGTCGCGGCCCAGACCCAGCTCCTTCTCGGAACACAACATCCCGTTGCTGACCTGCCCTCGGATCTCGCGGCGCTCGATTCTGAAGCCGCCGGGCAACGTGCCTCCCGCCGGAATGAACGGGTAGAGCGCGTCCTTCACGACGTCGGGTGCCCCGCACACGACGTCGAGCACCTCCCCGGCACCGGCATCAACGCGACACAGCGACAGCCTGTCCGCGTCCGGGTGCTTGGCGACCTCTATGACACGGCCCACCACGACGTCGTCGAGACCGTCACCCACAACCTTCGTTCTGTCCACCGGAACCGCGCGGGAGCTGAGCGCGGCGGCCAGCTCATCGGCCGTGCCCTCGATCGAAGCGGCCAGCGTCCGCAGCCAGTTGATGCTGATGTCCATCAGGCGAACTGCTCGAGGAAGCCGACATCCGCCTCGTAGAGGAGTCGGATGTCGGGAATCCTGTACCGGAGCATGGCGATCCGGGCCGGTCCCATTCCGAAGGCGTATCCCGTGTAGCGCTCCGCGTCGTATCCCACCGCCTCGAAGACTGCCGGATTCACCATCCCGCTTCCCATGATCTCGACCCATCCGGTGCGCTTGCACGTCGAGCAGCCCGAGCCCTCGCAGATGATGCAGCTCACGTCCACCTCGGCCGAAGGCTCGGTGAACGGAAAGTAGGAAGGGCGAAACCGGGTTCGCGTCGTGGGGCCGAAGAACCGGGATACGAAGTAGTCGATGGCTGCCCGAAATTCGATGAAGTCGATTCCCTCATCGACCGCCAGGCCCTCGACCTGTTCGAACGCCGGCGCGTGGGACGCATCGTACGGATCGCGCCGGAAGACCATGCCGGGCGCGAGGATCCGAACGGGAGGCTCGCTCTCCATCATCACTCGGATCTGAACCGGTGACGTGTGCGTCCGGAGAAGCACGCCATCGTCCAGATAGAAGGTGTCGTGCATGTCCGCGGCGGGGTGGTCCAACGGAATATTCAGCGCTGTGAAGTTGTGCCAGTCCGTTTCGACCTCGGGGCCGGCCGCTCGGGTGAATCCGAGTTCCCTGAAGATGTCACAGATCTCGTCGATGACGACCGTGACGGGATGCACTCCCCCGCGCCACTGACGCCGGCCCGGCAACGTAAGATCGGCGCCTTCATCCTCTTTCGGCGCCATCGCCGCAGCCAGCTCGTCTACCCTCAGCTCGAGAGTTGTCTCCAGTGTCTGCTTGACCTGATTCGCAGTCATCCCGGCTTCAGGACGCTCCTCCGGCGGAACGCTTCTGAGACCGGACAGGGCTCGGGACAGGAGGCCGTTGCGCCCCAGGAACCGTACCCGCGCCTTCTCCAGCGACTCCTTATCCTCGGCCTCCCGGATGGCTTCGAGAGCCTCGACCCGGATGGACTCGAGGGTCTCCCGGAGGCTTCCCTCTTCTTCCTTTCCGCTCAATGCGAATGCTCTTTCGCCAGCTTCGCCAGCTCGGCGAACGCCTCAGGTTCGCGTATCGCGAGATCGGCCAGCGCCTTGCGGTTCAGATCCACCCCGGCATTTCGAAGCCCGGCGATGAACCGGGAATATGACAGATCGTGCTCACGGGTCGCGGCATTGATCCGCGCGATCCACAGTCTCCGGAAGTCCCGCTTGCGCCGACGACGGTCCCGGTACGAATTAGCCCACCCGCGCTCGACTGCGTTCTTCGCTGTTCGATACAGCTTCGAACGGGCGCCGAACTGGCCGCGAGCCTGCTTGAGTACCTTCTTCTTGCGCTTCTTTCGAGCGACGCTCGTGGTCACACGCGCCATGTCGATATCCTCTTCTTTCTATTCCATGCTTCCAAAGCCGCATCCCTGACCGACCGCTCGTGCGGTCGCCCGGCCCTTCCCGTCCCGGCTCAGCCTCCGAGCATCCGGCGCACCCGCTTCTCGTCCGCCTTCGCGACGAGCGTCTTCTTGCGGAGATTGCGCTTCCGCTTCGGGCTCTTCTTCGTCAGGATGTGGCTGTGAAACGCCTTGTTACGGCGCAACTTGCCGGTTCCGGTCTTCCGGAACCGCTTGGCGGCAGACCGGTTGGTCTTCTGCTTCGGCATATTCGTCTACCCTTTCAGTCTAACCTTTGGGACCGATGAGCATCGTCATGGTCCGACCTTCCTTGCGTACGTCCGACTCGACGTTTCCCAGTTCCTCGAGCTCTTCCTTCACTCGCTCGAGCACGCGTACTCCGAGCTCCGGGTGCGTCATCTCCCGGCCTCGAAAGCGGAGGGTGAACTTCACCTTGTCTCCATCCTCGAGGAAGCGCCTCGCGTGACGGAGCTTGAAGCCGAAGTCGTGATCCTCGATCTTCGGCCGCATCTTGATTTCCTTCACGTGGATGATGTGCTGCTTCTTCTTCGCCTCCCGCGCCTTCCGGGCCTGCTCGTACTTGAACTTCCCGTAGTCCATGATCTTGCAAACGGGCGGGCGCGAGTTGGGCGCGACCTCGACCAGGTCCAGGCCCTTCTCTGCGGCCATGGATCGAGCCTCGTCAGTCGTAATTATGCCCAGTTGCTCGCCCTCTTCATCGATCACGCGAACCGGACTGATGCGAATTCTGTCGTTTACGCGCAGCTCGTCTTGGCTCACTTCACCTCTTCCAGGGCCGTGGTGCACCTGTCGCCGATCCGCTCGGCCCGAGGCGGAACGACGGACACGAAAAACGCCCGTTCGGCACCAGCCGATCGGGCATGCACGCCATGGCGTCGATCCGCGAGGATCGCGCCAACGTGTATTGACCCGGCAGCTGTGTCCGCGCCCGCAGGCTACGGCACGCCGAAAGGTGGGAGCAACGCTCCACTTTCCGTGTTTTCAGGTCGGCCAAGTTAGGGCTGGGGCCCGGGAGTGTCAACGCGAGGCGGGGCTGACTTCTCTCAACGGTCCTCCGGCCCGGACGGCCGGCACGCTCCTCACAGGCCACGAGCGGCCGATCCGGACGTCAGTATTTACACGAATCAACACACTACAAACAATTACATATCTTGAAGTTCAGTATTGACAGCCAGAATAATATTTCGACTACCGACTGAACTCGGGGTGCGCCCCAGGACCGCCGTCTGCCCTGCCCGCACGCGTACGGTCGTACCGAAGACCGTCGACCCCGCGTGGAACCGCATCTCGAGCTGAACGCTGCCCCCCGACGAATCCGTCCGGACGTCCCGAATCACCGCTTCGATGGCCGAAGCACCGAGATCAGGCACGTCGAATTCCTGAAACACCTCGTTCCCTTCCGTCCCGTGTACCATCACCTCACCCACCAGGCGATAGCCCTCGAACCGGAACAACTGCCTGAGGGCTGCTTCGACTCCTGCGATTTCGGGATCCACACCGGTGTCGCCGTTCGCCTCGATGATCTGGAAGGTGAGCCGCACTACCGGTTTTGGCAGATCAAACTCGGCCAGGGTTTCTTCGATCCTCTGCAGGTTCTCGTGTGTCTCTCGGACCGTAAGCTTGCCCTCCACCACGCTGGCCTTGCCTGGAGCTCCTGGCCTGCCCGAATAGACGTAGGGCTCCACCAGAGTCTCGGCGACCCAATCCTCCAGATACAGCACTTCGAATGTGCGCGTCTCGAGTTCGGGCGTGTCGTCCGTGGCACAGCCGGCAACGCCGAGCGCGAAGATCGTTCCGACCACCGTGGCGATTCCGACTCGCCACCTCAAATTGACTGTCATTCTCCCCTCCCCTGATAGAACCAGAACACCACCACGTCTTCGTCGTCGGTTTCCAGAACCACGACACTTTCGTCGAGCAAGGCCTCCACCTCTGGCGCGAGGGCCGAACCGATGTAGCCCCTCGCTACAACGTCGATGGAATCGGTTCGGAATCCGCCGCCAGAATCGAAAGAACGGATCATCAGGACCCCTGCGGCAACTGCCGCCGTCGTACCCCATGACACCCTGCGCCTGCGAGCCCGCCTACGCCGACCCACGGCCTCACGCGATGCCACCGCCAGGGCATCGGCCAACCGGCCGACGGGCGTGAGAAGCTCGAGGCCGGCCGCCAGCTCCTCCTGCGCCTCGAGGATGCGCTCGGCCAGCGTCAAGCAAGAGGCACAGGCCTGCGCATGCTCTCGCCACTCGGCTTCCGACGGACTCTCGACGGCATCGGCCCGCCGATCTGCGGACAGCTCGCCGAGCGCCCCGGCGATCTCAAGAGGTGAGGCTTCCAGCAGCCAGTCTCGGCATTCTCGGCAATTCATTCCGTGCCTGTCTCCTCAATTCCCGGCAC
The DNA here is from genome assembly GCA_039585235.1 of Gemmatimonadota bacterium. Classification (GTDB taxonomy): domain Bacteria; phylum Gemmatimonadota; class Gemmatimonadetes; order Palauibacterales; family Palauibacteraceae; genus Benthicola. The sequence goes on along the minus strand of JBDGWG010000010.1, from coordinate 36,172 downwards.
CGTCTCGAGGAGCCGGTTCCGCATGGCCCTGCGGGCTCGAAACAGGTGCGTCCGCAGCGTGGCCGAACGGATGCCCAACCGCGTAGCGGCTTCCGCCTGCCCCAGCCCCTGCAAGTCGACCAGGTCCATGGCCTCACGCTGCCGGGCGGGCAGCTCCTGAAGAAACCTTTTCACGAGCCCCTCGATCCGACGGGTCTCCAGCCCTTCGACCACGCGGGGCGGAGCCGTAGTCGAGGGAAGCGCTCCCTGGACGGCGTATCGGTCGTTCAACCGGCGGCTCCTCGCCGCGCGCCGCTGCACTTCAGCGGCTGCGTTTCTCACCACCGAGTAAAGCCACGTCTCGAAGCGCGCCTTTCCGCTGAATTTTCGAAGACCCCGATGCAGGCGCACGAGCGCCTCCTGAGTAGCGTCTTCCGCATCGTCCAGGTCCCCGGTCCGCACCAGGGCCCAGCGGTAGATCCGGTCTCTATAGGCTGTGGCCAGCGTTTCGAACGCCTGCGAATCCCCCGCGCGCGCTCTCCGGATCAGGAACAGCAGCTCGGTTTCCGGATTTCGGGGCTCCGTCACGTGTGCTCCGTCGGACCGGGTTCACATATGAGACGTGGGATGGGTGGCTTCTGTTTACCACTGTGTAATTATTTGATGTCGAGCGGCAAATAGAATATGAAGCCGGATGCGAATGCTTGCCGAAGGGGAGCGCTCCACCTGCTTCGCTCACGCTTGAATCTGATCCGGGGGCCGGTGCGGGGCGCAGCGAGCCAAACGGCTCGAACCGGTCTCCGGTCAGGTTTTCAGCTGGGTTCGCAGCCACGGTGAGTTCAGGACCGCTTCTGATAAGCCTCGCGAGCCGAGCTGAGTCGTTCAGGGGTTCCCACGTCCATCCAGGGCGTTCCCGTGACATCGTGGGGCAGGATGGGGGCGCGGGCCGCGGCGAGCCGAAGGTACGTGCGCATGATGGAGAACGCCCCATCCCCGGCGACCCGATCCAGTATCCCGGGCGACACGGCCTGGATGCCCGTGAAGCCGGCACGCCACTGGGACACGGAGGGCATCCGCGCCCACTCTTCGGAACCGTCGCGGGAGTCCACCCGTCCGCACAGCCCTGAATCGTCGAACAAAAGATAGCGACTCGCGATCCGTCGGTTGACGGCCAGCGTGGCAACCGCACCGGTTTCGTCATGCCTTCGGGCGAGCCGTTCCAGGTCGATGCTCGAGATCACGTCCACGTTGTGCAGCAGGATCGTTCGATCGCCGCGGAAAAGGCTCCTCGCGTTCTTGAGGCCGCCACCCGTCTCCATCGGAGCCTCGGCCTCGAGCGACAGGAAGATCTCCGCTCCGTGCCACCTGTACGGAGCCTCGGCTTCGCCGGCCGCGTTCCGTTTCGCCACGCTCTCGGCCTCCACGAACTCGGTGATCCGGGCGGCATGGTGATGGAGGTTGACGACGATCCGGTCACAGCCCGCAGCGGCCAGCCGCTCGATCGTTCTCTCCAACAGGGTCAGGCCCCCGACCTCGATCAGGGCCTTGGGCGTGCGGTTCGTGAGCGGGAGGAGGCGCGTGCCGAGCCCCGCGGCGAAGATCATCCCGTCCAATGGGCGCTCAACGGTCCTGGATCTCGCCTGTCGGCCAGTACGGCTCCTCCCGGTGATGGACGCGTACGCGAACGTCTGGGAATACGCCCGCGACGTGCCCGGCCAGCCGCTCCGCGAAGTACACCGAGCGGTGCTGCCCTCCGGTGCACCCGAAGGAGACGGTAAGACTTTCGAAGCCACGCCGTACGTACTCCGAGACATGAGCCTCGGACAGATCACGTACGCTGGACCAGAACGTCTCGGTGGCCGATTGCCCCTCGATGAACTCCACTACCGCGGGCTCGAGGCCCGTAAGCCCCTGGTATTCGGGCTCTCGACCCGGATTCGGAACCGACCGGCAGTCGAACACGAAGCCTCCACCGTGACCGTCCACCGGTTCCGGGTACCCACGACGATAGCTGAAGCTGAACAGGTGTAGAGTAAGCCCCGGGTGGCTGGGAACCGCGTCTGGCGCCGACCAGGCGGCCGCTATGTGCCCCAATACGCGCGCCAACTCCGGCATCTGAACGGGCAGTCCGGCGTCGAGAAGGTCGCGCAGATTGCGTGCCGCGAACGGAACGCTGCGCAGGAAGCGGGGCTTCCGCTCGAAGAAACCGCGATACCCGTAGGCGCCTAGCGCCTGCATGATCCGAACGAGCACGTACCCTCGATACAGGACGCGGAACTGTTCCCGGTCCACCGGCGTCTCCTCCGCCAGTGCTTCCAGATAGCTCGAGAGCAGGTCTTCACGCAGGTCGGCCGGCAAATCCGCTTTCGCGTCGTACAGCAAGGATGCGATGTCGTAGGCCAGGGCCCCCCGACGACCACCCTGGTAGTCTATGAATCGCGGTTCCCCATCCTTGAGCATCACGTTCCGGGACTGAAAATCCCGATACAGGAAATGATCGCGCTCTGCCCCCAACAGGAACTCGATCAGGGTCTCGAAGTCCTGCTCGAGGCGGGCCTCGTTGAACGGCACGTGGGCCAGCTTGAGAAAGTGGTACTTGAAGTAGTTCAGATCCCACAGGATCGACTGCCGGTCAAAGGCATCCCGGGGATAGGCCACCGAGTAATCCACGACCCGTCCGCCCCGAATCTGAAACGCCGGCAGCCAGCGAACCACGTCGCCGTACACCGGCACGATGGAATCGGGGAACTCACCGCCGGCCGCCGTCCGGGCTTCGTCCAGTGCATCGAACAGCGTCGTGTCCCCGAGGTCCTCCAGGAGGTACACGCCGCCCTCCGCGTCGTCCGCATAGACTTCCGGCACGGGCAGGCCGATGTCCCTGAAGGCTCTCGTGAACGACAGGAACGCCCGATTCTCCTCATGGTCCGGTCCCATCACTCCGATCACCGACAGATTTCCGGACCCTATGAGCCTGCGATAGGCGCGGGTGGACCCATCCCCGGCCAGCGCGAGCACGGCCGATGGGGCCTCTCCAAAGCGGTCCCTATACAATCCGATCAGGCGTTCCTGCATGATGGAGGGCAAAGCTATGTCCGGCGGGGTCCGACGCAACAGCGCGGCGAGTTCGTCGAGACCCGCGACGACCAGATCTGGCTGCGGCGAACCGCCTGGCGCTAGTTTGCTTGTTCGCTCTGCGGGGCCTGGGCGTCGCGGAGGCGGGAAGATCAGACACAAGCGGACGCACCGGGGGCAGGATGGCGAAGATCAGGCAGTACGGTGGAGAGGGAATCCGTGTCACGTACGACGCCGAGCGCTGCATTCACGCGGCCGAGTGTGTGCACGGCCTTCCCGCTGTGTTCGACCCGAACCGGCGGCCGTGGATCGACGCGACGGCCGCCCCGGCCGAGGAGCTCGCGGCGGTCATCCGCCAGTGCCCCACCGGAGCCCTGAGGTACGAGCGCCTCGACGGTGGTCCCGCGGAAGCTCCGGCACCCGCCAACGTGCTGCGGGTGAGTCCGGACGGACCCGTCTACGCGTCGGGCGACCTGGTCATTCTGGATGCGGAGCGCCGCGAGATCGAGCGTGACGCACGCGCCGCTTTCTGCCGATGCGGGGCGTCGAAGAGCAAGCCGTTCTGCGATGGCCGTCACGCGGAGGTCGGGTTCGAGGATCCGGGCTTCCTCGGCTCTCCGGCCGTCCGTCCCACCGGTGACGACGACCCGCAAGACCTCTCGATCAGGCTGCGCGCGGAAGGCCCCCTCGTTCTCGAGGGTCGGTTTCGGATCGTCGGATCGGGCGGCGCCGAGGCGGAAGGCGCCGGCGGTGCCCTGTGCCGGTGTGGCGCTTCGATGAACAAGCCGTTCTGCGACGGAACTCACCGGAAGATCGGATTCGAGACGGACGATCCTACCGCGCCGTGACACCCTTACGCCGGACGGCTTCGCTCCTCTGGCACCGGGAACCAGCGCAGGTGCTCGAAGTCGCCGGTCATCTCGTCCGTGCATCGCCCCCGGGTGGAAAGGCTGGATCCGCCGTCCTCGACGATCCGTTCCGCCTCCATCAGGTAGGAAGCGAGGTCTCCCTCGCCCGCCGCGTACCGACGGTGGGGGCATTCGATCCCGTTCGGCGTAAAATGGACGTCCCACAGGCTCATCGGCGGCTCGCTCCGTCCCCTGATGTGTCTCCAGAGACCGGTGTGGGGGTCGAAGTCGTACTGGTCGAGCAAACGAAAGCCGTGCTCGGCGACGAAGTGCACGGCATCCAGGATGAACTGGAAGACCGCCTCGGAGATGAAGTAGTTGAAGTTGACGCGCACCCAACCGGGCTTGATGCCCTCGCAGCCCCGGGCGATCTCCCGCTCGAACTCGCGTGACTTTTCCACGTCGATGCCGAGGAGTCGGTGTCCGTAGGGACCGGCGCACGAACACCCGCCCCGCGATTGAATGCCGAACAGGTCGTTCAAGAGCGCCACGACGAAGTTGTGGTGCAGGTACTGCCTACCACTTCGCACGACAAAGGAGACGATCGACAGGCGCTCGTGCGTCCGATCGCCGAGGATCTCGAGGTTCGGATCAGCGCTCCAGGAGTCGATCGCGCGCCGAATGAACGACTCCTCCCGCTCCCGGATCACGTCCGGGCCCACCGCCTCCTTCAGGGCAAACACCAGCCCGGCGCGAATCGATCCTATGATCTGTGGCGTGCCACCTTCCTCCCTCTGCTCCGGATCCTCGAAGTAACGGTGCTCGTTCGGGTTCACGTACCATACCGTCCCTCCTCCGGGAACGTCTGGAACGCGGTTCGTGAACAGCCCGCGCCGCGCCACCAGGACGCCCGGCGTGTCCGGGCCGCCAATCATCTTGTGGGGCGAGATGAACACTGCGTCCTTGTAGTCGAGCCGGTCGTCCTCCGACTCCCCGCCCGGGCCCATGCGGATGCCGACATAGGGCGCAGCGGCCGCGAAGTCCCAGAACGCGAGCGCGCCATGACGATGCAGAACGACGGAGACGTCGCGCACGGGTGTCGTGATCCCGGTCACGTTCGACGCCGCCGAAAAGGACCCGATCTTCAGGGGGCGGTCCGAGTACTCCACGAGCCTGGCCTCTAGCTCGACGAGATCGATACCGCCGTGAAGGTCCTCGTGGATGGTCACGACATCCGCGATCGACTCCCTCCAGGGCAGCTCGTTGGAGTGATGCTCGTAGGGACCGATGAACACGACGGGACGCTCCCCGACCGGGATCCGATCGATGAGTCCGTACTTGTCGTCCAGATCCGCGGGCAGGCGCAGGTTGAGCACTCCGATCAGCCTGTCGATCGCGCCCGTGGAACCGGTCCCGCAGAAGATCACGGCGTGTTCATCCGTCGCCTCCACGCACCGCGCGATGATCTTCCGGGCGTCTTCACGAAACCGGGTCGTCTGGAGCGCCGTGCCCGAGCTTTCGGTGTGCGTGTTGGCGTACAGCGGCAGGACGGCTTCTCTGATGAAGTCCTCGATGATGGAAAGGGAGCGTCCGGATGCCGTATAGTCGGCGTATGTGACCCGCCGGGGCCCGAATGGACCGGGCACCGCCTCGTTCTCACCGATCACCGACGACCGGATGAGGTCGATGAGCTCGCCGCCGTCTTCCGGCCCGAAGTCGATCACGTACCGACCCACTCGGACGGGTCGTCCCCGGCGCCGCCCACCACGACCTCGGCCGGCCTCGAACCCAGGAGGACGGCGATCCAGCGGGTCTCCTCGTTGGCCTCGAGCACGATCTTCATGATCATGGTCAGGGGCACCGAGAGGAGCATGCCGACCGGACCGAGGACCCAGCCCCAGAAGATCAGCGACAGGAATACGACCAGTGTGGAGAGGCCCATTCCCTCCCCCATCACCCTCGGCTCTATGAAGTTGCCGATGGCGGTGTTGATCACGAGATACCCGAGTGCGGTGAGGATGCCGTCGCCAGGGCCGAACTGGAGAAATGCCAGCATCACGGCGGGGATGGCGGCGATGAACGATCCGATGCTCGGGATGTAGTTCAGGAGAAACGCCAGCAGGCCCCACAGCAGGGCGTAGTCCACACCCATGATCGTGAGCCAGGCAGCAACCAGCACTCCCGTGGCCAGGCTGATCAGCGTCTTCAAGGCCAGGTATCGCCTGACGTTGTCGTTGATCTCGGTCACCGGCAGCAGGTGGCGATCCACATTCGGAAACGCGGCCCGGATCTTTGCCGAGAAGCCCGAAATCTCGAGCAGTATGAACACCGTGATGATCAGGATCAGGACGATCTTGCCGAGTACGTCTCCCACGCCGGTGAATATGCGCCCCACGATCCGCAGGATCTCGCCGGGGTCGAACGAGTCCGCCAGGAGCTGGCCCGATACCTCGAGGCCGTGGGCTGACAGCCACGCCACCAGCTCGTTCATCTCCCTTTCGAGCCGGATCTGATAACCCGGAATAGATCGCGTGAAGTCGATGAAGGATGTCCCGATTAGCGTGCCAGCCATGGTGCCGATTCCGAGAAGCACCAGGACGATCAGCAGAACCGAGAACCACGTCGGCATCCCCTTCCGCTGCATCCACCGAAGAGGTGTCGCGCAAATGACCGCCAGCATGACGGCCAGGAGGAACGGAACCAGGATGGGCTCGGCCGCGCGTACGCCCGCCACCAGGATGACGAACGCGGCCCCGTACAAGAGGAAGCGGGAAGCCCTGGAAAGTCCTGGTCCGTTGGTCATTCGTGTTCCAGACAGCCGTGAAGGCCGGTGCTGAACTGTTGCACCCGCCAGTGAATGCGTAAGGTAACCTGCGACATGGTGCAGTCGTCAACGGGAATTCGAAAGGCAGGAGCCGCCGGGCGTGACATCGCTTCTCTCCGCATGGCCGTACATCGCCGGAGCCCTGACTTTCCTGCTCTCGCTGATTGTCTCGTCCCACATCCTCCTTCACAAACGGGAAGTCAGGGCCGCGATCGGCTGGATCGGGCTCGCGTGGCTCGCGCCCGTGATCGGATCGCTCCTTTACCTCGTCCTGGGGATCAATCGAATCAAGCGTCGCGGCACGGAGATCCACGCCAGCATGTCCCGAGCCGCCGTACCGCTCAGGCTGCCGGCGACTCTCAGCCCTGAGCGTCCCATCCCGCCCCTGGACGAATCGCTCCAGCCGCTCGCCCGGTCGGTGGACCGTGTCACGCGGAACGAGCTCGTTGCTGGCAACCGGATCGAGCCACTTCGGAACGGAGATGAAGCCTACCCAGCTATGCTCGACGCGATCCGGGGAGCGAGGACATCGGTGGCGCTCGCCACGTACATTTTCGACATCGACCGGGCCGGGACGGCTTTCGTCGAGGAGCTCGGCGCGGCGGTTCAGCGAGGGGCTCAAGTCCGGGTACTCATCGATGGGGTCGGCGCGGCGTACAGCAAGCCGCGAGCCCCGGCCATGCTTCGCGGTCACGGCGTACGGGTGGCACAGTTCGGGGGCGGTATGGTGCCGTGGCGCATGCCCTACATGAACCTGCGCAACCACCGCAAGATCCTGGTCGTGGACGGGTCGCTCGGGTTTACCGGGGGGTTGAACATCCGCGAGAGCTCGTACCTCAGCCTCGGGACGAAGCACCCCACACGGGATCTGCACTTCGGTCTCGAGGGGCCGGTGGTGGCTCACCTGGTGGACGCTTTCGCCCAGGATTGGACACACACGACGGGTGAGCAGCTCGACGGCGACCTGTGGTGCCCGCCTGTACCTTCCGCCGGCGCGACGGCGGCGCGAGGTGTGAGCGATGGACCGGACGACGACTTCGAGAAGCTCCATTGGACGATTCTGGCCGGGCTCAGGGCAGCGGATCGCCACGTGCGGATCGTGACCCCATACTTCCTGCCGGACCAGTCCCTGATCACGGCCCTGAACGTGGTTGCGCTCGGTGGCGTGCGACTCGACATCGTTCTGCCCGAAGTGAGCAACCTGCGGGTCGTCGGGTGGGCGATGCGCGCTCAGCTGGCGCAGGTCATGGAGTACGGAGCGCGTGTGTGGCTCAGTCCCCCACCGTTCGATCACACCAAGCTCATGCTGGTGGACGACGCCTGGGCGCTGTTCGGCTCCGGTAACTGGGATCCACGCAGCTTGAGGCTCAACTTCGAGTTCAACGTGGAATGCTACGACCGCGGCCTGGTAGAACGTCTCGACGGGATCGTGGCCGAGAAGATCAACGATGCGCGCCCCCTGTCGCGGGACGAGCTGGACCGGCGCAGTCTTCCCGTCAAGCTTCGGGACGCTTCTGCCTGGCTGTTCTCTCCATACCTGTGACGACGAAGTGAGCCGCGGGACCGAGGTTGAAGATGGACGGGCGAATGGGTCGCCGAGTGGAGGATTGCCATGCTCGTAGACGGACGTGAAACCCAGTCGATCCGGCTCGTGGCGACGCCGGGCAAACCCGTCCTGCCCGAGATCATCGACCAGACACGGCTGCCGCACGAGCTTCGCTTCGCCACTCTGGAGACGGTCCAGGACGCCGAGCGTGCCATCCGGGAGATGTGGGTGCGCGGGGCTCCCCTGATAGGCGCTACGGCCGCATTCGGGATCGCGCTCGCCACGCGCGCCGATGCGTCGGACGAGGGTCTCCAGAGGGCGGCTGGAATGCTGGTTGACACGCGACCGACCGCGGTCAACCTGCGGTGGGCCGTGCATCGTATGCTCGAGGAGCTTGGGCCGGTGCCCACACCGGACCGGGAAGCTGTCGCCTTCGCCCGCGCGTCAGCCCTCGCGGACGAGGTCGTCGAGATCTGCCGATCCATCGGCCAGCACGGTGAGGAGATACTGAGAGACCTGGCTGCCGCGCGTGCGCCGTCCGGAAGCGTCCAGGTCCTGACCCACTGCAACGCCGGTTGGCTCGCCACGGTGGATTGGGGCACCGCACTGGCGCCCGTGTACCGCGCTCACAGGTCGGGAATGTTCGTGCACGTCTGGGTCAGCGAGACACGGCCGAGAAACCAGGGCGCCGGGCTCACGGCATGGGAACTGGCCGAGGAGGGGATCCCCCACACGGTGGTTCCCGACAGCGCCTCGGGACACCTGCTGAGGACCGGGAACGTGGACGTCGTGATCACCGGTACCGATCGAACCACGGCGGGAGGCGACGTGTGCAACAAGATTGGCACCTACCTGAAGGCCGTGGCCGCTCGTGACTGCGGCGTGCCTTTCTACGTGGCCGTCCCCGGACCGTCGATCGACTGGACGTTGGGCACCGGGCAGGCCGGGGACATCCCGATCGAGGAGAGGGACGGAGCGGAGGTGTCGGAGGTTCGTGGCGTCTCCCCCGACGGCACGTGGACCTCCGTTCGTGTCACTCCGGCCGGCAGTGCCGTGGCCAACTTCGGGTTTGATGTCACTCCCGCCCGCCTCGTTTCGGGCCTGATCACCGAGCGTGGCATCTGCGCGGCGAGCCACGATGACCTTGTTTCCCTGTATCCAGAACGCGCTCCGCGCACGCCCGGAGCGGGGCGAGAGACCGCCGCCGGAGGCTCGAACGTATGAAACTGCTGCAAATTGACTCGTTCACGGACCGGCCGTTTCACGGGAACCCGGCCGCCGTCTGCCTCCTGGAAACCCCGGCCGATCCGAACTGGATGCAAAGGGTCGCCCGGGAGATGAACCTGTCGGAGACCGCTTTCTTGTACGCGAAGAAAGATGCGTTCGGTCTGCGCTGGTTCACGCCCGCCGTGGAGGTCGAGCTGTGTGGCCACGCCACCCTGGCCGCCGCCCACGCCCTCTGGGAGGAGGGAGTCCTCGATCCCGGCGATCCGATTCTGTTCGATACGGTCAGTGGCCGGCTGGCGGCGACGCGGCGCGGAGATGCTATCGAGATGGACTTTCCGGCCGAGAGTGCGGAGGCGTGCGAACCTCCGCCGGGACTGCTGGAGGCACTTGGCGGAGTCTCGCCCGTGGCTGTGGCCCGGAACAGGTTCGACGTTCTGGTCGAGGTCGCTGACGAGGCCACCGTGAGCTCCCTCCGGCCAGACTTCCAGCGTCTGGGCTCCGTGCCGGTGCGGGGGGTAATGGTCACGGCCGCCGCCGACAGCCTGGTTTCAAGCGGCGTCGACTTCGTTTCGCGTTTCTTCGCCCCGGCGGTAGGGGTCAACGAGGACCCCGTGACGGGGTCCGCTCATTGCTGCCTCGGGCCGTGGTGGGCAGACCGTCTGGGGATTGCCGACCTGGTGGGACGTCAACTTTCCGAGCGCGGAGGGGCGGTCGGCGTGGGAGTGCGCGGCGACAGGGTGCTTCTCGCCGGTAAGGCGGTCACGGTGCTCAGGGGCGAACTGGTCGGATGAGGCCCCGAGCGCGGGGCGGGAGCTCTGACATGGACGAGGATGAGATTCGATTCATTGATAGCGACGCGGCCCTGGACGAGGTCTTCCAGCTACCTCGAGCGTTTCTGTACAAACACTCCACGCGCTGCGGGACGAGCCTCCGGGCGCTGATGGCAGTCGAGAGGTTCGCGCGAGCCGAGACCGAAATACCGGTATTTGGACTCGATGTCGTCCGTCACCGGAGCGTCTCGAATGAGGCTGCCAGACGGCTCGGCGTGGGACACCAGTCGCCGCAGGCCATCCTGATCGAAGAAGGCAGGGCCGTCTGGCACGTTTCGCAATCCTTCATCACGGCTGCGGCGCTCGAGCAGGCGCTGGAGGAGAGGCCGATCGGCAGCTAGCGGCTTCGGCGAAGCGTCGGACGATCTCGCCCGCAGGCTCGATCGATCTGACGCCATCGACGCTCTTCCCGGCCTGCCAGAATTGCCGCCGCCCCGTCTCGTCGCGGTTGGCGCGGGCCAACCGAATGCCCGACCGCACGGCGTAGAACGAGCGCATCCAGTGTCTCGTTCGCCGGCCCCTCAGGAGCCGCCGGGCTACGGGCCCGACCTGTGTCCCCATCGCCTCGACGTAAGGCGTCCGAAGAACCGCGAGAGGCACGCCGGTCACTTTCTCGCTCAGGACCACGTCGTCTTCCCCGGCGCCAACGAGCGCCCGCTTGTACGCCTGGCTCGCCGTGCATTCGTCCGTGGCGATGAACCGCGTGCCCATTTGCACTCCGGCGTAGCCGACCCGCAGGGCACGCACGAAATCGTCCTCCGTCCCGATGCCTCCGGCACATACGACGGGAAGTCCCAGGTCCCCCACCTGATCGAGCAGCGCTTCCGCGGAGTAGGCGCCGGCGTGACCTCCCGCCCGGTCGTTGACGGCGATCAGTCCGTGTACTCCGCCATCGAGCGCCTTCTGCGCCCACTTGCGCTCGGTCACGTCGTGATAGACCACCCCCCCGGCCGACCGTGCTCGTTCCACCACCCACGCCGGATTGCCCAGCGAGGTCACGAAGAAGCGAACACCTTCCTCCAGAGCCACGTCGACCCAGATCGACATCCGATCCCTGTACCGGCGGGATGACTTCTCGATAAGCGCGTTGAGTCCGACGGGCCTGCTGGTCAAACCGCGGATGTACTGGAGGCCCTCTCTAAACTCGTGCCCGTGGACGTACGTGAGGGATACGGGCTGCACGATTCCGATGCCGCCGGCTTCCGAGACCGCCGCCACGAGCTCGGGGTTGCCGCACGGATACATGGCACCGCCGATCAGCGGAACCTCGATTCGGGCGTCGTGAGTGAGAGCCGTGCTCAGACGGTCGTGGCTCACAAGGCGTAGGTCTGTCCGGCCCGGGCAATCCCGAACCCGGCGTCGAGGACGTGTTTGCGCTCAGGACTGCCCTGGTCCAACACGGGGTTCGAGTTGTTCAGATGTGTGAGCACTACCGATCGACCCTCGACCAGATCGGTCAGGCGTTCGATCGTGTTCGTGGCCAGCGGATGCGGGATCTCCGACTGGTCACGTCCAGGGACCTCTGCGGCTGAATAGAAGGTCGCGTCGAGAAGCGCGACGTCGACGCCGGCGACGACATCCTCGATGCGACGGTCCCACGCCTCCCAACGGTCGATGTCCGGCAGGTACAGGAGCGACCGGCGAGGTCCTTCGAAGACAAAACCGAGGGTGTCACTGTATTCGTCCCGATGCGGGACCTCTAAAGCGGTCACCCACAGGTCGAGGGCGAGCCGCATCGGTCGATCCGGCTCGAGGACCTGCAGATCCAGTCGGCCCTCCTCGACCAGCAGGCTCCACGGACCGTTGCTCGACAGGAACTCGGCCATCCTGGAGCTGCAGTAGCACGGGGTCGGCTCGATGGCGAGAGCCTCGCGGCCGAGCAGAGCCAAGCCCAGATAGTGGCCGATATGTGCGTGCGTGAGGAGAATGCCGTCGAACGGCCGGCGCGCCGATGCTCGCTCGCGGAATGCAGATCCGGGGAACAGGTCCACCTGGCGGATCAGGTCCGGCGTCGCGTCCACCAGCCATGCCCGGCCCGAGACCGGATCCGTGATGCCGAGAGACGCCACGTAAAAGGGGTCACGCCGCGCCCGTTCACACCGCTGAGTGTAGCACCCAGCCTGTGGCAGACCGCCGTCCTGGATGGAGCCGAGGACGATCGCGAGCCAGCCGTCCTCCTGCGCGAGGCTCCGAAGAGGCGCGAATCTGGCTCCCAGCGTTCCGCACACGGCTGCCGCGGCAAAGGCGCGGCGGGTCCACGAGGACCGCTCGATGTCGCCGCTCACGTCAGGGATCTCACCGTCGCCCAGGGAAGGAATGCTCACCCTTCTTCACGGCACGAGGGCCCTCGTGCGAACCTCCTCCACGACGCGATCGACGAATTCCTGTACTGGCATCAGGGCCTGCTTCCTCTCCGCGCCGCGCGCTCGCACGGCGACTGTGCCTGCCTCCATCTCGCGCTCTCCGACGACCAGCAGGTACGGGACCTTGTTCAGCTCGCCGTCCCGAATCCGGTAGTTCAGCGTGTCGGAGCGCATGTCGAGTTCGGCCGAGAGGCCAGCCTCGCGCAGTCTCTCCACGATCTCGGCGGCGCCAGGAGCCTGTTCGTCGGTAATCGGCAGTACCCGAACCTGTTCGGGCGCGAGCCAAACCGGGAACGCTCCCGCGAAGTGCTCGATCAGGAAGCCGGTGAACCGCTCCAGGGTGCCGAAGATGGCCCGGTGGATCATCACTGGACGGTGCGGCTTGTTGTCGGGGCCCACGTATTCCAGCTCGAAGCGCTCGGGAAGGTTGAAGTCGAGCTGGATTGTCGCTCCCTGCCACTCGCGGCCGATCGCGTCCTTGAACTTGACGTCTATTTTCGGACCGTAGAACGCTCCGCCACCGACATCGAGACCGTACGGTCGCCCGACTCGATCGAGGGCCTTCTTCAGGTCGGCTTCCGCACGATCCCACACTTCGTCGGCACCGATCCGCTTCTCCGGACGGGGCGAGAAGTCGAGCCTGTACTCCAGGCCTAAAGTCCCCATCACTTCATCGACCAGATCGATGCAGGTGAAGATCTCGTCCTCTACCTGGTCCGGGGTGCAGAACAGGTGACCGTCATCCATGGTGAGCATCCGCACGCGTAGCAATCCGTGCAGAGTCCCGGAACGCTCGTATCGGTAGACGTTGGCGATCTCCGACAGGCGAAGTGGCAGGTCCCGGTAGCTGCGTTGGCGGGCCGCGTAGATCATGGTGTGCCCCGGGCAGTTCATCGGCTTCACCCGGAACGCTTCGCCCTCTTCCTCTTCCTGCATTCTGGGGTACATGTTCTCGGCATATGTCGGGAGGTGGCCGGACCTGCGGAAGAGGGCCTCGCTGGCCACGTGGGGCGTGTAAACGAATTCGTAGCCCTGCTTCTCTAACAGATCCTCGATCCAGCGCCGCAGCTTCATCTGGATGCGCGCGCCTTTCGGGTGCCACGCCACGAGACCCGGTCCGAATACCTCGTGGAAGCTGAACAGGTCCAGGTCCTGGCCTATCTTGCGATGGTCCCTCTTCTTCGCCTCTTCGAGCTGCGTCAGGTAGGCCGACAGCGCCTTCTTGTCATAGAACGCGGTGCCGTAGATGCGCTGAAGCATCTGGCGGGTTTCATCGCCCCTCCAGTAGGCCCCGGCGCCCGAGAGCAGCTTGAAGTGCTTGATCTCGTCCGTCGACGCCACGTGCGGACCGCGGCACAGGTCGGTGAACGGACCATCCGTGTACGTGGAGATCGTCTCGCCTTCCGGAATCTCGGCCAGGCGCTCCAGCTTCAGCGGATCGTCCGCGAACAGGCCTTCGGCCTCCGCCCGATCCACCTCATTTCGCTCGAACGCGTAGCCCTCCTTCACCACCTCAGCCATGCGGGCCTCGATCTTCTCGAGGTCATCCGGTGTGAACGGATCGGGAACGTCGAAATCGTAGTAGAAACCGTTCTCGATCGGGGGGCCGAATCCGATCCCGGCTCCCGGATAGAGATCCCGAACGGCGGTCGCGAGCACGTGAGCCGTGGAGTGGCGCAGCGCATAGAGAGCGTCGGAATCATCGTCGCCTCGCGTCACGATCGCTACGGTGGCGCCGTCGGGAAGCGGGCGGTTCAGATCCCACAGCTCGCCTTCCACTTTCGCGGCCACCGCGGCGCGGGCCAGGCCGGGACCGATCGAGGCCGCGAGATCGGCAGCCGATGAGCATGCGGGAAGTTCTTTCACGGATCCGTCAGGGAGGGATACCCTCAGCGGGGAGTCGCTCATCGCATACCCGTCGATGATTCGAGTGGCCGGTGGAAGTCCCGCGGCGCCCTACGGACCGCGAAACTTCTGGACGAGGGGAAGAAGGTAGAAGGTGCCCGACCACTTGACCAGCGGCCGTAGCGGATCTCCCGTCGTTGCTTCCCTGTTCCTGATGGGCCTCCCCAGGGCTGACGAGGTCTCAGTCGGTTTCGGGCGCCAGATCGATGCGATCGGGCAGGTTGGGCACCATGCACAGGAACTCGAACGGCCCCGAATCCGCTGCCCGGTACCAGTGAGGCACGCCGGCCGGAATGAAGACGACGTCTCCTGCCGACACCTCATAGGTCTCATCGCCGATGCCGATGCTCGCCCGGCCCCGCAACACGTACTGCTCATGCTCGACCGTGTTGGTGTGACGTGGCATCCCGCCTCCCGGCTGCATGATGAAGCGCCGCATCTGGAAGTTGGGTCCCGTGTCCTCGCCGATCAGGACCTGCCGCTCGGTCCCGGACCCGGCGGCCACCGGCTCGACCGGCAGGTCTTCCGCCCGTCTTACATGCATGTGTGGTGCTCCCTCCTGCAGTCCCACCATTTCCGACGGGCCCGGCGCCTCGACGTCCGCGTGCAACAGTCGCTGAATCGGGTCAGTCGCGTAGGATCCCGTACCGGCTCACCGTGACCCGGTCCGCTCCCAGCACGACCCAGATCTTGGCGCCCAGCGCACCGGCCAGCCGATCGCTGACATCGACCCGTACCGTGGATCCGTCGTCCTTCCGGATGAAGAACCCCGCCTCGTCCTCGCTGAGAACGCCGACCACGGGTATCTCACCGTCCACGGAGAGAATCCGGTACTCGGACACCTGGAGGGCTGGTCCGTACTCGGAGCTGGCCGGTGTGCCGGAGGCCCACACCTCGGCCCCGGCCGCTCGCGCTATCTCCGGCTCGTAGTCGCCCAGGACGACCACTGCCTCATCTCCCTGAAGGACCGTTCGAACGGCCCCTTCGCTCCCCAGGCGGCGAACGGTTCCGCGCGCCGTCGCCTGGTCCGCGCTGGCCGCCGGACCGCTCTCAACCACCACCTTGCGGGAGCAGGACACCGTCACGACCGCCAGCGCAATGAGTCCGACTCCGGTGAGAATCCGTCGCATGCCTTTGTCTCCATTCGGTACGTTCCGTTGACTGACTTTCCCGGGAATATCGATCAGATTCCGGGCCATCGGGCCGGGGCACCAGATCTACACTCGCTCGTCCATCCCCTGCCACAGGTCGAACCAGTACGCAAGGTACTTCCACCGACCCCATTCGGCGTATACCTCTTCGGCTTCCCGGCCGGACGGGCGACGGCCCGCGAAGTAGCGCTCCGACACGAACGCCCGGTAGACGGTATCCACGGCGAGGTGGTCGTATCGTCCAAGCAGCATCAGCAGCGTGGCTGCCGCATAGGGTCCCACCCCCCGGATGTCGAGCAGGGACCGGCGGATCTCCTCGGTGCTCGGTTCGGTCGCGCAGAACTCTTCCAGGTCCAGGTCGCCGGTCGCCACTCGCTCCGCCAGCTCGCGAATGTAGGGCGCCCGGTATCCGAGGCGCGCCGCGTCAAGCGTCCTGCCTTCCGCCGCAGCGATCGCCGCCGGGGTCGGAAACGAGTTTGGACGCGCGTCCTCCCCTCGCTCCCGGTCCGGTGCGCTCAGGGGGCCCGGTTCACCCAGATGCCGGACCAGGCCACCGACCATGGCCTTCGTGCCTCCCCATTGCACGTTCGTGGTGCAGATGGTCTTGACGGCGTCCTCGAATACCGTCGGCGAGCGCAGGAGCCGGCCGAGTCCGAGGCTCGCGGACTCCCAGCGACGACCCGCCTTCCGGCAAAGAACGTAGAACGGCTCCATGTCCTCATCGAGTCGGAACATCCTGCGGATCGAACGCCGGACCGCGACCGCCTCCGCGGCTTGCAGATCGCCCTCGTGAGTGACGTCAACCCGGACTCGCTGACCGCGCGCCGACCGCTTCCCCGTGACCGCCAGATGGACGGCTCGGCCGGGACCCAGGCGCTCCGTCCTCGCCAGCCTGAGACGATCCACGTCCCAACAATTGGGCGCGAGGACGGCCCATCCGTGGGAATAGGCCGTCCCCGCGAAGTCGAACGGGGACGGAGCAGACGTCGTGATCGTCGTCAGCCGAAGGTCGCTCCGTCCGCGCTGCGGAACCGTCATGAACCACCCTCCACCCAACCGATCCACACTCCCGCGGAACGGACTCCGAGCATGCCACGATCGGCACGCAAAATCACCGATAGGACCCTGGGCTCGGCTTCGGCAGTCGACACCGGGACGATCACGAGCGTGCCCCCCGCGAGGCCGAACCCGATACCGGAGGGTCCCCCGGCGTCTTCGACGTCCGTGCACGGCGAAGCCCCAAACCGCCCAAGAAGCTTGGCGAGAAGCTTCGGTTCCGGGCTCTCCAGCCAGACTTCCGACACACCCGTCGCGCCGTTCTCGTGACGAAGGTGGCCCGGCAGGTCCTCGGGGCGGGAACGAACGTGAATGAAGAAGACGGGGTGGAGCGGGTGTCCTGCGGGAAACGACACCCAGTCGAAAGCTGGCCCCTCGAGGACACGCGCCTCGTCGGCCAGATCTCCGAGGCGTGCGAGAACGGCATCCGCTGGCCCCGCACGCAGAGCCACGAACGCTCCGCCCTCTCCCTCCTCCAAGAACCGCGCGTACCACTCGGACAATTCGTCGGGTTCACCTTCGCCGACGGTGATGAGTTCGAGCGCCGAGCCATCGAAGAAGCGGATATGGGCGTTCCGCAGTCCGTTGGCGTGCACCCGGCCGTCTTTGAGGGAGAAGCCGAGCGTGTCCCGGAACGAGGAGGCAGCCGAAGCGAGGTCGCGCACGGCGATCGCCACGTGGTCGAGCCGAGCGGCCGCGGACTCGGAGCGGCAGGGTGGTGTGCTCTGGGCGGCTGCCGGCCGTGACGCGCCCGGCGCGATCGCCAGCGCACTCAGGGACACCAGCACCGACCACCCGGTACGGCCCGTGCCGATCAGAACACCTGCTCCGTTCCATCCGCGAGGATGCGGCGAACTCGTGCCTGGCCCGAATCGGAGTACTCGAGAAGCCACAGACTCTCGTCCGGACCGACCATTCCGCCCGAAGGAGACCACCCTTCGGGCGAGCGGGCGACGACGGAGGCCTCTCCGTCGCGATCCAGGCGAATCACCGCGGCCCCGCCGTAGGATGCCACGAAGATCCGCCCCTCGCGATCTAGCCACAGGCCGAGCAGCGCATGTCGATCAGCGACTTCGATGACCCGCGGCGTGAGGCGGGAAAGGTCGGTCTTCCACACTGCGGCCTGTTGGCGTCGCGGATCGACGCGAAGCAGGTCGCGACCCGCCGTGATCACTACCCGGCCGTCCGGTGTCGGCAGAGCGAAGCCGGGCTCCGACCGCGGGAGAGTCGTGCGGGTCACGCGGCCGGTCGCGCCGACTCTGACGAGCGCCGGACCGCCGGAGTGCTGCAGCACGTACGCCACTCCCATGCGATCGCGCACGAAGCCGAAGTCGCCGTAGTCCCACAGGTATCCGGCCCTCCGGGGGATCACGTCCGTCAGTGTTCCGTCCGGATCGAGTCTCCACACGCGGTGATACGGTCGGCCCGTGGCATCGTCGCTCGTGGCGTCTTCACCGTATAGCCGGTTCTCGGCGTCGACATACAGCTGGTGCGTATGCACCCCGATCACGGCGATCGTGCGCGTGCCGGTCGGCGAGATCCGCCACACGTTCTGGAGGTCGGAATAGTAGACGAACCCACGAGCGTCCATCACGACGCTGACGGGTGGATGGGCCTGCGCCACGCCGGCGAGGGCCAGCACCGCCGCGGTGGCCAGCGAGGAAAGTGACCCGCTTCTCATGCTCGATTCTCCTTCGATCCGCGCCCGGGCTCACAGCACTTTGGGGAGATCCCGGTGACCGCGGCAAGTCGAGACGCACTTCACCGCCGTCGCGAACGGACCTGGCGGTTTCAGGACGTCAGCAGTGCCACGCTCGGAGGGGGCTTTACTCGTCCGCCCACACCTCGGCCTCGAATCCGCTCAACGTCAACTCGGAACGCCGCCACGAGCCCGGAGGCACACCCGCCTTGATGCACAGGCCGTCGAGGTATTCCTGCCTGCTCCAGCCCTGCTCGACCGGCACCTGAGGCAGGAGCAGGCCGACGACACCTTCGCCGGACAGAAGAAGCCCGTGCTCGCCGACGACTACGTCCTCGGGCTGGATCGGTGCAGGGGCAGTAAGCGCACTGATCTCGAAGCGGAGCGCCGGAAGCTCCTCGCGGGTCACCGGTGGAAAGCGTGGATCGTCCAGGGCCGCCGATACCGCGACGCGCGAGACGCACTCGGGCAGGGGGCGGCGCGCGGGGCATTCGCCGCGACACCCACGAAGTCGGCCGCTTTCCGGGTCCCGGATGGTGACGAAGGCGGCGCGCGGCTCTGTCAGAGCCTCCAGAACAGGCGCGATCTCAGGAGGGGGGCCGCCGTCCAGGGCTCGCTCGACGGCCGATCGGGCCAGGGCAAGGAGCGCGCCTCTCATGGGCCGGCTCGTGCCAGGCCTCGAGGTTCTCTCGTACAGGCCATTGATCGTGACCCGGCGACCCCGCTCCGTCTCCACCTCGACCTCGTCGGTGGGAACCGCCGGGAGGAGTCCGACCGAAGCGAGGGCCGCATCGAGAGGCGGCGACTCCACCAGGTAGTGCCGACCCGAGTGGAAGCCCTCGTACACGTGATCCTCTCCGACCACCTTGCGCACTGGCTCACCGTCCGGCCGGGAACGCGGACTCCATGCAGCGAGGAGAAGGACTCCCCCCGCTCGCAGGACGCGGCTGATTTCCTCGATCGTCCGAATCCACTGCTCGTCGCTGTCCGCCTGATGCAACACGCCGAGAGCCACGACCAGGCTTACCGAGCCGTCCGCGAACTGCCCCAGGTCCTCCATTCGCCCTAGAAGGACCCTACGATCTACCTCTTCCGCACCGAGGATCCCCGCTACGCGTTCGCGCGTGCGTGCCACCATCGCCGCCGAACTGTCCACGGCGTACAAATCGAACCCGCGTGCCGCCAGGACCTCCGTGTTGCGGCCGGCGGCGCACCCCAGGTCGAGGACGCGGATCTCTGACGGATCGGGATACTTGTCGAGTAGCTCCAGTAGACGCACGTCCGGCTGGCGGGCCGCGAATCGCTCGACGGCCTCGGCACTCTCCCAAAACGGGTCCGATCCTGGCCGGCTCATCATCGGGACCCTACTTCAGTTCAGCTCGGGACGGTCCGCCGTCGTTTCGGCGGCACGGAAGCTGTTGCTCAACGATGCCCACGATCTCTTCTGGACTCCGCGCCACGTAGTCCGGAGGTTGGAGCCAACCGGCCGGCGACCCGCCGCCGTAGAGGACCGCAATGCTCCGCACCTCGATCCTCCGGCCACGGGCTTCGATTTCCCGCCTGGCCTCGGCGACGCACATGGCATCGGTAGGATGATCGCCCACGTAGAAGGCCGCGCCGCGGTCATCCAGGCTCAGCCTGTCGAGGCAGTCCAGCAGTCCGTCCGGTGCCGGCTTCTGTCTCCCTGGCGCCACCTCTCGAAAGCCCAGCACTTGGTCGAAACGGTCTCTCAGTCCCAGCGGCTCCAGGGTGGCGGTGATGATCTCACGAGCATTCTGCGAGACGATCCCGTGCGGAAGGTGTGCCAGGGCGTCCAGCGTTTCCGGCACACCGGCAAACGGCTCGACCGGAGTCCCGTCCGTCAGCTGACACCGTGTCCACATCAGGCCGGCAGACTCGAGATCACCCTCCTTCAGTCCGAACTCGCGCTGGTAGAAATCACGCCAGTTGGTGCATCGGGCCACGGCGTTGTCGTAGTCCACGATCGATCGGAGGGCCTCGAAGTCTCCCCACGGCCGGCTGGTGAGACCCTCGATGATCGAGCGGTTCACGCTCAGATTCCGATGGCGCGAATCCACCAGCGTTCCGTCGTAGTCCCAGATGATGGCACAGGCCGGCATCGCTTATCCTGTCGCGGGGGCAGCTTCGCTAACAACAAACGATACGATCGCACACCGGGAGGGAGAGTCACAAGAGCGCGATTGCGCCTCCAGCATGCCTCAGTCGCCGAAGATGGGTACCGTGAGGTCGTCGCGCGGCAGCTCGTTGACCACGGACACGACTTTCCACTGGCCATCAACCCGAATCAGCGACCACAGGTCCACGCCCGGTCGAGCGGGACGCCCCGTATCCGGGATGCTGGTCTCATACACGACGTGCACGTGCGCGATCTCCCCGAATTCAGTGGTCGCGGCGGAGGTCACCGTCTCCTGGAACCCGCTCACGCCGGCCTCCTCCAACTGGTTCTCGAATCTGAGCCAATCCAGCAGAAAGCCGTCGACGCTCATGACCTTGAGGTCGGGTGGATAGCGCAACACGACGATGGCCTCGGGGATGAACACCTCCCGGACCACCTCCCAGTCCGGCGTGTTCCCGTCCGTCCACGACACCATGGTGTACACATCCCGGACTACCTGCTCGACGGAACGAAGGTCCCCGGCCGTTTCGTCTGTCTGGGCCTGCGCCGGAGCCGCCAGCGCCATGGAAATGATACAGGCCAATCCTGCCGCCCTGAATCGGTACACGGCTCTCTCCTTTCGCGCCCTTCTCAGTGGAGGGCGCACGAGACGTGATGGACGTCCGCGGGGGGTGCGGCGTCCCGAGTAGGTAACAGTCGCTCTGGATCAAGCGCTGAACCGGTCGTCCAGCGGACTGCAGGCACTTCGCCTCACGAACCGGGTGGCAGCGCCTCCGGTCGGTCCGATCCCACCAATTCTATTCTCGCGATCGCCGCTTCGACCTGTTCCGCGAGGCGGTCCACGAGAGCATGCGCGGCAGCCTGCCGACGTCTGACCTGCGCCGTGAATATCGCGCGGGCGAGGAAGTAAGAACCCGCTACCGTCGTCAGCGGTAGAGCGATAAGACCGGCGCCCAGGCCCAGAGTCGCGGAGAGAGCCCCGCCGAGTCCGAAGCCCACGCCACCGCCGACCCCACCGATGATCCCGCCGAACAGCCCCGCGGCCAGGCCGCCGAAGCTCTGCTGGTTCCGGATGAGGGTCTGGCCACCACGTACCGAGACGAGTACCTGCTGCACCAGCGCGTTCTCCTCCGTACGGGAGGTCCAGGTGAGGGTGCGGCCGACAGCGCTCGCCGTTCCCTGGCCGGAAGTACCGGCCTGGATCGTCGGAACGAGCTCTTCGAGACGGTCCCAGGGCAGCTCGCCTTCGATCACGCGTTCGATGTCGACGGATACCGGCGCACCGGCCAGACGGCTCCCCAGGGTCGGAGGCCGATTGACGTGAAGCTCGTTCGCGGCCTGCCGAAGCAGGGCGGGATCGATACCCGCTTCTGCGGCGATCTCCTCCAGTTCCGCCAGCGTGAGGCCCGCCGGATCCGGAGCCGAGGGCTCCGCCCGCTGCATCTCCGTGGCCCGTCTAAGGATCAGGCCGAATTCCTTCTCGGTATACCGACGGGGTCCGGAGGGTTGGTCGTTCATGGTCCGGTCAATCTAACGAGCGGGGCACCTGGTGCGAACCAAACTTCAGTGCGATTCATTTAGAGCCAGACCCAGGGCCCGGGTAGCCACACTTCGCGGATCGTCCTCGGCCGAGTACTCCAGGACTCGCACGGCCGGATTCCCGGCGATCATGGCGGACAGGCGGCGGCCGGTCTCTGGTCGAAACAGGCAGACCACCGGCTTGCCCATGCCCGACGCGCGCGCGATCTCGTATCCGACCCCGAGGGACGGGGTGGTCACTTCCGCGATCACCAGGTCCGCTTCCCGCAGCCAGGCGACGTCGCGGACGTAGATCTCGGCATCGTCCGGGCCGTCCTCTCCCCCATCTGAGAGATCCGGACTGCCGATATGCTCCGTGAGAACCGTGCCGAAGACCGTCAGCGCCGATATCAGGGCGGCATAGAGCGACGCATCGTCCCGCCCGCCGCTAACGGAAGCGGAAAAGTAGATGCGGTGATCGGATGGGGACGTCACGTTTCCTCTGGAGGATCGAGGACCGGCGGGTCGCCCGACTCGTCCTCATCCTGCTCCTGCTTCACGTGAGCCTCCTGCACGTGCTGCATTCCCGGGTTGAAGATCGAATCGAGCTCTTGCGCGTGATACATGGCTCCGCCGCGGACTCCGCGCGTCCGCCGGTAGAAGATCCATCCCCTGCCCTCGAGCCGGAGGAGGAGGCGATCGAGGAGAACCACTGCGACCACGGCGACGGTGGCACAGATCATCCACTTCGTCATGGCGGCATCGCTACGGCGCCGGCCGACGTGAGCGTAGTCATGACACGTGAAGCCACGAAAGGACCAGCCGAAAGGTGATCCACAGCAGCGGCAGGCCGGCTACCCCAACGGCGATCCAGTCCCCCCGGGTCGGGCGGCCGGTCTTCACGCGGCCCACGATGAGCAATCCGACTCCGACAAAGAAGGCGCTGACGGCCACGGGCACGAGGAGCAGGGGAGCTGCGGCCCACGCCCCCCAACCGTCATATCGATCGACGACGGCGCGCGCGTAGACCCACGCCGCCGCCGGTACCCAGCATAGAAGACGGAAATACCTCATCGAAGGACCTGATCTGTGCTCTCGGCCCCCCAGCCCACCACGAACGCCGGAATCGCGTACCGGTCTAAGAAACGCCACATCCGCCGGGTATGGCCGCGCTCCCTGTCACGCAGCGAGGATGTCGTGACAACCACCAGGTCGAGGCGAGGCACCAGGACGATGAACTGTCCCCCGTATCCCCATGCGAAGTAGGCGCGTTCGCCTCCCCAACGGCGTATCCACCACAGGTACCCGTAGTCGTGACCGTTCCACGGTGAGGTTCCCGTCGGACGCCAGGATTCCTCGATCCACTCCTCGGGCACCAGCTGGCGGCCCTCGAAGCGACCTCCGTTCAGGTAGAGCTGCCCGAACTTCAACATGTCACGCGGTCTCATGGACATATTATTCCCGCCGAGGTATCGGCCCTGCGGATCTCGATCCCACTCTCCCAGCGAGATGCCCATGGGTCGGAAGAGCTCGTCGAGCATGTACCGACGCAGACTCTTGCTGGACCGCCGCGTGAGGATCACAGAGAGCAGGTGTGTGTTGCCCGTCGAGTACTCGTGACATTCATCGGGATCGCACACCATGGGCCGTCGCAGCTGGTCGTACACCCAGTCGGCCGACTCGACCCAGGCGCCGTAGTTGCCGAACGAAGCCGTCTCGATCCCTGTCCGCATGCTCAGGAGGTGCCGGACCTCGATCTCGCTCTTTCTCGGGTCGAGGACGCCTCTCGCGGCCAGAGCCTCGTAGTAGTCTGGTAGTAGCGAGGAAAGCGGTTGTTCGACTCCATCCAGGAGACCATCCCGGATCGCGATTCCGACCATCGGCGAGAGAAGCGTCTTGGACACCGACTTCACGTTGACGGCCTGAGAGGACCTCAGGCCCCCGTAATAGTGTTCGACGACAACCGAGCCGCGGCGGGCGATGATCAGGCTCGTGAGCGCCTGCATCTCCCCGGCCTCGGAAAGCAGGCGCTCCATGCGGTCGGCGAGATACAGGGGAGGTGGTAGCGGCCCGACGAAAGTGGAGTCCGCTGAATCGCGAGGCCCCTCGCCTCGCGACGCCGGCATGTCCGGCCGCGTCCCCTGGGCCAACGGGGCGTCGGAGGCTGGCGAGGCCAGAGGCATCATTAGGATGCCGGTGACGACGCCGAGGACTGAGCCGAGATCACGCGCTCGCATGATCACGATCTAAACGGCGACCTCTGGCGTGTTCCGCCTCGGGCGCGCATAGTCGCCGGCCACGTCGATCTGCCAACGCCTGGTCCACCATGCCTCCCTCGGCCGGTCTAGAAGAACTGATCGATGAGGATCGGGTTGACCTGCGAAGGCTTGGGGAATCCGCTCACCTTACGCACGAACTGAAGGGAGGCGGGCCTCACCTCTTCCCCAGTGGCCGGAGGATCGAAGTTGAATAATGGTTGTATATTACGGCGCATGTTTTGACCTATCTTGCTAAGGGTCCGGACCCACGAACCGTTCGAGGGTTGAGAGCACGCCCTCTGCCGTCATTACCTCCGGCTTGATCTCGACCCCTGCCTGGTCGGGGCCGCTTCTGAACGTCGATCACCAGCAGGGCTGCGCCCTCAGGGATCCTGACGGTCCCTTCCTGCATCACTCGGTCTCCTCCGATTCCAGGTCAGGTCCGTACAGCAGGCGAACCGCACCGTTCCCCCACGCCTTCACGCTCAGCAGCTGCAGCGCGCGGCCCGGATAGGGCGAAGCGAACAGCTGAATTCCGGCCCCCAGAATCACGGGCATCACGAAAACCTCGTACTCGTCGATCACCCCGAGATCCTCGAACGCGCGAATTGTGTGTGCCCCGCCGATGAGCCAGCAGTCGCCATCCGTATGTCCGGCCGCGATGAACGGGACCAGGTCGGCCGGCGGTCCCGACCACACCTGCGTCCTCTCCGGAAGATCGTCAATGGCGGCTTGCGTAAGGACGTAGACGTCGTGCTCGGGATAGGGCCACTCGCCGAAGGCCCGCACCTGTTCGTAGGTGACCCTCCCCATGACCGCGCACGAGATCTCCCGGACGAACGAATCGTATCCGTAGTCCTCGTCGAAGAACGGCTCCAGCCACCCAACTCCTCCGTCGGGGGTGGCGATGTAGCCGTCGAGGCTCACGGCGATGTAGACGCGGAAACGCATCGTTCTCAATGGAACGTGGGATGACCGCCCTCGGGCGCCACCACCTCACCGAAGTTGGCCTCGTACTTCTGCATGTTGTCGATGAGGGCAGACAGGACACGCTTCATGTGCCCCGGACTCACCATCACTCGGGATACCAGCTGGGTGCCATTGGGCGCCGTGAGAAGGAAGTCGAGGATGAACTCCTCTCGGGTGTGCGTGACGAGCATGTTGTTGCTGTATCGACCACGCGCCACCTCGTCGCTGGCGTTGATCTGGACCTGCGGTGCATCGGGACGAATGGGATTGTCAGCCATCTTGAGGCGGCTCCGTCGAAATGTTGGTCGGCTCGCGCGCACCGGCGAAACTAACACCGGGCCGTGCCGGCGTCAGCCGATTCCGGGACCGTCTCTCAAGTCCACACTGCCTCTCCCGCCCCCTCTCCACACCAGGTACGCGGCCATGGCCATCACCGCGAGCGGAACGACCGGCTCGTTGGGCTGCAGAGGAAACATGGCGGCATTGTCCACGACCAGGTGCACGTAAGCGGCCACCGCCATGATACCGATGATGACCAGTGCCACGATCCGCGTGAACGCTCCTACAAAGAGGGCAAGGCCGGCCCCGCTCTCGGCCACCGGCACGGCCCACTTCGCCAGCCAGACCATCGGAATCCCCGCAGCGACGAGCTGTCCGGAAAAGGCGTCGGCCAACATCGGAACGGCCAGTTTCATCACGCCGGTCATCAGGAACAGCGCGCCGAGGGCCATGCGGATCGCCCCCGCGAAGCTGTCATCGGTCGTCCGGCGCACGTCTCGCATGTCCATGTGTCCCGCTCTCTTCTGGCCTGTAGGTCAAAACTGAATTACGGAGCCTTTCCACCAGATGTTCCTCTGTGCGAGCCTCTCGATCAAGCCTTCGCAGCACCCGGCCTCCCGGCTCACGCACTCCGGCGGATCGATTCCGACCGTTTGCCGTGGACCGCGGACCTGCCGCCCTCTTGATATGGGATGCCCGCTCTACTATGAGTACAAAACTGGACGCGCCCTGTCTTCCGACCGGCCACTCAGAACGAACGGAAGGGGAAGCGATCATTCCTGCTCCAAAGCTGCCCGGCACTCCCTTCTATGAACGCACTTCCGCCCTGTGCAGGCCCCGCGACTGGCGGCGCTGGGCCGGCTACGTGGCGGCGAGCTCATACGACCTGTACCACGATCGTGAGTACTGGGCTATCCGGAGCGCGGCGGGCCTCATCGACGTGTCTCCCCTGTACAAGTACGTCGTCCGGGGGCCGGACGCGGTCCGCTTCCTGGATCGTCTGGTTACGCGCAACGTCCAGAAGTGCGCCGTAGGCCAGGTGATGTACACGCCGTGGTGCGACGGGGACGGCAAGGTGATCGACGACGGAACGCTGTCCCGGCTCGATGAGGACGTCTTCCTCCTCACGACCGCCGAGCCGAGCCTCCTGTGGTTCCACGACAACGCTGCTGGCATGGACGTCTCGTTCGAGGATGCGTCCCAATCGACGGCCGCCCTGGCGCTTCAGGGCCCGAACGCCCGGAAGATCCTTCAGGCTGTCTCCGTGCCCGGAATCGATGATCTCCGGTTCTTCAGGACCACAGCCGTGGAACTGGCGGGTATTCCGGTCTCCGTTTCCCGGACCGGATATACTGGCGACCTGGGATACGAGATCTGGGTGGATTCCGATCGAGCCATCCCCCTCTGGGATGCCCTGATGGACGCGGGACGGGTGTACGGGATCGTCCCGGCCGGGCTCCTGGCCCTGGACATGGCGCGCATCGAGGCCGGCCTGATCCTGATTACGGTGGACTACGTGCCGGCCCACCAGGCTCTTCTCGAGAGCCAGAAATCAACCCCCCTCGAGCTGGGTCTGGAGTGGACGGTCGATCTCGGCAAGGCGCACTTCGTTGGCCGCGACGCGCTGGTTCGGCAGGCGGATGCCGGTCCCGAGTGGCGGCTCAAGGGCCTCGAGATCGACTGGGTCGCTCTGGAGAGAGCCTATGGCACGGTGGGCCTGCCTCCGATGGTCCCGTCCTCCGCGTGGCGAACGAGCGTGCCGGTGTATGGAGGCGGTAGCCAGGTGGGTTATGCGACCAGTGGCTGCTGGTCCCCCCTGCTCAAGAAGTACATCGCGCTGGCCCACCTTCGCGGATCGGCCGGGGTCCCCGGCAAGACCCTGGAGATGGAGGTGACGGTGGAGCATCAGCGCCTCCGGGCCACGGCCACGGTGGTCGAAACGCCGTTCTTCGATCCACCGCGAAAGAGGGGGTGAGAGTGGGCCGGGGATACGCGTACGACACCATCGTAATCGGGGGAGGTCATAACGGGCTCACCACCGCCGCGTACCTGGCCCGCGCGGGGAGAAAGGTCGTCGTACTGGAGCGTCGTCACCTGGTGGGCGGCTCCACGGTCACCGAGGAGATATACCCCGGGTTCAAGTTCTCGGTACTCTCCTACGTCGTCAGCCTGCTCCGTCCCGAGATCATCCGGGAACTGCAGCTGTCCCGGCACGGCCTGCAGATCCTGCCGCTAGAGAGCACGTTCACTCCGCTGCATGGCGACTACCTGTTCCGGGGGTCGGATCACGACGAGACGCGCCGCGAGATCTACCGGCATTCGCCTCGCGATGCTGACGCCTATGACCGGTTCGGCCAGCTGATGTATCGGATGGCGTTGGCCGTAAAGCCGATCCTGGGCATGGTTCCGCCGGATCCTACCTCCATGAGCCCGAAGGATCTTCGGGGATTGCTGCGGCTGGGAAGACACTTCCGCGACCTCGGTGAGTCGGACTTCTACATGCTGTACAAGCTCCTGACCATGAGCTCGGCCGACTTTCTGGACGAGTGGTTTGAGACCGACCCACTCAAGGCCACTATGTCCGCCAGCGGAATCATCGGCACGTTCCTCGGTCCGCGCTCTCCCGGAACGGCTTACGTGCAGCTCCACCATTACATGGGCGAGATCGACGGTGCGTTCCGGGCCTGGGGATTCGCGCGTGGAGGGACCGGGGCGGTGGCCGAGTCCATCGCATCGGCGGCCCGAAGTCTAGGCGTGACGATCCGGGAGAACGCCACGGTGGACCAGGTGATCGTTCGGGCAGGTCGCGCCGTCGGCGTGGCGCTGGAGGATGGAGAGGAGATCCGGGCTCGGACGGTGGTTTCCGGACTCGACCCCCGGCGCACATTCCTGGGCCTGGTGGACGAGACCGAGCTGCCGCAGGACTTCGTTCGCGCGATCCGGCGCTACCGCAGCATGGGTTCCTCGGGCAAGGTCAACCTGGCGTTGAGCGAGCTGCCGAACTTCACCTGCCTGCCGGGCCACGGGGATCACCTGCGGGGCGCGATCTCGATCAGCCCCAGTCAGGACTACCTCGAGCGCGCGTACGACGACGCCAAGTATGGAGAGTTCTCGAGCCGACCGTACATGGACGTCATCATCCCGTCGCTCATCGATCCGGGGATGGCTCCGCCCGGGAATCATGTGATGTCCTGCTTCGTTCAATACGCTCCGTTCAACCTGAACGGGGGCTGGAATGACGAGAAGCGGGAGGCGTTCGGGGACGCAGTCGTCACTACGCTGAGCGAGTACGCGCCGAATCTGCCGGACGCCATCATCCATCGGCAGGTAGTGACTCCCCAGGACATGCAGGACGTATTCGGCCTGACCGGAGGCAACATCTTCCACGGGGAGCTTTCCCTGCAGCAGCTGTTCTTCCTGAGGCCGGCTCCACGCTGGGCCGACTATCGTACGCCGATCCGCGGCTTCTACCAGTGCGCGTCAGGCACGCATCCCGGTGGTGGGATCTGTGCCGGTCCGGGTCGCATGGCGGCCCTGGAGATTCTGAAGGATGGCCGTCGATGAGAGGTGCTTACGACGCCGTAATCGTAGGGGCGGGTCACAACGGACTCGTGACGGCGGCGTACCTGGCCAGAGCCGGGTTGAGCGTTCTCGTGGTCGAGCAGCGGGACCGGGTGGGAGGAGCTGCATCGACGGAGGAGCTGTTCCCGGGTTTCCTGTTCGACACGGGAGCGCACCGGGTGGGGCAGCTGCATCCGGCCATTGCCGCGGACCTCGATCTCGCCAGGCACGGGCTACACGTGACCCGGACCGAGCCGGGGGTCTTCGTCCCCCTGGGCGACGGGCGGCACCTCCAGCTCGGAGATTCAAGTTCCTCGTCCTCTGATTCGATCCGCTCGTTCTCATCCGGTGACGCCAGCCGCTGGCCCGAATTCAACAGCTTCACGCGAATCGTGGCCGGTTTCCTCTCGACCCTCAACTCCATGGAACCCCCCACTGTTCCCGGACCGCCGCTGTCGGACGTGGGCACGCTGGCGCGACTCGGCCTCGGTCTTCGGAAGCTGGGGCGGCGGGAAATGGAGGAGGTCCTGCGGGTGCTCCCCATGTCGTGCCTCGAGCTCCTGGATGAGTGGTTCGAGTCCGAACCGCTTCGGGGAACGCTGGCCGGCGTGGCGGTGCAGGGTGGAATCCATGGACCGATGGCCGTGGGAACCGCCCTCAGTCTGCTACGGCGTGCAGCGGAGTCGGGAACCGGAAGCGCCGTGGCGCTCCTCCGACCGCGTGGTGGAGTTGGGCAGCTCAGTGAGGCTCTGGCCTCGGCGGCACGGGCGGCGGGCGCCGAGATCAGCACGGAGAGCCGGGTTCGGCGCGTTCTGCTCCGGGAGGGCCGTGCCGCAGGCGTCGTGCTCGAGAATGGCACGGAGATCTCAGCGAACCGGGTGGCATCAGCCGTCGGTCCAGGGGTGACCCTGCTGAGCCTGTCCGATCCAGCGGCGCTCGAGCCGGAGTTCGTCCGGTCCCTCAACGCGATTCGCTATAGGGGCGCAAGCGCCAAGGTGCATCTGGCGCTCGGAGAGCTTCCGCGGTTCGAAGGACGGCCCGAGAACGGATCGCATCTGAACGGAGCCATCTCGATCAGTCCCAGTCTCGAGTATGTGGAGCGCGCTTCCGACGCGGCCAAGTACGGCCGGGTCTCGGCCGAGCCGTACCTGGAGGCTGTCATCCCGACGGTGTCGGAACCGGCCCTCGCCCCGGAAGGGAAGCACTGCATGTCGGTGCTCGTTCAGTACGCGCCCTACCACTTGCGGGAGGGAAGCTGGGACCAGGCCGCAGCCGACTCGCTGGCCGACACGGTCGTGGATACTCTGGGCCGGTTCGCTCCGAACTTGCCCGGCTCGGTGGAGGCCCGCCACGTCCTCACGCCTGCCGCCATGGAGAAGAAATGGAGGCTCCAGGAAGGCTCCGTCTTTCAGGGTGAAATGACCCTGGATCAGTTCTTCTTCGCGAGGCCCGTCGCCGGGTGGGCCCGATATCGGACACCGATCGACGGCTTGTACCTTTGCGGCGCTGGAACGCACCCGGGTGGTGGCGTGACCGGCACGTCCGGATATCTCGCCGCTCGCAGGATCCTCAAGGACGCGAAAGCCGGCAAGACCTGAGCGGCGAATCGCTGGCCGTCCTCCGGAGGCTGGAGCTCGGTGACCGGCCGGTTACGGATCCGGAGACATCCGCTTGTATACGTCCTCGAGATTCGCCCGGGCGAGGACCCGGCGGCCTTCCGGAGACCCTTCCCCCCACAGGACCAGCCGGATCTGACCTTCCGCCAGCTCGATGCCCGTGATCCGGCCATCGCGGAAGCAACAGCAGCCCGAGTTGAACAGATGGGGCTCCGGCGCCTGTCCCTCGCGCGGTGGACCGCAGGGCGCCTCGTCCCCCAACCACCCATGGTCGGTACAGTTCGAGACGATCTCGTCCCAGAACAGCTGGTCGTCCGCTCGACTCCGGATTTCCTCCATGTCCAGGCCGAGGCGTCGCTCGAGTTCGTCCACGATGGCGATTGAGGCGAATACCGGGCGGTGAGTGTGCCCGGCGATCAGGAGAAAATTCTCCTGGTTCTCAGCCCACCGCCGCATGGCCCGATGGTGCTTTTCCCTCACCTTTCGATTCTTCGAAGGTGTGTTTCGTGATACCGCCGTCACGTGCTGGATCGGCTTCCAGATGAATCGCACGGTGAAGCGGGCCAGGAATGCGAGACCGTCGCTCATGCCGGTCCCCTGGTGGCCGTGCACGAGGAAGAGGGACCCTAGCTTCCGCCCGTCCATGAAGACATCGAGCAGCAGCGACTCAGCGACGTGCAGCGCCGGACCGGGATGCACGGGCACGAGCCAGTGTCGCACGGCGGCCGGGGACGCCCACTCCTCGTCGTGGTTCCCCCAGATGCGGATCAGCCGTCCATCCGTGTGAAAGGACGCCTCTGCCTCGTACACGTCGGGATAGGCATCCAGGACGGCGCCGATCTTACTCTGCCACAACTCTTCCGCGTCGCCCAGGATCGCCAGCGTGTATTGCTCGGAGTCGTAGTGCCTGAGGGCCTTGAGGTAGGCAGCTTCGCAGCGCCGGAAGTCGTCGGCCCGATCCCGCTTGCCTCTGTGCATGTCGGACAGCACTACCAGGCGGTCTCGAGCCGCATCGAAGATCGGCGCCGGCTGGCCGCGGTGGCCGGGGGAGCGGCGCGCGCGACGCAGCGCCATCGTGAGTCCGGCGCCGACGCGCGTATCATACAGGGTTCCTGATTCCCGCGATCTCAGCATGGTGACTCGAGGTCGTAGGGCTCGGTTACCCGGCACCGGCTTCCGGTCGGTCGGCGCCCGATGGCGGGCCACGTGTCCCAACACGTAGTCGATCGTCGATCAGGTCGCCAGAGGGTCGTGCGTCGGCTCACCGACCCATGACTCTCGGAGGCCGACGGAACCCCGGCGAACGAAGGCGCGTTTCGAGGCTCGGAAGAAGGCGGAAGGGACCCCTTGCGGACTTCCCTTCAAGGTGTGCTGTTGGACCGGTCTGACGCAGGCCACCCTGACAACCCGGGCGAAACCGAACAGACGGAGTCTGAGATGGCGCAACTTCGATCCAAGGCTGCGATCTTCTGGATCAGTCTGCTCGGCCTTTATCTCGAACTGCTCTTCATACGCTGGATCGGAACGGAAATCCGGATCTTCGCCTACCTGCAGAATACGGTTCTCGTGGTCTGCTTTCTCGGGTTGGGCATAGGACTCTTTACGTCTAAACGGCCGATTTCGGCCCGCCGCGGCGTTTTTGCCCTGCTTATTCTCGCCACTCTGATGGCCATCCCCGAGTCGCAGAAGGTTTTGTGGCAAGTGAGCGAACTTCTGAGTGTTCTGGGCGAAATGAACATCTGGGAATCCGGCTCGGCCGACACGACTCCGGTCGTGGTCGTCGGCCTGTTGGTCGGTCTCATGCTCACCTTCGCCGTCATGGTCCTGGTTCTCGAGCCGTTCATTCCGATCGGCCGCCTGCTCGGCAGATTGCTGGACGAGCATCCCCAGCCGATCGTCGCATACTCGGTTAACGTGGCGGGAAGCCTGGCTGGAATCTGGCTCTTTGTCGGACTCAGCCGATTGGGTCAACCGCCCGCGCTCTGGTTCCTGGTTCTGGTTCTGCTCGCGCTGCCCTTTCTGGCTCAACGAGAACGGGTCGACTGGCTGGCGCTCCTGATGCTGGTCCCTCTCGTGCCGCTCGTCGCGGTCACGCAGAGGTCAGAGTCGGTGCTCCAGACGGTGTGGTCTCCGTATCAGAAGCTGGAATTGTCTGCGTTGAATCCGGACACCCTGCCCGAGGTTCCGACCGCCAGGTATCTCGTGCAGGTCAATAACGCCGGTTATCAGTTCCTATTGGACTTGAGTTCCTTCGGACGCGCAGAGGGGAGAGCCGAGCGCCTGGCCGTTCGAGGCGTGAGTCTCAGCGCGTATGACGTTCCGGCACTGGTCCACCCGGATCCGTCGAACGTGCTCCTCGTGGGAGCGGGAGCGGGGAACGACGCTGCCGGAATGCTCCGAAACGGGGCCGAGCGCGTAACGGCCGTCGACATCGACCCGGTCATCCTGTCCTTCGGGCGACGCTACCATCCGGAGCGGCCGTATGATTCCGAGCGGGTGGAATTGGTCACCACCGACGCGAGGTCGTTCCTCGCGCGAGCGGAGGAACGCTACGATGTCATAGCGTTCGGATTCCTCGACTCGCACACGACGACCTCCCTCACGAACGCCCGGCTCGATCACTACGTCTACACGACCGAGAGCTTCGAGCACGTCCGTGGACTGCTGAACGACGGTGGAATAGTGACCGTGATGTTCTTTCCTGTGAAAGACTTCATCCTGGACCGGCTCGCGGTCGAGCTGCGAAACGTGTTCGGTGAGGAGCCGCTGGCGTTTCGCTTTCCATTCGGCGCCGGAGGCTCGGCCGGCGTCATGTTGATCGCCGGGGACCTGGAGACCGCGCGCGAGAGGATCGCGTCCGTTCCCGAGCTCGGGCGCCTGCGAACACTGGCCGAAGCGGACCCGGTCGACCCGTCGTATGCTACGCCACCGGCTACGGACGACTGGCCCTACCTGTACCTCGACCACCCTCGCATCCCGCTCCTGTTCGTTCTACTGGCGGGTCTTCTCGCCCTGCTTGTGCTGTACGCGGGACGGACGCTGGACTTGCCGGCCACGATGAACCCTCGCACGTGGGACCGGGAATCCTGGCACTTCTTCGCTCTCGGTGCGGCCTTCCTCCTGCTCGAGGTTCAGAACATCAGCAAGGCGTCGGTCGTGCTCGGAAACACGTGGATCGTCAACGCCGTGATCATCACCGGCGTCCTGGCCATGGTCCTGATCGCCAACGCGATCGTCATCCGGTGGCCGGCCATCCCGCTGGGCCCCGTGTACGGAGTGCTGCTGGCCACTGTCCTGGCACTGTACTTCGTGGATCTCGCCCGATTTGCCTTCCTTCCGTTCGCCTGGAAGGCGGTCATCGTCGGCACGCTTACGACTCTGCCCATGGCGTTCAGCGGTATCGCCTTCGCCCGCGCTTTCGCAGTGGCCGGGAGGAAGGACTATGCCCTCGGCTCGAACATCCTCGGCGCCCTCGTCGGAGCGGTGCTCGAATCGATGAGCTTTCTGCTCGGCATCAAAGCATTGCTTCTGGCCGTGGCCGTCTTCTACCTCGCCGCCGCCCTTACGCGACCGGGAGCCGCCCGGCACCGTTTGAGGGGACACGCCGAAGGGAATTCCGTGGGAGGGTAGCCGGCTCAGTCGATTCCGCTATTCGCCGTTTCCCACGCGGTCCGTAGTCAGCACCGTCGGATCGAGGGTCGGCATCCGAAACATCATCCAAGTCGCACCGATCGCGGGGGCAAGCAGCAGGAAGCGCGCGGGGTGGGCCAGAACGAACATGCTGGACAGTATGGCGGCCCAGGTGAAGAAGAGGATGGTCGCTTTACTGCTCGCGGGCAGCGCCCCGTGCTCGCGGTAGCCCCGGATGATCGGACCGTATACCCGGTGGTTGATGAGCCAGGTGTGGAGTCGATCCGAGCTCCGCACGAAACAGGCGGCTGCGAGCAACAGGAATGGGGTGGTCGGGAGCAGCGGAACGAAGATACCGAGCGTCCCCAGTCCGACGGATAGGACGCCAGCCACCACGAGGAACCAGCGCGGCAAGTGGCGGCGCCTATCCTCCCGGGGCTTGCGTCTCACCACTGATCAGTCATGGTGGTCCGCCGCTTCCATCGCCTCGGCTCCAGCCAGACGCCCAGCGAGACGGGACGGATCGTGGATCAGGATAGGCAGGTGTTGGGGGCATATGCCGGTGGCTTCGCCCCGGTACTCAATGCGCACGATCGGCACCTCCTCCGAGGTCCGGTCACAGGCTACGCATCTTGATCGCACCTCGCTCATGGATCGCCCCTTCGTCGGGTGACGTGCCTGCTGATCGCCTCGGTCCGTCTAGATACGGTGCCGAGCCGTGCGAGGCAACGCCAGCCTCGTGCCAGCGCTCCCCGACGCGATCCCTCGATTGACGTGGAGCCAACGGGTGACGCACCTTGGCCTGGAGCCGCCGACTCGTGGAGGTGGCCCCTTTTCGACCCGAGGCATCATGTGAGACTCCGCACCCGCGGACGATGGGGTATACAAGCCGGCATCCTGGCTGGAATGGCGGTCGCAGTGTTCTTCTTCGTGGTCGACATCGCACGTTTAGAACCCCTGTTCACGCCCCTGTTTCTCAGTGAGGTGTCGCTCCGGCAGGCCGGTCTCACGGCAGAGGGCGTAGGTCTGATTCAGACGGTCTCCGGGCTCTCCCTTGGGGCCCGCCTGGCCACGTTCACGGCCCTCCACCTGGGCATATTCGGATTCTTCGGATTGATGGCCGCCGCAACGTCTGATCTTCTTCACCTGCGGTGGAACGCTCAGGTCGGCGCGGCCGCCGGACTCGCGGCTGGTCTTCTACTGTGGCTTGCGGCATCGAGTATGGGGCCAGGCTGGATCGGCGCAGCGCACCTGACCCGTGAGATCGTCGTCGGCGCTGGGGTCGTAGGTGGAACCGTGTTCGGCTGGCACCTGCGACTGTGCCGCCTGGACGCCGAAGAAGGGCGCTGAGCCACAGCGACGCCGGATCCGCACATGCGGAAACGGCCCGATCGCGAGACCGGACCGTTTTCCGTTTTACTCCCTCGTTCGTCCCTGTCGCCCGGACGACTAGTACATGCCGCCCATGTCACCACCCGGCATCGCCGGCATGGGGGCTTCCTTCTCCGGCTTGTCCACCACGACGCATTCCGTGGTCAGCAGGAGACCCGAGATGGACGCGGCATTCTGGAGCGCCGTGCGCGTGACCTTGGTCGGGTCGATGACGCCGCTCTTCACCAGGTCCTCGTACTTGTCGGTTTCGGCGTTGTAGCCCCAGTTGAGCGAGTTCTTCTCGCGGACGCGCTCGACGACGATCGCGCCCTC